>DATJNI010000001.1:0-5466 GCA_035508275.1 Candidatus Sulfotelmatobacter sp.
CTAAGGCTGGAGTGGTTACCGTTAAAAGAAAGCCCCAGGAAGACGAAAGTCAACATGAGCTATTCGTTATTAACGGCGGGCTTATAGAGGTCGCTAATAACAAACTACGGATATTGGTCGATGAAGCTGACCGAGCCCAAGACATTAATGAAGCAGAAGCCCAAAAAGCCCTAGAGCGAGCCCAGAAGATGCACGCAGAGGCTAAAGACCAAGTCAGCCTAGATCACGCTCAACAACTAGTCGATAGATACCAAGTTAGGCTTCAAGTAGCTAATATCCGGCGTCGTCACCATAAGTAGTCTTAAAGTGCCCTCGTTTATCTTGTAACATTCTCTGCACTGTTCTGGTAGCCTCAGCTATTCGTCTTCGCCTAGCTGGCTCTCCGCCAGTTTGAGAGAGTTGCTGAGCCTCGACAATGGCAGTCCTGGCTAGACCAGCAGCACTTGGTGGAGCTTGCTCCCAGATGTCTGATTCCTGATCTTGGGTTAGTTGTGGGTCTCTTTCTAAATCTGCTGCACTTGGCATACTAGCTTCCCTCTTTAGTGTCTTCATCCTAAACATATTCACATTAGTTTTATGTAAAAATTTATACCACTAGGCTATCGTTTGTAATTTAAATCACACTCGTGTAGAATAATTTCTTGTTTTAAACAATAAACACTTAAGCGATAAATTTTGACTCAAGAACAATTGCCTCACGGAGATTTTTATATGTCTGAACCAGCTAGCCAGCTTACTCTTCTGCCATTTGGTGAGGGCAAGATAGGCCGCGACAAACGTGCCAGCGACGAGCTGGTAGCAAGTCAACTACCTAACTATTTGCGACCAATTAATATGCCTAAGACTGCTGACTGTGTTGATGGACGCAGCATTGTTTCCATGGCTGATGGCACTAATGACCCGGATGTTTTAAACGCTCGAATTGCCCATCAGTTGCCTGGCGGACTAGTTTTAGCCGTTTCTAAAGCTGCGGTAGCCTCAGACTTAGTAGTAGTTCGAGATGCAAAGAGTATGCGCGGTGCTTACGAGACGATGCATAAGCTACTGGCAGATTTAGGCTATCAGGACGGCGGTCACGCGGATTGTGGTGCCAGTAAGCATGTTGAAAACTCCGTAGCTAAGGCTTTAGATGAAGAGGTTGTTGGCGCAACTCTGTCTACGCTTGATGCAATGCCTGTGGGTTTCTCTGAGGTTTATGGACTTAACGCTAGGACCAAACAAGAACGTCTTATGAATGGCTTCTATACAAATTGGTCTCAGGGTTGGCACGAAGATTTTCTAAGCCAGAGAGTTCCAGGCAATTTCGCTTTCCTAAAAGAGGAAGATGGTGAACTTCATGGGCATTACGAGCAAGGAGTGACTTTGCCGAATGGCCCAGGTTTTGCCAAGAACGCCTTTAATGAGGAAGTGGGCGGATCGTTGTTCTGTATGACGCTAGGAACCCTACAAACGCTTGTAGTGGATTTGTCTAGAAAGGTAGCGCTTAGCCAGCGCGAAAGACAGCGTTTTGAGCTCGAGATGCAGCAAGATGCCTTCAGCGTTCTTAACTTGCTGGCAACTAATATACCGGTCTTTTGAGGGTACTACTCTAAGAAGTTAGCTCTTTACAAAAGTCTCTTCTGGGCGTAATCTTATCTCATAAATAAAGTGGAGGACAAAAAGTAATGTTTGGGAGACAAAAAGCGTCAACTTTGATGTCAGAGTTTCTTGGAACTGGCATATTAACTTTTGTAATATTAAGCGTACAGCGATCAACGATCGGTGTACCGTTTTTTATAGCGCTAGCGGCAGGTATTGCCCTGGCCTTGTCGACATATATTCTTCATGAATCTAGTGGGGCGCATTTTAACCCCGCTATTACTATTGCTGTATGGACAGCTAGAAAAATATCCTCAGCCATGGCAGTTATCTACATTGTCATGCAACTACTTGGAGCTTTACTAGCATCAGTACTATACGCTTACTTTGCTAATACCCATCTGCAGTCTATTGGCGGGCACTACACAACTAGAATACTAGTTGCAGAAGCTGTCGGTACGGTAATCTTTAGCTTTGGCATTATGGCTACTGTGTATAGGAGATACACGCCTAGTGCAGTAGCAGTATTTTCCGGTGTTTCATACTTCATCGGTATAATTATTGCCTCTGCTGGAAATGCAGCTCTTGGTTTACTTAACCCAGCTGTTGCGCTTGGCGTTCACGCTTGGGTATGGGGAACGTATGTGCTGGGACCAATCCTGGGTGCCCTAATTGGCGTTAACCTTTACGTCTTGCTCTACACTAACAATAAAGACGCTGTTGTATCAGCCAACGTTGTAGCTAAGGCTAAGAAAACTAGCAAGAAAAAGTCTTAGTTCTTAAGTAGATAATTTTCAAAGTCGGTAATACCGGCTCTATCGCGTGAGAACCTGGTCTGTTTGTTAAACTCCAGGTTCTCTACTTTTTTATAGACTGCCTCTACTAGTCGTGACGTTCTAAGTATGTCCTCGGGCTCAGGCTGAAACTGCAGGGTCATTTTACTCTTATCTGTAGCTTCAAGGTAAACTACCCGGCAAAGCACGTTATTTACGTTTGAGAAGCGAGGATGGTTTTTAACCAGTAAAGCGTAAAATAGTAACTGGTTTTTATGTTGCCAGGCTTTGATGGCGCTGGTTTTGGCTTTAGTGTCGAAGCTAGAAAGAGGAGAGCCTGTTTTATAGTCGGTTATTATAGCGGTGTCGCCTTCAAGCGATATATTATCTATCTTGCCGCCAATATATGCTCTGCCTTGACGCTGACGTTTTATTCTAAATTCCGCATAAGCTTCTTTAGGTAGAGTTACGAGTTTATCTTTAAAGAGCCTACTTATTAACTCTCTGCCCTTTTCTAGTTGTCTGGCTTTCTCTAAGTCTGTTAAGAAGGCTAGGTCTAAGCTTTTTGTAAAAGATATAGTAATGGTTGGAATAGAAAACTTACCTGCAGTTGTTAGGTTTTGAGCTGTCTGCATAGCTTCATGCATAGCGCTACCAAAAGCTAACGTTTCATTACTGGCTTCTGGAAGTCTGAGGACGGCGGCCTCTAGGAATTTATCTGGCCCATAGTTAACAATGTCTAGGTACTGGTTGAAGTTGGTAGCAGTAAGTTCAAAATTTTCCAATGTCGGCGACAAAAGTTTTTTAAGGTCTTTTGTTTCTGGTTCTGGCCAACGTAGAGATGTTTCCAGCAGATTAATACTTTCTAGCTTGGAGCTAGGTTTTAACGAAGGGGTTGGCTCAATACTCAGGAACAAGTGCGAAGTTAGTACTTTTGTGCCGTCGCTACTCTGCGCATAGCTAGCAATACTAAGGTTGGTTTTAGCTCTGGTAGCGGCAACGTAAGCCAGGCGAGCATAATCGTCGGCGTGCTCTCCATAAGGACTTAGGTTAACGTTCAAAGGAGATTTTAGACGACGGCTACTAGGTCGCCATTCGCTTTCTACGGCATCAATTACATACACCGTGTCGTACTCTAGGCCCTTAGCGCCGTGTACCGTTCTAAGCTCAATAGAGCGCTCTGGGCTAGAGTACCAGGAAGTGTCTGTTATTTGTTTGCCTAGACTTCGGTTTAATCGGACAAAGCCTAGAAAGTCGCCTAGCCTTGGTAGAGTGCCTAGTGACTGAGCGTATTCGCTAACCAAGGCATTTAGCGTGTTGAGGGCGCTTAAGCAATCCAAGTAGCCTTGGTTTATCTCCTTTACCGCTAGATAGTAGTCTTTGTATGGGCTTGTTAAGACTTTAGAAGGTCTAATGCCAAGGATTGTTTCCAAGATCACCGGAAAGGGCTCACTAAGCGACAGTTGTTTTAGGTAGACAAGCCAGCGGGCGATGTCTCTAAGTTCGCTCGATTTGCTCTTCAGTAATGCGCTAAACCAGTCAGCCTTATTCTGCCTTTGGGCCAGGGCAAACTGCCAAAGTACATAAGGCTCTATTGACCAGGCGGGATGACCAATGACCTGAGCCAGTGACTCGCTGACGCTTAAGCCTTCGCCGCTTTTAAGCCCTTCAATAATCTCCAAGATGTATATGATTTGCTTTACTAAAGGTTGCTCAAGCACATCATTTTGCCTTTCGTAGGAGACCGGAATATTTTCTTGTGCCATGAACTTGCTAAGTTCCACCAGGCTTGAGTGATGACGAGCCAGTACGGCAATGGATTTGTCTTTTGAAGTAACAAACTCTTTTTTAGCGAGAGAGGCAATAAAGCCATACTGTTGCTCCTTGGTCGGAAGAGCGTAGCGGCTAACTTGGCCGATGTCTTTGTTTGACTGCGCGCGGAGATTCTTAGCAAATTGCGGGTCAATATATACTAGCCTGCTAGTGGAGTTGTCTATTATTTTCTCCGAAGCTTTTAGAATCTTAGCGGTGGAGCGGTAATTGTCGCTCAAAATTATGGTTTTAACTTCTTTTAGGGAGTTAATAAAGGCCAACATATTACTAAGTTCTGCGCCGTTAAAAGCGTAGATACTTTGATCGTCGTCCCCGACTGCCATAAGGTTAGGCCGGCCATTAGCTGCATAGCTGTCAGCTACTAAGTAGGCTAAGCGGAACTGGGCCTTAGTAGTGTCTTGGAATTCATCAATAAGGATGTAGCTATACTTTTCTTGTACTAGTGACCTGAGCTCGCTGGAGCTTTCTAGCTTAAATGAAACTTCCAGTATCATGTCGTCGTAGTCGTAGTAGTTCATTTTGCTTAAGCTGTCCCTGTACGCTTCGTAAACATCTGCTAGATATAGCCACCAGTCGTCAGCGCTTCGTTCTCTAAACATCTTTTTCTGGCCACCAATTGACTGAACTAGCCCTTCTTTCCACTTACTAGTGTTGCTAGTTTTGTTGGTGCCGTCGTCGAGGTCGATGGCCTCCTTTAGAGATAGCTGAATCACCTGGTCTAGGGGTGTAAAAAGGACGTGTGTGTTAGTTTTTTGAGGCGGCAAGCTAAGAATCTTTTTATACAGTTCGGGCAAATTTTTGTAGCTTAGCGCTGGGCTAATAATGTCTATAAGTTGTGGCTCTAATACTTTTAGGTAGCTTAGGTTATCTTTAATAACGCTCCTTAGGGCTCCGGGTGTAAGGCCAGCCTCTTTGGCTACTTTTAAAGCTTTTTGTATTTCGTTTAGCGATGTGTAACGACCATTGAACTTTACTGTTAGGGGGTTACTGTGCGGTAGCTTGGATAGGATATCCTGGATTATTTCCAACTGAATAGCATCCGGTGCTATGGACAGGCTAGCACCACTATAGAAGTGTTCTGGGAAAAGCTGCATAATTTCGCTACAGAAGCTATGAAAAGTTTGTACGTTAACGCTACTTGCTTGAGGGCCAATTAGGCTGAGTAGCCTCTCGCGCATATTTGTGGCTGCAGCATTAGTGTAGGTAAGGCAAAGAATGTTGGAGGGTTCGGTGTCGGTTTTAATTAATATATTAGCTACTCTTCGGCTAAGCAGCTCGGTTT
>DATJNI010000002.1:0-14163 GCA_035508275.1 Candidatus Sulfotelmatobacter sp.
AAGACCCTTATTTTGGGATCTTCTTACTTCAACTTTTTCTTACTTCAGTCTTTTATCTAATTGTGCCAAGGAGAAACATAGGAGGTTTTACTTAGAATCATGCGACTTAGGTTCACTCGCCTTCTAAGATATTCTCTATACATCTCCAATGAATAAGCGTTAGTTAGCTCATTCTCTTCAAGCCTGCTAATAAATTCCTTATAACTAAGAATGTCTCTTTTATCTTCACGTCTGCGACCTTTTTGGAGCTCTAGCAGTTCCTCGGGCGAGTCAACTAATAGTGCTTTTTCGGCTTCTTCAAGCCGCTCACTATCTAGTTGCCAACGACGAGGGCTAATATTATCCAGGAATAGCCTTGCGGAATGTGGATTGACGGCGGTTCTCTCCCCATCTTCTTTTATAAAGTATTGAGTGGCTTTCTTTTCGCTTTCTTTCGGATGGACAGTTGCTATCCTTCTACGCAAGGCGCTCAATTCTTCGTATTCATCCTCAGCAGGCACATAAGCAGGATTTTGAAATAGTTTGCTATAGACCTCAATTCTTCCAAGATTTCCTTCTGCTGTCGGTCGTTGTGGGACTATCTCTCGTTCCTTTAGCGATTCTATATTTTTGGAATACAGGTTAGTGCCTGAAGAGCCACTGGCTGTCAGGTAGTCGATGCCATCGAGAGCTGTGGCTAAAGCTGCGGCACCTAAGCCATGCTCAGAGGCCACCCTTTTGATACCAGGTAATCTATTCTTCCTGAAGAAAGATATGTATGACTGGCTGTGGTCAAATTTCTTTTCGGACTCACGATATTCACTAGGTCCGTCGTAGCCTTCATAGTCATAATCTATTGGTTGCCCGTTGGTGTGCAAAAGCGGCATCTGTCCAGGAATTTGTCCGCTGGAGTTGCGTTGAGGCTCTTCTATGTTAATGGTTTCTGACATATGTTTGTTAATTAACTATAACATTATTGTAACAAATAATTAACAATTTGTCAAAGATAGTGCGTAAACTGGCGGAGAGAGAGGGATTCGAACCCTCGCGGGGGATTTCTCCCCCCTATCGATTTAGCAAACCGACCCCTTCAGCCACTTGGGTACCTCTCCACGCGTAGTTAATTGTATATAGAAAAATATACTGGCGGAAGGGGTGGGATTCGAACCCACGATACCATTTCTGGCATGCTGGTTTTCAAGACCAGTTCCTTAAACCACTCGGACACCCTTCCGTGGCGTGTATAACGGAGGTAATTATACCAGAGTTAGCTTATCTTCTTTGTCTTTGCCTGAGTGAATGGGCTAGAATGTGTAGTGTGCCTGAAACAAGCCAAACTAAGTCAAATAAAGATATAACTAATTCTCAGGGTGGATTTGTTAAGAATCAAACCGGGTTAAAGTCTGAAGTATCTGAGGATCCAGTGAATCTAGCCTGGGTAGGCCCGGAATTTGTTTCTTACGAGAAGAATAAGCTTTGGTTTGTCTATGTTACTCTTGTATGCTTTCTGTTGTCGGTTCTTATCTACATATTTTTTAGAGATGTAATTACCATTATTGTGGTTTTAGTTCTTGGTAGTGTCTTTGCCCTATATGGGGCGAGGAAGCCTGAAGATATTCACTACGCCGTCACAAACACTGGCTTTAGTATTGGTGCGAAGAACTATCTTTATAGCGAATTTAGAATGTTCAACATCCTTGAAGAAGGTGAGTTTATTAGCGTAGAATTCATACCACTTAAACGCTTCTCAGTGTCTGCTGGCATATATTTTAAGAAAGACATGCAGGACAAAATACTGAGCGTTCTAAATAACAAGCTGCCATACGAACACCAAGCGCCAAACTTTATAGATAACTTCGCCAAACGTATAAAGTTTTAGACCTTAGGCTCATCCTTTCCCTGTTATTTAACTTTCTCTCCATTCGCATTACAAAATCTCGTTTGTGCTTCGCTGCCCATTTTTGTTCTAGCTGATCGGTTAGTTGATCTGCTTCTTCTATGCTCATAGCCTACCCCCGATTGTTTTAAACTATGTAGATTCATTTTTAACCCAAGTGCTGCAATCCAGCTGTAAAGTTTTATATAAAGACTGTAAAATGAGTGCTTATGGCAGCTTTTACAGCTAGCATAGATAAAATAAACAAGTTCCAGCAACAGAGAAGATTCTTAGGTTTTGTTTTTGCGGTAATAAAAAAATATTCTGACGACAATGCGGGTAAACAAGCGGCTCTCCTTACCTATTATGCCTTCCTATCTGTCTTTCCTCTTCTACTGATCCTAGTTACGATTACCGATGTATTGTGGGGTTCGCACTCTACTCTTAGAGACGACATTATCCACGACGTTACTAGCTATTTCCCGCTGCTTGGCAATCAGCTTAGCCAAAACATACATAGGCTTCATTCCACAGGCATAACTTTAGTAGTTGGTCTACTGTTCACCCTTTACGGTGTCAGAGGTGTTGCCAGCGTCTTCAGAACCGGCGTTCAGGATATTTGGCAAATTCCAGAGAACGAAAGAGACAAGTTTCCGGAAACACTACTAAAAAGTTTAGTGGTTGTAGTAGTGGGCGGATTAGGATTTATATTAGCTTCAGTAATATCCGGCGCAGCTAGCGATGTTAGTGGGGATCACGATTTTAGAATCGTGCCAATTTTAATAAATATATTTCTACTTTTCTGGCTATTTAACTTCTTAATTAGTTTTAACCTGCCTAGACACATTCCATACAAAAAGACATGGGAAGGGGCGTTGGTCGCAGCCGTAGGACTAGTCATACTACAGTCACTAGGCGCTATTCTGCTAGGACGAGAACTTAAAAGACTTGATGCACTATATAGCTACTTCGCTGTAGCACTGGGACTCATGTTTTGGCTTTATCTGCAGGCGCAAGTACTCTACTACTCCTTTGAGATAGCAGTAGTTAAAGCATACAAACTTTACCCCGTTAATCTAAAGAGTAAGCCGAAAGAAATACCTAGAAGCTTACCTTAAATTTAGATAGGCTCTCCACCATTCCCTGGGCTGACCCGAAACTTTGCCCTGTGTTTTTACTTGTGTAGCCATTTAGATAACCTCCACCAAAAGCTCTACTAGCGTTAAGTATATGCATAAGTAGTAGCTTAAGCTGTTAGTATTTTTACCCTAACAAACTAAAATTTAGCTTAAGTAAATGATTTTTTAGGTGCGTATCTACTCGGCGTTGTGTCGAGCACGAACGATAGGCTTGTATGTAGATAAGGGATACGTGTACGCTTTTCAGTTGCTAGCTCACCAAGCATGACAAATACTTCACGGGCTTGAGCGTTTTTAAGTCCGTAATATGGCCATATCTCCCCTTGATGAATACTTGCGAGGTGTACATATCTAAAAATTTCCGTCCCACTGCTGTCGAGAACAGTACCGGGGATACGCAGTGAAGCAGTGCTTTCTTTTGCTTCTCCACGGCCCACGGTTGCGAGAGATAAACGCGTTCTATCTTGATCGATAGCCACGAAATCTCCGTCGACTAAAATAGCGTCTATAGCTACTTGCATCACGCCTATATCGCTCAGCCAGCCTCTGTGCCTAGACTGTACTTCTCGAAGGGTTTCTCTCTGCACCTCTATTGAAGGCAGGATCTCCATGTTCGAAATACCTGGTTCGCTCATAAAACCATATTATATCATAAAGCATCTTAAATTACACTAGTCATAAAAGAAAAGAACCTGTCGCCAGGTTCCTTTCTTGCTATAAATCATTGCTGATTTATTGCGTATCATCTTGCGATGATAGCCACCTCACAGTGACAATTAAAAGTGTAAGTCTACGTGCAATATAATGCAAGCATTAGCGTTATAGATTGTTTAAAAACTGTGGCTAAGTTTGTGGATTAACTATATCTATCAAGCCAGCGCACTATCTGTTAAAGGAATAATTTTCCAGAGTCTGTCTTACGGTTGGGTAATGGCTATGACCATATTGACCAAGTGGCAACTTTAAACTCTCAATATAGTGCAAATCTACCAAGTGGCCCATTAGCTCGCTCACTATGCCCATAAATCTTTCAAAATCCCTAGGGCTTTTATATTGAGCGGCAAATTCTGGGAAAACAATAGTCTGTCTGGCGCCGGGGTGTTGCAGCTGTCCGGCAACCAATTGCACGGCTGCCGACTGACCAGTGTTATTTCCGTGCCTAAATATTTTTTGCTGACGTCTTAGTTTAGCTGGATTATGCGTACTGGCTCTTGCTTGATCGATCCTACGCTTTGTAACAGAACCCATGATTCTTCGGGCCATTTCTTTTCTTTCGGCGGTAAGTCTAAGAGGGTCTCTAGAGCGTTTTCTGTATCGACCTTGTGTGAAAACTTCCTTTAGGCCTGCATATGTCAGCACAACTATATTTCTGTCAGAAATATTAGAGGGATTATACAAAAACGCTCGTTCAACACTATCTTTAGGTAATGCTGCCATAAGTGCCGAAGAAAAGTGCGCACCTGTTGCATTGGACGAGATATGACTTACGCCTATACCTACGTCGGCTAGCGCTCTGGCCAAGGCTTGGATAGTTTCAAATGCCTTATAATCGACTACCCTACCAGAGGCATCCCTGCTCTCTCGAATTAGCTTGCCGTCCCTAGTTGCCTCCCTATACTCTTCGTCTTCTAGGTCGGTTGAGTTACCATTGCCCGGACTTTCTACATATACGATAGGCTTTGTTGGGTGCTCGAATGCCATATATGCTAGCTCCAGTGCGTTACCTTCATTGTTTGGGTTGCCCCTTTCGTCATAAAGGCTGGAGCCGCTTGTAGATAACATTAGAATAGCTGGCACGCCGTCACCTAATAAGTGTTCATTAGCTACGGTTATGCCAAATTGCTTTGGATTTGCTTCTGTTGATTTGGGATCGACTATAACCTGATAGTTATCTACAATTTCACCAACCTTAACTTCAAGTTGGGCCTCCGTAAATAGAGGTTGAGCGTGTGGATCATAATCTAATGAGGCGTGAGGATCAATCTCGGTGTATGAGTGATGCGCTACTAGCCTGACTATTTCAAGGGGCGAGTGATTGCCATAGTCATAATCCGGCTTTTGAAAATCGTTTTCTAACTCGCTGTTACCGAACATAAACTCCTCGAATAACTAAGCATATACTACCATAATCTTATAATTTATGCAATTAAATATAGTAGTCTCCAAGACCATATGGACGAATCGGATAGTGCTTCAGCCCTACGTTTTCCACGCCTTCAGCCCGAGCCAAGGCAGCAGCTTTCAGCGTTCGCAACACCTCACTTAAGTAGGTAGCAGGAGTACGCTTTGCAATAATGTTAGGATCAGACGGATTCCCAGCGGTAAACGTTTCCTTTATACCGTATCTCTTTGCCACCCGAGCAAGGTCAAGCTCGGTTGCCGTCTGATAAATCTGTGTAGTTACGGCGCCCAGCTTAAAGTCTTCTGGAAATTCACGGTCCCCCTCTTCATGCGACTCGATAGCTTCCCTTAATACCGCATCGACAACCTGTGGAGTCCCAACTTTTTCGCCGTCAACAATAACTTCGCCCCATGCCATTATTTGAGGATGTTTTCCAAATTCTTCAGACAATTTCTGCTCTATGGACGGGACCAGCTCCACCGCAGCCATTACTAAGTCTTCCTCAGTCTCGGCACCCTTAGCATAATTAGCAACATTTTCCTTCTCAGCGTCCTGTAATTTACGTTTTGATCCGGCAATTACTAGAGCACCATGTCTATAGGCTCTTCTAGTAGATTCAGGAATTGGAGTAAGCAAACTTGCTCTAGTGTATAAACACCTTGCCGCATAACGAAGTCGATCAAGATTGGACTGACGAGCACCAGCTAGAACAATGATAGCGTCAAAGTATCCTTCGAAGGGCGTTTGCGGCTCAAGCATCCGCATTTTTTCGGCAGCCTGCATGATGACCTTTTTTGCCTCGTCGGGCCATTCAGTTTGATCTTGCTCTAACTCAAATCTTACAAGTGATCGTTCGCCTTGGAAGCGTGGGTTAAGTTGGTCCATTATGCCTACAAACTCCTCAGTTCGCAAAGGATCGGTAGGCCTTATCTCTACACCAAAATATTGCAGCAATTCCTCACCTGCTGCCAGTACCTGTTCTGGAGATAATTGAGTATCCTCTGGCTTGGCCAATTCGTTTAAGCGTATTCTTTCACTCATGTTTGACGTGCCTTTCACTACTGCATTAATGGTTACAGTAGTTGCTATTATATATCAAAATAACAATACTGTCAATATAAATTCACAAATAATAATATATATTAAGGTGTAAATGATAAAATTGTGAAATAATAATTCACAAAATATATAAAATGTGTTACCATACTTTCCATGGATCAACTACTAATAAATGCTGGACTTTCAGAACACCAAGCAAAAGCCTACTTGTACTTACTTGAGCATGGCCCAAGCGCTCCAAAAGAGCTTACTAAGAAGATGGACATAACTCGTACAAACGCATACAAAGTTTTAGAATCCTTAGAAGTCCTAGGGTTAGTTTATAAAGAAGTATCGGGTAAGAAGCTGATATACAGACCTGCAGACCCCTCTGCTCTAGCTTCTCTGCTTGCAGAAAAACGTAACAATATAATTGCGTTAGAGCAGAAAGTTAACGAGGCAATGGTTGGGTTGAGGCAAAAATATAGTAAAAGTGGTTCTGCTGCGATAACTTCATTTACTGGCAAGCAGGCAATGGTAGACGCATACGAAAATCAAAGCCAAAAGGGAAATCCGATATATTTCATAAAATCCAGGGCTGACATACCCTTTATGGGTTATGACACTATGTCAAATATTCGGATCAGACAAGCGAGCAATGTAGTTAAACGATACGGAATAACTCCCGATTCAACAGAGGCAAAGCTATCGACTAATCTAAACCTAGAAAGAACGTGGATAAAAGAATCTGATTATACTTCTCCGGTTGAGTGGTCAACTAGCGATGGCGAATTAATCATCCAAGTATTTGATGGCGAAGGGTATGTAATTAGTATAGATAACTCTTTGATCGCTGAATCGTTTAGGCAGATATGGAATATTGCAAACCAAGCCTTAACCCATGACCCAGACTATATAAATATGCCGAGAAAGGCCAAACAGTCTGACGGATAGTCTAAAATACTTGTGCTTGGTACAGCGTCGTAAAGGAAGTTATCGCCCTCGTACTATTGCTGTAACAACCATCCAATTCTTGCAATTCTCTCTCTAATGGTTACGGGCTTATCCGCACTAGCATATACAGCCTGATTACCAGGTTGTACAGTAAATGCCGTCCTTCTAGCTATACCACTTTTGTCTAAAACTGCAGCTATATGTGAAGCAGAAACTTGTGTGTCTTTCTCAATACCGCTAATAGTTCTATACTCCCAAATTGGATCTGATAAAGCAGATATTACAAGTTCAATTTCATCAGCAGACACTTCGTTGAATGGTATTTCTGGAATTTGCTCAACTTTATAATGAGGCATATCATTTTTCAGTTTACATATATTTATAAATATATGTAAAGCATAGGAGTCATGGTACGCCCGACAGGATTCGAACCTGCGACCTCATCCTCCGCAAGGATGCACTCTAATCCAACTGAGCTACGGGCGCATAAATAACAGAGGTTAATTTACCACGTTAAGGGGGCAATTACTAGCTAGAAGCCGCTAGAATGTCAATGAACTCAGAAAACTGGCATACTTAGTCATATAATTGTCAGTTGGAGAGGTGCAAGAGTGGTTTAATTGGCTTGTCTCGAAAACAAGTGTGCATGCATAATGCACCGAGGGTTCGAATCCCTCCCTCTCCGCCAGTTAAGTTATAGAATCAGACTTTTTACTGCGGTGGCTTATTGCATATATGTAGCACACTAGTAAGACAATAACTCCTATAGCAATATAGATAGCAGCGTTAACAACAATACTTTTATTGAGTGCAAGCACCGCAGACTTCATAAAGTGATCAATCGGCTGCTTAAACTCGTCTGTAGACGCATTTTGAGCTACATAAGCGTTAAGTTTAGTGTTATATCCACGAATACCCCACTTTGAAGCCAAAACGGCCAGACCAGCTATTAGAAAGCTCCAACCTATCAGCTTAAATTTCTTTCTCCTGTTAGGATGCAGCGCGAGTATTAAAACAATACTTACAACTATGGCTACTACTTCGTAAGGCAGATACTTTTGAGACTGTTGGTATCTCTTGGCCACATATGAGTACTGTACGTAGTAAGGCTGGTTGTTTACAGAGGAATTAATGACTGCATTACTGGGGGTAATGTATTTAGTGTTTAGGAAGATACTACTGTTAATAATCTGATTTTTTATCTGATCGGCACCTGTTTGAGGGCTTATGGATGACGGCCAGCAGTTGGTAGCTAGGGGCGTGTTAATCTCTGCAAGCTGCAAATCAGTACATAGGGGCAAGTTTTGTATGCGAGACTTAAAGTAATTACTAATGCTGTTAGCGAAGTTATTTTTAACATTTATTAAATTTATATTAAATTCAGGCTTAGCAGTTGTCCCTTTTAACCAATTTAGATTGGCGGAAAGCAATAATTTAATATTTTGTTCGTATTTTGTTTGCGGATAGGCAGTCTCGGCTGATTTTTTAATAACTTTTTTAATATTTCCCACTTGATATTCACTTCCGACTAAGTTATCGGCTTCATCTGTAACTTTATTAATTAATATCTTATAACTGGAGTCATAGTCTATCCATGTACTTATTTTTGCTTCATTAGAAAAATTAATTTTAATATTTAATGAAACAGCCAGGCCTACAAGAGAGACAATCAGTATAAGTGCCAGCAATAAAGATAAAAACTTTTTAAATTTGGGCATTTTAATATTCTATCCTAAATTAAAGGCGAAAATATTAGATATAATACAAGAATGCAAGACAGTGTCTTCACTAAGATCATTAAAGGAGAATTACCCTCTTTTAAGGTATACGAAGACGATACTACCCTTGCCTTTTTAGACATACACCCTATTCAACCTGGCCACACCCTTGTTATCCCAAAAAAACAGGTAGAATTTGTTTGGGATCTAGATGAGGAAGATTATTTAAATCTAATGAAAACCGTTAAGAAAGTCTCAAAAAGATTAAAAGAAGTCATGCAAACAAAGTACGTTGGCGCCCAGGTTATAGGGGTAGACGTACCTCATGCGCACGTTAACTTAATTCCCTTCTCTACCGTAGAAGAATTCCGCACTAGTCAAGACATGGATTCCAAGCCTGATAATTCAGAACTGGAGAAGATAGCTGCAAGGATAAAATTTAATTAAATTAGCTAATTATGGACTTTTTCTTTTCACTATTTTTTGGAGCCGGCGTAGCAGCAATTGCCTACAACACCCTCGGTAGGAGAGTTGGTTATACGAATAATCAAAGTATTTTAATATTTTTGGCCGTAGTATTCGTAGTAGCGACCTTATTTTTCTTTACCATGCTGGATCTCATACTTAACGTTAAATAGCCGTTTAGTACCATTTATATTTGATATTGCAGTGATTGTTGATATCATGTGGCTATGGACGAGAGGGGGTTGGGCAAGGTACTACAAAGGGCCAGACAGGATGCTGGTTTAACGCAGCAACAACTTTGCTCTAAAGCTAATTTAAGCTTTTCTACGCTTACTAAAATAGAGAGAGGTGCAATAAAATCTCCCTCGATATTTACTATTCAATCTATAGCCGGAGCGCTGGGTTTATCTCTTGATGAACTGGTGGGAAGTAGTGGTAATCCGAATAAGACTTTCCAAAAAACAAAGAACGGAGTTAGTTTCATATACTTCGATGTTAATGGTTGCCTGGTTCACTTTTACCAGAGGGCTTTTGATAAATTATCACTAGATACAGGGTCGCATCTTGAGACGGTGGAGTCAGCTTTTTGGCACTTTAATGATCAAGTCTGCCGCGGCGAAATGAGCCTCAATGACTTTAATCAAGCTTTATCTAAGAGGCTAGGCAAGGGGAGCATAAAGTGGCAGGAGTATTACCTTTCTACCATCGAGCCAATAGACAGTATGCAGGAGCTATTAATGTGGTCGAGTGAGAGATATAAGGTTGGCCTAATGACGAATACCATGCCCGGGTTTCTATCCTCTATGAGGCGAGACCATAACCTACCTAATGTTAGTTATAGCGCAATCATAGATTCGTCTGAAGTAGGGCATATTAAGCCGGAAGAAGAGATATACGAAGCAGCAGAAGAAAAGGCTGGCTGTCCTGGCGGTGAAATCCTTCTTATAGACGATGATAGAGTCAATTTAATGGCTGCCGAAAAAAAAGGCTGGCATGTTCTTTGGTTCGATGATTCGAGGCCTGAAATATCCGTAGATAAGATTAAGCAGGCAATAGAGCCGGCCTAAGTATAACGTCTAATCTCTTCTGAAAGGGTTTTTAGCCGATCCCTGGCTGCACTAAGCTGTTCTTTTGTCTGCTCAACAACTGACTCTGGGGCACCACTTAAGTACTGCTTATTTGCTAAGCGCTTCTCAAGTTGCTCAATTAATTTTGCCTGTTCTTCTTTCTTTAGTTTTAGTTCACCAATGAAATGCTTTGCCTTAGCATCGTCGACATCGAGCCAAATTCTTAAATTAACACTAGTGAGTTTTATACCATGCCCTTCGTTATCTTCTTCAACACTGCCTAAGTTTGCCAACTGTTTCAGCATTTGGGCATTCTCTTTGATCAGGTTTTCATGCTTGTAGGTTAGGGGAGACTTTGGTGCTTTTAGTTCTTTTTGCAAATACCGCGCCTCTGTAACAATGTCTTTTATTGTTTCAAAATCTTTGGCGTGATGGCTATTATAGGCCAAAATTTCTTCCAAAGGTTGAGCGGCTAGCAGCGTATTGTTTGATACCGAATTTTGCCATATTGTCTCTGTTACAAAAGGAGCGAAAGGGTGGGCAAGTATTAGACTTTTTTCGAGTAAATAGCGAAGCAGACTTTTGTTTGGAGAGATTTTGCTAGCTTCAATGTACCAGTCTGCTAAATCATTCCAGATATAGTGATAGAGTTTGTCGTAAGCTTCTGAGAAGTGGAAGTTCTCCAGATCTTTTTTAATTAAATCTTGAGTGCTTTTTAGCTGTTTCAGAATCCAGTTATCTGCTAGGGTTTGTACGTCTGGTGCCGAACTGTCTAGTCCAAGACCCTCAATATATCTAGCGACATTCCAGAGCTTATTACAGAAGTTACGATTAGTGACTATCTTAGATCTACCCAAGCGCTGATCATTACCAGCGGTCATGCCTTGGACAAGAGCCAATCGAAGGGAATCTGTGCCGTATTCAGGAATAACCTCTAAGGGGTCAACTACTGTGTCAGGGCTGCTTTTACTCATTTTTTTACCTTCTTCGGTTCTAACTAGGCCGTGCATATATACAGTTTTAAAAGGGATGTCGCCTGTTACATAAGTGGTAGCTAGAATCATACGAGTTACCCAGAAGAATAGTATGTCCCAACCAGTCTCCATAACAGTGGTCGGATGGTAAGTCTTGTAGTCTTGGCTTCTATCCAGCAAATCATGAAGAGATAAATCATAGTTCTCTGCTAGTTTTGGGTCTATCAGGGTGCTCCAAGTCCAAAGGGCCGAGCTAAACCAGGTATCTAAGGTGTCAGGATCCTGCTGCCACTTAGGCTTACTCGGTTCATCGTCTGGTGGCAAAACCCCAACGTAAGTCTCTTTTTCACCCCTGTACCAGACTGGTATTCTATGACCCCACCATATCTGACGGCTAATACACCAGTCCCTGAGATTGTCTACCCAATGGAAGTAATTCTTCTCAAAACGGGCCGGGACTAGTTTAATGTCCCCTTCCCTAATTACATTCTGCATAACCTGCTTCAAGGAGCGTTTAGAGCCCTTCCAATCTACAACTGGCTTGTTTACGTCAATGAACCACTGCAGGCGTATCTGAGGCTCTATTTTGCCCTTTCCACGGCTATTTATGGCAACGTTATGCATGTAGTTGTCGTCTACTTTGACAAGCAAACCCTTTTTATCCAGTTTCTCAATAATCTTTGGCCTAGCCTCGTCTATACCCATACCGGCGAACTCGCCAGCAATAGGTAAGAGCTTACCTTTTAAGTCTATTATCTGTTCTTTGTCTAGCTTATGCCTTTCGGCTATATAGAAGTCTGTTTGATCATGCCAAGGAGTTATCGTCATAACTCCTGTGCCAAACTTAGGATCAACGGACTCATCTTTGATAATCGTGGCCTTAACCTTGCCGTTTATCCATTCTGCTTCGAACTGTTCCCCATGTTTGTACTTCTTATACCGCTTATCGTCAGGGTGCATGACGACGTACTTGTCACCAAATTTGGTTTCCGGTCGGGCGGTACCAATTAAAAATGGGCCGTATTTTAAGGTATAGAACTTGCCTTTTTCTTCGATGTAATCTACTTCGTCATCCGATACATTGGTTTCGAGCTTAGGGTCCCAATTAACTATGCGATGACCCCTATAAATAAGACCGTCCTTATACATCATCGTAAATACTTCATTGACGCATCTGTTTAGAGAATCATCAAGGGTATACCTCAGTCTGCTCCAATCGCAGCTTGCTCCCATAGCCCTAAGCTGAGAATTAATCTTATTCCTACTATCACCGACAAACTCCTTGGTAATTCTAAGAAACTCTTCCCTACCTACTTGGTGTTTGCTGGTTCCCTCTTTCTCTAGCTTAGCTTCAATAATGGCATTAGTTGCTATAGCCGCATGATCTGTACCTGGTAACCAAAGAGTATCTTTTCCCTCTTGCCTCGCTCGTCTTACTAGTATGTCTTGTAGAGTAATAAACAGGGCATGGCCAATATGCAGAGTGCCAGTCTCGTTCGGGGGCGGCATACTGATAGAAAACCGCTCTTTTTTCTGATCGGGGTGGGCAACAAAGATACCGCTGTCTTCCCATAATCTATAGATGTCATTCTCGTAGTCACTGGCCGTATAGGCTTTCGGTAGGCTCATATCTGGTTAATGATATCACCTCTAATATTGTTAATAAAATCCTAAATGGTGATCTATGTCACATGAAAATGCAAACTAACTACATACTTAAGCTTGGCTCTACGTCGAGAGTATACGGATCAGCTAAGGCTTGATTGTTAGTAGCGTAGTAATACCCGAGACTGGCAGCCATGGCAGCGTTATCGCTGCAAAGTTTAATGTCTGGATAGTCCAAGCTAATCCCTAAGGTCTTGCTTAGCTGTTCTCTTAGTGGCTGGCTAGCGGCGACACCTCCGGCTATCACGACGGCTTTGGGGCTAAACTCATCATATGCGCGTTTAGTATGCTCAACCAGAGCACCTATAGCTGCTTGCTGAAAACTAGCCGCCAGATTGGCTTTCTGCTTATCTGTTAACCTCGCCGGCAATTTTACTGATGGGTAGTCATAGCTTTCGCCTATCATTTTTTGAGCCGCCCTAAGGAGCGCGGTTTTTAGTCCGCTATACGAGAAATCGTAACCGCTCATCCGGGTTTTGGGCAGCAGTACTGAACCGGGGTCGCCATTTAATGCTAGTTTCTCGACGGACGGCCCGCCAGGGTAGGGAAGTCCTAACATTTTAGCTACCTTATCATATGCTTCACCAACAGCATCATCGGTTGTGCGTCCGAGAACTTGGTAGTCAAAGTGATTATTAAATAACACCAATTGCGTGTGTTTACCGGATACCATTAGTGCAAGAAAGGGAAATTCAGGGGCACTTTTTACCAATCTATAACCAGGTAGATCTGTTTTTGTTATGAAATTTGCATATATGTGGGAGTGAATATGGTTTGTGGCATACAGCGGTTTATTAAAAACAATTGCTAAGGTTCTGGCGGTCAAGACGCCAATTAGCAGACTACCGCTCAATCCGGCACCGTAATTAACAGCTATAGCGTCAATATCTCCCCAATCAAGCTTAGCTTGGCTCAATGCTTCTTCTAAACAGGGAGTTATAGCCTCAATGTGGCTTCTAGCCGCTATTTCCGGCACTACACCGCCGTATTTACGGTGTAAGTCCATGCTTGATGCCACTACGTTACTTCTCAAATAATAGCCATCGCTGACCACAGCTACCGCCGTTTCATCGCAACTAGTTTCTATCCCAAGAATGTTCACCTTAAGCCTAGAATAACATGGTAAGAACCGAGGCATTTGTTTAAAGCGGTCATATTTACTTATA
>DATJNI010000003.1:0-14580 GCA_035508275.1 Candidatus Sulfotelmatobacter sp.
AGAGTGTTACTTCTGAGCTCATTTCTGGTTGGCCTATCTCCGTTAGCCTCAATTAGACGTATAAGATGTCGCCTGTTATTGAGGTCAATAGAAGTGTTGATCAGATTGAGCTTGTCAGCTCTTTTAATTAGCTCTTCAAGCTTTAAGGTGTTTAACTTCTTTCGTAATTTACTGGGTGGCAGAAAGCTGTAGTTGTATAGAAGGCCGTCGATATACAGTCCGCTGCCTCCAACCATTATTGGTAGTTTACCCCTGTTAGATATGTCTGCAATCGCCTTGGTCGCTAATTTCTTGAATTCTGCTGCGTTGAACATTGCATCAGGTTCAATAACATCTAGAAGATGGTGTTTTATGCTTCTTCTATCTTGAGGAGTAGGTTTAGCCGTACCTATGTCTACGCCTTTGCGCACTGTCCAAGAATCGGCACAAATAATTTCGCCATTAAAGTATTCAGCTAGTTTCATCCCTAAACCGCTCTTACCAGAACAAGTTGGACCAACGATTACTACTAGTGGCGTTAGTTTTCTGGCCACCAAATTAGTTCCTTAATATTGACTTTTAACTCTTTAGAAACCGTGACACCATCCTTTTCCAGTGCAGCCTTGTGACCAAGCCGTCCACCAGGATAGCCGGATGCCAATCCACCACTTTTATTAACCACCCTTTGCCAAGGTAAATTCGGATCACCGAAGTGTGCGAGACCGCCTACCTGCCTAGCGGCTCTTGGCTTGCCGCAAATTGCGGCTAGCTGCCCGTAAGTCATAACTCGTCCTGGTGGGATGGTGGATACTACTTCCTCGACAAGTACTCTAAATTTTGGCAGGTTGTCCATAAGACCATCAATTTTATATGGAAGACTTCAAGACTCGGGTTTTAGCTTCGTTAGCTACTGTCTTTAAGAAATCTTCACTAGTCAAAGATCTTTCACCCTCTTTAACGTTCAAGTCAGATCTTATCCTCGGAGTAACTTGATTGGATTTTATTTCTTTTTCGCCTATCACTACGACGTATGGGACTTTGTAGACTTCAGCAGATCGTATTTTCTTACCGACCGACTCGTTATCATTGTCTAGGATCACCCTCAATCCATGCTTTTTAGCCATTGCAACGATCTTATCGGCGTATTGAAGCGTTTCGTCTTCCTGGTTGACAGTTATTAGGCGTACTTGCTCAGGTGCTAGCCATACCGGGAACTTGCCAGCTGTATGTTCAATGTAAACACCCATGAATCTCTCGATTGACCCCAGTAGCGCAAAGTGCACCATGACTGGGGTTTTATCGTGCCCATCTTGGTCGGTATAGACTAACTTGAATCTTCCAGGCTGAACAAAGTCTAACTGAGGTGTCGCTACCTGAATCTCTCGACCTATGGCATCTGTTGCTAGAAAGTCTATTTTTGGTCCATAAAAGGCAGCTTCGCCTTCCGCTATCTTGTATTCAAGCTCGCTTTCTTCTACGACTTCCTTGAGAATTGCTTGGGCCTTATCCCAGAGCTCTTTGTCCCCCAAGTAGTTGTTAGAGTCGTCTCTATATGAAAGCCTCACCTTGAGAGGCAAATCCAGAGCCATATAGAAGGTTTTAACGTTTTCTATTAATGTCTTTAGCACGTCTTTGATTTGGTCTGGCGTGCAGAACGTATGGCTGTCGTCTTGGGTGATAGATCGAACCCTAGAGAGGCCAAGAAGTTCTCCTGCCTTTTCGTCCCTGTAATCTGTGGTTGTTTCCATGTACTTAATTGGAAGGTCTTTATAGCTTCTTGGTCTCGAGGCGTAAATTTGCTGGTGATGTGGGCAATTCATTGGTTTTAGTACCAGTTGGTCTTTAGTCTCCTGGCTTTCTACCTTTAGCCATTCATCGCCAAACTTTTCCCAGTGACCAGATACTTCATATAGTTCCTTTTTTGCCAGATGAGGTGTCCAGATCTTTTGGTAGCCAATAGCTTCTCGTAGATCCTGAGAAAATCTATTTAACTCTTCCCTGATCACTGTACCTCTAGGAGTAAAAAGTGGTAGGCCAGAACCGACCAATGGGGATATAAGGAATAGGTCGAGTTCCTGCCCTAGACGACGGTGGTCTCGCTTTTGCGCTTCTTCGAGATGGTGGAGATACTTATTGAGCTCATCTTCGGTATTAAACGCTAGACCATATATTCTTTGAAGCTGTTTATTCTTCTCATTGCCACGCCAGTAGGCTCCGGACACCCTGTAAAGTTTGAAAGCGCCAACTTTACCGGTAGATGCAACTTGTGGACCCTTACATAAATCAATGAAGTCGCCATTTTGATAAAACGACACGCTGCTTACGGCAGACTCTCCGCCCGTAAAAGTACCTAGTTCTTCAGGGTTGAGATCCTTTTTAAGAGTTGTGCCTGATCTTTTCAGATCGTTAAGAAGCTCTTCTTTGTATGGCTGATTGCTAGTTTTAGCCCAATTTATGGCTTCATCTATAGGCGTTTCACTCTTTACAAATGGTTGGTCCTCGCTAATTATGCCCTTCATCAGCTTCTCTATCTCCGGGAAATCGTCTTCTGATAGCTTTTCATCACCTATGTCGACGTCATAGTAGAAACCGTTGTCAACGGCAGGACCGACACCAAACATAGCTTTAGGCCACTTTTTCTTGATAGCTGCAGCCATTATATGAGCTAGGCTGTGCCTCATTGCCGTTAAGTCGTTGTCTACTGCCATTATCTACCTCTTATAAAGTAAAAATGCGCCGTATAGATATAATTTCAATCCATAATCTGCGCATTTCGGGCCCTTTAAGGGCGGTTCCACCGAAATATTGTACTCTTCCCTGTTACGTTATCGTACGTATCCGGGCCTATCCCACGAAGCTCCCAGGTTGGTTAGTCCTAGTCCGCGCTTAACGATTATTATAGTCGACTGTCTATAGAAAGCAAAAAGCGATTGAATGACCTCGCAAATCATTCAACCGCCTAAGTGCCGTTTGGCGAGACAAAACAATCTCGTCAAAACTTCACCTGTAACGAAGTACTATAGCAGGGTTAGTATTATATGGCTAGCCAATTTATGCTGTAATTTGCACACTTTTTAGTGGGGAAAACTAGCCTGTCCTTTTATATCAAATATGGTAAAGCCAAATTTAACTATCTCTTCTCTTTTATATATAATACTGTCTGTTAGAAAATTAAGGGCGATTAGCTCATTTGGTTAGAGCGCTACGTCGACATCGTAGAGGTGACAGGTTCGAGTCCTGTATCGCCCACCATTATTCCAGTTAGATTGATACATCGCTAAATTATTGACTCCCTCAAGCTTTTTTGATAGAGTTACTCAGTTAAACAGGAAGTTTTGGTATCAGAAATAGTAGCGCTTTAGACGACTTTAAGTTATTTTACGAAGAGCTAATTTCGACTAAACCATTCAATAATAGAATAAGAAGAATCAGGCATATCGCCCCTTCTAAATAAGTAAGTAGGCTAGTTATTTTAAGATAGCTAGTCTCTTTTTATTGCTTTATCCCCTATTTAGAAATTCTTTTCCACTAGACATTTCTATAGCTGGGTGTCAATATGTTGACATGGTTTGTTATAGTTGTGGTGGTTCAACTTCCGTCGTAAACTCAAGATTTAAAAACAGAAGTGCTAGGGTATGGCGAAGGCGTCTGTGTAATGACTGTGGTACTTTATTCACGACCATAGAGGGCGTTCTCTATAAAGACGTGGCTGTAGTTAAGGACTCTAGTGGCAAACTAGCACCTTTCTCGAGAGACAGCCTGTTCGTTAGCATATTAAGTAGCTTAAGCCATCGCAGAAGCCCTGTAGACGATGCAGGAGATATAACTGCCACGATTATCGCTAAACTGTTTAAAAACGGCTTTAAGAGCCCTTTAAACACCTCTCAGATAAGACAGACCGCTCTTATTACTCTTAACCGTTTCGATAAAACAGCCGCCGTATACTACGACGCCCATTAGAGTCATCCCTAGATGGATCGGCAACAGTGGAGATTTTCTTGCCTGACTCTGTAATTGTTGTCTTCTCCGTTACGTCGAATTTACTTAGATACTTCTTAAACATTAGTCTAGTTTGAGAGTTAAAGGCTGCAAGACTACCATAAGCCACGCTAGTTACAGGAAGCAGCACCCACTGCAGTAGCATTAATACCGACCTATGCCTCTTATATCTAGCTGGTCTGGGTGGCAGAGTAACCAAGCAAACGTAGAGGGTTATAAGTAGTCCTGCTAAACCCAGTCTTTGGACACGACTTACAATTAAGGGCAACTGGTTGGCTGCCAGGTTCTGTGGACTAATTAACGGGGGTATAAAGGCAGCAAAATAGACTATTAACGGCCCGGTCGCCCAGGTGACATGGCTTTCAAGGGTTCTTAACATCTTAGCTAACACGTCCGCTTTAGGTATCTTATTCTTATGCCAGAAGCCCTTATCGGCTATGTAGGCTACATCTGATGCACCATATGTCCATCTTCTTAGCTGTATAAACTGAGCTTTAAGGGTTTTTGTGTAACCTTCCGCAAGCACTGCGTCTTGATAAATGGGTATGCTAAAGGGATATACTCTGTAGTCTCCATCATAACGAAAATATGATCGCCAGAATTGATGTCCATCCTCCACCACCGTTCTGGTACTCCAAAAGTCGGTTTCAATCAGGGATTGCAAGGGTTGAGCGTGCGCCGAGAAGTTTCTCGATAGATGCGGTCTTTGGGTGTTGACGATGTAAAAGAGATTGTTACCGGTAGCTATGACCCTCATCATAGTTGGTGCATCCCAAATGTTATTGGTATACATAGCTACGGGTTGATAAGACGCTCTTAGTGGATTTGGTACGACACAGTAAAGATAACTAAGTGCGGCAAAATACCTTCTGTCCACTCTATTATCTGAATCTAGCGTAGTTACTAATACTTTTTTGGGATCTATCTTCTCTTTTGCTATGTATTTAGCAAGCTTTCTGCCAGCACATGTAATGTTCGACCCTTTACCAATAACTTCATTCGGTACATTTGCAGGGTGTTTGACAGCCTCAGCATATTGAAACTTGTCTTTATACTCCTCCAAGAGCTGCATAACTCTTTCTTCAGCCGGCTTACCTGCTCTACCCTCGTAAGCTATAAAAAGTATTATTCGCTTTGAGTCAAAGTTAGAGTTTAGAACTGCTTGAATCGTTGGCTCTAAGACTTCTCGGCTCTCATTAACAGTGGCTATGATAACCGCGTGTGTAAGCTCCTTAGGCCTAAAGTCGTACTTCCTAGTTCCTAATCTTTTCAAGTTTTTATAATGCCACTTGGGCCTTTCTATCTGCTTATCTGTAACCTGACCGTTATCTATGTCCTCTGCCAGAGCATTCCAGTCTAGTTTCAACTGATGACGCATATTAATGTAGCCAGCAATACCCCTAATGGCGTAGCCGAGAGCCCTGACAAAGAAGACCAACAGATAAAAGATAATAAAAAAGACCGCCAGAGTAACATCGATTAAAGCTAGAATAAACGGCAAAAGAAGAAGTGTGTAACTTAAAAACCCAGGGAGTATTTCAAAAAACCGATAATGACCTTTTCTATCCTTCTCCAGGGGTATTTCTAAGTCGGTCATTAATGCCCCCTTAATTCCTTTTGCTTATCTGAGCTGCAGTAAAGCGTTACTAATAATAATATTTAAGCTTAGAAGCATGATACCTAAAGTTAAAACGGTTACAGCTAGTTGTCTGTGTATTTTATACGCACGGTAACTAAGTACTATGCCTATAGCCAGTATTAATACTGCAAACACGCTAAACGCAACTAGGTCTGAGGAGCTACCGGTTTGGTAAGCGCTCACCCCTAAACTAGGCCGATATTGAACAATGTAACCGCTGTGGGCTACCGAGAAAATCTTAATAAGACTATAGATAATCCCCGCTATAGCTAAAAACGCATTTATTGAGACCAATAAAAGCACAAAGTGGTCGCGAATATATTTTTTATCACTGGCCATAATTCTAGTGTCTTATTTTAGCATTACTGATGAAAGTTATACAGATGAATAAACTCGTGGTGCGGGTGGCGGGAGTCGAACCCGCGTCTTAGCCTTGGGAAGGCTACATAATAGCCGTTATACTACACCCGCATTGGAGCCGTCTATCGGGATCGAACCGATGACCTGCGCGTTACGAATGCGCTGCTCTACCAACTGAGCTAAGACGGCGTTAATTAAGATATATTAGCAGATTTTATCTCTTAAGCTGAGTAAGCTCAGGGTGCTGGGTTACCGGTATAGTCTTGGCCCAACACCACAACAAAGTTGGCATTATATCCTTGAGCCTCAGTTGCTTCGGTAGTAGCAGTGTCATTAGGAGAGACTAAAGTGTCTCGAGGCAATAAACTTCTAAGTAGATCGAGAGAATCTGGTTTGGTGTTGCCAACGTTATCTATAATCATGCTTGTTGAGTATGTGTTGTTGGCATCAGTGATTCCCTCAACATTAAACCCATCAGTAGAGATTTTAGTCGAGAAACCGCGGGCGAGATTATCTGTTTGCGTACCATTTAAAACGACTATGCTAGGGGATTCCTTTGCTACCGGATTATTGGACGTTAGCTGCTGATAGTACTGCTGGAGCTGGCCAAACTCTCCCACTCCTTCGGTTGGGGCTAATGCCTCCTCGCCGTCAGGGGCAGTATAGTCAGTTAATATGCTGTTTGCGCCGCCGTAAGCATAAGTTACTGACTGAAGTTTAGATAAGTTCATGCCGTCAGTAATTTGACTAAGTCTGATCAAATCTGCCAGATTCAGATTTGTTTGTATGTTGCTAGTTAGCGACTTAAACAGTTCGGACATTTTGAAGGGGTTAGCGAGTATCCCAATGGTTTCTGCTTTTTGGGCTAGAGCTACGAGCATTTGCCGTTGGTGCTGTGTACGATTAAAGTCACCGTTTGGCAGACCATACGATATATCTCCGGCCGACTCATCGCCTCTCGCTCTAGATAAATCAAGGGCCTGCTGTCCGTTAAGAGAAACCCACCCGTTCGGCAAGTCGGTATGGGTGTATGCATCATATATGCCCCTTGGGTCGGGGCTTTGTATGTCTAATTTTATTTGACCTACCGCATCCACTGCATCTTTAAAGGCAGCGTAATTTAAAAGAGAATAGTAGTCTATCGGGATGCCAAGATCGTCCTGGACAACTTGCTGCAATTGCCCCATACCTCCAGAAGGAAGCCCGGGCTGATTAAAGTTAGTTACCGCATTAGCAGCATTAATCTTGGCATTACCGTAATTAGGGATATTAACCCATAGATCTCTGGGGATACTTAGCATAAAGCCTGTGTGATTCTTTGGGTCGATACTTAAAACCATAATGGAGTCTGTTAGGTTAGCGCCTTGGTGGTTAGGGTCATCGGCAGAATCACCAGCTAGCAATATATTAACTCTTCCCTGGGCTTCACCTTTCAGGGTGGTAGACGAAGTCAGAGCGTGCACATCACTAATAATATTGCCGTGCAAGGTTTCATCGATACTACTAATAATTATGGCTCCGTAAGCAATGCCAAGAATACCTATAACCCCAGCAAAAGAGGCAGCCCCCAAGATAATTTTCTTCTTTTTAGTCCACTTCTTTTTAGTTTTTGGGGATGGTACCTCCAACGTAAGGTCGAGTGGTCTAGTAATTTTGGGCGGTTCTGGCTGTGCTACTTCTGGGGGGGTTGACTGGGGCGGAACATAGTTGAGTGACGGTCGGATTTTAGAGATTGGCTTATCCATAGGAGTAATAAAGCCATCAATACTACCCCTTCGTGCTCCATTTTTATTTCCCTGCATTCAAGATCAATTATATATTTTCTACCCCAATAAAGTCTAGATGGTATTCGTACTATTTTTCTATTTTCTTCAGAATTCTATCAAGTAGATCGAGTTTTATCATTTGCTCATCTTGGAGACGAGCTAAATACGTTAGTGTTTCGTGGTCCACTTCCGCTTTGGCATCGTTCTGCGCCTGAATCTTGTTCTGAGATCTTTGCAATGCCGGTAATGCCCACCATTGGATCCAGCTGCCAGAGATAACTCCAAGGGTAATCTTAATTGTGTTATTAGCTGGGATCGCCAGCAATGGAACTATTAAAGCTATGTCAAATAGTAGTACTGAGGCCAAAACATGATTGGTCACCCATTCCAGGAATTGGTCATTGGCAAAATAAATGCGGTTCTTGCTCTTTTTCTTTTCCCTACGCTCATGAAGTATAGTTTGCGGTCGTCTAACTTTTGGGTGTTCTTCGTTCATATATACTCCTTAGAATATTGCGTATATGGCGGCTAGGCCAGATATGGCCATTAACCCGGTCAATAGCCAGCCAAAGGTGGTGGATAGTTTACCGTTGGCCCACTCCCCCATTATTTTCTCGCTTTTAGCAATAACTACAATTAGGGTAAGGATGATTGGCGCAATAATACCGTTTAGGACGGCCGCGTAAATTAATGCTTTTATAGGGTTCAGCTTCAGAAAGTTGATAGCAAGACCAATAAACATCGAGATAATTATGACTCCGTAGAAAGAATAACCTTGTTTCAACTTACTGTTTAAACCCTGCCTTTTGCCCATACTTTCACTGATTGCATAAGCGCTGGCTCCTGCCATAACGGGTATAGCCAGAAGCCCCATACCTATTATGCCTACGGCAAACAGAAGCGACGAAGCGTCACCGGCTACCGGTTTTAAAGCTTTAGCCGCCTGGGCAGCAGAGGTGATATCGGTTATGCCCTTAGTAAATAAGACGCTGGCACAAGCCGCAATAATAAAGAACATGACTAAGTTAGATAAAAACATACCAGACCAGACATCTATGCGCATCTTTTGCAGACTCTTTTTGTTTGTGCCTTGCCGCTCTTTAATAGTAGTTTGACCGACCGCTATCTCTTCTTCTACCTCTTGCGATGTCTGCCAGAAAAATAGATAAGGAGTAATTGTGGTGCCCAGTATTGCACAGATAATAAGTAGGGAGTCTTTATTTAACTCAATGTGGGGAACAAATGCGTGTCCTATTACTGCCGACCAATCCGGCTTGGCTAAGATAGCCGATAATATGTATGCGAACAGAACGAGGGCAAGCCATTTTAAGTATCTAGCGTAACTAATATAAGGGGTGAATATTTGCAATAGAAGTATAAAGAGTGCAAAGCCAATAACTAAAATAGTAAAGTCTGCCTGAGGTCTTAGAAGCTGTACTGCACTAGCCATTGCACCGATGTCTGCACCAATATTGAATGTGTTAGCTACAAACAAACAAAGAGTGGAAAAATATAGTATTTTCTTACCAAAGTGCAATCGTATATTACTAGCTAATCCTCGCCCAGTTACTAGTCCTATGCGAGCACACATCTCCTGAACTATTGCCATCAGGGGAAAGGTATAGGCTGCCATCCAAAGGTAACTGAAGCCGTATTGGGCACCTGCTTGAGAATATGTCGCAATGCCAGAAGGATCATCATCTGAAGCGCCGGTCGTCAAGCCAGGACCTAGCAGGAACCAGTAGGCCTTGGCTCTTTTTAAAGGCACCTGACCTGAAACAGGGACGCTTTGAGCCAACTTACTTCCACCCTCTAGGCCCTTATCTAGTGCCATAGCGGGAGCTTCAATTGCCTTCTCAACTATTTTGTCTGTTTTTGACATTTTTTGTAATTTGTAACTGATTGTATATTAGCAAAAATCTAGGGTTTTCGCTTGACTTATTTTTCTGGCGCACCTTTGTCTAGCTTGTGTTTACTCTGATCGCCACTAAGTATCCAAGCTCCAATTAGACAAACTGCTGCGACGCCCGCTAAAGCAATTCCGTGCTTTGTGTGGGTGTGCGATGAACCTTTGGTGTATCCCGGAAAGAACGACGGCAAGTTCCCGGCCGTATTAGTAAAGTAAATAATTGACGCCACTAAGCAAAGTATGGCGACGACAACGAATGCTGCGATCCAAACTTTTTTCATATTTTACCCCTATTAATTCTTCGTTAAATTATACATTAAAAGCATACAAGTTACTTGGCATTTTCGGCTTCCAGTTTAGTATTTAGGCTAACCACTATTGAGCCTGCTACTACGAGAAGTAAGCCAACAATCATGACTGGCCAAAGATCGTCCTTTACTCTATCTCCGAGAAAAAGTATGCCCAGTACGCTCGGTATGACTAGCTCTGCACTGAATAAAAGGCTGTTCACTCTATTAACATTATCTCTTTGCAGGGCTGCCGCCAGGAACATCATTCCCATTAGACCATACGCTATTAAGGCGATTACTGGGAGCTGCAGCAAGTACTTTGACGATATGCTATCAAAGCGAACAAACCTAGATATTATTCCTGTCATGCCAAAGGTAATGCCAGAAAAGGCTGCCAGGACAATCCCTGAATATCCGTTGGCAGCGTTCTTTAATATACTAACGCCAGCGATTGCTAGAGGTATGGTGAAAAGTTCAATACATAGTATAAATACATGATTTACGTGGCTAGCCTGTGTAGGTTTAGCAGATATGCCTAACATAACTATACCTACCATAACCGCTACTATAGCAACTGCCTCATGTTGAGGTATTTTAGTCTTAAACATATATACGGCGAGGATTGCGCTAACCACAAGACTAAAAGACACAAACGATAGGCATAAGAACAGAGGTAATTGTCTTACTGCTATTAAAAATAGTCCCCAGCCTACTAAATCAAGAAGTATTCCGCCAAAGTATGGAGCTTGCTTGAAAAGCCCTACCAAGTTGGAAAGACGGAAAGAAACTATTTGTTTTTCTCTCCGTGCCCCAATTTGTTCTAGTATTGTTGCGGTTCCATAACATAGACTGGTACTCGCAGCTGCTATGTATGGTATAGTCGCGTTCATTCTCTTTATTTCTCAGTTTATAACGCTAACTATATCATTAAAAGGTTGTACAGTTGAGGCCGCGTTATGCCAAGAGAAGAGCGGCGTATTCAGAGAACCACAAAATCAATCTATATTAACACTTGTGCCTGGCTGGCCGTAGAATTGTGTGTATGGAATTATTTAGTCTTAGTCGATTAGACCCCGAGCCTTCAAGCGAGGCATGACTTCATGCTCAAAAATTGAGCCAATTTTATGCCCTTTGGGGTTATCTGAAGTAATCCAATCAATCATCTCGACCTCATTGTCGGGCGTGGGTTCGCCTTTCCAGGTTTTAACTATAAAGATATCACTTTGAAGCCAGCGTTCCTCTTGGCCAGCTGCTTCCGCATAAAATGTACCAAAAAAATCGAAGTCAGTTTCCGTTGTGTCTATTCGGAACTCCTCTTTAAGTTCACGAACCAGTGCCTGCTCCGCCGTTTCTCCTGATTCAATTGAGCCTCCAGGTGCTATAAAGAATTCTTTGCCCTTTGAGCGCTCAACAAGCAATTTTCGATTACGAATAATAATTCCAGCAGCTTTGTGGATATCAACTTTTCGTTTCATAGCATAATTCTAACAAGAACAGAGCCTAAATCCAGATTCTGTTTGATGCTGCATGTACTTGGCGGGACGTCGAGTCAAACTTCCGAACTATTTATATTGCTAGAATTAAGACCAAGAAATAGTTAATGAGTATATATCTGCTGTTCTAAAGTCATCAGATCCTTCATAGCCAACCCTGCGCAAGGACTGACTTAAGCCACTATCAGTGTCCATGCCCTCATTTGCAAAATGCTCCTCGGCTAACCTGAATGCTTCAGTAAACTCATCTATGGGACCGCCAATGAATTTTTCATTGACATACTGGGCGCTACCCCACCCTCCGTCTCTATAGGTTACCGTAACGCTTCTTTCACCTCCAGCTGCTTTTAATTCCGCTAAATCAGTTAGTCGTTTAACTATTTTATCTCTGTATTGCTGTATTCTTAACAATCTCTGTTCCTCTCTTCTTTCTTGTACAGCTTCAACAAGTGTAACCATTCTGTCTCTTAATGATTCACCCGTAGGAGGTTTTGTCTCGTACATACAATAATATTTAAACTAATAAAATAAGAGATGCAAGCTTAAGTAATTTCGAACTGAGGTAGCATCCGGTTGGAAGTAAACAGTAACTGATGTGAAGTAACGTGGCGGGCCGTAGCAGATCAGGTTTGGAATTATTTTGTCACTAGGTCTTTGTTAATCCACTCTACTAATAATTTTTCATATTCAGATTGAAGCTCATCATTCTCTAACCTATGTGGAGCTTTTTTCATAACTTTGTAGAGCAAGTTGGATTTATCCTTAACTGCATTAGCGTAGTTTCTCGGTACTTGCGAAGGGACTAATTCATCTTTCTCAGCTTCAATAATAAGGACTTTGCCATTAAAATCATGGAGGGTTTTAAGGGCATGGTTTTTACTGTAGCTTATTGACTTGGTTCGCCAGTCTTCGGGGTTTTCATTAATATTTTCTTTATCAAATTTAGGATCACTATAGCCTTCATCAGAATAGATAGCAGGTACTCTTAGACATAGACAATAGACTTTGCGATTTTTTGTTAGCATAACTCCTGTATAACTTCCAAAGCTACTTCCAATTACACCTATTTTAGTTGTTCCAGATTTCATTTTTAGAAAGTCATAAGCTTCAGTCGCATCATTTACAAAATCTTCTCTAGATATAGAGAAGTTCGTTAAGTTTCCTTCGCTTTCACCGTTGCCTCTCATGTCGTAAGTCATACTTGTGTAACCTAAATCTGCAAGCAGTTGTGCTGCTTTTATATTTTGATGGCCAGCCCAGCCTTGAATTAACAGAAAAGACAAGTCTTTTGGTTCGTTAGCAACTAATAAATGTCCTGATAACTTATATCCGTCCGATATGAGGGTTATTTTGCTCATTTAAAAATTATACCAATATATCTGATACAAACTTTAAGTAAGTTATTACTCAAGTAACAATGGATATATGTCTATAGCTGGTTCTTCGTAAGGGTGTGCACGTCGGATAGCTACAATAATGTTATTAAGCTTATCTTGCTCACAAGTCACTTCAATTCGTTCCTCGGGTACTTCTTCTAGTTTGCCTACCTGTCCAATTCTAGGGTTAGCTTCAGGTCCAGGCTTAAATCTACCAATTCCTTTAATAGAAAAGCTTGTATGTGTGTAGTTGCCAATGCGACCTCCCTCAACCTCACCAATTGTTTGCCGTAATTCATCGGCATGATCTTCAGGAACTGTTACGACGAGTTTAACTAATTGACTCATTACGAAAAGTATATCAAAGCGAGTAAATTAAAACGATTATGCTTGGCGAACCTGACGGAAGCGGTGTAGAACTATTTCCTGTGCAGCTAGTTCTTACGTTGTAGCAAAACTTGCTGAAATCTCATCAAGAATAGTTGCTATCTGACCTAGCTCTCTGTCATTAGTAAAAAGCAGTCTAGGAGGTCTAATAGGGCCATTGTCAGGACAAGTGCAATCGGCAATGATCGCTACGTCAGGATGTCTTGTATCATTAGATAGTGAGCGTCCAATTACATAAACGCGACTTTCTCTGTCGCTACCACTGCCCTTGAGGGTCAATACTCCACTCTCAAGCCACCTAGGAAAGCCAAAATTACCTTCTCGAAATAGTTCTGGTTCCTGCCGCCATATTATCTCTGCTGTTCGGCCAGAGCTTAATTGAAACTCACGCTTCAATTCATTTGGGGTTTGAGCTTTGGATATCTGAGGTAATGTCTCGGCTTGCCACCGCTCAAACATCAGAGAACCTACTTGCTCAAAATCAGACAAGACTTGATGCCTGTTTTCAAGCCTTTCCCGAGTCGGGGCAAATTCTTTTGACATAAGACAGACTATAATACTAATGGTATGATTTGTCAATGTGGCGGGCCCGACCGGATTTGAACCGGCGATCTCCTCCGTGACAGGGAGGCGTGATAGGCCTCTTCACTACGAGCCCAGGCATATAACAGGGGTAATGTTAGCAGTTTAATGCCTAAATAGCAACAGTTAGTTGTTTACGCTTATATACAGCTTGGTTGGATGCTCCGCTAGCAGCGGTGCAGTATACACACTTATATCCTTAAAGTTAAACTGTATGTGTGCCGCATGTAGACTATCCCCGCTCTTGTTTAATACCGTTAGTATTTCCAGTGTGTAGCCCGTGTTAATTATGGGGGAGATTTGGTTAGGCTGAAGAGCAAATAACTCTTGGGTGATTATTGGCGATATCTGCTGATCATCCAAAGTAATGGCATTAGGGTATTGTCCCCCGTTAGTCTTTGTTGAAGCATCGTCAGATATTTCCCCTGCTAAGGCGCCAAAATTAGCCCCTTTCTGAAGTTGTTCAAGAGCGTTCTGTGCGTCTTGGTGAGTAGCAGTATCTAACTTGGAAACAACGGCCTGTTGAAGCATTTGCTGTTTTAGTTCCCTCTTAAAGTCAGATATATCCCAGCCCCAGTATTGACTCAGTACTTCTTTAAACACCTGCTGACTACTACCTAATCTGTTTTCGCTTTCTACTACATTGAGCTCGTTATTAACCTGCGAATCAGACACGCTGACATTGTACTGACTTGCTAGTTTGTTAACTAATTCATTATTAATCGCCTCATTCATGGCTTGCTTTTTAATACTTGCTAGCTGATCTTTTCCGGCTTTTGTTGAGAAGTTAGCTTGTTGTT
>DATJNI010000004.1:0-25896 GCA_035508275.1 Candidatus Sulfotelmatobacter sp.
TTCGCAGCAGCACTCCTAGTAGCCATATTTATAATCACTTTCGTCTTTCGATCTTACCAGGTTGATGGCCCAAGTATGGAGAACACACTACATAATGGAGATAAGCTAATTATCTGGAAAGTACCTAGAACTTGGGCCAGAATTACTGGTCACCCATATATACCGGACAGAGGTAATATAATTGTGTTTACAGAGAGTGGACTGGGTGCATTCGGTCAACAAAACACAAAACAGCTGATTAAAAGAGTGGTTGGCCTACCTGGCGATCATGTTGTGGTCGCTAACGGCGATTTAACTATATATAATAAGCAGCACCCAAATGGCTTTGACCCTGACCATACTCTTCCTTACGGTAAAGATATCCCAGTGACTTCAGGCAATATTAACCTAACTCTAGGTCCTGACCAGCTATTTGTTGAGGGCGACAACCGTCCAGACTCCCTCGATTCTCGTAGCTTCGGCCCTATAAATGCCAATCAGATCATCGGCAAATTAGTTCTAAGGGTATTCCCTATTAGTCAGGTGAAGGTTTTCTAGCGCTCGGCGTTATATTAGCCCCATGACTGTGCTATATTTTAAGTAATATGAGTCCGTCTCCAAGCAAAGCTAGAGGGTTAGGTAGAGGTTTCAGTTCCCTGTTGTCTGAAGACTTAAATAAAGATCTAGTTTTATCTGGCAGCTCTGATAGAGTCGAGAAAATAGCCCTAGATAAGCTCCAACCAAACCCTAATCAGCCCCGAAGACATTTTGACGAAAAGGCTTTAAATGAGCTAGCCACCTCAATCAAGCATCATGGCATCATTCAACCATTAGTTATAACCCCTCTTAAAGATGGTAAGTACACGATAATAGCTGGTGAAAGAAGATGGCGTGCTGCCCAAATTGCCCAACTTAGTACTGTTCCCGCCATAATACGAAGCACCAAGGAGCTAGAACAGCTTGAAATAGCACTGATTGAGAATGTCCAAAGGGTTGATCTTAACCCACTAGAACAAGCAGCCAGCATATTGAAGCTCCATGACCAATTCTCTATGACTCTCGAGCAGATCGCCAAAAGACTTGGCAAGGCTACTTCTACTATTAGTAATATCTCCCGTCTAGCCCAGTTACCAGAGAAGGCTAAGGTTGCGCTTCTAGAAGGTAAGATTACCGAAGGCCACGCTCGAGCAATACTTGCCCTCAATGGTGACGATAAGCGCCAAGACTACCTATTAAAGATAATTGTCCAACAGGGTTGGAGCGTTCGACAGGCCGAAAGGTTCGTCGTAAGCATTAAAGAGGGCATTGTTGAGACCAAGAAAGCTAAGGCACGAACTCTAACGGAGACGCCCGAGACCAGGCTCCTAAGCAAAAAGCTTGATACAAAGGTCAGGCTAACACGAATGGCTTACGGAGGTAAGCTCGAGATTAGTTTTGATTCTGACGAAGATCTAGTAAGAATTATAAACTTGTTTAAGTAGTCTTCAGCCTATCCGTAACTTCTTTGGTTAAAGCTTTATATGAGCGGGCACCCTTGCTCCATCTATCATGCTCATATATGGTTTTTCCGTAGCTCGGAGCCTCAGCCAACCTTACATTTCTAGGTATAACTGTCTTAAATAGTTTGTCACCGAAGTAGTTTTCTAGTTCTTTATATACCTGATCACTCAGCGAGTTTCTTTTATCGAACATAGTGACAGCAATCCCCATAAGCTCTAGGTCAGGATTAGTCGTAGATTTAACTGCTTGTACGGTGTTAAGCAATTGGCTCAACCCCTCAAGAGCATAATATTCAGCTTGAACAGGAATAATTATGTCGGTTGCTGCAGTCAAGGCGTTTATCGTCAGCAGCCCTAGTGATGGCGGGCAGTCAATAAGAATGTAATCGTAAGTTAGACCCTCAATTGCCTTACTTAGAACAAATTCGCGCCTTTCCTGCCCGACAAGTTCCACTTCAGCCCCCGCCAGACCGGAATTTGCCGGCAAAACGCTTAATTGTGCGACATGGGTATCTACAATTGCCTTCGATGCTTCTACTTTCTTACATAAAATATCGTAAGTAGTAAATTTATGATCGTTTACCACTCCGAGCCCACTGGTAGTATTTCCTTGCGGATCTAGGTCAATGAGCAGAACCTTGTAATCGCCGGCTAATTGCGCCGCAATATTAATAGCGCTAGTAGTTTTACCTACTCCGCCTTTCTGGTTCACAAAAGCGACAACTTTTTGTTTCATAACTTCCTACTTGTTAGTAAGTATATCACCATAGCCCCAAAAAGTATTACCTCAATAAAATAACCTTTTAGTACTAGCTGTATAGTACGTATTATTGGGTATGCTTTTATACTTCCTCTTTTCGAGGTTTGCAGGTCTTATAGTTTTTGTTTACTTATGCTGACTTGAATATTTGATCGTTCAGTATAAGTCTTCTTATTTGCTCTTGATGTCTTCGTTCTTTCAAGGATAGTTGCTTCAACAGTCGGTCATCTTGTTTTTTGTTTTTAGATTTCATGTATTTTTCGTTAATTTTAATGTTCAGTGTCTACTACATAAATTATAATACGTCGGAAAATATTTATGTAATAAATAACACCCTGATCGTTAAATCAGGATCAAAGGTTAAACGAATGTGCCAGCTCTTAGCGGCTTCGTTCTAAGCCACTGTAGTTGCTTCTAAATAAGTTTTTAACGCAAAAGGGCCTCTCTATTTTTAGTTGAGTAGGCCCTTTTACATAATGGTTTTTATTTTATTTTAACCCCTGTTTGTTGGTTGGGGACAAGATCTGCTTCCAGACTCCAACCCCGCACTCCTAGTATGCTCTAGGAGATATGGGTCATCAAGGGTTTTTTGAGCAAAATTGTAATGCATTAATATGGCGCCATTTTTGTATTTCTGATGATTTTTTAGTTGTATTTATTAGTACAAGGATGTTCATTCAAGCCGTCACAAATTATTTTACTGCTTAGAGCGACACTGAAACTGAGAATTCTATTGTTGTGACATTAATAACGTAAAATTTTTTAATAAAAAGTTATCCACATCGACAAATTATTTATTTTTAGCTTTTTTAGTAGTCTTAAGCTATCTTTTTTATCTTTACGACACTCTTATGTTGGCGGTGTCCCCTGACGGTCCTAACTCTTTTCTTAGATTTATACCTAATGGAAGTTACTTTATCGGTTTGGATGTCCGCCTCAACTACATCAGCAGTTACTTTGTTCTTCTCAAGAGTTGGAGTACCAATATCAGCCTTGCCGTCTTCGATGATAAGCAAAGGCACAAACTCAACCAATTTACTATCGCCTTTTAAAAGCTCAACTTCAACCTGCTCCCCTTCGGATACAAGGTACTGTTTATTACCAGTCTTTATAACGGCTTTTTTCATAATTCCAAACTAAATTAAACGCAATAAAATGTTACAGGGAAAATAAAGTTACCGATAGAGAATACCAAATTATACCTTATCTGTAAAGGATGGCGTTTAAGGCTAATCGACCTTTGTTATCTCTACCTGGACCTGAGCATCATTTACTTTAACATCGTCACCCAGCTTTAAATCGCCCACAAACTCTAGTTTTTTAGCTAGAGTTTCATTCTGGATAACCTTTTTGTACTGCTCGCTATCTACGGCCTTTTTTAGAGCCTTGTCAGCCGTTTTTAGCTTAATCAGTATACGATCATCAACTTGGAGATCAATCTTCTTTCTGAGCTGCTGTATGGCTCGAATAAACTCTCTGGCCAAACCTTCTTTGAGTAACTCGTCATTGAGTTTAAGGTCCATGACTACTTTTGGCGCCCCGCCCTCTTTACCAACAACAACCTGCTTAACGTTAAGTTCTTCCTTAATTATTTCCAAGAAATCCTGCTCAACAGTATCTAGGTACAGTGATCCGCCAGATATACTGACCTTACTGAGTGGCTGGCGAACTTTTATGCCTTTCTCTGCCCGCTGAGATAGACCTATGGTAATAATCTCCCTTATGAAGGTCATTTGATCTATTACTAGCTGGTTAATATGACCGACTTCTGGCCAATCTAGTAAATGTACAGATTCGCCTGCGACTAGCTGAGCATACAACTCCTCTGACATAAAAGGTGTAAACGGCGCCATGATTACGCTCAGATATGACAAAACGTAGTGCAGCGTTGTATAAGCATTATCCTTATCTTCATCGTTCGAACTCTTCCAAAACCTTTTTCTACTTCTTCTTACGTACCAGTTAGAGGCCTCGTCAATAAATGGGATTATTGGCTCCAGCGCATTTGGTAAGTCATAGCGCTGCATATGCTCGTCTATCTCTTTAGCGAGCTGATGAACCCTGCTAACTATCCAGATATCTAGTTGGTTTTTGAGCTTGGGGGTAGGGTCCTCGGGCATTTGGCCCCTCTTAAGCCCAGAGTCCCAGCCATCAACGTCGGCATACAGACTAAAGAAGTCATACATGTTCCAAACCATATTAAGTTTTCGGCTAACGTCAGCAACTTCTTTGTCTTGCAGCGAAAAATCTTCACCATTTAACAGTGGCGAACTTAGAAGTAAGAACCTTATAGAGTCGGCACTAAACCTGTCTATCAGCTCATTGGGATCGGTGTAGTTGCCGTAGCTCTTACTCATTTTTCGTCCATCATTACCAGCGATAGTGCCAGTAACTATTACGTTATTAAAAGAGTTCTTGTTGAATAGTCCCACGGATACGGCGTGCAGATAATAGAACCAGGCTCTTACCTGTCCAACGTACTCAGAGATAAAGTCCCCAGGGAAGTTTTCTTCAAACTTCTCAATATTCTCAAAGGGGTAATGGAACTGAGCAAATGGCATAGAACCACTCTCAAACCAACAGTCTAGAACCTTATCTATTCTCAGGTACTTAACACCGTCTATTTCAAAGGTGATTTCATCAATCCAAGGACGGTGATAATCCTCAAGAGTCTTGCCAGATAACTCCTTTAGTTCCTGGTAACTACCAATCACTTTAATATGCTCTTTGCCTTCAGCGTCCTTACCTTTCCAAACCGGCATCGCTGTTGCCCAAAATCTGTCACGACTTATGTTCCAGTCCGGTGCACTCTCGACCGTCTTAGCAAACCGCCCCTGTTTTATATGCTCCGGGAACCAGTTTATTGGTCCATTGTCCTTTAGCATCGCCTCTTTTTGCTCCGCTATATTTAAAAACCAGCTTGGATGAGCCCTATACATAAGACGCGTGCCACACCTATGACAGTGCGGATAGGTATGCAAGAAGTAGTCTATCTTCCAAACTACTCCCTTCTTGAGTAGATCTTTGGCAATTTGCTTGTTAACGTCCCAGACTAATTTGCCTTTCCAATCACCTTCGGTGTAGAGACCGTTATCATCGATAATAGACACAACTGGTATGTCATGCTCTTTAGCAAGTTCGTAATCTTCCTCGCCGTAAGCTGGAGCTAAATGAACTATGCCGCTACCTTCCTCCGTATCTACGTAGTCAGCGTGCCAGATTTTATGAGCATTTTCACCCCTATTTTCGTTAATTGGCTTGTAGCGCTTGCCAACTAACTCCCTACCACGAACTTCTCTAGTTATTTTGTACTTAAGGGGTTGGTGCTTTTCATCGGTCAAAACCTCGTTTAGACGACTTTTAGCTAGTATTAACTTCTCACCTTCTACCTCGACAAATGCATATTCAAGTTTAGAGTTCAGGGCAATGGCGCTGTTGGCTGGCAGCGTCCAAGGGGTAGTAGTCCATATAAGCAGTGAGTATTCGCTGCCTTCAAGCCTGAACTTGGCATAAATCGAAGGGTCGGTAACATCTTTATAGGAGTTATCCATTGCCACTTCGGCTTTACTTACCGGGGTTGCGTCCCTAGTGCAATAAAGTAGAACTTTTTCGCCTTCGTAGATCTTACCGGCGTCATATAACTTCTTAAAGGCCCACCAAACCGACTCCATGTAGTCCTTGTCCATGGTGCGATAAGCACCCTTGAAGTCTACCCAGCGACCAATACGATCAATAATATCTTCCCACTCGTTACCCGTTAGAACCATGTTTTCGCGGCAAGTATTTATATACTCTTCCAAGCTAACCTTAGTGCCAATGTCCCTCTTGTCCTTAATGCCTAGTTTTTCCTCAGTAAAAACCTCTGCCGGTAAACCATGACAGTCCCAGCCCCAGACTCTCTCGACTCTCTTGCCCTTCATAGTCCAGTACCTTGGAACGGCGTCCTTAACGATAGATGATAGTAGAGTTCCGTAGTGAGGGGAGCCAGTTATGAACGGCGGCCCATCGTAAAAGACATAAGAGTCCTCAATAGGACGTGCTTTCACGCTCTTTTCAAAAGTCTTGTTATCTTTCCAATAGCGAACAAGGGCTTTTTCGTATAGAAGCGGTGTCTTCCTGGTGCCTTTCTTAAACTTCATGTTTTGCTACCTTAAAATTAAAATACCTCAAAAGGTTATTACCGGAGTCCTTTGTCTATTAAGGACGGTACCATCCGGCTTCCTCTTAAGGTATTTGCCTCAAAAAGCTCTTACTTGGCGCTATAACGGGCAGTCCCGGCGGGTTCTAGTAAGCGCTAGCTGCGCCTTTCTTCCCACTCCTGGCGGTTGATGGCCGCTCTTAACGGATTGCAGAGTATTTTAGCATATTTTCAGGCACTAACGTAAGAAGCAATTTCGTCCATAAGCGGCAACTGTGCACCCTGCCAAATTTTTTGAACCGAGCCATCGCTTTGCAGTACCAATATAGCTGGGTACTCAACGATGTCGTAAAGGGTGGCCGTAGCAATGCCTTCCCTGGAGTCTATGTTGATGACCTCTAGAAATGAGGTGTCATGTGTCTTTCGGAAATCATTGACAAACTCCTCAACTGTTCTGCCGTGTTCAGATTCAGGCCGATATAGGATCAGTAAACGCATAACTTATGACATTCTAGCATAAGCTTTTTAGCTGCAGCCAGTAGTACTACCACAACTAGTACAGACATAGCAGCTACCAGCCCTTTGGGTTTGGTTGCCACAGTTGTAGCAAAGTGGCGCCGTTGTATCCTTAACTGTTTCGGTTTTCTCCGTCTTTTCCTCTAGAATTTGTGTCTGGTTGACTGGTTCTTCTACTGCTTGGACATCTGGCTGAACCTTTACTTCAGCTATTGTAGGCTCCTTAGGCTCTTCTACGGGATCATCGTTACTATCAATGAGTGTAGTCTGGGTTTCTGGCATGTCATCTATCGATGCTAGGCCAAGTTCCAGTCGATCATCAAAGCTCAGGTAGCTCATGGCTAATCTCCTAAAGATGTAGTCTATGAGACTAGAGGCCGTTCTAATGGCTGGATCATCGGTAATGCCTGAAGGAGCGAAGCTCATGTAGCTAAGTCCATTGACGTAAGTCTTAAGAGGTACGCCGTACTGCAAACCGTAGCTTACCGATCTAGCGAAAGAATCCATAAGACCAGCTAGCGTTGAACCCATCTTAGCGATGTTAATGAACAACTCACCTGGAGTTCCATCCTCATATTCGCCGACGGTAAAGTATCCGTGGCTATCTGAGACTCGGAAAGAGAAAGTTTTAGCGGTCCTAACTTTAGGTAGTGGTTTTCTTACCGCACCCCTAACAACGTACTTCTCTATATCTCCAGAAATATCTCGAGGTGAACTTTCTTCTTTAGCATCCTTTTTAGCCATGCTAAGAGGTTGAGCAACCTTGCAGTTGTCTCGGTAGATAGCAACAGCCTTTAGACCCATCTTCCAGGAGTCTATGTGCAACTGCTGGACATCTTCTATGCTAACTTCTTCGGGCATGTTAACAGTTTTGCTGATAGCCCCACTAATGAACGGTTGAACGGCAGCCATCATCTTGACATGACCTAAGTAGTGAATAGCATTGTCGCCCATTGAGCAAGCAAAGACGCTCTCATGTTCGGCTTTAAGGTGTGGTGCTCCAAGAATTGTCTTCTCTTCATCGATATAGGCAACGATATCTTCAGCTTGTTTCTTGGTGTAGCCCAAAGAGATCAAAGCCCTGGGAACCGTTTGGTTAACAATACTCATGGTTCCCCCACCAACTAATTTCTTAACTTTCATGAGCCCCAGGTCGGGCTCAATACCAGTGGTATCACAGTCCATCATCAGACCAATTGTTCCAGTTGGCGCTAGAACACTAGCTTGCGAGTTTCTGACCCCATATAGTTCACCTAGCTCTACAGCCTCGTCCCAAGCACTGGCCGCTGCACTTAGTAGTTCTTCGGGCACTAAACTAGCATCTATCTTAGACACTTCCGCTCGGTGCATTTTAAGAACTTTTAGCATGCCTTCTCGGTCTTTAGCATAGCCAGCGAAAGGACCAACTCGGTTGGCAATCTTTGCACTGGTAGCGTAGGAGTGTCCTGTCAATATAGCTGTTATGGTAGCAGCTATAGCTCTTCCCTCATCTGAGTCATATGGTAAACCTAGCGCCATAAGAAGGGCGCCGAGGTTAGCGTAGCCAATGCCTAGTTCTCGGTAGGCCTTGGCGTTTTTAGCAATGCTCTCGGTTGGGTACTCGCTGTAGCCCACTAGTATCTCCTGCGCCGTGAATATGATCTCGACTGTATGCATGAAAGCTTTAATATCGAAGACGTCGTCTTCTTTTAGGAACTTAAGCAGGTTCAGGCTCGCTAGATTACAAGCTGAGTTGTCCAAATGCATATACTCACTGCAAGGGTTGGACCCGTTGATCCTGCCAGCATTAGGTGTAGTGTGCCATCTGTTAATTGTGGTGTCGTACTGCATTCCTGGGTCAGCACATTCCCAAGCTGCCTCGGAAAACTGTCGCATTAGTTCCCTAGCTTTAACTGTCTTAACTGTTTTGCCTGTAGTTACTGCCTTGAGATCCCAGTCTAGATCATTCTCGACTGCCTTCATGAAAGCATCAGTTACTCTGACTGAGTTGTTGGCGTTCTGGTACTGGACGCTAAAGGAGTCTTTTCCATCCAAACTCATGTCCCAACCTAGGGACTGTAGATCGCGAGCTTTTCTCTCCTCTATAGCTTTACACCAGATGAACTCTTCAACGTCTGGGTGATCAACATTCAAGATAACCATCTTGGCAGCTCTTCTAGTTTTACCGCCACTCTTAATAGCACCAGCGCTGGAGTCGGCTCCACGCATGAAGCTGAGTGGGCCACTAGCTGTACCGGCACTTTTGCCTAGTGCTTCAATGCTTGACCTTAGTGGGCTAAGATTAACACCGCTACCGCTACCGCCCTTGAAGATCATACCTTCCTCACGGTACCAGTTAAGGATTGAAGTCATCGTATCTTCTACGCCAAGTATGAAACAGGCACTGGCCTGCTGTGATCTGGATGTAGCGCCAATATTAAACCAAACCGGACTATTAAAGGCAGCTCTTTGAGTTGCCAGGATGTACTTAAGTTCTTCATTGAAGTCCTCAGCCTCCTGATCACTCGAGAAATAACCTTCTTGAACACCGTGTCTGGTGATTGTGTCAGCTACACGGTTAATTAATGTTTTTAGCGAACTTTCGCGGGTTTTTGTCCCCGGCGTACCGGTAAAATATTTTTGAGCGACAATATTAATTGCGTTTTGTGACCAGCTATCTGGAAACTCCACGTCTTTCTGCTCAAAGACCGGCTTATCTTCGACAGGATTCTTAATTAGCGAATCCCTTTTGACCCACTTAAGTTGGTCGTACGCCTTGCTTTTTGGCGATGTGAATAGCCTCGCCACCCCTAAACTGGTAGTTTGTCCCATCTTGACCCTCTTTCTTGTCTAATTTTATTTTTAGACTTTTTAGTTAATTTAGTTTTAGTGTTTTTGTTTTAGTTAACAATATGCTTGCCTTGCCGTACCAGAGATAGCTCATGCTCGAAGCCCGCTATATCCTTAAAACGTCTATAGACGCTAGCAAAGCGGACATATGCCACCTCGTTAAGCCTAGCCAGATGGTCCATGACCATGTCGCCTATCTGCGCCGACTGAACTTCCTGCTCTCCGCTAGCATATATCTCTTGCTCGATTGAATCGATAAGTTTTTCCAGCTCTAGGCTGGTTACCGGTGTTTTTTCACAGGCGCGATATAGTCCAGCTAGAAGTTTAGCTCGGTTGAACAACTCGCGCGTCCCGTCTTTCTTAATTACGATTAGCTGCGGCCGTTCTAGCCTTTCATAGGTAGTAAAACGGTGTCCGCACTCGTTGCACATGCGTCGGCGACGTATGGCTTGGCCTTCTGCCACATCGCGGGATTCAATAACCTTGATATCCTCGCTTTGGCATTGGGTGCATCTCATACTGCCTCCTACTTGATTTATTAAATGTGCTCAGCGCTTTAATATATGTGCATTTTTGTATTTTCCACATATAGTGCTGCGTTACTTCAATATAACCCCATCCATGGTGTTTTGCAAGCAATTTTTCGCTGTATTATTTAATACGGAGTTATGCCTTTTAACAGCTTAAGCTTGGCAATTTTCCCCAAATTACTAAAATTTTAGGCTTTATTTTTTGCGTCTAAGTCGTCTCAAAAATGACGGTTCTTCAACTTTTTCTTCCAAATCGCTAGTCACTACTTCATCATGATCCGATGACTCGTCGGAGTGTTCTTTATCTTCCTCGTCATGGGAGTCCTCTTCTTTTTTCTCTTCACCCTCTTCTTCGTGGTCTATTGACCAAATGTTTGGCATGGATGTCTCCTTAGAAAAGTCATGTTCTTCAGGAACTTCTTGCTCATCGAGGTCCATGTCTATCTCTGATAGAGCCTTCTCATCAGATTTTGAATTGAGATTTTCTAGTTCGCTAGCAATAACCTTGCTTGGTTTCTCTATCTTCTCTCTGTCGGCGTAGTATGAAGCGTCAAAGCCGGTGGCTACTACAGTGATGATGACTTCTCCCTCCAGTTGTGGGTTAATGGTCGCTCCAAAGATGATGTTGGCGTCTGGATCAGCAGCTGTAGTTATGGTCTCGGCAGCGGCATTAATCTCGTGCATAGTTAGGTCGTTACCACCAATAACATTGAATAGGATGCCTCTAGCACCGTCGATTGAAACTTCAAGTAGGGGCGATTCAATAGCTTGCTTGGCAGCCTCAACAGCCCTGTCTTCTCCGCTGGCTCGTCCGATTCCCATAAGGGCTGATCCGGCTTTAGCCATGACTGTTTTTACATCTGCAAAGTCGAGGTTAATCATGCCGTGAACTGTGATTAAGTCAGAGATCCCCTGTACGCCTTGTCTCAAGACGTCGTCAGCTACTTTAAAAGCCTCTAGTAGAGGTGTTTCTCGGTCAATTGTTTGTAGCAGACGATCATTAGGAATAACGATCAGCGTATCGACTGATCCTCTCAGCTTGTCGATGGCAATATCGGCATTGCGCTTTCTCTTTTCACCCTCAAAAGCAAAAGGTTTTGTGGCAAAACCAACTACCAAGGCGTTTAGTTCTTTGGCGATCCCGGCAACAATATGACCGGCACCACTTCCTGTACCACCTCCCGCACCAATAGTCACGAAGACCATGTCAGCACCTTCTATGGCCTTTTTGATATCGTCAATTGATTCTTTGGCAGCATGTTCGCCGATCTCTGGATCAGCACCTGCCCCCAGCCCTCTGGTAACGTCCTTGCCTATATGTATCTTTTTATGTGCTAGGGAATGGTGCAATGCCTGAGCATCAGTATTAATAGCCACGAACTCAACGTTCTCAATTCCCGCTTCAACCATCCTGTTGATGGCTGCACCTCCGGCACCGCCAATGCCAATTACTTTAATCTGGGCAAAAGTCTCGATTGCCGGCTCTACAACTTGCGCCATAAAATCCCCTTCTTTCCAACAAACATTTGGTTATGAATATGCCTGTTAGTATAACTGAGCTACTCACAAAGTTCAATAAATTTAATCAAAGGATTCTGGCCAAATTTTTGACAGCCAAAAACTCCAATAATATTTATTCAGATAGATATTTTTTATGTTCAGCTAAGGCTTTATATGGTTATATACGTTCTTAATAAGCGATTTAGCGCTTCGCGCGGTATGTCGTCCAGCTTGCTCGGGTGGCAACGATGGCAGTAGCAACATGTCCAAAAGCATTAATCCAACGACCGTAATATAGCCGGAGTCTTCTACTGTATCTACAAGCCCACCAATATTGTGAAGTTTGCCCTTCCTAGCGGCTAACTCCAGCTTATTCCTGGCAACTTCTTCAATGCCAGGCAAATTAGAGGTGCCACCGGTAAGCACAATACCGCCAGGAAGTTTATGCGACTTCTTAACCTTTTGTAGCTCTTTATCTACGTACTCCATAAGTTCTTCTACTCTGGCTTCGACTATCATTGAGACGTCATCAAAGGGAAAGGTATGTGTTTTGTCGTTTAGCTTGACGACAGCCGTGCTCTTATTATGTCCTTGCCTTAAATCAGCGCACTTTACCTTCACTTTCTCGGCGATATCCAGATCCGTTTTTAGGCCGATCGCTAAATCGTTAGTTATATGCTGGCCTCCCATCGGCAGAACAGACACATATTGGACTTCTCCGTCCTCAAAAATTATTAAGTTAGTTGTCCCAGCGCCAATATCAATTAGAGCCGTCCCGGCTTCCTTTTGTTGACGAGTAAAGACTGCCTCAGCTGCTGCAAGCGACGACACTGTGTGATGAGTGGGGGTAATCCCGGCTTTTTCTAGTGCCATATCTAGATTACGTAAGTTTGGTGTAGCCGCAGTTACCATATGAGCATCGACTTCTAGTCTTACGCCGTTCATGCCAACAGGGTCTTTAATGTTCTTCTGGCCATCTAGCGAATAGTTTTTAGCAAAAAATTGGATAATTTCTCTGTTAGTAGGTAGCTTTACAATCGTCGCAGCCTCTTCAACTCTTAGCCTATCCTCGGGTGTAATTTCCCGGTTTGCAGCACTAATCGCTATTACTCCGTCGGAGTTAATGCCACTTACATGTGAGCCATTAACGTTAACTGTTGCCCTGTCTATGCTCATGCCAGAAATACGCTCGGCTTCCATAACGGCCTTAGTAATTGCCTCCGCAACGTCGTCGACATGGACTACTGCTCCCCTTCTCATCCCCTGGTTTTCTGACTGCCCGTGACCGATGATAGATGGCATCGAGCTAGTATTTGGATCGAAAGTCCCAACAAGACAACGGACGTTACTGGTGCCAACATCTAATCCGACAAATTGTTGCGGTTTCATTTGCTAATCAGTATAGCGCCAAAGGTTTAGTCAGACAACGTGGTTAAGATTTCAGCGCCCCTGTCTGTTATTAGGACGGTGTGCTCAAAATGTGCCGAGTTTGAACCGTCCGCCGTTAGAACTGTCCAGCGGTCACCTGCGATCTTAACGTCTCCTGAACCAAGCGTTACCATCGGCTCTATCGCTATTGTCATCCCCTTATTTAGCCAGGGCCCGGTGTTACGACGGCCAAAGTTGGGTATGTTAGGGTTTTCATGAACTTCATGCCCTACCCCATGACCAACTAAATCTCTGACTATGCCGTATTTATATTTATTTAAATAAGTTTCTATAGCGTAGCCTATGTCCCCTGTACGCACCTGGTCATGTACAGCTTTTATGCCAACACTTAAAGCTTTTTTTGTGTCTTTAACCAGCTTTTCGTCCGCCGAGCGATTTGGCTTCCCCGCTATAACGGTTACTGCGGCATCGGTTATCATGCCTTTATAGATCACACCTAAATCCATACCAACTAGATCGCCGGACTTAATAACTCTATGCGGGCTTGGTATGCCATGGACAACTTCGTCGTTAACAGAAATACATATTACGTCTGGAAAACCTTGATAATTTAAAAAGGCGGGTTCACCACCGAGTCTTTTTAGTTCCTTGTCAGCAATAACAGCAAGGTCTTTAGTCGTCATGCCGGGCTGAAGTTTCTTAGACAGCTCTTTAAGTACGTTCGCAAGGATCTCACCGCTGACACGCATGGCTTTGATCTCGCTAGTAGTTTTTGGTTTAGTAGTCATAGCTAATGTCGCTACACATTCTTGAGAGCATCTCTGATCTGCTTGTTTACTTCCTCTATAGAGTGCTCAGCTTCAATATTGACCACTTTTACTCCGTGCTCATCCAGCCAACGAACAAGTGGCATGGTTGATTTATCATACTCCGAGAATCGCTTTTCGATGGCGTCTTCGTTATCGTCAAGCCTAGCCCTTTTGATTAGCCGGTCTTTTACTGCTCGCTTTGAGGCAACCAAATGCAGAGCGACCTTGAGTTTGAATCGACCTGACTTGGACTGTTCGATCAGCCACTTCGCCTGAGGTATGGTTCTAGGAAAACCGTCTAAAATTATCCCTTCTTCGTCGGGTATGTCGTTTAGAAGCTTATCTACTATCTTTATAGTTTCATCGTCGCCTAGTAGGTTACCGGCAACTATTCGCTGTCTCTGTTCGCCCGTTAGATACATTCTGAGTATCTCGCCCATAGAAAATAGGTGGTAGTTGTACTGATCAGCCAGCATTTTACCTTGTGTCCCCTTGCCCGATCCAGCTATACCCATTAGAAGTATCATTGAAGTTTTTCTTTCGTTAGTTTGGCGATAAGGGCACCATCTGCCCCGGCGCCAGTCTTAGCCTTTACCGCTCCAATAACTTTGCCCATGTCTTGCGGGCCAGCAGCACCAGTGTCTTTAATTGCTTGTGTAATGAGATTGCCGATCTCGTCATCACTTAGTTTTGGAGGTAAATACTCTTCTATAATGGCCTTTTCTGCCAGCTCCTGGTCGGCACGTTCTTTATTTCCTCCTTGAATGTATAAGTCGGCACTTTCTTGTCTTTTTTTAGCTTCTTTAGCTAGACTTTCAATCACCTCATTGTCGCTTAGACCACTATCCCGTTTGCCCTCAGCAACTTTTACGTTTAAGAGAACTGCCTTTAGCCCTCGTAGCGTAGTAGCCTTACGCTTGTCACCTGCCAGCAAGGCTGTTTTTATATCTTGCTCAAGCTTAGCCTCAAGCATAGCTTTCTACCTCTGGCCTAGCTTGATTTTCTTGAGCTTAATATTCTTTCTCTCTTGGCGAACGATAGCCTTGGTTCGTCTTTCCGTTTTGCTTATAGGCTTCTGGAAATACTGATTCTGCTTAACATTAGCAATGAGTCCAGATTGCTGAACTTTCCTATTGAACCTTCTTAGGAGGTTCTCTGTTGATTCTTTGGAGTCTTTTCTCGAAACTTGTATCATGTGAGGTATTGTACTTTACAGAGGTGGATATTTCAACCTTTAGCCAGTTACCCTCTTTTGCTGAGCTGTGCGTTGTGATTTTAGCACTATACTCTGTAGTTCTCTAAAGATTGGGAATTGCTTATTTGTAGAATATACCTTGGTGTTGCCCTGTCGTTCGCTAGTTAAAAAGCCGACCTTCTCCAGGCGCTTAAGCTCTCTTTGGATATTGCCAGCATCTTCTTTAATTAGCTTAGCTAGTCCGCGTACATGCGTCTTAAAATCTGGGTACTTAGCATAAATTACAATTATTTTACGCCTGACTCTCGAAGTGATAAACACATCCAACATAATTCTTACTACCTCTTATTGTTATCCAAACAACGTTGCTTTTAGTATAAACAACAATTTTATTTAAGGCAAGAAAAAATATCTGGGTAAGCATTTAGACTATACTAATAATATGTTTTATTACCATGTGTGGGTGAGAAGCAGGCGTTATCATGGATCTGAACCTCTTACCTATAGCTTTGACAAACGTCTTAGTATCGGCTCAATTGTAAGAGTCGAGCTTCAAAATACCACTGTTCTGGGCTTTGTTAGTAAGGTCACTACTAAGCCTAAATTTAAAACTAAGCCCATCACCGAAGCATTAGACCTACCTTCGTTGCCCCCTAATTTAATTAAACTAGCCGAGTGGTTACTAGCCTACTATCCTGCACCTCTTGGCACCATAGCTCAGCAGCTGCTGCCCGAGAACCTCAGCAACGTAGAGGTTCCTAGTGAAACTTTTTCTGCGATCAACGTTAAGGGACTACCAAAGCTAAATAAGCAGCAAGAGCAAGCCGTAGACTCAATGAGGACTAAAAATAACTATCTTCTCCACGGAGTGACGGGCAGCGGCAAAACAAGAGTATATGTGGAGCTAGCGTATCAGGTAATAGAACATGGCAAGTCCGTCATAATCCTTACTCCTGAAATTGGCTTAACAACTCCGCTCGCCAGTAGTTTTAGAGAGGTCTTTGGCAATCGAGTAGTTGTATTTCACTCCAAACAGACTCCTGCCCAAAGACGCAAAGCCTGGCTTAAATGTCTATATAGCGCTGAACCACTAGTAGTTATTGGCCCACGATCTTCCCTGTTCCTGCCTCTAGAGAAGCTTGGACTCATAGTCCTCGACGAGGCACACGATTCCAGCTATAAACAAGAGCAAGCCCCACAGTATCTATCTACTAGAGTTGCAGCCAAGCTAGCTAGTCTTAACAGCTCAATCCTGGTACTTGGTTCGGCAACCCCTCTAGTCGCAGACTACTATCTGTCTAAGGAGAAAAAGAGACCAATTATTGAACTAAATGAACTGGCCAAAGGTCCAAAGGCGCTAGATAACAAAATTATTGTTGTTGATAGGAAGGATCACAGCGAATTTGCTGGTTCTCGCAATCTAAGCCAAACCTTAATTAAAGAAATAAATGAAGCTCTCTCGAAAGACGAACAAGTGCTTTTGTTCCTGAACCGCCGCGGCACGGCTCGGGTAATTATGTGCGACAATTGCGGTTGGCAAGCTCTCTGCCCACACTGCGATCTGCCACTTACTTATCATGGCGATAGTCACCTAATGCGTTGTCATAGTTGCAACTATCATCAGAGTACCCCTAGTAATTGCCCAGTTTGCAACAACACAGATGTAGTGTTTAAGTCTTCAGGTACTAAGGCTATTGTTGAAGAAATCCAACAATTATTCCCCAAAAGATCCATAGTTAGGTTCGATACTGACAACAAAAGTAGTGAGAAATTTGAACACAAATACGATGACATGCTGTCTGGTCAGGTAGATATAATAGTCGGGACTCAAATGATCACTAAAGGCTTAGACCTGCCAAAATTAGGTTTGGTAGGAGTACTTTTAGCAGATACCAGCCTGTACCTGCCAGACTTCTCTTCTGAGGAACGTACTTTTCAGTTACTTAGCCAAGTTATTGGCAGGATTAACAGAGGTCATAGATCAGGTAACGCAGTAATTCAAACCTACCAGCCCGATCAAAAAGTTATAAAGTACGCACTTAATTCTAACTACAAAGACTTCTATAAGTATGAAATCGAGGGCCGTCGTAAGTTCTTATTCCCCCCTTTCTGCTATCTGCTAAAGGTTACTTTTAGACGATCAACCCCGAGGAGCGCAGAGACTTCTGCGTTTAACTTAAAAGAGGAGTTACGAGGAAAGTATAAAGTAAGAATCGAAGGCCCTTCCCCAGCTTTCCATGAGAGGTTTCAAGACAAGTATCAGTGGCAGCTGGTTATAAAGTCGTCCTCCAGAGATGAGCTTCTTAAAGTGATTGCTGCCCTACCAGCCAACTTAACTTACGATATCGACCCCTTGGACCTGCTTTGATCCTTGGGTTATACTAGTCCCCGAGGCTCACACCCATGAAAAAAGAAGACATAATTACCTTACCTAATTCCCATCTCCGCCAGAAATCCAAGAAGGTCGGCATTATTACTGACGAAATCAGAGAGATCATCGACGACATGAAGTCGGCAACCATTAACTGGGATGAGTCTAGAGAGCACGAAGTGGGCGTTGCCTTGGCTGCTATACAGATAGATAGACCTTATAAAATCATAATAGTTAGGCGTAATTATGAAGATAAGGATAATCAAGATTTTACAGTCTTCATAAACCCAGAAATAACTAAGCAGTACGGTGAAATTATCTCAGACTTCGAAGGATGCTTAAGCGTCCCAAGCATTTATGGCAAGGTGCCCAGGTACTCAAAGGTTAAAGTGAAAGCTACGGACGAAAACGGTAAAGCCTTTAGGGTAAGCGTGGATGGTTTCTTGGCAAGAATCTTCCAGCATGAAATTGACCACTGCAAGGGAATAATGTTTATAGATAAAATTAAAGATGATGAAAGCGCATTTTATAAATTGAAAGAAGACGGCAAATTGGAGCCAATAGATTATGACAAAGAAATCAGAAACAGCAGTATTCTTTGGTAGCGGCCCTGTCAGTGCTCAAGCGCTGAGAAAGATGGCCAAATACCTAGACATAGAGGCCGTTATAACCAAACCTCAGCCCGTTCACCACCTTTATGAAATGCCGGTTCTGAAAGCAGCCAAAGAACTGGGTCTAAAAACTTTTACTGCAAGCAACAAGGCAGAACTGTCTAAATTGTTTGAGTCCAAGCAATTTAAAAGCAGCTTGGGCATAGTTTTAGATTATGGAATTATTATCCCAAAAGCTGTAATCGACTACTTTCCCTTAGGCATTATTAACAGCCACTTCTCACTCCTGCCTAAATTAAGAGGTGCGGATCCAATAAGCTTTGCAATTCTTAGTGGCGACAAGCAGACAGGCGTGAGCTTAATGCTGATCAATGAAAAAATGGACGAAGGACCATTGCTAGCTCAAGAAAGGCTAGACTTAGACCAAGAGATAACTACTCCTGAGCTCACAGATAAGCTGATAGACCTAAGCGACAATATGCTCAAGCAAACGGTACCAGGATACTCTAGCGGTAAAATTAAGCCTTACGCTCAAACGGGAGAGCCAACATATACTAGGAAGCTTACTAAGGAGGACTCTATTTTGGATTTTAGTAAGACAAGCGATGAGCTATGTAGAGAGGTCAGAGCTTTTGCTGAGTGGCCTAGAAGTAGGTTCACTCTTAATGATCTACATATAATTGTTACCAAAGCTCATTCTATTGCTGGCGTGGGCACCCCAGGCAAAATATATAAGTCTAATAGCGAGTTCGGTCTATATACATCAGACGGTATTTTTATTATCGATAAACTCATACCAGGTTCCAAAAAAGAGATGTCTAGCGAAGCTTTCTTGGCCGGATACAAAGTAGCTTAGCCTACTGGCGGCACTGATCCAGGACCTGCTGGTGGTTGTTCACTAGGAAAAGTCGCTGGAGGAGACGAAGGTGCCTGTGGTGGGCTGGCAGGATCTACTATAGGACTAGTAGGGGGAACTGACGGGTTAGACTGGGCTGGCGGCACTGGATTTGTCTGTGCAGCACCGGAAGCAGGCTGAGCCGCCTGTTGGACCTGTGCCTGCGAAGAGCTAAGTATTTGAGGAGCAGACTGTGTCACTTCTGCCTTTAACTTATCGTATTCTTCCTGAACGATATCCTTATAATTTGGGAAGTTGGTTTCAAGCCACTTAAAAGCACCGGCATCATCCTTAGACTCGTAGTATTTCTCAAACTCATCCAGTTGCTGGTTAGACATCTGGTCGGCCAGGCGCATACCAACACGCATTTCTAGGGTGTCATATATGTGCTTCAATAAACTGTTTTTCTCGCTGTCAGACAGGCTGCCTAGCCCGACTTCTTGAAGCATAGAATTGTCAATTCTCAACATATCGTCATTATATCATTATTGCAGCTTCCGCTGCTGCTCTTCTCTACTAAATACCTCTATAAAATCGCCCTCAATAAGCTCAACTCGCTTGGTAGTTTTAAGATTCATGCCACACATTTCACCTTCTACGACTTCTTTAGTCTCCAGGGGCCCCTTCCTAAGTTCTACCAGTTCTACTTCAGCAAGTACCTCTTTGTCTCTTTTTATCCTGGCTAGCGATGGAGCTACAAGTTTACCCTTAGTAACCTCTCCGCCACAGATTATCTCACTTTTGGTAGTCTTGAATATACCTTTAACCACTAACCTACCCAGCTCCGTTTCAACTACCTCAGGAACTAGAAGGTTGGAAAGCTCTGCCTTAACATCGTCTATTAGTTCATATATTACTTGGTACAATCTGACAGATATCTTGTCCCTGGAAGCCTGTTGCCTACTACTTGTAGGCAGACTCACATTAAAACCGTAGATTATGGCTCCAGAAGTATGTGCTGTATATAGGTCATTCTCACTTATTGGACCAAGTCCTGAACTAACCACTCGAACTGCCACCTCCTCGGTATCCATAGCTTTTAGGCTGTCGATAACAGATGTCAGTGAGCCTTGTACATCGGCCTTGATGATAATATTTAGCTCTGTGAGTTTCTTGTCTCTGTTAATAAGCCTGATCAACTCGCCACCACCCATGTCCGTACGCCCTTCACGAATAACGCTATTTAGCCTATCTTGGCTTAGCTTCCTAGCCTCTTTTTCGTCGCTCACCTCTGTAAACTCATCGCCAAACTCGGGTAAAGATTTGAAGCCTGTAATAGTCACCGGCATTGAAGGCGTAGCCGACTTTAAGGGTTTGCCGTCACTTGCTTGCAAACTCCTGACTTTGGCATAGACAGAGCCAGCCACGATAAACTGACCGACTTTTAGTGTCCCCTCTTCTATTAAGGCTTGAGCGACAGGACCCCTGCCTTGTTCTACGTGGGCTTCGATTATTAAACCTCTAGCATTAGCCTTAAAATCTGCTTTTAATTCCTCAATGTCAGTAACTAAAAGGATCATATCTAGAAGTTCTTTAACGCCCTCCTTAGTCTTAGCCGATACCGGCTGAGCAACAACGTCACCGCCCCATTCCTCGATTAATATGTCATTCTCTGAAAGCTGTTGTTTAACTTTGTTAACGTCAGTGCCATCTTTATCTATCTTATTGATGGCAACAATTATCTTGACCCCTGCCTTTTTAGCAAAGCGGATAGCTTCTATGGTTTGAGGCTTTACTCCGTCATCGGCAGCCACAACAATGATCACAATATCCGTTAAGAGTGCCCCGTGTTCTCGTATGGCGGCAAAGGCTTCGTGACCAGGAGTGTCAAGAAAAGTAATTACTCGCTTGTTGTGCTCAATCTGGTAAGCAGATATGTGCTGAGTAATACCGCCAGCCTCATGTTTAACGACATCAGCACCTCTAATTGCATCTAGCAGGCTGGTTTTGCCATGGTCAACATGCCCCATAACCGCCACAACCGGTGGTCTAGACTGCCCCTTCGTGTTCTTTTTGACCTCTTTATGAAGAGGTACCTTCTCTTCTACCTTCTTTCGCTCGAGATCTATACCAAGATCTAGCTCCCCAACAATAATCTGGGCGGTTTCAAAGTCTAACTTTTCGTTAACAGTGGCCATTACGCCGTTCTTCATAAGCTCAGCAATGAGACGTGAAACAGGTATAGATAACTTCTCGGCTAGGTTGCCGACTGTTATCATGTCTTCTATCTCGATCTTGGTTGCCTGTGTATCGTTTTCTGGCATAAGTCGGCTCCTTTCTGGCTCCTACATGGAGCCTTTGCTTAAAAGTTATTTTTCATCGGTCTTCTTGGTTGTCTTAGCTTTTTTGACAGCTTTAGCCTTGGCCTCTTTAAGGCTAAGCGCTATTTTGCGGTTTTCTAGATCTACATCTAGGACCTTAAACTGCTTCTTCTCGTTTAGCTGGAATAGCTTCTCCGGGTCAACGGCTTCATCATCACTCATTTCAGAGACGTGCACCAAAGCTTCAACGCTTGGACTCAGCTGAACAAAAGCTCCAAAGGGAGTAATTCTGGTTACTTTACCTTCTACGTTGTCTCCCTTCTTAAAGGACTTAACCTGTTTCAACCATGGATCTTCACTCATTTGCTTGAGGCTAAGGGATAGCCTGTCTTTGTCTATAGCAATTATCTTAGCTTTGATCTGATCCCCAACTTTGAGGTAGTTCTTGGGGTTGTCTACTCTTTCCCAAGATATCTCTGAGATATGAATAAGACCTTCTATACCATCTACGTTAACAAAGGCACCAAAGTCTATTACTCCAGTTACAACACCTTCTACTTCGTCACCAACCTTCAGTTTGGCAAACCTAGCTTGAGTGTCGCCCTTAGTCGCTTCTTTTTCTGAGAATATAAGCTTATTATCTTTACGGCTAACGTCGAGGATTCTGACTCTCAGAGGTTTGTTAATAAGGGAGTGAAGCTTCTGTAAAATCTCGTCTTTGTCGGCCCCAGATACTCTAGGGTAATTGCCTGCAGATAACTGCGACACCGGCAGAAAACCACGGATCCCTTCAAGTTCGACCAGTAATCCGCCCCTGTTGGCATCATAAGGAACGACCTCAATAATCTCACCATCATCGTGAACCCTCTGTAGTTCATCCCAACCTCGATCTTTAACAGCCCGCTTCATGCTGAGCAGTGCGTATCCTTCATCCATCTCTGGGTCAATAACGCTTACAGTAATCTCTTGGCCCGGTTCAAGTTTTTGACCATGGCCTATTTCTCGTCTTAAAACCACTCCAACACCTCGAGCACCGAGATCTATCCAGATCTCGTTCTTCTTAACCTCGGTTATCTTACCTTCGACAACCTCACCTGGTTTTAGACTTTCAACCTTGCTCTTCTCAAGCAGGTCATCCATAGACACTGTAGTTGGCATCAGCCATCCTCCTCAAGTATTATCTCCCTGAAGCTAGCAATCAAAGCTCGCCTGAGGCTTACATTAAACACCTTAAAACTGATTAATTTGCTAACTTAAGATTACCTATAATTGTATCTGATAATCCCCATTTAGTAAAGTGTAAGCTAAAATGCTAAACTTTATCTTATGTACTTGGCTATAGATATTGGTGGGACTAAAACATTTGTAGCTGCACTAGATGAAAATGGCGTCATAAAACAACTGATAAAAATTGCTACCGATGAGAGCTATAAGAAGTTTCTAAGCCGTTTGGAAGGCGCCATAGATGCCCTAGGGGTAGATAAATACATTGCCTGCGGAGCTGGCATACCGGCAACCAGCTTTGACAGCAAGAAAGGCATTGCCCACGCCTTTGGCAATATCCCCTGGAAAGACGTTGAAATAAGGAAAGACTTTCAGCGTATTACTAAATGCCCAGTCTTCTTAACAAACGATGCCAAAATGGCCGCACTAAGTGAGTCAATGCTTTTAAAAGATAAATACTCGAGGGTCCTCTACGTCACCATAAGCACTGGCCTGGGCTTTGGTCTGGTAGTTGATGGAGAGATAGATTATGACATAGGTGATGAAGGCGGTACGACAATCATGCTAGAACACAAAGGCCGGATTGAAGCATGGGAAGACTTCGCTAGCGGCAAAGCTATCGTTAAGAGATTTGGTAAAAAAGCCAAGGACATAACAGATGAGGCCACTTGGAAAATAATAAGTCATGACATAGCCCAAGGTATGGTGCACCTCATCGCCATCACTGCGCCTGAGGTAATAGTAATAGGCGGAAGTGTCGGTAATTACTTCGACAGATACAGTAAGTTTTTAAGAGAAGAAATCGAGAAATACCGCATGCCAATTCTCAAAATCCCTGCTATTATGAAAGCACAAAGGCCTGACGAGGCGGTGGTTTACGGCTGCTATGACCTCGCAAAACAACTAAGCAATGCAAAAACTAATTAGTGATCTCAAAAAGACCTATCCAGAACTGGAATTTAAGTCCGGCAAACAGTTCTGCTGGTCCCCGGAAACCAACTACATTATCTACAAGAAGACCCCTGAGTATACCGACTCAGACAACTGGTCTCTTCTGCATGAGACTGGTCATGCCCTGCTCAAACATAAAAACTACCACGGAGATTTTGAGCTATTAAAGCTGGAAGTTGAGGCTTGGTCCAAGGCTAAGGAAGTTGCCAACAGATTCAAGATAGACATAAGTAACGACCACATTGAGGACTGTTTAGACACATATAGAGAGTGGCTATACAAACGTAGTATCTGTCCAAGTTGTAATAATAAGAGTCTCCAACAGGGAGACTTTGTCCATTATCGTTGTTTTAATTGCCATACTGTCTGGAAGGTATCGTCTAACAGATTCTGCCGCGCCTACCGAAGTACTAAGAAAGTCGTACAACCCTCTTTAATAAGTGCCTGATAAATAAAATATCCCCTGGGTCATCCCGGGGGATATTTGTTACTGCCTTTTTAGTTTAGGCAGACTTCTTTGTGCGTCGGCTGATCTTACCGCCCTTTGCACCTGCTTGACGAGCTAATTCTCGGTTGGCGTAGAAGCCACCAGTGTGACCTAACTTACCGCCTTTAGCACCGATCTTAGCGTAAAAGTCGCCGCCGTATTTCCTCTTGTTTGTTGCGGCTGCTGCTTGGCCGCCTGCTTTAGTACCTGCCATGAGGTTGTTCTCCTTAATTAAATAAGCCTCTCGTTCAAAAATAAAAGGGCTTCCTAAAAAAGAAAACCCTCATATTCCCAACGAAATTATACTTATGATATCACGCTATTGCTTGATAGTCAACATACTTATGTAGATGACTTGCGTCGACTAATTTTACCCCCTACGGATCCGGCTTTTCTCGCAAGCTCGCGGTTAGCATAAAAGCCGCCTGTGTGCCCTCTTTTACCACCCTTAGCACCTATTCTTTTGTAAAAGTCTGATCCATGCCTGTTTTTGTTCTTCTTGGCGGCTAGAAGGCCTCCTTTGGTTGTTCCGGACATATCATTCTCCTAATGGATAATTACTGATGTGTATTATTCTAATGCTTAAACCTGAGCTTGGTCTGTAAAATTTCTAGCAAAAGATAAGAGCCACCCCGTTATAGGATGGCTCTTACATAACTTGGCACCGCGCTATTTTCCCAGGGGTGGACCCCAAGTATTGTAACCGCTCCGAGGCTTAACTGCTGTGTTCGGCATGGGAACAGGTGTTTCCCTCGGGCTATGGGCACCAAATAAGGTCTAGGAACTTCCTAAATCTTACTTGATGTCCAACGGTTACAAAGTAGCTAGAGATGCAAAAATACAAACTTAAAGTTTTGGTGCTGGTAAGCACCAATAACTAGTCAATTGCTAACCATGAACTATGCCAAAAATGACCGAGTTCATGGTTCGTAAAAAGTCAATGCCTCTATTAGTACGCTTCGGCTGAACACGTCACCGTGCTTACACCTTGCGCCTATCAACCTGATCGTCTTTCAGGGAGGTCATAGGGAAATCTAATCTTGAGGTTAGTTTCGCGCTTAATATGCTTTCAGCGCTTATCTATTCCGCACGATAGCTACTCAGCAATGCTCCTGGTGGAACAACTGATACACCAGCGGTGCGTTCAATCTGGTCCTCTCGTACTAAGATTGAATCCTCTCAAATTTCCTAACGTCCACAGCGGATATAAACCGAACTGTCTCACGACGTTCTGAACCCAGCTCACGTACCTCTTTAACGGGCGAACAGCCCGACCCTTGGAAGATGCTCCTCCTCCAGGATAAGATGAGCCGACATCGAGGTGCCAAACAGCGCCGTCTATGTGAACTATTGGGCGCTATAAGCCTGTTATCCCCGGCGTAACTTTTATCCGAAAGCGCTGCCGATACCACACTCTTGTACAAATATGTACGGACAGCGGAAAACTTACTCCTACTTTCGTACCTGCTTGGGTTGTCGCCCTCACAGTCAAGCTAGCTTATGCGTATACACTATCACTACGATTTCCATCCGTAGTTAGCTAACCTTTGAACGCCTCCGATACTCTTTAGGAGGCAACCGCCCCAGTTAAACTACCCACCAGACACGGTCCCAGAACCGGATAACGGTCCTGGTAAGAACAAGATCATAACAAGGGTGGTATTTCACTGGCGACTCCACCAAGGCTAGCGCCTTAGCTTCAAAGTCTCCCACCTAAGTTACACATGTTATAACCCGGCTCAATGCCAAGCTGTAGTAAAGCTGCACGGGGTCTTTTCGTCCTGCTGCGGACAGACGGCATCTTTACCGTCAATGCACTTTCACCGAGCTCTTCGTCGAGACAGTACCCATATCATTACGCCATTCGTGCGGGTCAGAACTTACCTGACAAGGAATTTCGCTACCTTAGGACGGTTATAGTTACCGCCGCCGTTCACCGGGGCTTCAGTTCG
>DATJNI010000005.1:0-24764 GCA_035508275.1 Candidatus Sulfotelmatobacter sp.
GACTCCAAGCTTTGATGCGTAAAGTCCTCCCTGGGGATCATATTTGTAGGTAGCCCTAACCATAAAATGGAATCCATCTGTTTTAGCTTCAAAGCCAGGCTCAATCGGCGATAGGTCGACAGTGAAAGCTACTTCACCTGCTTCTATCGACGGTTCTCGTAAAAAGCTTGTACTTCCGCGCGGTGCAAAAAACTTTAATTTTCCTACTTTTACGGGAGGTCCAGAGTCGAAAAGTTGCTGAGCATAAGTGTCGCCTGTTACGCAAGCTAGAGCAAATATTGCACAGTCGTGGAGCATAGTACGCCTTCTCTCCTCGTCCTGGCTGAACGCTAACATCATTCTTAGAACATCAGTGCTCAGGAGCCTGGGAGTACCCCCAACTTCGCATTTGGTGAATTGGTCGACTGAATCGTTTACCTCTGCACCGGCTTCTGGTACGAAGACCTCGGCTATAGCTCCATTCTTCTCATTCGTCATAGAACGTCGCACGAATTTCATAAAACTGATAATGTCATAAAAGAGCCAATATGTAAAGATTAGCGAAGTGCGTCTAGCCTAACGGCCTCAGAAACACCGTGACGAAGGATGTCCTCGCCTTGTTGTCTGAGTTCTTCGGAAGTTCCTTCTATTGGCGAGACTGGCCTACCGACATGAACAGTTGGTCTAAGGCTGGATAAGCGTCGATCGCCGTAGTGAACGGCTATGCCAAGTAGTTTAACTCTTCGTCTTTCTTCCTCGCTCATGCTTTCTAAGGTATAGACAAAGCCTAGCTGGAGTGGCAGCACCTCCCCGGATTTTCTGGGTATCCTTATTGTTTGCCCGTCGACCTCAACTGTCTCTCTACTGCTACCTTCAGGAAAAATGAGCCAGTTGAGACCTCTAGCCAGAAAACGACCGCCAGTAATTTGCGTCTTTCGGTTTTCCTCTTTGCGTCTAGCCCTTTCTTCGGGGGTCTCGTTTGGGTTCTCAGTTGAGCGGTTGACTCTGTGGGAGCCGCTATGTCGAACAACAAAGCCAGCCGGGAAAGGTAAGTCAAAGAGCTTACTTCTGGCAGTAATGCCAGTTGAGTACTGAATGTGACGCAGTGGCTTGTTTGAGCGAGCAACGTCGGCAATTACTATTGGCTCCCAGCGTCTAAAATGGGTCATAAGTAGTAACAAGGATCCGCCATTGTCTCTATGCTCTTGCAGGTCTTCTACGGCTCCTTCTTCGAAATATGTTGTAGAATGCATGGCAAGATTAATTGCTGTAAGTGCAGCCCACATTACCGGTTTACTCGGCCTGTTTAGTTGTTCTTCCGGAGGGTAATTTAGCTCAGAGCCTGTTGCTCTTGGGGTTTCGCTCATTGCCAACACTATACAATGTATTTGTAGTTTATCAAGAGGAGGAGTACAGACTTAGTGTCAGGTAAAAAGTTATCTCTTCTGGTTTTCTTCTTTTTCTAACTTAGCTTCTACTATTTTTTCGTTAGCTCTAGACTCGGCAGTCTCATTTTTGTCTTTCAGAACAAGCGCAATTATTAGGCTGATAAGCCAAGAAATAAGGAGGGCTAGGATAAGGAATAGAGCAAAACTATAACCCTTCCTTCTAGCTATAACGGCTGGCCAGAAAGCAAGGGCTATCCAGAGAGCTACGCCGAGAACTATAAAGAATGAATCCATTAGAACAATTGTATCAGACGTATATAGAAAGCTGGTTATTGTATGGCTTTAGGGCCGAAGTAGATAGCGATGGAGCGTTTTAGCGGTTGCTGGAAGCTAGTACCCTCTAGGCATAGTTTGTCTTAGGAGGCGATTTCTCTGAGCCACACTTCTGAGTGCTTTAAGGACGTCACTCATATACTGTTCTAGATCCTCAAATGGAAGGTCTGCCCAGTCTGTCTGCATCATTCGCTCGCTTAGTTCTCTATAGCTTAAAACCTCTGGGTCGATACTCAGGCGTCTCAGACGTGAGCTAGAGACATACTCTTCTATCATATTTCTCAGATCGGCAGTCATTATTAATCCCCTAGTCAACGGGTCGTCTTGTAGCTCGCTAAGACCTAGATAACGAACCACCGATTTTTCGCCGTTCCTAAAGCTAAGCCTTAAAATCTCAGGCGCATTCCTGAGCGCCATATATAGCCTTTCATAGTCTTTTTCTGTGCCCCCTAATTCGTTTATGCATATATCTCTTAGCTGTTGATTGACGCTATCGGTTTCGGTGGCAGTGATGCCGGCACCTCTGTCTCTAAGTAACTGAATAAAAGATCTCTTTAAAATTGTGGATTTGGGAATTTCCTTAGCGTCACCTTCTCTTTCGGCCTCTAAGGCCACTGTTTGGCCATAATCTGGCGCTTCTATTCGACTGCTTGGGATCAAATTATCTTCTCTAGAATCTTCCTTTTCCCTATTTGACTCGCAAAGCTGTCTCAGTCTCGTTTCGCCGGCTTCGCTTAAAGCAACCGTGTGCTCGCCAATAGCGATAAGTCCTTCACTGATTATGTCGTTAGCGCTCTCATCTTTGCTCAAATGAATAGCCCTCAAAAGACTCTCGTAGGCTGATAAGCCCATAAACCTTACGTTATGGAATCGTGCTGCTGTTACTAGGAACCTGTCGGTCGGGGACATTCCTCTAAACTCTGTCTCGCTAATATCTACATATATGCGATGGCCATCGCTGTCTCGATAAAAAAAGTTAGGAGCGTCTTTAGGGGTTAATGCCCTATCTTTGAACTGCCCAGTAGTTGGACTATTTTTTGCGTCTTCACTCAGCCTAATACTTTCCATCATTTTAGCCTTTGGCGTGCGCTTGGTTTGAAGGACTAAACCCTGCTTCACAAGCCGCGTAAGGGCAAGAGCTACTGAATTGGGTGAGTGTCCGTGTTCCGCAAGAACCCTAGCTAGGACAGGGCCGACGCTTTTCTCGTTACCCCTCTCTAAAGTGTTTCCAGGTATAGATTTTAGGTAATTTATTATAGCTGCACGAGCCGTTACCCCTTCCAGTACGGGTTCAGCGCTAACCTCCTGCAAGGGATTGCGGTTCAGCTCTGGAGCAGTGTCAGCTAATGAGGCTGGCTGTTTGGCATTAGTATTGTCTTGTGGCGCAGTAGCGCGTAAAAGAGCTGCTCTGCCAACTTCGGACACAAATCGCACTCCGGTAATATCATATTGCTCATCGAAGTCGATTTCAGCCTCACCGTCGGCACCGAGGTCCATTATGCTATCTTCTAATGCTTTGTCTCCAATAAGAAGGGCTATGTGCTCGAGTTCCTCGGATGTAATAATGCCTTCGTTCCGGGCCGCTACCCTGCGCAGAAGAAAAGCTGCTGCTTGCTCAGGGGCAACATCTGCACCCGCTAGGTGAAGCTCAGATTCAATATCATTTGCAGACATAACTAAAAGCAATCATAACTCTATTAATACCATCTTACCCACCTTGTTGATAAAAATAATTATTACATAATACTTAGGAATTATCAATAGGATGGCTGAGAACTTGTTATGCTTGCATATGAGGTAGTTGGATAGTACGCTAGCAGTTAATAAGTTTTCATACTATATGGCCTCTGCAGAAGTAAAAATTGGTCGCATGCTAGAAGAAGTTGGCTGTGAGCTGAATGGCTCTTCACCGTGGGATCCACAAGTACATAATCCAGAGGCGCTCGAATTGATCTTGCGCGGTGGCACCCTGGCTGCAGGTGAAACATATATGGATGGCATGTGGGATTGTCAGCGGCTGGATATGTTATCTGAGAGGATGGGCGGCATCGGAGCACCTATTAAGCGCCTTGGTTATTGGGCAATTGCCAGGGCAGCGCTGCCTGGATTGCTATTGAACCTGCAAAGTCCTGAGCGAGCGCGTCAGAATGCTGAGCATCACTACAATATCGGCAACGAACTGTATGAATCAATGCTGGGCGAGACTATGGCCTATAGTTGTGCATACTTTGATAGTGGTGCCAGAAATCTCGATGAAGCTCAGGAGGCAAAGTTTGATCTGATTTGCCGCAAACTTAAACTAGAACCGGGTATGAGTCTTTTAGACATCGGCTGTGGTTGGGGCGGACTTCTCAGCTATGTGGCTAAAAAGTATGACATAGAAGCTATGGGTATAACGCCGGCAGGTGAACAGGTCCAGTACATAAAAGAGCATGGTTTAGACTGTGAAGTACGTCAACAGGATTGGCGTGAGGTGGAAGGCTTATCTTTTGACCGAGTAGTATCGGTCGGAATGTTTGAGCATGTTGGCCAAAAGAATTACCGTGCTTACTTCCAAAAAGTGCATGAGCTTTTAACTCCTGGTGGTTTAAGCTTGCTTCATACAATTGGTGCGCCGAGGCGACGCTACACTGTAGACCCCTTTATCCACACCTATATATTTCCAGGCGGTCGGATTCCAGCCGCTTCGCAGATTTATAATAGTTCTGGAGAACTGTTTGAAGTAGCGGACTTTCACGATATAGGGCCAAATTATGACCCAACCTTAATGGCCTGGAATGAAAACTTTCAAGCTGCATGGCCGGACCTTGCAGGATCGTTGGAGCCAAATGGTTCAACGCGTTATAACGAGCGCTTTAAACGCATGTGGGAGTATTACTTGCTTACCTGTGCTGGCTCATTTAGGAATAGGACCAACCGGTTGTTTCAGTTTGTTATGGGTGACGAAAACGCAGTCGAAGGCTATGAGCCTGTTCGTTAGAACATTAGCGTTTCTTTAATAGTCTGGCTACGAAGACTGGATTCGAACCAAACACTTTTACCAGCTAAATTTTAGGTTCGCTTTACTTTAGCTTAGACCTGTTATTTGTCAAACTTTTCCTAGAAGTTTAGCCACTCTTCGTCTTGTACAGCGCCATGGTTTCTAATTCTAATACCTGGCTCGTCAGTTACTAGCCCGATTTCTTGGGCATCTAAGCCTTGCTCCTCGGCTTCCGTAAGAACTTTTTCTGGCTCTGATGTCGCAATAATCATACCCGAACCCATATGCCATTTCCCGTATGCTTTTTCATCAGTAAACCCCCTTAATTCCTGTACATGCAACATTGCTTTTGGTGGTTCAAGGGGCCGATCAATGGTTACGCCCAAACCAGATGATTCGAGCATACGGCCTAACTTACTTGGTTGACCTCCTCCGGTGATATGAGCCACGCCAGACACTTCAGCTTTAGGTTCTCGGTTAATATCAAAGCCTCCTGTCAAACTAGTGACGAACCTAGAGTAGATAGTAGAAGGTGTTTCCACTAATCTCCCAAGTGAAAGACTCCCAAGATCTTCAACTACTTGATGTTGCCAGTTATCGCCATAATGTTCCAGCATTGCCCTACGAACGTCTGTAATGCCATTTGAACGAAAACCATGTTCAGCTAAACCTACTAAAGTGTCACCTGGGTGAATTTGATGACCGGTCAGAACTCTATCTGGATGGGCGTACCATAGAACAGTGCCACTCCAGTTAAGGTTAAATGACCCATAACCTCCAACACGATCGCCGAGTTCGGCAGTTTCACCATTTAAGATAACTACGCCTGCTAATCGAGCAGCCCTAACATATCCTTGTGCTAATTGTCTTATTGCGTTTTCTGTTAAAACATCATCTTCGACCAGCTGATTAACATCCAATACAGTATTTATAGCTATTGGTTCAGCTCCCCTGACAACTGCATCGTCGCTAGCCATTGCAAAAAGATTATCTGCTGCTGTCGACCAATCCTCTAGACGTTCTGCGACTTCAACTTTAGTACCTATGCCATCTGACCCCATTCCCTCATAACAATCGATTGGTTTATAGCCTGGCGTGATAGCTCGCCATCCTGAAAAAGAAGGGTGCATTTCGACCACAACGCCGGGTCTGTTTTCCCAGCTTACTTTTGATGCTTCATACAGCATCCTTGAGACATCATCTCCAAGCCCAATGTTTACGTCTTGTATTTCTCCGCGTTCTGGCATTACAAACTCCTAGCATATTTAATGATATTTAAAAAAATTACTGTGCTAGCAGCACGGGCTGCGTCTGTCTTTGCACGGTGCGGGTGGAAAGCCGCAGTGGAGCGCTCTGGGTGTGGCATCATACCGAGAACTAGGCCTTTTGGATCGCAAATGCCAGCTATATCCTCGAGTGAGCCGTTAGGATTAAATGGGAAACCATCAGCTTTACCGCCCTCGGGGCTTACATATCTAAAAACAATTTGTCCTTTTTCCCGCAGCGCCTCAACAGTAGTCGGTTTGGCGAAGAACCTTCCTTCGCCATGGGCTGTTTGAATGGGGATTGGTTTCTCTTCAAAATCTTCAGGACTAATAAACCGACAGGCAGAGCGTCCAACTTGTAAATCCACCCATCGACACTCAAATCTACCAATGTCATTATCTGCTAGAGTTGCTTGCTGTTCTCCAAGGCTTCTATTTGGCAGGAGTCCTGTACGAACTAGGACCTGAAAGCCGTTACAAACACCAATAACAGGTCTGTCAGTGTCAATAAATGTTTGTAGTTGGTCGGATAAATAAGATGTCAATTCAGTGGCTAATACCTTACCCGAAGCAATATCATCTCCATACGAGAATCCACCCGGGATTGCCAAGATGCCGTAATCACCTAGATTACGATCACCGCTGCGCAGTTGATTAACGTGTACTGTTTCTGTTTGGCCACCTGCAGCTTCAAAGGCATAAGCCATCTCCATGTCGCAGTTAATGCCGTCCGTTTTTAACACACAAACATTGGGATTAGCCATGGAACACTCCCTTCATGGGGGCTTGCCATGCCTTTTTAAGTTCATCAACATCTGCACCAAACAATGTAGTGTAACCCAATGAGTCAGAGAATTGCCGAGCTGTAATAGTCCTGTCTTTGGTCGTATCGCCAAGTGGCATGATTTCGACTTCGTCTGGGGCAAACTGTAAAAATATGTTAGTTGATTTCGGTACTTCTACAACCAGGCAGCCCGCCGTCTCATTAAATAAGAATTTTTCAGGATCTGCCCGGTTGGGTAACCTAAGCTCAACGCCAGCTTGACCGCCGAAACACATTTCTGCTACTGCAGTTACGACCCCACCTTCACTTACGTCATGACAGGACAGAGCTACGCCTGCTTGAATCAACTTCCGGACTGCTCGAAGAGTTTTGGGCAGTGCTGCTGTATCAACTTTTGGAAGTTGATCGCTTGAGCCATTAAGAACATCATAATACGTACTACCTCCCATTCCAGTGCTTGGATTGCCTATCAAATATAGGGTTGTATCACCCGGGTTTTTAATATCACTCGTGACTGTTTTTTCTACATCCGGTATTCGTCCGAAAACTGACATTGTGTAAACGGGCGGGATTTTAATAACTTGACCATCTTTACCGCGGTAAGTTGAAGACAAGCTATCTTTGCCCGATATAACGGGTAGCCCAAGAATGTCCATCATATCAACGGTTGCATCTACGGAGCGATCAAGTGATCCCATTGATTCCTCGTCAGGGAATGGCCAGATATAGTTACCAACTGCAGCTGCTTCATCTATATTGCCTCCGACAGCTACGTAGTTAGCTGCTGCTTCTGCGATTGACCAAACGGTTCCTTCATATGGGTCTATTCGGTTAAGAATAGGATTCATGCCGTGCGATTGAACTAGGCCGTAAGGCCTATCCAACATTGGTCTGATGACTAATGCGTCGTTTGGACCACTCTGGTCAACTCCTCCAAATGGCGCAACTACATTGCCGCCCTGAACGCCGTGATCGTATTGCCTGACCACAGGCTCTTTGGAACAGACATTGCCATGGGCAAGTACTAGTTTCAGACGATCGACCCACTCAGCATCACTTTGTGGTGCCTCGGGTAAGACTTCGGGAATCTCTGGTCGTTCCCAGCGGGCACTCATTGTTCGCTGAGGTAAGCCGTCTTTAAGAAATGCATAGTCAAGTTCAGCGACGTTTTGATCAGCGTAATTAACTGTTAAAGTATGGCTGCCATCAAATTCACCGATAACAGTTGATTCAACATTGTACTTCTCGCAAACTTTTAGAAACTCTTCGATGTTGTCGGGAGATACAGCAACAACCATTCGTTCTTGTGACTCACTAAGCCAAATTTCCCACGGTGCTAAGCCGGGATATTTTAGGGGGACATCACTAATATCTACTGTTACGCCAATATTTTCTCCCATTTCTCCAACTGCAGACGAGAAGCCAGCTGCTCCGCAATCAGTAATAGCTCGAACAAAGCCAAGATCTCTAGCTTCGAGTATGGCATCAAATGTTCTCTTCTCTTCGATTGCGTTGCCTATTTGAACTGCACTAGAGTTAACATTGGCTGTTCTATCAGTCATTTCACCAGATGAGAAAGTTGCCCCGTGGATACCGTCCCGACCAGTACGACCGCCAACTATAACCACTAAGTCACCTAACTGCGGTTCGCCTTTCTTAGCCCTATGTTCAGGGATGATGCCATAAGCCCCTACGATAACTGTTGGTTTTGCCCGAAAGTCTTCGTGGTAGTGAACGGAGCCATTAGCAGTCGGTATACCCATGCGATTTCCGTAATCACGTACGCCCTGTATTACTCGACGCTGTAAATAGTCGGGATGCAAGGTGCCAACTGGCAATAGGCCTTCATCTAAATCGGGCGGAGCGAAGCAAAACATATCTGTCGATATTATGGTTTTAGCACTTTGACCAGTACCCAATATATCTCTAAAGACCCCACCACTACCCGTCATTGCACCACCATAAGGTTCAATTGCTGAAGGGCTATTATGAGTTTCTACCTTGCCGCATATAGCCTGGCCTTCATAGAATCGTATAACCCCCGAGTTATCATCGAAAGCTGAAACCACTAAGTCTTTAAAGTTTCTTCTAGCGGCTGTTTTGATACGACTAAATAGCGGGTCTTTCTCGGTTACGGTTCCGTCAGTCTCGATAACGTTAACCTTAGCGCTAAATGTCTTATGACCACAGTGTTCACTCCAGCGAGCAGCGATGATCTCAAGCTCAGCATCAGTAGGGTCTCTGTCTAGTCCTCTAAAGTGCCGTTGTACTACTTCCATTTCTTCTGTGTTTAGGAAAAGCTTATCCTTAGATAGTTTCATTAGCTCATCCCCAGTTGCTTCACGAATAGGTACTTTAGCGACGGGACCAACTGAGCCTTCGAATGTAAGAGATGATGGCTTTTCTCTAACAACCCGCTCAACAGTCCTATTAACTAGTAGTCTGCCGACCGTAGAGTCTACGTCTGCAGAAGTTAATTGTGGTCCAAAGAATGCGTATTCGCGTGACGCGTCTGCTGCTTCGGGTTCAATGCCTAAAGCACGAGAAGCTTTCATAATTGAAGCTACTCCTGGATTCATGACGCCTGGCTTATAGGCGACCTCAACCACATGAGGTGTTTCAAAACCTACAGGCTCATCGACAGAAGATGTTTCATTAATTGGATCGGCTAAAAGATGATTGGCTAGTTGCTGTGCCTCCTGGTCGCTGATGCCTTGTAGTCGATATACTTTTGCCGTGCGAACGCTATCGATAGTTTGAAGCCCCAGTGTTCGCTGGGCCTCTTGCATAACATCTAGGCCTAGAGGATCTTCGTCAACGTTTATGACTCGAATTTCATGAATTGCCATTATGGTAAGCTGCCTGTTCCTTTAAGAATTTATCTAAGACATATGGTAATGCGACCTTCTCGACAATTTGGACTCTGTCAAAAAGATCTTGTGGCGTATCATCGGGGTGAACCTCAACTGGGTGTTCAGCAATCTTCGGCCCTCTATCTATACCTGAGGCAACGAGGTGGACGGTGTGCTTCGAGGCTGCTAGCCCGAGCTCGAGAACTCTCTCGCTAGTGTGTATGCCGTAAGTGTCTTCTGTCTCTGGTAAAGGGCCGGGATGAGTATTGCTCATCCGAGCTTGGTAAATCGAGCTAAAGCTCGGTAGCCACCCAAACTCTTCCACCAACTCGCCTCGAATCATCTTCATATAGCCCATAAGAGCTACATGAACAAAATCTCCTCGACTGATATGCTCACAAATCGCTGCTGCTTCGGCCATAGTTTGGCCGCGACCGACATTTCCCTCAGGGTGGGTCTTGCCACTTATCTCAGCTGTTTCTATATCCAGGCCATACAGCTGATTAAGTATCGCTATACGATCGTAGATTGCTGCTTTTTCTGGCGGATTATTGCATATGACTAAGCCGACTTCTACATCAACTCGTCCATCTTGGGTGGCATGTATGAAGGCCTCTGCCGTTGAACCGCTTCCTGATGCTAATACTGCAATACCTGGACGATGCTCAGCCATATAACTCCTTGTAGAGGATTATGTCTTCATTAGGCCATAAACTCAAGCATAAGCTCAGTAGTTTCTTAAACTTCTCGGTCACGGAACCTGGTCTACCCATGTTGGTGCTTGCTCTGGCTCCTGGGACTGGATTCGAACAAAACGATTCCACTCCCAAACTTTTAGGTTCGTCTTACTTTACCTAACCCCTGTAAATTGTCAGACTATTCTTAGTGATGTCTCGTCAGAGACTTATATATAGACGCCGAACCAGCTACGTCTTTTCTTTCGCTTCTTGCCGTCAGGGCCAATTTCGTATTCATCATCTTCTTTTGGCTTATGCTTTTCACTGGTATTGCTATGATTGTGGCCATCCTCTTTGTTTGCGCCAAATAAAGCGCTATTTTCAAAAGATTGCTGCATGGCAGGGTTATGGTCGCACATTAGATGAGCCATAATAGCGATTTGATTAGCTTGATCCATTAGACCAAGGAATGTGGTATCAAGCATGAGGGCTTCTGTACGTTGCACAAATTTGTCAGCCGCGTCATCGTGCTCAATAACCTCTTCATGGTATCGATCAACAATTTGCTGATACGTATCTAAAGGATTGAACTCTTCTGGGCCATTTTCTGCGAAGGGGTCCAAAAACTGAATCGCTTCAACTGACTGTTTCATACAAGTGTGGCTCCTCGAATTACATTGCCTATGTTTCGCTTTGCTCTATCTAAACCTTGTTGGCCTAGGCTGCTAACGGCTGCACCAAGTAGCAATCGTGCTGCATTATCCATTCCTGGCTCTATAGCGCCTGACTCAGTTTCAAGGCTTGGATGCCAGTATAGCGGAAAACGTTGGCCTGGTTTATATAAAGTCGTATCAATCTCTGTCACTGTGGGGATGGCTTCTTCGGGAGCTAAACCCAGATGCTTATAGCGTACGTGTAGCCCAGGCTCAAGGAAATCATGCGTGGCATCGTCGCCTGCGGCCTCTAAGCTCTGCGCAACACCTTCACTTGCCCCACTTGCTAATGATGTCCCAAAATGACCGCCTTCAAAAGCTCCAGCATTGCCGTGTTCACCAAATCCGGCTGTCTGTGTTTGTCTTTCGGTTGATAAGGCAAAGTCAATGCCGATAGAAACGCCAATTGTTGGTACATAAGGCTGATTTAGCGTAGAGAGCCGAACGACATCACTATTACGAGGACTCGGTACCAACATAGCTGGCTGCATAATTTGCTCTTTAGGGTTTTGTAATAGCACTATTTTGCCGAGTATTTTTGCGTGCGGATAGTCGCAGACATCTAATGGTATTGGCATAAAATCGCCTTCTGTACGATTATCAGTGAGTACCGCTAGTGCTTCACTGCTGTCGTCGTCTGAAGATTCTGACCCATAAAATACCACTTGTTGGCCAAATTGCGTCTCAGCTTGGACAATCGAGGCTTCATAGGTTTCAAGTTGTCGCTCGACATTACTCATAAATACATAGTTTACTGAAGTGAACACGTATTGCAAATCAGTCGCATTTAGGAGTATACTTGCAAACATGTCGCAAAAAGATAATGATATTGCTACAGTTTTACGGAAAAATGGCTTGAAAGTTACCAAGCAACGCCTGCTCGTCTTTGAGACACTTGAAAAGTGTGAGCCGGTAACTATGAATGAGCTATATGACCTTGTGAAAGGTCAGCTTGACCGCGCTAGTTTGTATCGTATTATTACTGCTTTTGAAGAGTTGAGCATTGTATCTCGTATTAACATAGGCTGGAAGTACAAGATAGAGCTGAGTGATGCGTTCTCAGAGCATCACCACCATCTGACATGCATAAGATGTGGCAAGATTGTCCCAATCAATGAGGAGGAGCTTGAGGGTTTTATCGATTCTTTGACTTTGTCTCATAAATTTAAGCCAACAGAACATCAGATTGAGGTACAAGGCTACTGCGAGGCCTGTAGTAGCAAAAAGCAGTAATGCCTCTACTGGGCTCGGGATCCGATCTACCTCTGTTGGTGCTTGGTCTGGCTCCGGGGACTGGATTCGAACCAGCAACCTAAGCGTTAACAGCGCCTCGCTCTACCATTGAGCTACCCCGGAATACATTTAATTAACATGATCAATTCTATCTTCTAAGGAGTTAATTGTAAACAACTAACGTTTTTTAGGAGTATTGTTTGTTTAGGGAGCGGGTTTGTCTAGATGCCTCCCTTTGTTTTATGGTCTGACGTTTGTCGTATTTCTTTTTACCTTTACCAATAGCAATCTTAAGCTTTATGTACTTGCCTTTAGTTAGTAGCTCTATTGGGACTATGGTGGTGCCGTTTCTCTTAGCTAGGATTAGATTGTTAATTTCTTTTCTTTTGGCTAAGAGTTTTCTAGAGCGTGTTTTAGCTTCTTCGTTGATTGGGACACCGCTAGAACCGGTAATTGTGGCGTTTAGAAGGTAGAGTTCATTGTCTTTTACGGTAACGTAGGCTCCTCGTAGGTGACCATGGCCCATTCTAAGGCTTTTAGTCTCTGGTCCAGTCAGTTCAATGCCCACTACTAAAGAATCACCGAGTTCATAGTCGAATCTAGCACGGCGGTTAACAATCTTTTTTGACTGGTTAGACTTCTTCTTAGCCATAACAGATACATTGTAGTTAAGTTTAAGCGAGATGACAAATATGTCATAATATGTTAAAATATTTTTATGACTAGCAAGGAGCAGCTAGAGCAGTTTTATCCATTCGACGAGGCGGTGATCGATCAGGTCAGGCAGACTGCTGCATGGCAGAATCGCATGCACTTTAGCCAGCTGGCTGACTACTACGATATTGGTGATGGTCCAGAGGTTGTACCAGCTGCTGACGACCATAAAGCCTTCCAGGTTTTAACAATTAAACCAGGTGGAGATTATGATCATGAACAGGCCATGGTCTATCATCTGCCAATGTCTCTGCCGATCGATCAGAACATGACTATGCGGATGCTACGCTTATTTGGGGCGGACGAATCTAGACAGCTAATAGTGGCAGGCAATCCTAGTGCTGCAGGTCAAAAGTATGGCAAGCTTCGTTTTCGTGATCTTAGAAAGGTATGGGGTGGCGATTTATCGCCTACAGTTGACCCTTTGCTTAAATATCTCATAGAAAAAGGTATTTCTAGAACTGATCAGGTTGGTTTTTCTTATGGTGCAGATAAGGCTGCCGCTGCTAGTGCTCGAGCGGTCGACCACGATATTGCTGTAGAGCGAGGGGTCTGGATGGAGACAGCAGCATCACGAGACTACGGACCAGGGATAATAGGGTTGGCTAGACTCGGAATAAGATTTATGTCTGCAGCAGATGAGCTAGATAATTATGTGGAGAGCTGCGATAGCCAGCCGCTTATGGAAGCGCGCGAGTTCGCAGATGTTGGACTCACACGTTACTTAGCTGGTCTTGCAAGAGCCAGTAATCTTGCAATTGGTAATGCGCTTGCACACGGTGGATTTAGGTCACGTACCGAGAGAGCCATGATTGCCCAGCCAGAAATGCATACTACCCTAGTATGGGGGACTAACAGTGAGTTAGTTAACTATTCAAGAATGCTCGGCATGACAATTACCCTTAGGAGAAAGTTCGGTGAAGAAAGAATAGATTCTATGATTATGGAAGGCATGCATCATGCTGGTGGGGACCAGATAGATTTGCATGCGGCCATCGTACTGCAGGCACTTAGACCAGGGAGACGATTAATTTGAGCTAAACTCTTGTTTGGCAACGTTCCAAAGACTGGGGTCGTGGAGGATTACTTTACGGTAATACCAATACTCTGCTCCCCAGAACTCTATTTGCTTCATGCCGGTAGCTTTTGCGTAGGAGAATCTGCCTTTCAATCGGTTAGCGTTAATGGACTGGTTCTGTTCGGCTAGGCTAGTGCTAGTTATGCTTTGGCCATTAGGTGGCCACGCTTCAGCTTGCATCTCAGTTATGACCATGTTTCGACCTAGGAAGATCTTTTGAACTCCAGCTAGAAAAGCGTAGTACCAGGCTGGGAGTGGGTATTCGACGTAGCGGTGGGTGTAGTTTGCATCCCAGACTCTCATGTATACCGAAATACCAAAGATGTCTGGCTTTGGTTGGCCAGTAGGAAAACCAATTGAATTATTACTTCTTGAAACTATTATCTGATGGTTGGGATCCAGGCTTTTAACAAGATTATACTCAGTTACTAGTCGCTGGCGGCTATAGTTGGCGCAGTCACCGAAGCCTTTTAGAAAATACTCGTTTTCTAGTTGGTACTGCTGCAAGGCAGGATTATTCTTATATCTTTCTACAACTGCCTTCATATAGCTAAGCAATTGCGGCTCCCAAGTGTTCATGGGTCCAGCCGTGTTGACCCAGCTAGGCGGATGACATTCCGGCCAGCGAGGCTGCCTAAGCCCTAACGTTAAGATTACCTTGGCATGGGCAGCGTCAGCTTTAGCAAACTCCCAGTCGAGCTGAGAAAAGTTGTATATGCCCGGTTCGGGTTCGACGTCGCTCCAATAGCTCACTAACCTAAATTGTTTTACATTAATAGATATTAGGGAGTCCATAGTTTGCTCTGGGTTAAGACCCAAGCTTTGGGCATAGTCCGGAATAAAGCTTACTCCCAGTTGCAGCTTAGTATTTCGTTCAGAAAAAATATACCACTGCCCAATTATGTAGATAATTAGCACCATTATTACTATTGCTGCTAGGATAACCACGCTGAGTTTAGCGAATATGTTTTTATGCCAGTATTTTAGATAGCTGAGTTTTAAGCTTTTTATTAGTTTGCCAGAGTATGATTTATTTGGTTTTGACATATAATCTTAAGTAGCTCAGATGAAAATAAGCATTGTTATCCCAGTATACAACGAAGAGGACACTTTAAGAGAGTGTCTGGAGGCTGTGGCCTTACTTAGGCCCAGAGCCGATGAGGTAATAGTAGTAGACAACAATTCAACTGACGAAACTTATGAAATAGCCTCTTCCTTTGATTTCGTTAAGCTTCTAAGGGAAGATCGCCAGGGAGTTGTTTATGCTAGGACAGCCGGCTTTGATGCCTCTAAAGGCGACATAATTGCTCGTATCGACGCCGATACGCTGCTGCCTAAGGACTGGGTTAAGCAGGTACGGGCAGTCTTTAAGGACGATCGCCTTATGGCTGCGTCAGGTAAGGCTCAGTATTATGGTGCTTCCCTAGCTCATGTATTTAACGCAGTTGACCTTTACTTTAGAAGAAGCCTATCTAGGCAGCTTGATGGACGCTTGTATCTGTGGGGGGCTAATATGGCGATTAAACGTGAGGCTTGGGAGCGAGTTAAGGACTCGCTTTGCTACCAAAAAGACATACATGAGGATTATGATGTGGCAATTCACTTGCAAAGGCTTAATATGAGGGTTGCATTTGATGAACGTCTGGTTGCCCAGGTCAGTTCAAGAAGAATAGATATGAATTTCCTAGGCTTTATGGCTTATGTCTGGAAATCGCCTTCCACCTATGCCAAGCATAAGGAGAGTGTTTATAGGGCCATGATGCCTATCGTTATTACCTGCGCCATCGGCTACTTGCCGGCCAGAGTTCTATATAGGGGATACGATCCCGTCAAGGATAGCTTTAGCTTTACTAAGCTGCTTTCGCAAAGCGATAAGCTGACGCGAGTTGACCCGACCGTTAATGTGGCTTAAATAACTTCTTTTAGAGCCTCTTTTATCTGTTTTTCGTTTATGTCTGTGCCATCTATTTTTATGACCTTTTCGTTTGGCTTTGGCGGCTCAAGTTTCGAGGTGATGTCCCTAAACTGAGATTCGTCCATGTTCATTTTATATAAGTTACGGCTAGCGTGAGCTTCAACCGAGCGTTTGTAAGCTACTTCTTTAGGTGTTGTCAGCCAGATAATAACGGTTTTGGCATTTTTTTTATCGGCGATGGCTCGCAACTTTTGTCGGTCGCTATAGTGATTAAAGTTTGTATCGAAAATAACACTTTTGCCCTGAGATAGGAGATATTCCGCTGCATTATTAAGCTGAGCATAAAGCTCGTCGCTCTCCTTTTTAGTGTGGCTGGGGTTTGGGAAAAGTTTGTGTCTTTCCACGTCGGCCCATAGGTGTTGAGCCCCGGTTTCCTTGGCTAGAATCTTTGCAACAGTAGTTTTGCCAGCGCCTGGATAGCCAATAAAAAGGTAGAGAGTTTTAGCCATTAGTGGTCTATGCCCTTTTTTGCTAGGTATTTATTGTCAAAGTGATGCTTTATTTTACTCATATCGGTAGCTATGTCTGCGTATTTTAGTAGTTCTTTTGGAAAGTCTCGGCCGGTTAGGCAGAGGCTAGTTTTTTTATGTCTGTCTTTAATTAGTTTTTCTAGTTCTCCTTTAGTTATTAGGCCGTCGTGAGCTGCGTTGTTTATCTCGTCGCAAATAACTACGTCGTATTCCCCACTTGTTGCGCATTGGTAGGCTTTAGCATAAGTCTCCTGGGCTGCCTTTTTATGGTCTGCAGCTGTAATGTTCTTTTCACTTAAGTCGCCGGCTTTATAGAAGCCTTTGCCGCCTTTATAGAAAAAGAGTTGGTCTTTGTAGATCGGCGTGATGTCACGTATTGCAATATGCTCACTAACTCCCCAGTACTTAATGAACTGGATGAAAGCTATCTTGTTTCTGTTGCCTAAGGCCCTCAGTAGCAAGCCTAAAGAGGCGCTGGTCTTACCCTTGCCCTCGCCAGTATAGACAATAACTAAGGACGGTTTTTGCTTAAAGTCTTCAAATGCCATTGATTGCTACCTTTGTAGCTAGTTTACCACCCGAAGCTAAGGGCTATATGCCTAGTGCGTTGTCAATTTTCGGTCGGTCAAAGCCAACAATTATCTCTTTGCCTATTTCTAGCACAGGTATTCCGCGTTGACCAGACTTTTCTACCACCTCCTTGGCGGCGCTCGAGTCTTTGTCGATGTCTATATAGTTGTACTTAATTTTTTTATCGTCTAAATAGTGCATAGCTGTATGACAAAAGCCACACCAGTCTGCTCCATAGATAGTTACTTGTTTGTCGGACATATAGCTATATTCTAGCACCTTGGTTCTAGCATAAGTAAGTTTTTCTACAGCCAAAAGCAAGTCTTTTCCTGTATTAACTGTAGTGACAATTAACTTAGTGAAGGAAATAAATGGCAGTAGAAGAAGCTAGAGGGATAGCGCTAACCGAGAGAGACAAGGCCAGAGCTCGAGATCGGGCTGATAGGCTTGCTAGACCTTTAGGCGAGAAAGGTCTTAGAATTCCTGACTACGGCGCACATGTTGGAGATATTGCCATCAGGAGTCTAAGGCAAGAGAGTCCCGTTGAAGAGGATCGGTCACAGACCGATGTTCTTGGCTTTGACGTGGCTGGTAGGCGGGCACTGCCAAATAGGATAAATCTACTTCTTGCTTTGACGACTAAACAGCTGGATGGCAAGCTATTTGCGAAAAGAGATGAGCAGATGGCAGCTATAGAAGCAATGACTGGGCTTAGTGAAGAAGACAGGAAGGCCGCACAAGTCGAGCTTAGAGATGGCCAAGATAAGCGCATAGAGAGCGTATTTGACCCTAATGATAGTGTGATGAGAGGTTTAGCAGTTACCTCTGACGGACTACGTGAATTAATTGACTTCGCTGAAGATAGAGGCCTAGACACGACAGCGCTTATTGAGAGAAGACAGTCGATTAAATAAGTCTTCGTGTTGCGTGACATCTATCACAACTGTTATACTTATAGGAGATGAAACAGACGAAAGCGCCTGAGACGACGCCATCGCCTAGACCGGGAGTCGTACATAACAAAACCAAGGTGGGTAATCAGCCAAACCCGAGCTATATGTTTATAACTCTGGCTTTGGATATGAGCTGGAGATTGGCCGCATCCGTACTGGTACCGATACTAGCAGGTGTATTTTTAGATAAGGAATTTAACACTAAGCCTATTCTAACGATTGTTGGAGTGGTGCTGGCTTTGGCTTTTTCCTTTCTTGTATTAAGGCGAACATTGTCTCAAGCCGGTAACTACACTAGTAATATGAATGGGAGCAAGACGTGATCGGTAGGTTAAGTATTCTTGCCGATAGCGGACCAAAAGTCTTTATATCTCCAGAGCCAGTCATGAAGATTGGTGGATTGACTATAACCAACGCCGTTTTATATGGCTGGGTTTGCAGCTTCTTTATTATTGTCCTCATGATCTATGTAGCTAAACGAATGACCATTTGGCCCAAAGGGGGGATTATCCAATTAGTAGAAGTTGGCGTGACCTTTATTACCGATCTAGTGGAGGATGCCTTCGATAACAAAGAAGCTGGCAAGAAGTATGTGCCCTACTTTGTAACCCTGTTTTTCTTTATTCTGCTTAGTAACTGGCTGGGGCTGTTGCCAATAGTTGGTGAAGGCTTTCAAGTGGGCGGACACCCGGCGCTTCGGCCCTTTACTGGTGATTTGAACGGCACACTGGCTATGGGCGTCATTACAATGGGGCTGGTCTACTATGCCTCAATTAAAGAGTCTAAAGGCTTTAGAAACTACTTTAGACATTTCTTTGTTGGCAATCCTCTTAACCCGTTATTTCTCTTTATTGGCCTACTTGAAATAATAACTGATCTTACCCGCGTCATTAGCCTTTCCCTTCGATTATTCCTAAATATTACAATTGGCGAGATCCTAATATCTGTCTTTGCCTACCTTGGACATTTTCTAGCACCTCTGACTGCTCTGCCTTTTACTCTGCTGGAGTTTTTGGTAGCAGCATTGCAGGCATATATCTTTACGATCTTAGGCGTTATGTATCTAGCTATTACTGCTAATAGCGCTTACGAGCATGAGCAGCATTCTAACTTGGTCGAGGAACGACCAAAGAAGATGAAGCTATCGGCGGAAGGGGGTAAGGCTTGAGTGACTTAACCTGGATGGTAACGAATAATTTAACGAGTTTAAGAAAAGGAGAATAAATGGCAGCAACCGAAGCAATCAACACCACAATACTTGCTAAAGGTATAATCTTGGGCGGTGGTTTCATTGGCCCAGGTATCGGTATCGGAGTAATTGGAGGTAGTTACCTTCAAGCGGTTGGTCGTAACCCAAGTGCCGCAAGGTACCTGCTTGGACAAGCCCTAATATTCGTGGCTATTGTCGAACTGTTTGGTCTACTGGCCTTCGCATCAATATTTATTGTGGCTTAATAGGGAGAATACTAAGGATTTTAATGGTAAAGCAAAGTAACAAATTAGGAGCAATCAATGCTTGATCCCAAACTACTGGCTGACAGCAGCAGTGGCATTGGTGCGCTTGGATTTAATCTAAACGACTTTCTAATTCAGCTTGTTACTTTTGTTTTGGCTCTGATTATTCTAAAAAGATACGCCTTTACGCCAATTGCTAACATTCTAAGAAAGAGAAAAGAAACTATTGAGCACGGTGTGAAACTTGAAGAGGACCTAAAAAAGGAGAAAGCTGAGCTGGATAAAAAGGTTGACGACACTCTGCGCGCAACCAGAGTTAAGGCCGATGGCATTATCAGTGACGCCAAAGCTAGTGCACGGCAAACTGTTAAGGATGCCGAGGACCAGGCTAGAGTTAAAGCTGATGCTATCTCTAAGGAAGCGGAAGCGCAGATCGCTCTTTCAACCGACAAAGCCAGAAAAGAGCTTGAGGGTGAGCTAGTTGGGCTAATCTCAGAAGTTAGCAGTGCGGTTATTGAGGAAAAGGTTGATTCCGAAAAAGACGCTAAGTTAATTGAACGCAGCCTAAAAGAGCGAACGCTTAAGGAGGCTTCATGAAAACTCCTAGAACAGAGATTTCCCAGGTACTAGCGGACAAGCTTCTTAAGAGTGGCGTTACTCGTGCCTCAACTCGTTCAATTGCCGCTTATCTTTTAAGCGAGGGACGAACCCAGGAACTGGACTCAATCCTTAGAGACATTCAAGCTGATTGGGCAGCTAAAGGTTTTGTCCAAGTAATTGCTTCTAGTGCCCATAAGCTTGGACCTTCGTCTAATAAGTTAATAACCAAAAAAGTTAAGAGCGTATATCCTGGAGCCAAGAAGATTAATATTGCGCATGAGTTTGATGAAAACATTTTAGGGGGTGTTAAGCTGGAGTTTGCTAGCCAAAGACTGGATCTTAGCCTGAAAAGTAAATTAAATAAGTTTGAAGAACTTGCGAGAAAGAAAGGATGATAAAAGAGTAGCCAATGGCAGAACTATCAATAACTGATCTATCCAAAGATGTTCGAAAAGCAATCGAGGAGCTAAAAGCCCGACCGGAAATTGAAAATGTCGGTGTTGTTACTCGAGTTGGCGATGGTATTGCCTGGATTTATGGTTTAGCTAAGGCTGGACTTAGCGAAATGCTAGAAATTACTAACGATAGCGGCCAAGTGGTTACAGCTTTTGCTCTTAACTTAACTGAGGATGAAATTGGTGCGGTAATTTTAGGCGACGATAGCCTAATTAAGGCGGGCAATAAAGTTAATCTAACTGGGAAAGTTCTGGAAGTGCCTGTTGGGGAGGAGCTAGTTGGCCGCGTGGTTGATCCCTTAGGTAATCCCCTAGACGGTGGACCGGCTATTAAAACTAAGCAGACCTATAGGGTGGAGCGTCCTGCTCCGGGAGTGCTAGATCGAAAGCATGTCTTCGAACCCTTAATGACTGGCCTTATGGCCATCGACACCATGATTCCAATTGGCCGCGGACAAAGAGAGCTCATTATTGGCGATCGTCAAACAGGTAAGACCGCTATTGCCGTTGATACTATGGTTAACCAGGCTAGACAAAAGACCGGCGTTATTAACGTATACGTAGCCATTGGGCAGAAGCTGTCTAAAGTGTCTGCCCTAAAAGACAGACTGCAACGTGAAGGAGTTATGGATCAGACTATAATTGTTGCGACTTCCCCGGCCGACCCAGCTGCTCTACTCTATCTAGCACCATATGCTGGCTGTTCTATGGGTGAGTACTTTAGGGACAACAAAAAGCACGCTCTAATTATTTACGATGACCTATCTAAGCACGCAATAGCATATAGGCAGATGTCTCTGCTACTTAGGCGTCCACCGGGGCGAGAAGCCTACCCTGGCGATGTCTTTTACCTGCACTCTAGGCTACTGGAGCGAGCAGCTAAATTGTCTGATAGTCTTGGCGGCGGTTCATTAACTGCCTTGCCTATTATTGAGACTCAGGCTGGTGATATTAGTGCATATATTCCAACCAATGTGATTTCCATTACTGATGGCCAGATATTTCTTGAAACTAACCTGTTCTACCAGGGTATTAGGCCGGCCATATCCGTCGGTTTATCTGTCTCCCGTGTTGGGGGTGATGCTCAGACTAAGGCCATTAAAGCCGTTGGCGGAGGTATTAAGCTTAGCCTAGCCCAGTTTAGGGAACTCGCCGCCTTTTCTCAGTTCTCGACCGATCTGGATGAGGAGACTAGGCATACCATTGAACGTGGACAGAGACTGACTGAGCTACTAAAGCAGCCTCAGTATAGCCCTTACTCTATCTGGGAGATGTACACTAGTTTGTATGCGGCAGTTAACGGTGCCTTCGATAAAGTCCCGATTGAAAAAATTAAGGCAGCCCAAGAGGCGTTGCTTAGGGAACTAAAATCCAAGCATGCCAAGTTAACTAATGCCCTTAATACCGGGGATAAACCGACCGATGTGCAGAATAATGAGGTGCTTAAAGTCGCCAAGTCCATAACCCGTTCCTACGAGTCCAGCGAAAAGGAAAAGACGGAGGCTAAAACCAATGGCTAGTTTAATAATCTTAAAAAGACGGATTGGCTCGGTTAGAAACATGCGACAGATTACTAAAGCTATGGAGCTAGTATCGGCCTCTAAGCTTAGGCGGGCTCAACAGTATGCCGCTCGTAGCCGGGACTACAGGGACATTGCCTACGATATGCTTAGGAACTTGAATGCCTCAGCGGAAGTAGCCGAGCAGCCACTATTTGCCAAGCGTAAAGTAAAGAATAGGCTCTACGTTATTGTTACTTCCAATATGGGGCTGGCAGGAGCGTATAACTCTAACAATCTAAAGATGCTAACTGAAGGTCTAAAAAGGGACCAGTCGGAAAGCGTTAAAAGCCACGTTATTGTAATTGGCAATAAAGGAGCTCAGTTTGTCCGTAGACTTAAGGGCGTTGAGTTAGTGGCGGTTTACCCGCCCTTTAGCGATCAGCCGACAGTTAATGAGATGCGGCCTTTGCTAACAACAGTTATAGATATGTATGAAAAAGAGCAAGTTGATGATGTTGAGGTTATATATACCATTTACCACTCAGCCGTTTCGCAGCAAGCAGTAACTCTAGAGGTCTTGCCTGCTCCTGCCCCAGATAGGCAAGAAGGCGCATCGAGTGTTAATAATTTTGAGCCGGACATTGAGGCGGTAATTGAAGAAGCGACCACTAGACTAGTGGAAGCGCAAATCTGGCAAGCAATTCTAGAAAGTTTAGCCTCAGAACATGCTATGCGTATGATAGCTACCAAGAATGCTACAGATAATGCTAACGAGTTAATTGGTGACTATACCTTGGAGCTAAATACCGCTAGGCAGGCAGCTATTACCCAGGAGCTGGCGGAAATATCTGGTGGAGTGGAGGCGTTAACGACATGATAGGCTTTGAAGGAGCACCAACGGACAGAAACGACCTAGACATTATGGCCCAGGAGGCTGCAATGACCTTGCTTGCCCATATCAGCCGAGAGGCCTCTGCCCATCAGCTAAGTTTGCTTGATAGCGATCCACTGATTGATGAGCCATGGCCCGAAAGTATGACTCTTCATAGATATGACAAGGAAATGCTGCGACGTTATCGTCATATGGCTAGTCTGCTCGGCGAGGGCTATCCACTGACTGCTGCCGCTGAAATGGCTTCTGGAAGCAGTATAGAGCTACTTTACCGCGAGCCATGGAATAGGCCGTTTGACCAGAAGCGCCCACTCAGAACAAGTGAATTTCTAGAAGAGCTTACCACCGGATACATCTATGGTAGAGGGTCGACGGCAGTAGCAGATAAAAGAGAGGAAGGAGTATCAGAATGCCAACTACCACTAATGTAAAAACAAACAAAGGCAAGATTACTCAAATTGTTGGAGTGGTCGTAGACGTTGACTTTACTAGCGGCAAGTTGCCGGCCATTAACAATGCCCTTGAGACTGAACTAGCCGGCAAAAAGCTGGTTCTTGAAGTTGCCCAGCACCTAAGTGAGTCTAGCGTTAGAGCGATTGCTCTAAGTTCCACAGACGGTCTTAAGAGAAATACCGAGGTTAAGGATACTGGTTCTTCCATTAGCGTTCCAGTTGGCGACGATACCTTAGGCCGAATGTTTAACGTAATTGGGGAGCCAATAGACTCTAAGCCAGATAAGTTCAAGCGGACTGCCCCGATACATAAGGATCCGCCACCATTAGTTGATCAGTCGCCAACAGTTGAAATTCTTGAGACCGGCATTAAAGTTATTGACCTAATTTGCCCTATGACCAAAGGCGGCAAAGCCGGGCTATTTGGTGGTGCTGGTGTTGGTAAGACTGTCTTAATCCAGGAGCTAATAAATAACATTGCTAAGTTTCACTCTGGCTACTCAGTCTTTGCCGGCGTTGGCGAAAGAACCCGTGAAGGTAATGACCTATACTTCGAAATGCAGGAATCTGGCGTTCTTAAAAATACTTCCCTTGTCTTTGGGCAGATGAACGAGCCGCCTGGTGCTAGGCTTAGAGTGGGTCTAAGCGGCCTAACTATTGCTGAAAGCTTTAGAGATAAGGGCAATGACGTGCTGCTGTTTATAGACAATATCTTTAGGTTTACTCAGGCAGGAAGCGAAGTATCGGCCCTCCTTGGTCGTTTGCCTTCAGCTGTTGGCTACCAGCCAAACTTGCAGCAAGAAATGGGTGCTTTGCAGGAAAGAATTACTTCAACAAAAGAGGGATCGATTACCTCAGTGCAAGCAGTTTATGTGCCGGCTGACGACACCACTGACCCAGCTCCAGCCACTACCTTTGCTCACCTTGACTCAACTATCGTTCTTAGTCGTGCCCTAACGGAAATCGGCATATACCCGGCTGTTGATCCTCTGGACTCGACCTCCAACATTCTTGACCCAGAGATCATTGGCGAAGAGCACTACAATGTTGCTCGTGAGGTTCAGAGGGTGCTGCAGAGATATAAGGATCTTCAGGACATCATTGCCATACTTGGCATGGAAGAATTAAGTGAAGAAGATAAGCAGCTAGTCGGCCGTGCTCGTAAGATTCAGCGGTTCCTATCCCAACCCTTTTACGTGGCTGAGCAGTTTACTGGCAACAAAGGCACATACGTTAAGATAGACGACACCGTTAAGAGTTTTAAGGAAATTCTTGATGGCAAGCATGACTCTAAGAGCGAGAGCGCCTTCTACATGAAGGGCGACATCTCTGAGGTTAAGTAATGTTTGATTTTGTCCTGGTTAGTATTAGCGGTAAAAAGTTTGACGAACAAGTCCATGAAGTCATACTCCCAACTAAGGACGGCGAGATTGGTGTATTGGCC
>DATJNI010000006.1:0-57131 GCA_035508275.1 Candidatus Sulfotelmatobacter sp.
GTCGAGGGACCAGTGGTTCTTCATACATTTTCTGCAACTCACAATTATTACGCGGCCGTAGCTGCTGGTGCCGCAGAGGGCATTAGTTTACAACCAGCATCAGGCCCTAGCTTTAGCTAGCCCGTGCCCTAACGAAACGATTACTTGACACGTAGAAACCAAAAACTATTAGCCAGACGGTTTGCGGATAGGCAACGATCCTTTCCATTCCGCCTATACCCAAGCCTAGGTAAGAGTGAGTTATGAAAAACACTAGAGCAAGTAGGGTAACGGTACTTGTCAGAAAGCTGTATATCCGCAACCACTTTGGTATATCGAGAGTATGGCCAAACCATCCTATACTTAAGTTCCCGACCAAGAAGGGCAACAATGCACCAATAAAATGCAAGGAGCTAATTGTGTTCTCAGGAAAAAGTCCAACAAGTATTGTCCCTAATCCCGCTAGCCCCATGCCAATAAACCCTAGTAAAGATCCCGTAGTTTGCTTGAATTCACAGTAGAGTAATGTCGCACCTAAAAGCATAGTAAAACCAAGTACTATAAGCGAGGCATTCATGACGGCGTGATCAGGCGAACAAACGTACCTATTGTCATAAACGCTACAGGAAGTATTGCCCAGATCGCTAATAGTATTATGCAGGTAGCTATACGCTTGGCTCCAGTCTCGGGCTACCACAATTTGAACTACAAAATACTGAATGCTCAATATCCACAAGGCGGGACCAACGAATGGATATCTGTCGTGGAATGATTGTATTTTCCCAAAATAGGTCATATGGATAGCCTATCATGGCCTAGACAGTCATATAACGGACAAAGACGGATTTTGTTATCATTAGCCTATGCAATCAATAAATTACTACGTTGCGAATTCTCACGGTAAGTTTACTCCTGGGACAATCAATAAGATTCAAGCAACGGTTAACAAAAGTACTGAGATTATAAAAAAGCAACTTGGAGCTAATAAAATAGACATAATTTTTGTAAATGCTCCCTTGGATATAATTCCCGAGATAGGTATTGGCGGTTATTCCCACGGCCCATATAACATCTATGTAAGCCTAGATCCAGACCGGGACTTCAGAGAGAAAGAGCTAATATTGACTATCCTGCATGAAGCTCACCACTGCATGAGATGGAGAGGCCCGGGTTACGGCAAAAACTTGGGCGAAGCCTTGGTAACTGAAGGACTTGCATGTCTATATGAGGAAGAATATAGCGGTAAAGCGCCAATTTATACGAAAGTGGAGATAAAGCCTGAAGAGATAGCAGCTGCTAGAGAATACCTAAATGACGATAAATACGTTCATAAAGATTGGTTTTTTGGTAGCGACAAAGCTCAAAGGTGGTTCGGCTACACTTATGGCTATTCTCTTGTTAAGACGTACGCGAAAAAGGCTAATAAAAAGGCCTCAGAATTAGTAACTATACCCGCAGATATTGTGCTTGCCGAAGCACAACTTGCAGCCTAGCTAGTACTAATCTTCTGATGCTTCAACCAACTCACCATGAGTGGTTGGCCACCAGTTCCATTTGCCCAGCAGGACAACAATAGAAGGCACTATCAAGGTACGAACTAAGAATGTGTCCATCAGGATGCCTAGGGCCAGCCCTAATCCAATTTCTCTGACTTCAGTATTGCCATTGCCGCCAACGATCGCAAACACCCCGAAGGTACCAGCTAACACCAGTCCAGCTGACGTAACTGTAGTGCCGGTTGTAGTCAGAGCCTTAGCGACAGCCTCTTTAAGCTTAATGTCATGCGTTTCTTCACGTATACGTGTCATGACTAGGATGTTATAGTCCTCACCCAGCGCTAGCAGAAAGATAAACATAAGGAACGGCAAGATGAAGGTCAGGCCGGGACTATGGCCAAATTTAGTAAATAGTAGTACGGACAGGCCGAGAGAAGCAAGATAGGAAAGAGCTACCGAAGCAATTAAGTATAGTGGCGCTATTAGACTTCTTAGCAGTATGGCTAGAAGTATGCCAATAACGACTATAGCTATTGGTACAACTCGCTTAAGATCATCGTTAGAGATTTTACTAATGTCATATAAGGCGGTAGATTCGCCAACTACGCCGCTACCGCTGGCACCAACTTTGTCGGCAACTTTCTGAACCTCTGCGCGAACAGCAGGGGTAGAGTTTAGAGCTGAAGTCGATCCTGGATCGCCAGCCGTTAAGCCTACGTTATAGATAACGGTCTTACCGTCTTTGCTAACCAGCGCAGACAGTATCTGGTAAGCTTCGTATTCGCGAACAAATTCTGGGTTATTCTGCGCCGCTGGGTTGCTAGCTATGGCTTGTAGGTTTAGCTTCCCGCTTAGGCCTACCGGCGCACCAAATGCGTTATGGAGAGTAGATATTTCACTGGAAGTTAAAACTAGGCCATTGGGATTAAGCGGACCGGTTACGTGGCTAAACTCTGGCGATGCAGCAAGCGCTGACTGAATAGTGGCTAGTTGGTTAGGGTTCTGCCAGACGCTTTCTGGCAGGACAAATATAATGGAGGTCGGATTCTCACTATTGCTTGGAAAGTGCTTCGCAATTAATGCATCGCCCATAGCCGAGTCTGTGCCACTCGGAGCGGCGGTTGTGCCGCCAAAACCGGCGGCTTTGTACTGGGGCACAAACAATGCCAGACCACCCAAGACAATAATCCCAGCTACCAAAATTGGAACTGGTTTCTGAGTAACCGAGGCGGATATTCGTCCCCACAAGCCATATTTAGGCTTTTTGCTCTTACGTAACGAGGGCCAGAAGACGGCTCTACCAAAAATTGCTAGTAAAGCTGGCAAAAGTGTCAACCCAGCTAGCAACATAAGACCGATGCCAATAGCTAGAGGAATACCAAGATTAGAGTAGAGCTGGAAGGTAGCAAATAACAAAGACAAAAGTGCGGCTATAACCGTAACTGCTGAAAAGGTAATACTTTCGCCGACCCGGCTCATAGCTTCCTCAATTGCAGGCTTGGGCTTTAGGCCACCTTGTATCTCCTCGCGAACCCGAAAGATAAGAAACAGCCCATAATCTGTTCCAGCACCCAGTATAAGTACTGTCATTAGCAGCTGTGCTAGAGAAGAGACTTTCAGGCCGTGGCTAGCTGCTTCAGCAACTATTGGGCCGGCAAGCGTAACTACAAACAATGGCGGCACTAGAGTAATAATTGGAGCCAGTGGCGCTCTAAATATTAGAAGCAATAGGATTATGATGAAAATTACCGCACCAAGTTGTACCTGAGAATTAGTCGAACCTGACTTTTTGGCATTATCTACGGTATCTGCCAACTGACCGGTTAGATGTACCTGCAGACCCGACGGGATAGTTGTTTTACTAATCTCACTTCTCAGGCTATCTATAATGGTCGTAGGATCGGTATTTGCCCCGCCACTAACAATTACGTCGAACTCCCCGGCCTGACCATCAGGAGATATTGCAGTTGAACGCACACCCTTAACTCCCGATACGCTCTTTATATTAGTTTGCAGAGTATTTATTGTGGCCACATCAGCCTGAGTAAGCGAAGAACCGTCATTGGTCGCAATAACTACACCAATAGTCGGGGAACTTGAAGATTTATCCAGCGACGAGGCTAAGTTTATGGCTTTCTGACTAGGCGCACTGGCAGGCAGAAAAGAAGTATTATTAGACTGAGTTACGCTAGATAAGCTAGGAAAGTTATGTACTGCCGCAATTGTGCCAAAGATCCAGACAATTACTACTAGCCATCTGAATCTAACTGAGAACTTTCCAATAGATCTAAATATCCTGTAACCAATATTCTCAGGCTTGGCACCGCTAGTGCTTTTTGGTTTATTCATTAGTTTTATTGTATCTGAAGCCTAGCTTAAGGCAACACCAATTATCGCTAAGACCCTATAAGAATTCAGCTTCTGGGATATAATATTGATGAACCAAGGAGGGTATATGGCAGCTTACACAAAAATTAATTTTGCAGACGTAGATAATTCCTCTAAGACCGACGGACTTGAGATGCGCTTTTCCCGCAAGCATTTAAACTCCAAGGAGCTTGGCGTAACGTTATCTAAATACAGCGCGAACTATAAAGCGGCTAAGAGCCATTCTCATAAAGTCCAAGAAGAGGCCTACGTAGTAGTTAGAGGATCGGGCAAAATGCTCTTAGACGACAGCGTTGAAGAGCTTAAGGCTTGGGACGTTGTTCTAGTGCCGCCTGAAGTATCAAGAGCCTTTGAGGCAGGACCAGACGGACTAGACATTATAGCTATAGGCGGAAGCAAACCAATAGAAGGCGACGGTGTTTCCGGGGACGCCAACTGGCCATCTTGACCATACCTAGAACTTGTTTGGTATATTAAAAGTATGCCCACAAAAGATATTGCCACAGGCGTAGTGCACGATCTACCCGCAGATTTACGCAAGGCCTTACTATCAGATAAATCTGCTCTAGAGAGGTGGAATGACCTTACGCCACTAGCCCGCAATGAATGGATATGCTGGGTCATCACTACTAAAAAGCCTGAGACTCGGAAGAATCACATTGAGCGGGTTATCACTGAACTAATGCAGGGGAAACGTCGCCCTTGCTGCTGGGTTGGCTGTACGCACCGCTAACTTACTCTAAGAAATTTACTTGTCAGGACAAATTAAAGGTATATATAATCAGACTTAAGTAAGTATATAAGGAGAGAACATGCAAAAAATAACTCCGTTTTTATGGTTCGACGATCAAGCTGAAGAAGCTGCTAAGTTTTATACGGAAGTTTTTAAAGACTCAAAAATCGGCAACATCGCCCATTACGATGCAGCTAGCGCCAAAGCTTCTGGTCGCCCAGAAGGATCAGTGTTAACCGTCTCTTTTCAGTTGCAAGGACAGGATTTCATGGCCCTTAACGGCGGCCCTACCTTTAAGTTCACTGAAGCCATCTCATTTGTAGTAAACTGCGATAATCAAGAAGAAATAGACTACTACTGGGGAAAATTATCAGCTCACCCTGAGAACGAACAGTGCGGCTGGCTAAAAGACAAGTTTGGAGTTAGCTGGCAAATCGTACCGGAAAATATGGGCGACCTCATAAAGTCTCCAGCCGCCGTGCAGGCTTTGATGAAAATGAAGAAGATCATTATTGACGAGCTAACGAGCGCTAAGTAAGCCAGCTTAAGTATGATGACATGCTATAATTAAGGTAACTAGAAATATAGCTGCTAAATATTTTTATTTTAAGAATCGTTCTAGCATTAATTTTAACCGTTTTTAGGGCGCAGCTAGCTGACCACTCGTAAGATTGACAGACTCCCTTAGATAGACAAGGAGTACTACTAATGGCAGCCAAACTATACGTCGGCGGCTTAAGCTACGAGGTCAAGGACGACCAACTAAGAGAGCTGTTTGAAACAGTCGGGAAAGTAGAGTCAGCACAGATAATTGTCGACCGCTTCTCTAATCAGTCTAAAGGCTTTGGGTTTGTTGAGATGAGCACGGAAGCTGAAGCACAAGAGGCAATCAAGCAGTTGAACGGCAAGGATCTAGCCGGACGCTCAATAATGGTGAATGTGGCTCGACCGCAAGAAGATCGATCCCGTGGTTCATTCGGCCCACCAAAGAAGTTTAACAATAACCGTAAGCCAAGATACTAGATGCGTGTCCCAAGCAGACAGGAATTTCTAAAAGATCCTGTTGGCATCGATGCCAAGCGTGAATTACAACGCATGGTTAGCAGCCTTTCCTACAATACGAGTGGATCTTGCGATCCACGCGTAGGCAAAGGCTTGGTGTTTGTAGAACGGCATCTAGGCTATCTCATAAAACATCCTTACGTGTCCCCTCAGTCGTACCTTACAAATCTGCGAGTTATGACTAAGGTGAACCGTTAGCGTACCGTCCTGAACTCAATTGCATTTGAATAGATGCTGTAAAATATAGCGTAGATATAATTTGAGGGAGTAAGTATGGGAAGAGTAGTACATTTTGAAATTACGGCCGATGACGTGCCTAGAGCAAAGAAGTTTTATGAAATATTCGACTGGGATATAAAAGACTCAGGAATGCCAGAGTTGGGCGAAAATAAATACATGGTAGCAAAGACAGGGAAAGAGGGGGATACGGGAACTGACGGCGCCATCATGAGTCGGAGCTTTCGAGCTGACCCCACCATAATCTGGATTGCCGTAGATGACATAGACCAAATGGCAGAAAAAGTAAAAGCTAGCGGTGGGCAGGTAGCGGGCAAGAAGCAGACCGTCCCGGGCGTTGGCGACACTATCTACATAAAAGATACGGAGGGTAATACGGTTGGCCTTATCCAACCATTGCCGAGGCAGTAATGGCAAAATCAAACTTTAGCGACCTAAAAGCTCTATTCATAAACTGCTCTATTAAAAAAGACAAGTCCAAGTCGCACACCCAGCTGCTCATTAATAAAGCTGCCGCTATCATGGAGAAGGAAGGCGTCCAGGTAGAGCAAGTATACGCCCTTGAGAACAAGATCGCCTTTGGCATGATAGAGGACGGCAAGAGCGAAGGACTAGAAGACGACTGGCCAAAGATACAAAAGAAGATTGAAGCAGCCGACATTCTAGTCATTGGGACGCCCATCTGGCTCGGCACTAAGTCAAGTGTCGCTACTTTGGTCATTGAGCGAATGTATGCTTATAGTGGAGAAACAAACAATAAGAATCAGTACATTTACTACGGCAAAGCAGGCGGCTGCATAATTACTGGCAATGAAGACGGTATCAAACACTGCTCAATGGACCTTCTTTATGCAATGCAGCACATTGGCTACACCATACCGCCTCAGGCCGACTGTGGCTGGATAGGCGAAGCTGGTCCTGGGCCAAGCTACGGCGATACTGAATGGCAAGGCAAGCCTATCGGCGACGGCAAAACGCCTCTCGGTTTTAATAACGACTTTACGAATCGGAATACAACCTTCATGGCTTGGAATTTAATGCACATGGCTAGACTACTTAAAGATAACGGCGGACTTCCGGCAGAAGGAAACACTGTTGATGGATGGACGCACGTTACTAATGCAAAGAACGAAAACCCTGAGTACCGTTAGTGTTTATCGGCCTTGACAAACCAAGACCCAAAGTTTAATAATTAACTTATTATAAAGGGTGGGTTATTAAGGAGGGTTCAATGAGCGCACAAAATAATTCACCAAGCGGTTGGGTAGGCTGGATCTACTTTGCCAGCTTTATGTTGATGGTCATCGGCGTCTTGCAAGCAATTGCAGGTCTGACCGGGATCTTCAAAGGCGGCTTCTACGTTGTCACACAAAGCCATCTTCTAGTCTTTGACTACAGGACTTGGGGTTGGATCAGCTTAGTACTAGGCATAATCATCTTTATGGCTGGTTATGAGCTGCTAAAGGGCTCGGTATGGGCCAGGGTAATTGCTATCATATTGGCTTGTCTTAGCATTATTGCTAACGTGGCCTTTATTAACGCCTACCCAATCTGGTCGGTAATAATTATTGTTATCGACGTAATAGTCATATACTCTTTGTTCGTCCATGGCGACGAACTTGGTCGTGGCTAACAGACTTAAATCTGAAGATAACAGCGTCCTATTTTTGGGGCGCTGTTTTTTTAATGTATACTTAGCTTGACCTGAAGGAGAGGCACTATGTTTTTTATCATACTGGGAATAATCTTATGGATAGCGTTGGCTTTCTGGCCTGCATCTATTGCAAGAAGAAAAGGTCACAGCTTTATAATCTACTTTCTGCTGTCAATAATAATCTCGTGGCTAATAACCTTGATTATTGTCGCCTTCCTTGGTGACAGAACTGCGGTTTCCCAACAGCCAAACTCTAGCTCAAACCACAAACCAGAAAGTTAGAATATGCGCCCTACGAAGGCCAAGGTTTCAATTTTTCGTCTGCGACTTGGGCTGTTCTTCTTTATTCTCTGGTGGATACCGATATACCTAACTGTCCCTTCGCTAGCAGATTTACTAAACCTCCAAACCACTCAAAGCAAGCACATATTATTTGTTTGTATCATTGTCGCCCAGACAATTTTTGGTTTTTTGGGACTTATACTTGTTGGCAAGGAGCTGTCGCTTACCCTTAAGCGCGTAAGCTACCGCCGAATGCCCGGAGTCATCTGGCGTATGGTAATTAGAGGAGATACAACAATACCGGCGGATAGTCTCAAGCCTAAGAAGACTAAAAAGGAAAAAGCTAAAACTGGAGCCATCGCCGGCTTAGGGGCTGCACCAACTCTATCTCAGGCATTAAAGAGCAAGCAATACTTGAGTATTCTAGCTCTAGCCGTAGTAATCGGTATACCAATCTCAGCTGCAGCATATTACTTCTTGGTTTTAATCGGGAAAGTTCAAAACTGGGTATTTGTAAGAGCACCTAACGAACTGGGCTTCCACGGCACTCCTACTTGGTGGGTAATATTGCCGCTAGCCTTTGCCGCAATCTTTGTTTCGCTAACTATAAAATACCTACCGGGCAAGGGCGGTCATGTACCTGCCGAGGGCTTTAAAGCTGGCGGCATAGTCACACCTGAACAGCTTTTTGGTGTTTTCTTTGCAGCTCTAGCTAGTATCGGCTTAGGTGCAGTTATCGGTCCTGAGGCACCACTAATTGCCTTGGGCTCAGGTCTAGGCTACCTAAGCATAAAGTTAATAAAGAAAGATGTTCCACAAACCGGCGCCGCCATAGTGGCGGCCACCGGCAGCTTTGCGGCCATCAGTACACTAGTTGGCTCGCCTCTGATCGGTGCATTCTTACTACTAGAAGCGGCCGGACTAAGCGGCGACACCACGACAATAGTTTTGATGCCAGGTCTACTGGCCGCCGGTATTGGCTCGCTAATTTTTACTGGTCTTAATTCTTTAACCGGCCTTGGGGCCTTCTCGTTAGCCATACCTAACTTACCTCGCTTTTCCCACCCAGACGTTAAAGAACTTTTATGGGCCGTGGTGGTTGGCGCAATAACAGCTGTTCTTGGCGTAGTTATTATGAAGTTTGGCCTCAAGATATTTAAGCTTGTATCAAAGAGGTTGGTTCTGGCAACTTTCATAGCAGGACTGTTAATAGCTGGCCTTGCTATAGCCTATAGCTACATTACCGGACACAGCCCGAACGATGTTCTATTTTCCGGACAGTCTTCTACGCCATACTTCGTCTCCCACGCTGCCGAGTTTAGCATTGGCGCACTATTACTGCTTCTACTAACTAAAGGTGTAGCCTACGGTCTGTCCCTAGGCAGCTTCCGTGGTGGTCCTATCTTCCCAAGCATATTCTTAGGTTGCGTACTGGGCATTGCCATGTCACACCTGCCTGGACTACCACTAGTCCCAGCTATAGCTATGGGCATGGGAGGCATGATCGCTTCCGTGCTTAGGCTGCCATTTAGCGCTGCATTGTTTGCCGTCATACTATCCGCGTCTGACGCTCTAGCAGTAACTCCACTGGTTATTGTTGCCGTAGTCGTGTCCTTTGTCCTGGCATCAGTGCTATCTCCAAAAGCCACAACTACTGGTTGATTTATACTCTATTTATGGTATAATGCAGTAAATGTCCGAATCTGGAAACGCCGATTTTGAGATGCTCACCGGAGGTCTTTGTGACGCAATTGTTATTGAAGCAATGGCGACCGTACGTAGCCCTCACTTAACCGAGATTGCTCAGTTGGCACTGTCAAATAGTGACCTCCTGTTAGTTTTTCCTGAGATAGATCCTCAGGGCGACACCGCCACCAAATATGTCTTTGCTAATAGTAGGGTTCTGACGGAGGGTACAGACGATGAAGCTTTTGAATCAATCGACGACGAAGGAGCTGAGCCAGAAAGCCGTGCTGAATGGCTAAGCCGTATGGTAACGGAGTTAATGGACAGCCCGAGCGACCCTTACGTCCCAGGCTTTGCGCTTTTAGTGCCTGATAGCCAACTAGTGTTCGGCAGGGAAGCCGCCCCTCTTATGGAGTTTAGTGAAGATGTAGCAGCTAAACATATTGCAATTGCATCCGCACCAGACGGCCTGTACCTAGAAGATAGAGGGGATAAAGCCAGCGCTCTTATACTCAGCCAGCAGGACCGAGTAAGGTTTTCTCTTGAGTCAAAAGGTAGCTCTATGCCTCAAGAGTTCATTTTGAGTCTTTTTAATTCTTTCAAAGTTAACCGGCGCTTCCCCAAAAAACAAAAAATAGACTCGCACGGGACACAAAAAATGTCTGTGCACGCTACTGTTGAGTACAGTTATGAGCCTGGCGCTAAACTACCGAGAAGTCTTCAAATTGTTATTTCTAAGGCCCCTGGATTTAATCGCCTGACACCGGCCCGAGGATATGACATAAAACGCATCATTATTGATCCCTCTAAGCCAGATATAGTTGTGGCCGACGAATCGACAGTGCAATCAAAGTTACCAATAGGTACAGCCCCTAGACGCTACCTCATGGACATCAAGACTGCCGATGAATTAATGCTGCTATCGTTGATGGGGCGAGATGAAGTACATGGCGAATAGGAGAACCCCTTATGCCAAGAAATAGAATCTCTCGGCATGCACCACGCAGACACTCAGAAAGCCCAAAGATAAAGGGCCAGTCTCGGCTTTTCGACGACATCAGAACATATAGACCTTTGTTAGAAATTGGTGGAGTTGATGCGAATGAATATATGCATGGTGTTGCCGAGAACATTGGTGCAAAGGATCGAGTAGTTAGGCACCCTCTCTTAGAGTTGCTGCCTCCGGGTGCCCGTCGAGAGCTAATAAGAAAAATTCCAGAACCTAAAAAACTAAGATCCAAGCTTGGACAGTTTAGAGACGAACATCTGTCACAAAGTTTGGAGCTACATGCTGGAGGCGTGATCTTAGGCGATCCTACAGAGTCTGCTGGCGCACGCTACATAAACATAGTACTAGATGCCGTCTCAAGCCAACGTATTAGAGACGAACATGCTCAAATTCTTGGCCACTTCGGGATAGGTCGCATAAGTTATCTTTACTGCAACCTCGGCGTAGCTGTAGCGGAAGATCCGGTCGCTAATGAATTCTTCCAGGAACTTAAAAGAGAGGTGTCGCCCTCAATGGCCGTTACACTTGGCGGGGCTGTATTTTTTCACGAAAAGTAGCAACGCTCATAAACTCAGTAGTTTAGATAAAACATTTTTAGAAAGTTGTTCGAGCAAACGTAATTTTGATCAAGCCTAAGGGTGTACTGAGTTAGCAGGGCTTCGCCGCCAGTAAATGTCGGACTAAGACAGGCAGAATCAGCATCGAACGCACTAAGAGAGCCGCTACCAATCCAGACGTCTTTTCGGCTCTGCCAGTTATTTGTTAGGAAGTTCCACTGCGGCGGGTCTGAGTATATGCCAACTCTAGCAAACGGTACGTTGTCTTTTATGGCCTCTATCGCCCCAAGAATGACTTGTCGGTTAATCCTAGGATGAAGCGTCCAGCTATTATCTGTTTCAACATCTAGCCACCAATAGAGCGCATGTGCGCCTTGACTGGAAGCGTAGCGAACAGAGTAAAGGCTGGCGTTATAGCCATAGTTATAGGCCAAACAATTATAATTTGAGCTTAAACATTTAAGAGGATAGCTCTCAAACTTAATCCCATAAAACCTACCCGGATAACCGGTGTTAATGTAGAGGGCGTAATTAGCCATCCAAAGAGTCTCTTTGCTCAAGCATGGATTGGGCTTAAAATCCAAACCTCCATTAACGCCGATGATGCCATATAGGTACTGAGTGGAGTCTAGGGTGGACTTACAGTTAGGCCAAGACACATCAACTAGGCTATTTGAGTAAGGTCGAGAGCTATCTAGTACTACTAAAACCAAAACTAGCAGGAGTTGCAAGACCAGCAATTTTAAGTTTAGCCTCATACTAATATAATAGCGCTAATTAAGAGACTTGCTTCAGCTATAATTAAGTTTTAAGATATACTATCGCTAAGGTTAGTGTTATCATAATAAAATAATTTTTCCGAAAGTAGAGGCACGAAATTAAGGTTATTGTTTTTGGCGGTGACGGCTTTTGCGGGTGGCCGACCTCCCTATATTTATCTCAAAAAGGTTACGACGTACTGATAGTCGACAATCTGAGTCGACGAGAAATTGACAAGCAACTCGGTGTTGAATCTCTCACCCCTATTGCCTCCATGGAGGATCGACTAAAAACTTGGAAAGAAAAAACTGGCAAAACTATTGCCTTTAAGAACGTCGATATAGCCGAAGACTACGACGCGCTACTGAAGACAATTGAGGGCTTTAAGCCAGAGGCTATTGTCCATTTCGCCGAACAAAGGGCAGCTCCTTACTCAATGAAGACTACCGACACTAAGCGTTATACCGTCAGGAACAATACGCTAGGCACAACCAACATTTTATTCGCCATGGTTGACTCCGGACTAGATATTCACCTGGTACACCTAGGAACCATGGGCGTCTACGGCTACGGACAAACTGGCAAGAGCGTCATTCCAGAGGGATATCAGACGGTGCGCATAGATACGCCCGACGGGGAAGAGCAGATAGAGATCGTCTACCCACCCATGGCAGGCAGCGTATACCACAACACCAAGGTAACCGACCACGTCTGGTTCCAATTCGAGCAAAGAAATGACAATTTACGGATAACTGACCTACATCAAGGCATTGTCTGGGGAACGCAAACGCCCGAGACCTCGCTAGACGAAAAGCTAATTAACCGTTTCGACTACGACAGCGACTATGGTACCGTGCTTAACCGCTTCTTGGTTGAAGCAGAAATTGGTTACGATCTGACAGTTCATGGAACTGGCGGCCAAAAGCGCGCCTTCATCCACGTAAAAGACACGGTTAAGTGTATTGAACTAGCCATCAACAACCCTCCCGGCAAGAACGACCGAGTAAAGATATTCAACCAGGCTACTGAGACACACAGACTGATAGACCTTGCCGAGCTAATTAGTAAAAAAACGGGCGCAAAGATTAGCCACCTATCTAACCCAAGAAAAGAGGCTGTCCAGAATGAGCTCGACGTAAATAACAAGTCCTTCCTAGAGCTCGGCCTAAACCCAACCACACTGGACGACGGCTTAATGGACGAAATCAAAGACTCTGCCCGAAGATACAAGCACCGGATAGATAAATCTAAGCTACCTCCTAGCTCTTTCTGGAATAAGGAAAGGGAGCGAGCTTACAAATTATCTAAAAAGAAGTAAGATAGTATCTATGAAACTTGTGATTATGATCCCTTGTCTCAATGAAGAGACAACCTTACCTTTAGTGTTGGAATCGATCCCAAAAAAGATAGCCGGTGTTGATAGTCAGGAAATCCTAATAATTGACGATGGCTGTACCGACAAAACAGTAGAAGTTGCCCGGTCCTACGGCGTCAGACACTTTATTCACCACGCAAAAAACAGAGGTTTGGCGTACTCATTACGTGATGGCATTAGGGGAGCGCTAGAGATGGGCGCTGACATACTTGTCTTAACTGACGGCGATCACCAATACCCCCAGGAACGTATACCTGACCTAATTAAACCAATCCTAGATGGCAAGGCTGATACAGTAATTGGCGATCGGCAAACCCACACCATTGAACACTTCAGCCCAATGAAGAAGTTCTTGCAAAAATTAGGCACCAAAGTACTAAATACTGCTGCCGGCACCAACATACCAGACAGCACCAGTGGTTTTAGGGCTTACTCTAAAGAGGCTGCCATAAAAATGAATTTGGTTGGACGATTTAACTTTGCTCTCGAAACAACCTTTCAAGCTTCACATAAGCGCCTCAATTTTGTGACTATTAAGATCAAGACTAACCCAAAGACCAGGGAGTCAAGGTTATTTAAGTCATCTTGGGAGCACGTTAGAAAGTCGGCGGTAGCCCTAACTAACGCCTACACCATGTACAAACCTTTCGTGGTGTTTATGACTATTGGCATAATCCTCTTAATCTGCGGACTTATCCCTTTCGCGCATTATCTATATGTAGTCGTAATCAATAGCCACCCATATGGCACCCACCACCTGCAAGCCCTAATCATTGGCACAGTTCTACTTAACGCCTCCTTTATATCCTTCACCCTAGGAGTTGTCGCTAATTTAATTAGAGTCAACCGCGTGCTAATTGAGGACGTACTCGAAGAAGTGCGCCGCGATCGCTACGACATGACTGTGCACGAAATAAAGCCAGACTAGTCGCTATTATTAAGTTTGATTTTTACTACCGTATGTCGAGTTAATTTCTGGGCATCGTAATTTATTCGTTTTACTACTGAGTTCGGCCAGTACCAAGTATCGTCGGAGCGAATAATGAAGGTTATTATCCCGCCGCCCTCAATAAAGAGTAGGGCTATAAGGACAGTTGCTAGTGCTTTCTTAACGGGACGGTTTTTCAAACTATAACTGAATGCCAGCCCAACAATCCCGCCCAGCGGCAAGAGTATTGGCAAAAGGTACCGTCCGTTCATGTTCTCAAGCACAGCGGTGTAGTGGTATGTAGCATAACTCTTAACAAAGAGAGACAACAAGTATATGCCGCAGGCAGTTAAAAGAAACGCGACGTAGCGACTCTTTATTAGTCTCTTCCACCAGCGAACAACTGCCACAAAACCGGCGACCGCTAGAATAATTGCGCCAAAACTCGGCAAAGGCAGTGGAGGGTAGCTGTAAAAGTTACTGGCCGGACCATTGACAGCAAAGAAGAGCCTATACCACATCCAGTAGAACCACTGGAAAATATAGCCTAATGGACCGTAAGTAATAAATGCTTTATGGCCTTCAACCAGCTGGTGTCTCTGGTAATCCACATACCAAGGGCTGTAAGCCTTACAAGCGTCAACGCTTAAAACCTGCGAACAGTCCGGTGCAAAAGAATGGTACTTGAGTAAATTGTAGCCATCCCGCTGAGCAAACAAGCCTATCGCTATTAAAACGAATGCAATCAGAGCGTAGCGCGTAACTCGAGATAAACTCCTATAGCTCTTCTTTAGCTCCCTATAAACCTCCCTGAAATCACTGCCGTAGCGCTTATAGCTATAAATAGCTAGATACAAGGTAATAGCGAAGAATATTGGCAGAAAAGCGTATTTAACAATACTAGTTAAAATACAGCTGCCAAGCAGCAGCATCAGTGACTTAAAGGATAGTTTTTTAAGCTTAATATCGTCAATGACTTTAGTCGTTTCGAGCAAAATCCAACCGACTAGCAAAAAGAGCATGTCATCATAATTAACTTGAGCAGCCAACTGTGGAACTATTGGAATCAACACAAAAAGAAAAATAGTTATATTAATGAGACCTTTAGATAATCCCATCTTCCTAAACAGTTTACGAAAGACAAACAGGCCGAGCGTGAACAGTGCCGCATCAATGAGACGGATAATAATTATCTTGGTGTCGATCGAATGGGTAAATAAAGAAATGAACCGATAAGGAAAGCTCATTAAGTAGTGATACAAATATGAAGGATCCCTGGTCAGGGCACTGTACTGGCTAGTACCAGGCGGTTGTTTAGATAGGAAGGGCAACCAATAATGTGAATAGACCTGGATTAGACCAAAGTGAAAGTTTTCGTCAAAGGCTTGAGGATAAAGCGCAGAAAAAGCAATCCAGATACACTCTAAAGCAAAAAAGACGATTGAGAAGTAGAAAAACTTGGAAGAGGAAACAACGTCTCTTACCAACTTAGAGAACTTACTCTTTAGGTCACTTGATCTTGGCTTACTCAATTTATAAAAGTTATATACTTTTGGAAACTGTAATTTAGCTGAACGTTCCTAATTATACATTAAGAGGCCGCCATCTTAGCGGTGTATACTGAGAGATAAGCAACGACAAAAATATGTTCAAGAAGTATCGTCCGTATATTAGTGTTGGGTTACTTGTTATTCTGCTGGGATATGGCGGCTATTACATCTACCATAACCGCTCGCTCTTTAGCTCACTAAAAACTACTTCGCTAGCAACTATTACTAAAGTGTATCTGCTTTACTGGGTAATCCTGGCCGTCCTAGTCCTAATTTTCTTTGCTACCCTTAAGATCTGCTCAAAACGAATATCGTTAATTGAAAACTTAAAACTTAATATCCATACGGTCTTAATTAACTTTTTTGTGCCGGGCCAGGGAGGGCCAGCTTACCGCGGCGGCTACATGTATAAAGTTCACAACCTAAAGATAAAGAAGTACATTCTCTCTACTCTTATCTATTACGGCATATATGCAGTCCTGAGCTTTATGTTTCTATTCGCCTTTAAATTTAAAGTTTGGCAAACCATTCTTTTAGCCCTATTAGTAGCCGGTTTTTCTTTTCTGGTTATATCCCGCTACTCCAAAAAATCTAAGCTGCGGCCAACCGACCTACACTTAAGCTCCACAGCTATGTTATTAATACTTCTGGCAACGCTACTGCAGCTGGTAGTCCAATCCATCATCTTTGGCATTGAGCTTCATAGTGTCAACCCGTCAATTCATGAATCACAAATAATCTCATACACCGGCGCGGCCAACTTAACACTTTTTGCGGCCTTAACCCCAGGGGCAATCGGCATAAGAGAAGCATTCCTGGTCTTTACTCAACATATTCATCATATTTCTACTGCTAATATTATTGCAGCGAATATTATAGACAGGTCAGTTTATATAGTTTTCCTTCTTACTTTGGCGGTTCTAATAGGTGGCTACCACGCTTACAAAAGGTACAGCTCTAGACAAAAATTAAGCCTGGGGGTTGAGTAAACAAGGATGGGGGTCGTTAAAAAACTTGAGAGTTATATTTTAAAGAAAGATTTTCTGCTAGCTTTTTTCATCTCCCTAGCTACTGCCTCACTTGGCATTTTCTTCGGCTGGTATAACAACAAAGTTGTACCGATAAATCCGGTCGCTAGCGCTAGGTACGTCCTTCAGCCGACCAATAAGCTATCTTTTCTTTCCAACTGGGACGGACCCAACTATATCCACCTGGCAACGCACGGCTATACTTCAGTTGCTTACGCCAATTTCTTTCCGCTGTATCCTCTAATTGTCCACGCCGTTAATAAGGTTCTAGATAATCCATTAATGAGCGCCCTAGTGGTATCGTGGGTTTGCTTTATCTTTGCAGTCTACTTTTACATAAAGATAGCTAAGCTAATCTTTAAAAACGTCGACAATAAAGAGAGTATCCGCGCACTTCTACTATTTACTTTCTACCCGACCGCAATCTTTCTGTTTGTGACCTACACAGAAGGACTACTGGCCGCGCTGTCTCTAGGAGCAATCTACTTTGCCATAAAAAGACGCTTCTACCTAGCGGCAGTCTTCGCGGGCTTTGCCAGTGCCACCCATCTAACTGGCGAATTTGTAGTTCTACTAATCATGATGATGTCTTGGGAACACCGCCACAGCATTATCCGTTTTTTGAGCGTTGGTGTAATAGGCAGCCTAGGCCTAGCTTCATATTCTTATTATCTCCACGAAAAGTTTGCGAGGCCCCTAGCGTTCGTTACCTCACAAGAGAACCATGGTTGGGTTAAGTCTACTTATGCCAACCTATTTGGCTCGATAGGACCCCTTAATATAGCCTTTATTTGTCTGTTAATCCTAGCGGCGTTCTACTGGTGGGGAAGAAAGCGAAGCTTTGCTATATACTCACTGTTATTCCTGCTTATACCAATTATTGGGAAGGAATTTGGCGGCTTTGACCGCTATACACTTATGGCTTTCCCAATACCTCTAATGCTCTATGGCTACAGCCGGAAAAGGCCCGTTTTTTATTCAATTGTCCTCGCAGCTAGCGTCGTAGTCTGGTCATACTTAATGCTGCAATACGCTGGTGGCTATGTCGGCGGCTAGACAATAAAACGCCTATGGTTGCAATCAAGGGTCAATAGGATAAAATACATCTGTAAATATTTAAGTAAAAGTATTATAGATTTATGCCAGTAAATGCCATTATAGGCTTGCAGCGTGGAGACGAAGGCAAGGGCAGATTCACTGAGTTCTTAGCTCAAGAGGCTGAAGTGGTTGCCAGATTTAATGGTGGTCCGAATGCCGGCCATACCATCGTTACGCCTGAAGGCACAGAGCTTGCCCTCCATACTATTCCGTCCGGTGTCACACACGAGGACACGGTGAACGTCATCGGCAACGGCGTTGTTATCGATCCGATCTCACTAGTTGAGGAAATGCGCTGCGTCCAAGATGCCGGCATCCGTATTGACCAAAGAAACCTATGTATTAGCCATGCCGCACATTTAATACTGCCTCATCACAGAGCTCAGGATAGGATGAGAGAGAATGGAGAGGGCGCCCAAGGTAGTACAAAAAAAGGAATTGCTTACGCTGTTGCCGCTAAAGCGTTAAGAGCCAACCCTAGAGTGGAAGATATTAAATACGACCCCGGCGATCTCAGGCGGTACGTTTTTGAGCGTTTAGCCGAAATCCGCGCCGATAGAGAAGAGAACGATCCCGACTATGTAGAGGGTAGAGAAACGTTTGAAGTCGCAGAATTTATGGCTAGCGCTAAACGAATAGCCCGATTTGCCTGCGACACTTCATCGTTTCTACTGACTTACCTAAACGAATCGCCAGACGGCATAGTGCTCGCTGAAGGTGCCCAAGGTTCGCTACTAGACATAGAGACCGGTATGTACCCGTGCGTAACTTCTATGCCCACTAACTCCTGGGCTATTGCGCCAGGGCTGGGCATACCTCCACATTCAGTGGACAAAATTTTAGGCGTAATCAAAATCCCGCAATCTCATGTCGGCGATGGTCCCTTTATAACGGAGATAGAAGATGAAGAATTGCTAACCAGGCTTCACGGAGATAAGACGTCGGTTGACGCCGAAGTAGGCACAACCACTCAACGAACAAGAAGATTAGGTTTCTTGGATTTACCTCAGATTAGGCGGGCAATCCAACTGAATGCACCAGCCGGCAAGCTAGATCTTGCTATATCTAAGCTGGATTGGGTCCCCAGATTCGGTGACGATCTAGCGGTTTGCGACAGATACCTAGTAAAAGATAGGCCTACAGACGTTGCCCCGTGCTCAGAAATTGAACTATCTCAAGCAAGACCAAGTTACGCCGAACTTGAGAACTGGGATCCATCGATAGACATAAGTGGAGTAAGGGATTTCTCCGATCTACCGCCAGCCGCGATAGAACTAGTAAGGTTTATCTACCAATCTCTTGATGTATACGTATCCATGGTGGGCGTTGGGCCCTCAAGGGACCAAATCATACATTTAGATCGCTAATAATAAATGTCGTGTGCGCCGGACTCTCTAAGTCCGTTACCAGTCACTCTCTCAAACTCTGCTTTTACCCCAAGTTCACTCAAGTTTCTAGCGCCCTGGTAAGACATGCTTCGTCGCAGATACGAGATCATTACTTGAATTAGAGTGTCGGCTGACCCCTTAGTTGGCACACCGCCGCTTACGCCTTCGGGAGCTAAGACGCCTCCATCTTGCTGATATCTTTGCCTTGAACCTCTATTTTCTGCCAACGCATCAGCGGATCCTTCGCCTCTATATTGCTTGACTATAGTGCCATCCGGTCTCTCTATTATTCTGCCGGGCGCTTCGTCCGTGCCAGCAAGCATATTTCCCATCATTACGCTCGCTGCTCCTACTGCAGCTGCTATTGGTATATCCCCGTGGTTTGTCACACCTCCATCAGAACAAATAGGTATATCAAACTTACGAGCTTCACTAAAGCACCTGTAGACAGCCGTGAGCTGCGGCACACCTATACCAGTAACAACGCGAGTGGTGCAGATAGATCCACCGCCTTGACCAACCTTAATCCCATTAGCCCCTTCGTTAACCAGCCTTTCGACAGAGCCTGGGTTAGTTATGTTACCAATCATTATCTGAGCGTCCGAAAACGCTTCCCTAAGCGCTACAAGCGTTTTAATTGAAGCAAATTCACTATCACCTTGTGCCGAGTCTATCACTACGGCGTCTGCGTAGTTTCTAAGCTGCATCCACCTTTCTACGGCCTCCGTCGGATCCGTCGGTACAGCAGCAGCTACAACCAGCCTGCCCAGCGAGTCAACATTGTACATGGAGTTTCTGTCCTCAATGATTCTTGCCACATCAGAGAATAGGTACATGCCCTGAAGCAGGCCTGCCTCGTCAACCACCGGCAGGGTAGTAACCCGCTTTTCTCTCATGATTCTATAGGCATCTTCTATGGTAGTCTCCCCAGTGCTGACCTCTAGTTCCTCCGTTCGCTTCATATTTTCAGCTGCGGTTGAAGCTGGGCTTTGGCGACTAAAACGAAAGTCGTTATGCGTAATAAGACCTAGCAATTTCCCTCCAACATCTACAACCGGGAAAGTATAGAAATCGCTGGCATAAGAGACCCTATCGCTTTCAATGGAACTCATTGTTTGGAGAGGGTGAACCGTTATGGGTTTATCAATGAAACCATTCATTGCATGCTTAACGGCACGGACTTCTTTTCGCTGGGCCTCCAAATCCTGCGTACAAGGGATAACCCCAATGCCGCCGTTCTTTGCCAAAACAGTTGCCATTTTCGAATCAGTAACGTCCCTCATGGCAGCACTTACGATTGGCGCTTTTAGCGGTACTCCCTCGGTAAAACGCGAGGATATGTCTGTCTGTTCGCGCGTGACGTCACTCATTCTCGTAGCGAGTCTTACGTCGTCAAAAGTTAGGGCCAATCCTTGCGCCTCATGTATCTCAAAGAATTCTTCTCTTCCTAGCCCCACAAGCCCTCCTAACGGTACCTGAATTTCACATACTATACCATAAAACAAAAGTGCTCGTCCATGTAGTTATTGCAATTGTTATACAAATTCTTACAGCTTGACTTGTATAAGTTAGGCTACACTTCCCAAGATATATAAATGTTAAGAAGGAACAGTTCAAAATAAAGATGCTATCAGCCTAAAAGGGAAGGAACGGCCAGATATGCTACTGATAATTCCAATGCTAGTCGGGGTAGTTTTAGGACCACTAGTAGGTTTTAGTTTATCCAGGCGAGTAGACGTGACTCTTCTTGTGTACGCTGTCCTAGGCTTCTTAGGAGCACTTAGTTTTAGCCTCTTTACGCACATTGTAGTTGTTGCCCAGAAAGGCGTTAACTACCCAGCAATTAACGCCATAACTGTCGTTAGCTCATTTATTGGCGCTATATTGGTCTGCTTTCTATTTGGCCTTATCTACGAAAACAAAGCCGACTAATACTTGCTTGAGAAGTGTTAACTTATTAAAGTATTAGCATGCAATCGCTTATCTTGTGGTCTTTAGCTGTCTCCCTGGTTATTAATCTAGTCCTTTTCGTGATTGCTTTTTATTATCAGTCTGACAAATTAACTGACGCATCCTATGCTGCTAGTTTTCTAGCTCTGGCTGTATTTGCTCTTTTTAAAACATCAGCCCCAAATATATATTCCTATCTAATATTTCTGATGGTCGACATCTGGGCCTTTAGGATAGGCATTTTCCTTGTTAACCGTGTACTGAAAGTCGGTAAGGATAAAAGATTTGACTCTATGCGCTCAGACTTCTTAGCTTTCGGTAGATTCTGGCTGCTGCAGGGAATAACCGTCTGGATAATTATGCTGGCAGCTAGTATGGCTATCTACCGCGCAGGCAATATTGGCTGGTTGTTTTTTGTCGGACTTGTCATATGGCTCAATGGGTTACTTATCGAGGCTGTCGCTGATCAGCAAAAGTTCGAGTTTCGTGAGCAAAAGGGCAGTGAACACCCTTGGATAGACAAAGGTTTATGGGCAAAATCACGACATCCTAATTACTTTGGCGAAATCTCAGTTTGGGTTGGTATATATGTAGCTAGCTTTGAGGCTTTAAGCAGCGAGCAGAGGGTATTGGCTTTAGTTAGTCCTCTCTTTATCACGCTCTTACTGACAAAGGTAAGCGGCGTGCCAATACTAGAAAAATCTGCCAACGAGCGGTGGGGAAGCCTCAAGGCTTACAAGGATTACAAAGCACGAACCAGATTATTAATACCGCTACCTAAAAAGGAGCCTCGATGAAAATAGCTCTAATAGGCGCCAATGGTCAATCCGGCCAAGCCTTTGTCGTTGCCGCTCTTGAATCCGGGCACTCTATCGTGGCCGGAGTGCACACTACCAACCCCTTTAAAAGTCAGCCCGGTCTTAGAGTAGTTAAAATAGATGCAACTAACCACAGCGATATAGAGAAGTTAATCACCGGCAGTGACGCCGTTGTCTCCTTCATCGGACACGCTCCTCATAGCCCCAAAACCCTACAAACTGACTCGATCAAGAACGTTATAAAGGCCATGAAAAAGCACAAAGTTAAACGCTTGGTTTCTTTAACTGGCACAGGAGTTAGATTCCCTGGTGACACACCAAGTCTAGCGGATAAAGCCCTAAACGCCGGCGTTAAGACTATTGAATATATAAGAGTGAAGGACGGCATTAACCATGCTGCTGCTATTAAAAGAAGTGGTCTTGACTGGACAATAATTAGAGTGCTGAAGCTTCAAAATACCAAACCGAAGCCCTACGCGCTTACAGAGCACGGACCAGCCAAGCTTATTACTTCGCGTAGTGAAGTGGCCGAGGCAACCCTTGAGGTTCTTAAAGACAAAAAATATATTAAGAAAGCCCCAATAATTTCCTGAGGGGCTAAGGACAAAATAAAACGGCCCCTTTGATAGATTTTCTCTGTCTTGGAGAGAAAAACTTCTGGAGCCGCTTTACATAAACTACTTTAAAGAGTTATCTATTCTTAGAAGATAGGCTAGCTAGGTGGAAAATTCCAACCACGATAGCGTAAATTCCTAGGAGCCATACAAAAGCTACACCAGCTGCTGGCTTAGCAAACAGCACCAAAATGCCGACTACTACACCAAGCAAACCGCCGAGGTAACCCAGAGCTGCTCCTTTTGTACCGGCTTTCTCGCTCAAGTATGCAACGACAAACTCGATGATGCCGCTGGCTATTAGAACAAAGCCGATCAATATTACTAGAGTCGTAAATGCCACGTGTGGATGACGTAACAAATAAACTCCCACACCCACTTCGAACAAGCCTAAAATTAAAGGCAAAAACCAGGAATCGGACCTACCTATTGCGCCAAGACCGGCAAAGATATTCACGACCCCAATTACTAGCACATATGCGCCAAACAGGTAGAGCAAAGCCAATAGGGTAAGGCTTGGCCAAAAGACCGCAGCGATACCGAATATGATTGTTGCTACACCGCCTAGCACTAGCGCCCACCGATTATCATCGGTGACAGCAGATGTACTCATGTTTATTGTCCTCCCTTAGTAGTAACTTAATCATGCACCAAAAGCGCCCACTCGTCAAATATCTTTGTGGATAAATTAACTAGTTAAGTAGGCTACTCAATGGGGTTAATTAAGCAGTGTATGCCACCGCCGGCTTTTTTAAACTCGCTGATGTCTGCTTCAAATATATTCATGCCAAGGTCGTGCAGCCGCTTGCGAAACGATTCGGGAGCTTCAGCTGAGATAACAATCTGGTTGCCACTGATAAAAGAGTTTGCTGAGTAGGCGTGGACTTCTTCAAGGCTTAATTCATAAAGGTTAGGTACTAGCTTCTTTAATATGCTCCTTGAGTTTTCGCTAATAGATTTAGGGTAATAAAAGGCAGTGTCAGGACTAAGCGGCATAAACGACATATCCATGTGATAAAAAAACGGATCGATGACTCTTAGCGGCATAACATCTATATCTAAGGCATTAGCGATCTCCTCGCAACTACCAACGCTGGCCCTATAACCGGTTCCGACAAATAGCATGTCGTTAAAGAAAAGGCTGTCACCGCCGCCTTCAAACGAAAACCCTGCCGGCAGCCTTTTTGTCTTTATACCATGAGCCTCAAACCATTTAGCATAGGTGGCAGTTTCTGGCTGACGCTGAGGGAAACGAAAGTTAGCCAGCAAGATCTCACCACCACGGACAATCCCTTGGTCGGCGGCAAAAACCATATCCGGCACGCCCTCCACCTGGTCAATGATCTCGACGTAAACCCCTATCTTTCTTAGGGTATCGACTAGGTTCTGCCATTGCCTGTTAGCTTTCTCTAAATTGGTGCTACCCGGCTTCATGTGTGGGTTAATAGCATACTCAACGCTAAAGTGAACCGGACGACACATTAATACTCTTTTAATTTTAGGAGCGTACTTTTTTATTGCTGTCCTCCTTCAGAAGGCTTATCGTATTCGTTCAAGCTTATGGTCTCAAGTTAAAAGTTTAGTCTGGGGAGCAGAGGCAAGTCAAGAAAAGATTACGCTTATTTATCTCTAAATAGGTTAAAATGTAAGCTATATTATGAGCCAAAAATCTGCGAAGTCTCCAATCATTGTTATCTTTGGCATAACTGGCGACTTAAGTCATAGATATCTACTGCCAGCTCTTTATCACATGCTAAAAGTCGGTAGTCTAGACTCGGACACTAAAATAATTGGCGTTAGCAGAAAGAAACTAGATAAGAGTGAGTTTATGGCCTCGGTGGATCTTTGTGTCCAGGAGAAAGACAATGTCTGTGACCCAGAAGCGCTTAAAAAAGTAGAGCACTCACTTAGCCTTTTTCAGCTTGATCCAGACGAGCACGATGACTACTTAAAGTTAAAACGCCAAATAGGCGAGGCCGACCCAAACAACAACCGAGTCCGCATGTTTTATATGTCAGTACCATCTAAGGCCTACGAACCAATAGTTACTCATCTGGCAGACGTTGGCCTTAACAGCGATAACTGCCGTCTACTACTGGAAAAACCTTTTGGTTATGACCCAGCAAGCGCTAAGCACCTAATAGACTTGGTCGACAAATCTTTTAACGAAAAGTTGGTTTATAGGATCGACCACTACTTAGCTAAAGAGACAGCCCAGAACTTACTAGCATTTCGTATGCACAACCCGATCTTTAGCGCACTTTGGAATCAACAATACGTCCAAAGAGTCATAGTCCGGGCCTACGAGACGCTTGGGCTTGAGGGAAGGGCAAACTTCTACGAACAAACTGGGGCGCTGAGGGACTTCGTCCAAAGTCACTTGATGCAGCTACTATCAATTACTTTGATGGACGTACCAAAAACTGTCTCCAGTCAGTCGATTCACGAACGCAAGTACGCTTTCTTGAAAGGCCTAAATAATGCCGATCCTAAATTGGCTGTACGCGGTCAATATGATGGCTACAAAAAAGAGGTCGATAATCCAAAAAGCTTTGTTGAGACTTTCGCAAGGCTTACCCTATTTAGCAGCCTACCTAACTGGCAGGGGACAGAAATGGTGCTAGAAACGGGCAAGGCTATGAATGAAAAGTGCACTGAAGTGGTTATTGAATTCAAAACTCCGCACGAGAGAAGCCGCAATAGTTTAACTTTTCAGATTCAGCCTAATGAGGGAATAAGCTTGGACCTAGTCGTCAAGGAACCTGGGCTAGAGAACGATATGAAACATGAGGCTCTAGACTTCCGCTACGATTCGGCTTTCCATGACTACGAATATGTTGATGCTTACGAGAGAGTACTAATGGATGCTATAAACGGCGATCAATCTTTGTTTGCTAGTAACCAGGAGGTGCTTGAGACCTGGCGTGTGCTGGAGCCTGTTCTAAACTCTTGGACTAAGGACAGCAGTGGACTGGTAACCTATTCAGCCGGATCAAAGGAAGTGAATTTAGGATAAACTAGAAACATGCTGACATACTTTCAAGCAATAGTCATAGGAATATTCCAGGGCGTATCAGAACTGTTTCCAGTATCAAGCCTGGGCCATTCGGTTATTATTCCGTATTTGCTAGGCTGGAATAACATTATTAAAAGCCAAACAGCTAGCGAGTCTTTCTTTTTAGCATTTTTAGTAACGCTGCACGTTGCAACCGCCCTGGCTCTACTTATCTTCTACTGGAAAGAATGGGTCAAGCTCATTAAGGCTTTCTTTAGTTCAATTCGATACCGACGCATTCACTCGTCATATGAACGACTAATCTGGCTAATTATAATTGCAACTATTCCAGCCGGCATAACCGGGCTAGTATTTGAGCACTCGCTAAGAACTCAGTTTGCCAAACCTCTCTCAGCCGCCATCTTCCTATTTATTAACGGCATTATTTTAATCGTTGGCGACAACTATGCTCGCAAGCGTGCCAAACGCGAAAGCGACTTTAGTCTCGAACAAACCGTCGCCCATACCTCAAAGTCCATAACCCCCATTAGGGCTGGTCTTATAGGCACGTCACAGGTTCTAGCCCTAATAGCAGGCATCAGTCGTTCAGGTATAACTATGGTGAGCGGTATATTCTCAGGCCTAGACTACGAAGACTCAGCTCGTTTCTCCTTCCTTTTAGCAACACCCATCATTTTGGCCGCAGGTCTATACAAGATACCGGATTTGACCGGGCCTAACGGTCACGGCGTCATCGGACAAGTAATGGTTGGTGCAGTTTTTGCTTTTATTGCCGCTCTGCTGTCGGTCAGGTTTTTGGACAAATACTTCCGCGGTAAATCTTTAAGGCCGTTTGGCATTTACTCATTGTCCATCGCTACGTTCGTCATAATTGTCGGATTAGTCAGAGGCCACTTCTAGATATTTATGCTTGTCGACATTATCATAATCGCGGTTATTGTCATCAGCCTAGTTAGGAACCGAAAGGGAGGTTTCCTCCATCAATTCTGGACCCTAGCTGGCTTTATTATCGGACTAATAGCTGGACGTTGGCTTGTTAACTACACGCTTACTCTAGCTCACACCTCTAGCTCAAGGGCACTAATAACCATAATTACTATCTTTGGTATGGCTATTCTAGGCCTAAGCATAGGTGAAATGGTTGGCGTTAAGTTAAAACATCGCCTCTTAAAAGACCGCGGCTTAAACCAACTAGATAATTTCCTAGGCTGCATTTTAATAGTCGTCTCGGTACTTTTTAGTGCCTGGTTAATTGCCGCCATAGTTAACGACCTGCCTTCTAGTCAACTAAAAACCGACGTCAATAAATCGAAAATAATATCGGCAATGGACAATTTGCTACCCGCTGCTCCAAGTGTTTTATCTGAACTAAGCCACGTCATTGACCCTAATGGCTTTCCCGCAGTCTTTGTTGGCAGCGAACCAATACCGAAAGGTAATGTTACGCTGCCTAACCTTGGTAGTTTTGCCACTGTAGTTAATACTGACAAGCCTAGCGTTGTCAGAATACAGGGACTAGGCTGCGGCGGCATAGTTAGTGGATCGGGCTTTGTAGTCGGCAAAGATCTTGTCGCCACCAACGCCCACGTAGTTGCTGGCATTAAAAACCCGGTAGTCGAGGACTCTAACGGACACCACGCTGCACAGGTAATTTGGTTTGATCCAAACTTAGACTTCGCCGTTCTTAAAACTAATGATCTGGCTGGTGGACCATTGACTATCGATACAGCTATAGCTAAAGACAGCACGCCAGGCGTGGTTATGGGCTACCCTGGAGGCGGACCGTTTAACGCTACAGCAGCAGCCGTCATAGAAGAAATTGAGGCCAGTGGTCGTAATATTTATGGCAGTGGGCTGACTATAAGAAGTGTCTATGAAATTCAAGCCACTGTTATCCCTGGCAACTCAGGCGGACCTTTAATAGAATCTAATGGCGATGTGATTGGTGTTGTCTTTGCTGAGTCTACAACATATAACCATGTAGGTTATGCGCTAGCAACCGCTAAAGTCCAGTCAGAAATTAACCAGGCTAAGGCTTCAAGCCAAACAGCAGTCTCAACCGGACAGTGCGCCGAGTAAACTATTCGGCTCTAAGAGCATCAATAGGATCTTTTGCAGCTGCCTTAATAGCAGGGATGGTACCAAAGACTATGCCCACCAAAAGCGAGATGCCGCTGGAGATAATTACTATTTGCCAAGGTATGATCGGCGTAAAATCAGTTGCCGCTAGTATTGCCAGGTCAATAAAGTAAGCCAGGCTAATTCCCAGCAAGCCACCGATTAAACTAATTAAGCTAGCTTCAATCATGAACTGGGTATATATCTGACTGTTGGTGGCTCCTACTGCCTTCCTTATGCCAATCTCCCGTATACGCTCCGAAACCGAGACCATCATCACGTTCATAATCCCTATGCCAGCTACTACCAGACTAATGGCAGCCACGCCAGCAATTAGTTTAGTTAGTAAATCTAGAATGGAGTTATTGGCAACAATATTCTGGTTGCCGGTTAGTACGCTAAAGTCGGTAACTCCACCGTGACTAGTATTAAGAGCCTGCTTTATATTCTTCGCGACCAATCCTATCTGAGGCAGCGAGTTGGCTCTAGCCAGAATCTCATAAGTTGGGGCAGTGTTATTGGTCAGTTGCTCAGCAATCTGGTCAGGAATAAAGATAGCGTTGTTAAAATCAGCCTGCTGCGACAGAGGCGTAAAGCTGTATTGGTTAAATATGCCGTTAACCGTGAACTGATGTCCGTGGAACATGAATGTTCGGCCTAGGGGCACATCCTCGTCAAATAACTTTTCGGCAGCATTCTCGCCAAGCACCGCAACGTATGAACCGTACTGGGTGTTATTAAAATAGTTACCATACTGCAGCGATTGGTTAATTAGGCTAGGGAAGTCCTGACTAGTGCCGATCGCAAAGCCCTGCTTAAACGTGCCGTAGTCTCCAGATGGATAACCAGTAACTAGCGACAGTGGACTGCTGCTGTTGACGCCTGGTGTAGTAGCTACAGTTCTCACATCTCTGAGCGTTAAAGGACCGCTGACACTTAAGCCCGAGAGGGCATCGGTATTGTTAACACCATTGCCACTACCAACATTAAGCTGGGCAGTTCTAACTGTAATGATGTTGCTGCCATAGTGATGAATCTGGCCACCAACCTGGGACTTTATGCCTTCGCCTATAGCTACAATTGTAATGACAGCAGCCACGCCAATAATAATGCCCATCATAGTCCAAAAGCTTCTAAGCTTTGAAAACTTTAAGGACTCAAAGCCCGCTCTAAGCTCACTAGAAAACTGTACAGCCATATACTAAACCTTCTTAGCCTTCCTGCGCTTAGCTTTAGTCTTAATCTGCTTTAACGCCGTTCGTCTTGGAACAGTGGACTGGAAAGGCAATGCTTTCATTAGTACCGACACCCCAACCAGATCATCCTCTTCGCTAGTTGTCGGCAAGGTGTAGAGAACTCTCCTAGCACGATTGGCCACCCGACCAATAGTAGTCTTCTCGTCGTGTATTACCTGACCATCATGCATATAGACAACGCGAGTAGCATAGCGAGTAAGTTCAGGGTTGTGCGTAACAAAGATAATAGTATTGCCCATCTTATGGATGTCGGCCAGCAGCTCCATAACCAGGCGAGAACTAGTGCTATCTAAGTTGCCAGTTGGTTCGTCGGCAATAATTAACGACGGGTTATTAACTAGGGCTCTAGCTATAGCTACACACTGAAGTTGTCCGCCGCTTAGCTGGCTAGGCAAGAAGTACTCTCTGGACTGCACACCAACCCTCTCAAGCATATTAGAAGCTGTCTTTAGTCTCTTGTTCAGACCCATGCCTTTGTATGCAAGAGGCAAGGCAACATTCTCGAGTGCAGTTAAGCGCGGCAATAGATTAAAAAACTGGAAAATAAAACCTATCTTATCTCTTCGAATCTTAGCGGCCTGGTTGCCCTTAAGCCTAGCGACTGACTTACCATCAAGCCTGTATTGACCATTAGTCGGATGGTCAAGAAGGCCAATAATGTTCATGAGGGTGCTCTTGCCGCAACCACTGGGACCCATGACAGCAACGAACTCGCCTTTATCTATACTTAAGCTGACTTCGTCTAGAGCTAAGTTGGTAGCATCGCCGAAGCCGTACAGTTTGCTGACGTCTTTTAATTCAATTAGTGCCATTTCCTAATCTATAGTTTAACTCCTTATTTGCCATCTCTGCAAGATGTTTTTAAAGTATTTCTAAGGTATAATTTCAATTGGCAATAAACATAAGAACACCTTGGAGAGGTGCAAGAGTGGTTTAATTGGCACGCTTGGAAAGCGTGTGTACGGTCAAACGTACCGAGGGTTCGAATCCCTCTCTCTCCGCCAAGACCATATTATTGCCTTATAATAACTCTTATGGTATAATATTGGTATGGAAAAAGCCGAGTACTACAGTGATGGCACGAGAAAACTCTCGGTCTGCCCAAACTGTGGCGATGACAAAGTGCAGGTATTAGACTTCTGACCTGAAGACTGGGAGCTAGCAACATCGAATTTAATACTTTGGTGCCCAGAATGCAACAATCACGAAGAAGACGTTTTTGATAGTGAAACCATAGACGCTTTCAGCGACGAGCAAGAAAGGGCCGACTTAGGAATAAGTACTGATATAGCCAGGCTAGCCGACTCTCGACTCAGCTATGATAACGTGCTCACAGTTACTGCTGAAAGCTTTTAGCCCATCTTAACTCTGTAGCCCAAAGTGTTACAATACTAGTTATGTTTATGGCTAGACTACTGTCTTGGTGGTACAAAAATGGTTGGAAACAAGTAGCCCTTAGTTTTAGCCCCCGACTAAAAAATATTTCTAACTTTTTTAGCGTAAATCAACTTACGGGAACCCTTTTCGCGCCTTGGCGAAGGATTATTACCTATCCGGGTGCCAGTATAGGCGAGAGGTTCAGAGCTTTCGGCGACAACCTTTTTAGCAGAAGTATAGGCTTCGTTATTAGGCTGCTAGTTCTAATAGCTGCTTTGGTGTGTTCAGTAGTAGTGATGTTTGCTACAGCCGTAGAACTAATACTCTGGCCATTCGTCCCGCCAGCCATTATTGGCTTAATAGTACTTGGGGTAGTGCGATGAATATAAACCTCAACTCCCCAAGAGCCAAAGACGCCAGGATCGCCAAAAGAATAGGTCCAACAGGCTACCGAGCCTTTCTATTTACTGGCTCAGTTTTAGTTGTAGCGGCTATCGCTCTCATGTTTATAGCCCATCACATAGGATTTATCCTCCTAGGCTTAGGCCTTGCCGCCTTAATGCCAGCTCTTTGGTACAAAAACTATCTTAGAGACCTGCCGCCCAGCGACAATACCCTAGACGGCCGGCTAAGCGCTAATATACTTGGCTCACTCAAGCCAAAGCAACCGCTTACAGCAGAAAATATATGGTCAAGCATAGCAGGCCACTGGCAAACCCTATTTATACTTAACCATCTACTGATTACCAACGACCTGGTCAAGCCCATGATTGCCGCTGAGACCGATGCCGACCTGGATAAGGCCTTCGCTCAGGCCTCTGCAATCGCCGACCAATACGCTCTCGGTAGCATAGACATCGGCCTGGTGGCCATAGGCTTACTCCAAGCCTCCCCTCAAGTAGGCCAGCTTCTTACCAGCATGAAGTCTAGCCCAGACGACCTTAACAGCGTAGGCAACTGGTTTGCTAGAAAGTTAGCCGAAGAAAAGAATAGCGGCAAGCAAAGTTATGGCGGCATTGGTAGAGACTGGGCCTTTGGCTTTACGCCGCTTCTAAATCAGTATGGCTTGAATATAAGTCTGGCTATGGCAAGCTCTGGTGCCAGTTTTAACTGGTTAAGTGATTCGGAAGGCGTCAGGGCTATGGAATCTTCCATACTAAACGACAACCAAGCCATCGCTCTTGTCGGTGAAGCCGGCGTTGGTAAAACCAGCGCAGTGTATGGACTCGCTCAAAGATTAATATCCGGCAAAACCTCTAAGGAGCTGGCCTATCACCAGCTAGTAGTTGTTAGTGCGACAGACTTAGTGTCCGCCACTTCTAACAGCGGCAACCTGGAACACCTAATGGTTAGTCTAGTAAACGAAGCCTCTCACGCCGGACACATTATTCTATTCCTCGACGATGCCGAACTTTTCTTTAGTAACAAACTAGGGGCATTTGATGCCAGCCAAATCCTGCAGTCCATAATTAGAAAAGTTCCAATAATACTAGCTCTGACTCCCAATGACTTTCAACGCTTGCAGTCTAGCTCACCCAGTCTTGCTAATTTGCTAACGCCAGTCATGCTAAAAGAGCCGGATCAAAACGCAGTTATGAGAATCCTAGAAGATACGGCAATTTCCCTTGAGAACAAACATAAAGTCCTAATTAGCTATGGAGCCCTAAAGGCAGCTTACAGTCTTAGCGATAGATACGTAACTAACAAGGCTTACCCAGGCAAGGCCATTACTTTGCTAGAGCAAAGCTTATCTCATGCTGCAGATGGACTAATTACCGCCGATAGCGTCGGCCAGGCAATTGAATCGACAAAGGGTGTAAAGGTAGCTGGAGCAACACCTGCCGAAGCCGACGAGCTGCTTAACCTAGAAGATAAAATACACGAGCGCATGATTAACCAGACTCATGCCGTCAGCGTCGTTGCAAATTCTCTCCGCCGGGCCAGGGCAGGAGTAGCCAACCCAAACAGACCAATTGGTAGCTTCCTTTTCCTCGGACCCACCGGCGTAGGTAAGACCGAACTAGCCAAGTCATTAGCCGCCGTCTACTTTCACAGCGAGACAAATATGGTCAGGTTGGATATGAGCGAGTATCAAAACCCTGGCGATGCCGACAGGTTGCTGTCTAGTGATGAATCGGGCAGCTTAGTCCTGTCTGTACGTAACCAACCTTTTAGTGTTGTCCTGCTAGACGAAATAGAGAAGTCTCACCCCAATATTCTTAACTTGCTGCTGCAGCTACTGGATGAAGGCAAGCTGACTGATACTTCCGGTCAAGCTGTCAGCTTTAAAGACTGCATAATTATTGCTACCTCTAACGCCGGCGCTCAATCCATTCGAGAAAGAGTAGAGAAGGGCGAAGAACTGCCGTCTTTTGCTGACGAGCTAATAGAGGAGCTTATTAAAAGCAATCAATTCAAGCCTGAGCTCATTAACCGTTTTGACGAGATAGTCCTATTTAGGCCACTTAAGCCTGAAGAGCTAGACCAGATTGTCGTCATAATGATGAAAGAAGTTAATCAGACGCTTTTCAATCAAAACATTAAAGTCGAACTAAGCGAAGCTGCAATTAAGAAAATCGTTCAAGCCGGTTACGACCCAAGGCTAGGCGCCCGACCAATGCGGCGTATGCTGCAAAAGTCAGTTGAAGATATTGTTGCCAAAAAGATTCTAAAAAACGAAGCCAAGGCCGGCGACACAATTAACCTAGACGCTGACGATCTAAGCTTCTAAGGCTTAATAACCGTGCCAATATTGTCGCCTAGGGCGACCTTTAAGATATTGTCTTTTTCAAGAGCGTCAAAAACAATTATTGGCAAGTTGTGCTCCAGGGCTAGCCCCATTGCAGCTTTATCCATTATCTTAATCCGACTGTCCTCAACCGCTTTTTGTAAGCTAATACTGTCTAGTTTTTTAGCATCCTTAAACTTAGCCGGGTCTTTATCGTAAACCCCGTTATATTTAGTAGCTTTTAGTACTGCCTGACAGTCCAACTCTAAAGCCAAACTAACGGCAGCCGTATCGGTCGTTAGGTAAGGCCTGCCAATGCCACCGGCCGCTATAACCACCCGTCCTTTTTCTAAATGCTTGTTAGCCAGTCTATGCACAAACGGCTCAGCCACTTGTTCGGCAAAGATACTGGATAAACACCGAGTCGGTATGCCTTGAGATTCAAATATGTCGGTCAAAGCTAGGGCATTCATAAGCGTTCCAAGCATACCAATTTGGTCTGCCGTAACCCTTTTAATGCCGTGTCCGGCTAGCTGAGCACCGCGAGCAAAATTACCACCACCAACCATAATGACTACTTCAATGTGTCGATCAGCGACCTTCTTTATTTCCTTAGCCAGCCAAGAGCCCAGTTCAGCGTCTATGCCACCGTCATACTTACCAGATAACTGCTCGCCCGAGAGTTTAAGTAAAATCCTACTTAACTTTTTATTCATTCACTCGCTAGTCTAGCAAATTAGCCACCCTAAGGCTATACTAAAATCTAATGATTAAAATCTATTCATGGAATGTCAATGGCATAAGGGCAGTTAACAAGAAGGGGCTGTGGCAACCCTTTGTAGCCAAAGCCAAACCAGACTACATTTGCCTCCAGGAAATAAAGGCCAATCACGAGCAGATAGACATAGATACTAAAGGGTATGAGATTAGTAGCTACCCAGCAGAGAAACCTGGGTATAGCGGCACGGCCATACTATCTAGAGAAAGTCCGGTCGAAATTAAACGCGGCTTCCCAGACGACCTAATAAAGAAATACAAAGTTCATGGCGACGTTTATGGCAATCCTAACTTAGAGGGCAGGGTACTAGCTAGCCAATATAAGGACTTTTGGCTGGTTAGTGTTTATACGCCTAACGCCAAAGATGACCTTAGCCGTCTAGAAACTAAATACAAGCAGTGGGACCCAGCTTTTCTAGAATATATGAAGCAGCTAGGCAGGACTAAACCAGTAATAATCTGCGGAGATATCAACGTGGCTAGGACTGCAGACGATCTAGCCAATCCCAAAGCCAATAAGGGTAAGAAGGGTTTCACCGACGAGGAAAAGGAAGGCATGAATAAACTTATAGACGCCGGGTACTTGGACTCTTTTAGACTATTCCACGAGGGTAACGGCTACTATACTTGGTGGAGTCATTTTGCTAACGCACGAGAGAGAAACGTCGGCTGGCGGATAGACTATATACTTGTCGATCAAAGGCTAAAGAGCAAAATAACTGATGCTGAGATACACCCAAAGATTTTCGGCTCTGACCATTGCCCTGTGTCGCTAACCCTAGACATTTAGGCCTCATGCAAGAGTTCTGGCTAAAACAAGACAAAGATAAACCTCTTTTCCCAGATATAGTTTGGAGCCGACCTGAAAATAAAGCTCAAGCTGGCAAGTTATTAATCTTTGGCGGCAATGTGCACAGTTTTAACGCTGTTAACACTGCTTACTCTGAATCTATCAAAGCTGGCATCGGTTCAACTAGGGTGCTTTTGCCGGACTCTCTACAAAAGACCCTACATAAGTTTCTACCAGAAGCAGACTATGCACCCAGCACCCCTAGTGGCTCACTAGCCACTCAAGCCCTAGCTCAGATACTTGACGAGGCAGCTTGGGCAGACTGTGTTCTGGCTCCAGGAGGTTTAGGCAAGAACTCAGAAACGGCCGTACTTATGGAGAAAGTTTTGGATAAGTATTCGTCTTGGCTAGTTCTAGCCGGTGACGCAGTAGACAGTCTGAGCCTAAACAGTGCCAAGTTAAGTGCTAGACCAAAGACACTTTTAGTTTTAAATATTTCCCAACTCCAAAAAATAGCTATAACTCTCAAGTCGCCACGCGCTTTTACTTCACGTCTGCCGCTATCTAATTTTGTTAATGTTACGCACGAGTTTATGGAAGGCAAGCAGGCAAATATTGTTATTATTCGGGGAGATCAAGTAATAGCAGCAGACAATAAGAGGGTGGTATCGACCAGCCTAGCTAGCCCGACGCCGGACATTAATCTCGTAAAGGTAGCCGCTTACTGCGCCGCCTGGCTAGCCATGCCGACCAGTAGCGCCCTAGAAACAGTTGCCAGCGCAATAGCTCAAATAAACTAGATAAGATGGTGGGCGAGGAGGGACTTGAACCCTCACGAGCATAATGCTCATCAGATTTTGAGTCTAACGTGTATACCAATTTCACCACTCGCCCTTAATGACTCGGTAGGATTTATAGAGGTAATTGTACTATACTTGTTTACGTAAAGCCTAACCATATAGGCCAATTAATTTTATGCCAAATAACAACGATCTAGAAGAACCTGACAACCTAGCTGCCGACTTAGTCCGCCAGAGACTACAGTCTATCTACGGCGAGGAACCGGCTGCTTCAGAAGAGATCAGAGAGATCGAGGCCGAAGCAAAACCGACTAAACATCAGGTGTTCCTACAAGAGCTTAATGACTCCGGGCTGGATCTAGCCGCCATCCAAACTAAATGGCACGAGTACTATACTTCCTTACCTGACAACGAGAAATTTGAAGTCTGGCAAGAGTTTTACGACAACCAAACTAAATTTACTAGCGCTCAGGCTGAAAGAGCTGAGCACCCAGAAACTGTTTCTAGACAAAAGTCACAAGTCGCTCGCTCTAAAAGAACACCGCCTAGCAAGCTTAAAAAGCCAGACAAAGACATCAAGGAGGCAATTAAAGACCGTGTCACTGCCAGTGGCAAACTTAACGCCAAACACCAGATACAGTCGGTTCTATTTGGCCTAGGCGTCGGTCTAGTAGTTGTCTTCATATTCCTTTTTGGTTTTTTCAACGAAGTTCTAGTCGCACCACTAATCCAACCTAGCCGTAATATTTCCACACCAATAATTATTGGTGCTAGTAGCGTCGCGCCCACCAATCAAGACCAAGTCATTATCCCGAAAATTAACGTTGAGATCCCTGTAGACTATTCTGAAAGCTCAACCAACGAAAGTGTCATTGAGAACGACTTAAACAGCGGAGTAGTTCATTACCCAACAACCGTTCTGCCTGGACAAAACGGCAATGCTGCTTTCTTTGGCCACAGCTCAAACAACATATTTAACCCAGGTAAATACAAGTTTGCTTTTGTTCTGCTTCACACTCTAGTGCAGGGCGACACCTTCTATCTGACCTACGCAGGTAAGGTATATATCTACCGAGTTATTAGCACAAAAATTGTTTCTCCTAGCGACGTTTATGTTTTAAATTCCGTACCCGGTCAGACCGCTACTGCCAGTCTAATAACCTGTGATCCACCGGGAACTAGTATTAACAGGTTGGTCGTAGTCGGACAGCAGATAAGCCCGAACCCCTCCACCAACACTACGGCCACGGTCACTGCTCAAGTACAGCCCTCACAACTGCCAGGCAACGGACCGACTCTGCTAACTAGGTTTATGCGATCAACCTTAGGCAAAGCAGTCATAGTAATAGTAGCTGGAGCAATAATCCTATATGTATTCCGCAGGCTAAATAGGTCACTTAAATCGTTATAGATCAGATATCGGCAGGTGTGAGTAGAGGCGTCTGAGTAAACTCGTATTGACCATTTGGTTCTTGCGTAAGGGTAAAGACATAGTCATAACTTGGATCAAAGACCGGCAGGTAATTCGGTGAAGCCGGTACCAATGTTTGTATGTTTTTGTTGTCATAGTCGGCAATTACTAGCTTGTTGTTAACCACGTAGGCCGTTCGGTCGCCGTCCATCCACGACACACTGGTTTGAGGCGACTGAATCGGCATGGTAGGGTTGCTGTAGACATAGCCCAGTTGGTTCTGGAAATCATATACGCCAAAGTTTGGACCTCCTTCAGTTAGAACAAATTGGGCGCTATCAGAAAAGCTTAAATAATTCGGGTTCGGCACATGCATAACCCAAACTGGTCCGGGAAGGCTACCAGGATTAGCGCTTATCTGGCTAACTGGATCCTGGTAAACCAAAACCTTGTTATCGGCATTTGAGCCAACAGCGACATAAGGAACACCACTATACTCGGTCATATCTAGAAGATAGATTGAGCTTACCGGCAGCGACGTTATTAAATAAGTAGTCGAACCGTTATATAGTTTTACTAAAACCTTACCCGGCGGCGCATCGTTGTCTGTCGCGTAAAGAACTGAGTTAGTGCCATACGTCGTATAGGCTAGAACATGCTCTTCAACCGGTACCGTAGGATTGCCTATAGAGTACTCGCTCAGCTGACCATTCGAATCCAGTGCATAGAACAAGTTATTTTGCTTATTAGCCAGAGTTAGCTGCACCGGATTTATATTAAATTCACTATCAAGATTTATTGACTGCGATGGGTTACTGACGTTAAACAATATATATTCGTTCTTTCCGTCAAAGATATGCTCAAGCAACACACTCTTATTATCGTTAGCCCAGTCAACGAATTTCCAGCTTTCGCTTGCTTGAGCCTTGGCAATTAGGTTAGACGGTATATTAACGGTCGTAATTTGCGGCTTGGCAGGATTATTTAAGTTATATAAATCAAAGCTAGAGTCTGATCCAGGCTTTTGAATTAAAACATATTGACGGCTAGGGCTTTGGGCTAACAGCCCAGGTGCGCTTTGGTAATTAGTCTCGTCTTTAGTCGTAAGTTTAGTTGGTATTAAAAAGGGATAATCGAAATGCTCAACTGTACCACCATTAACAATGATGGTCCTATACCAAGGCCTGTAGCCAGACCTATATAGCTCCATATTGTAAGCTCCGGAGGGTAATATTATCCGAGCATTGGTCGAGTAGGCTGAAATCCTGTTATTAAAATATATACTTGCCGGATTTGGCTGAGAGGAAACAAAGATCAGGCCATTTTGTATAACCGTATTATTTTTACCAATCCCAAAACCGTAAGCCTCGTAAACCAAGATTAAAGTGGCAATAACGATTGCTGCAGCCACGCAAATATACCCCACGAATAACGTGATGGTAGAGCGCACCTGCTTACCTTTATCTAGATAGTCCATATGCTTCTTTAAGCCTTAAGTATGATTGTACTTGTGCCAATTCACAAGAGGGTTTAGTATGTAACTAGAGTAGATTTAACATAAACATTAAAGCAAAAGCAAAAACAAAACAAATGAGTACGCTAGCCTTAGAAAAACGACCTACTAAAAGCCGCCGCGTGGCTTCTTTTGCGCCGAGGTCACGTCCCGCTAAATCCAGGACTTTAGCCCGTCGTAGTGTAAAAAAGCCAGGACCCAGCCTAAAAAGACAGCTGCATGTCAGTCACGAACTTCGGCCCAAAGGCTCCGAGATTGTTCCTAGATACATAAGAGACCTTCATGTAAAAGAGCATGATCTTACGCTAGCAAAAAGCGCCAGCATTACCCATTTTAGCGATACCTCCCCATCAATCGAACTTGAACCAGCCGAAAAGCCAAAAGAGCATCACGCCAAACATTTAAGCGAGGAGGTGCCTAGCGCACCTGCGCCAAAGTCTAAATTAGACTATATGCTTGAGAAAGCGCTGGAGGATTCCAACTCTCACTTAGAAAGGCCAGAAAAGGTGAAAACCAAAGCAAAAAAACATAAAAAATATCTAGTTATTAACTTAGTACTACTTCTAGCTCTACTAATATTTGTCGCTGCTAACTTTAACCGCATAAGGCTCTATGTTGCCTCGAATAAAGCCGGCTTTGTGGCCGCATTGCCGACCAATCCCTCAGGCTTTGGGCTTAGCGACATAAGTTACGGCATAGGCTACGTCAACACAGTATTTAAGCACGGCAACAGCTCATACACCATTACTCAACAAACTTCCAACCTTGACTCCCAGCAACTGGTAGCAAGCGTCGTGTCACCTCAAGATCCAAACTACGACGTTGTTCCTACTAGCCAGAAGACAATCTACTTGTACGGCTCTAGGAACGCCTCCTGGGTAACCAACGGCGTGCTCTACACCATCAAGTCAGATGGCAACTTAAGCGATCAGCAACTTGTTAGTATCGCTAGTTCAACCTGAGAGTAAAAACTTGTCCTTAGGAAACTTTGGCCCAGTCTCATATAATTAACCACACATGGTTAGGTCTAGATTTGCTCCAAGCCCAACTGGATATATACATATCGGAGGCATAAGAACCGCTTTATTTGCTTTTCTACTAGCAAAAAAGGCTCAAGGGCGGTTTATCCTTAGAATTGAAGATACAGATAAAGCCCGTGAGAGCGAGGGAGCTGACCAGCACATTATTGACTGCCTTAACGCCCTAAGCCTTGCTTACGACGAAGGTCCGAAAAAGCGCGGTGAATTCGGTCCATATATTCAGAGCGAGAGACTGGATATATATAAGGAGTGGGCAAACAAGCTCATAGCAAGTGGTCGAGCCTATCCTGACCCAAGAACCAAAGAAGAGCTTGACGCCTTAAGAGACCAGGCCAAGGCTAGCAAACAGGCTTTTCTAATTAGGAACTTTAGGCCACAGGAGACGCTCGATTGGCAGCCCGGCACTTTGCTTCGTTTTAAATCCGATCCAAAAGATTACACCTGGCACGATGAGGTAATGGGCGAGCTTAGTTTTCCAGCATCTAGCGTTGACGACTTTGTCTTAATAAAGAGCGACGGCTTCCCGACATATAACTTTGCTCATGTTGTTGATGACCACCTCATGCAGATAAGTCATGTGCTTAGAGGCCAAGAATTTGTTTCTAGCGTACCTAACTATTTGAATCTCCATGAGGCTCTAAAGATAGAGCATCCGCTCTACGCCACTCTGCCGCATGTTCTAAACGAGCAGGGCAACAAAAAACTGTCCAAGCGCGACGGTGCTAAAGACGTTCTGGAGTATGTAAAGGAAGGGTACTTAGAAGAAGCCCTGGTTAGCTTTATAGCAACCTTAGGCTGGAACGACGGCACAACTCAGGAAATTTATAACCTAGATGAACTCGTAGACAAATTTAGTCTGGCCCGCATACAAAGAAGCGGAGCAATGCTGGACATGAAAAGGCTGAACTGGATAAACGGTTCCTTGATACGCCAGCTGGACGAAAACCGGCTTATGGATAAGATCAAGAATTACTGGCCAGCAGAAGCCAAGGACTACCCAGAGGAATACAAGAAGCGGGTTGCTAAAGCTTTGCAGCAACGCTTGAAATATTTTGCTGAGACTCCGGACTTAAGCCTGTTCTTTTTTAAGGACCAGCCGCTTAACCTAGAACTTATCGAGAAAGATAAGCTGCTAGGACCTATCGAGCGACAAACTCTGAAAGACTGGCTAAGCCTAAGCAAGGAACGTCTTAGTCAAAGCGATTTTAGCGAAAACGACTTAAGCGACAAGCTAAATGGCTTACTCAAAGAAACTAACCAAAAACCGGGCGTGTTATTTAGTCTGCTACGCATCGCTGTCACTATGGTGCCTTCCAGCCCTGGACTAGCTGAAACTATGTCGATATTAGGCCAAGATGTCTGTTTTAAACGAATAGATGCTTTAGCCGCAGCCCTCTAGTCGTCTTTGGCAGATTAGCATAAGCATTGATATAATTATGAAATGGAAGACGAGGATAAACAAAAAGAAGTCGTCGAAGATCAGCCGGTAGGCAAGCTTAAGCCTGAAGAAGTAGTCAACGAAGAAGACTTCAATGACGAACCTAAAGCAGAGGAAAAAGAGCCACCAAGCGACATGCCTAAAAAAAAGAAAAGAAAATACTTCACCTGGCCGCCAACTAAAAAGCAGTGGGCTGCCTATTTAATTGTCCTTATTCTTATCCTAGGCGGCGGCTACTATTATTATCACTCCAAGCAAAAGAAGGACCCCTACACAATCCCGGTGGTAACAAATAAGTCTGATCTTGTACCTTCAACCCTTAGTGGGCTACCAGTAGCACCTTCAGTTAATAAGATTCCTGTTACCGGCGTCATGATCGAGAACAGCACTTTTGCTAGACCACAATCCGGTTTGTCATCAGCCAGCGTCGTGTTTGAAGCCATAGCCGAAGCAGGCATAACTAGGTTTATTGCTATCTATCAAGATACTGCGCCGGGCAGTGTCGGTCCCATCAGAAGCGTCAGGCCATACTATGAACAGTGGGCGCTAGGCTTCGATGCATCAATTGCTCACGTTGGCGGCAGTCCGGAGGCCTTAAGCGACATCTCGACCTGGAACGTTAAGGATCTTAACCAGTTCTATAATGGCAGCTACTACACCCGCATTTCCTCCAGACAAGCCCCACATAACGTCTATACCTCGTTAAGCGAACTCCATCAGCTCGAAGTTGCCAAGGGCTATACCACAACTAACTTTTCCGGCTTTCCCAGAACCCCAGCCAATCCCGCTAAAGTACCAAACCCGACGACTATAAGCATGAATATATCTTCTGGCGCCTACAACGTAACCTACACCTACAACAAAGCCAGCAACAGTTATGACCGTAGTGAAGGTGGTCAGCCCATGATAGACGCAAACACCAACAAGCAGATTAGTCCTAAAGTAGTTATCGGTATGATCATTCCATACTCTCTAGAAAGCGATGGTTACCATTCACAGTATGGCGTAATTGGTGGTGGGCAAGCTTACGTCTTTCAAGATGGGACGCTAACAATAGGTACATGGAGTAAGTCATCCAATTCTTCACAAATTAAGTTTACTCAGAACAATGGACAGACACTTAGACTTATTCCTGGGCAAACCTGGATAACGGCTCTAGGCAGTAGCAGCGAGATAAGTTACTAGCAGCAACTACTTCTTATGGATTACCTATCTGACTTTCTTAGCCAAACCAGACTTAGGCTATTTGCTGCGATCCTTATGTCCAATATAGCCCTGATTGCGCTTGGACTTATTCTCCATGCCTTTCTTAGCTTAAATGTAGCGACTATTGCGGCAGTGCTGGTTGGCGTAGGGATTATACTGTCCTTTCTCTTTGCACTACTTATTACAGATTACTTGAGTGCACCGATGCGAACCGTCTGGCAAGCAATTATGTATCTGGCGCCCGACACCACTGGCATAGCTGCCCCTGATGTAAAAAAATTAAAGTACGGTAACAGTTTAGTAACCAGCATGGTTAATCAGGTTTACCAATTAGCTAGCGTGTCGAGTACGGCCAAAACCGAGGAAAGCAAAAAGATCGGCGACATCTCCCGCAACTTTATCGCCCAGAATCTGCCACTTCCTTTCTTCGTCCTAGACCCAACGGAAACCATTAAGTTTGCCAACCAGGCAGCAGCCAATTACTTAGGCATACAAGTCAGTGACCTTATTGGTAAAAATGTGTATATGGTTCTGGATATGTCTTTTCCAAGCGAAGACACATTCGACAACTGGCTAAAAAAAGTCAAAGGCAACTCAGCAACTGCCAGCAACACTTGGGAGAGAGTAAAGCTGGATGTTAGGGACACACATCCAACTAGGATGTTCGACCTAGCTAGTTACTATAATCAGAGCAACCCGGATGGCATAGAGACTCTTTTAGTTATCTTCGATCACACCAAACTGTATTCTCAGGAAGATCAAGCCGTCAGCTTTATGGCGCTAAGTGTCCACGAACTAAGGTCGCCGCTAACCCTACTAAGAGGCTACATAGAGGTTTTTGAAGATGAGCTAGGGCAACAAGTCGACGAATCACTTAGGGACTTTATTGAGAAAATGAACGCCCAGGCTGATCTACTCATGGCTTACATAAATAACATCCTAAACGTTACTAGAGTCGACGATGATCAACTAGAACTTAAGCTAACCGAATCTGACTGGGCCATGGTGCTACAGAGCGCTATTGACTCAATGAAATTAAGGGCCAAAGTTAGGGGCATAACACTGAACCTAAAGATCGAGGATAATCTACCTAAAGTAGGCGTAGACCGACTAAGCATCCAAGAGGTTGTTGGCAACTTAGTAGATAACGCCATTAAATACAGCGGTGAGAGCAGGGAAATAAACATCGAGTCACATCTTGCAAAGGATGGCACAGTAGAGACTACGGTCCAAGACTTTGGAGTTGGCATACCATCGACCGCCGTACCGAACCTCTTTACTAAGTTTTATAGGGACCACCATAACCGCTCACAAATTGGCGGTACTGGGCTTGGGCTATATCTATCTAAAGCCTTAGTCAAAGCTCACGGTGGCAATTTATGGGTCAGGAGTATTGAGGGGCAGGGTAGCACCTTTGGTTTTAGTGTCCTACCATACAGCCAGCTTAGTGCCGAAGCAAAAACCAATGAAAACCGTGAGATAACCAGAAGTGCACACGGCTGGATAAAAAACCATTCACTTTATAGGCGATGAGCAGTCGTGTTAAAGTAGGGAAATATGGTCGAAGACAATAAGCAAAGAACGGTTCTATGCGTTGAAGACGAGCACTTTATTAGCGAACTATATAGCCGGGCACTGACTAAAGCTGGCTACAAAGTGGACGTTATTTCTGATGGCAAAGAAGCCCTAGCCAGCGCTAAGACCAACAATTTCGACATTATCCTGCTTGATCTGATGATCCCCAACTTAACCGGTATTGACATTCTAAGAGCTCTTAAGGATCCTGGTCTGCAACCCCCATTAAAATCCAAGATCATTATTATCACCAATCTAGAGCAGAGCGACGACGTTAAGGCCGACATAGAAAAGAAAGCCGACGGCTATCTAATAAAAGCCGAGCTGACCCCCAGCGAACTAGTAGACTACGTCAACAACGTTAAATAGCTTCTAGAGAATAAAAGGTATTAGCATCTTGGAGGAGCTTTTGTATTTAGCAAAAGTTTTACCAAACTCCCTGTGCATATATTCTTCCTCTTTAAAGGCAGCGTAGATAAAGTAAACGCCCGAGAACACCAGTATCACAAACCAGAAATAACTTACCGCTAAGGCAGTGCCGAGTACCGCAGTTAATATGCCAGTGTAGATGGGATGACGAACAAAGTGGTAGGGTCCGCTAGTTACTAGCTGCGGTTCTTCTTTCTCAGTCATTGGCATGCCCCAGTTTTTTCCTAAATACACTCTAGCCCAGATAGCAAAACCAAGACCTCCAGCAAACAAGACGCTGCCAATAATCTTAGCTACCGAACCGCTATGGTTATAGTAATGAAGGCCGCCAATGTTAACAGAGCGAGCAACTAAGACAATTAGCACAAATAGAAAAAGGCGGTAGGTAAAGAAGTTCCTGTGCACAGAAGTACCTTTTTTAGAGGTAAAGCCAACACTTATCCAGCCTATCCAAAAGATTATCCAAAGTGTGTAGATAACAGTACTGAGCGTGGTCATAAAAACATATTATACGCTTTCCCAGTGAAAGGGTTGTGCTTGGATGAACGAGACACTGCCCATATAATCTAGGTGATGAAGAAGTGGTTTGTTGTTTGCGTCCTGGCAGTAGCGCAGTTCGTTATGATCATCGACGGTACTGTAATGAATGTGTCTATCTCGACTGTTGCTAGAGATCTAAACACCTCCATTACCGGCATGCAGACCGCCATAACAATGTTCGCTTTAACTATGGCTGCCTTCATGCTCACCGGGGGCAAACTAGGTGACATATTAGGTAGAAGAAAAGCTTTTCGAATTGGCTCCGTTATTTACGGCATAGGATCATTAACAACGGCCCTGTCTCCTTCTTTACTTGTCCTACTGCTTGGCTGGTCCTTAGTTGAAGGCCTTGGTGCAGTATTGGTCATTCCAGCAATTGCTGCTCTAGCTGCCGCTAACTACTCCGGCAAGGACAGGGTAGTAGCTTTTTCGGTAATAGGTGCAGCTACTGGTCTAGCAGCCGCGGTTGGTCCAATTATTGGTGGGGCAGTCACTACCTACTTCTCTTGGCGCTACGTCTTTGCTAGCGAAACGCTAATTATGTTAGTAGTACTTTATTTATCTAAAAGAATTGAGGATGCCAAGGTTACTAGAAAGGTAAAACTAGATTTACCAAGCGTAGCCATGTCAGCAGTTGGTATGACCTTACTAGTCTTCGGCATGCTACAAAGCCGGTCCTGGGGCTGGATACGACCACTAGGAAGTCCGCAGATCAATGGGCACGACATAACCCCACTGGGTATATCTTTAGTGGCATACCTCGTGGTCGCCGGCCTTCTTGTCCTTAAGCTGTTCTATAACCGCCAGGCAGCCTTAGAAGCTTCCGGCAAGCAGCCGCTTCTCAAAGTCTCCATGCTTAAACTACCAGTCCTTAGAAGTGGGCTGATTGTACTAATGATGCAGTACTTCACAATCGCTGCAATCTTCTTCATAATCCCAGTCTACCTTCAGACTATTCTGGGATATAACGCTCTTAATACAGGACTAAAACTAATCCCGCTTTCTATTGGACTACTAATATTTACCTTAGTCGGCTCCAAGTTAACTTCCTCTATGCCAACCAGAAGAATAGTTCGACTTGGACAACTGGCTATGGCTCTAGGCGCTCTGTTTGTTTTTACTTCAATAGATATAACCCTAAAGGGCACAGCATTCTGGATAGGCCTGTTCTTTGTAGGCTGTGGCTTTGGCTTACTAGCGTCACAGCTCGGCAATATTACAATGTCGGCGGTAGATAAGAGCGAGTCCTCGGAAGTAGGAGGCTTACAGGGAACCTTCCAAAACCTAGGCATGTCGTTCGGCACAGCCCTAGTTGGTTCAATCTTTCTTCTTACTCTAACTGCCGGCTTTACTAATGCCATAAATAACAATTCCAGCTTAAGTCAGCAAGAGAAGACTTCTATTACTCAGCAGTCTGAAAATGGCCTAGGCATAGTCTCAAAAAACCAGGCCAAGGAATACGTAATAGACTCTGGCGGAAAAGAATCTACTGCAGTCCTAGTTTCCGAGCAGTATCAGAAATCTCAACTCGAATCCCTTAGGGTAGGAATGTTCTTTGTCGTAGTCAGCTTACTAATATCTCTTACTGTTTCTTCAAGCCTACCCGCAAGCCTATCTACACGAAGCAGGTAAACGCTTAGCTATATTTCAAAGTCTAGTACCAGGGCTTTATGATCAGAAGCAAGGTCTGGAAGCGCTTTAAATGATTTAGTCCTGACTTTTTCGCTTACAAAGATGTAGTCGCAAACTTCCGTTTTATGAGTAAGCTGCGTTCTAGTTGTCTTTAGCTTGGCTTTCAGAGACAGGTTAGTCAGCACTTTATTGATTTGTTCTAGCGATTCGCTATGAGGGGCTAGGTTGAAATCCCCAGCTAGAATTATGTTGCCGTCAAGTTTTTTGATTTGCTCAGCTATAATCTCGCATTGCCTCATAGTTTCGGCGTCACCGTTTTTGTGCTGATGGATGTGGTGTCCGTGATGGTTGAGCACGTTTAGAGACTTCCCGTTAATATCAATAACAGCATGCTGGAGATTACGCATGTCAGCATCTCGATCCAGAAAGTCAAAATTTGGCGCGTACTTTTTACCTGTAAAAATAGTCTGCTTATCTTTGATTGGGTACTTGCTGATAATGCAGTTGCCGAAGTCTGCCTTACGATTCATATAGTTAAGCGTAAAGACTGGAGACATAAAAATATGATTGGCTCCTATTGCTGCCTGGATTTCTTCGGTTGCAGCAAACATCGCGCTTCTTCCACCCTTAATGTCTATGGCTTCTTGGAGACACAAAATATCTGGGTTAACTTTTTTGACAAGGTTTAGAATGTGATTCTCTAGACGTCCACCCCACATATTAAGCGACAACAATTTCATCTGAATAATCATATCAGCATCAGGTCGGCAAGAAAAGTAAGGCATATGGTGACCTCACGGGGAATCGAACCCCGGTTGCTGGGATGAGAACCCAGTGTCCTAGCCGCTAGACGATGAGGCCAAACCTAGGCTACCAATTATATAAAAGCAATTCGCCTGCGTCCACAAACACCTAAAAAGCATAAACAAAATACCTTAAGTTTTGCTAGAATGTAAGAAAGAAACATTTATGGGTCTTTCAGATATATTTCACATCCCAGAAAATGGGAAAGATAACAAAATAAAGCCGGGTGGGGCAATTGATCCGACAAACCAGGCTAGAGTTATTATTGACTCCATAGATGACGGCGTGATTCTTATTGACGCCAACCAAACGGTAAAGCTAATAAACCCTGGCGCCGCTACCATTTGTGGCTGGAAACCGGAGGAGGCTACCGGCATTAGCTCCGATCTAGTTATTCAGCTGTGCAACGATAAAGGCGAGCTTATCGCCGAGGCCAACAATCCCTTGCACAAAATCTTTCAGACAGGCCAAAGTTTTAGCAGTAACGACTTCAACTTATTAAGTAGAAGTAACAAGACTATACCAATCAGCTTGCACGTCTCACCAATACTAGATAAAAACAAGCAGGTATATAACGCTGTTGCTGTGTTTGCTGACATTGCCGAGGAAAAGTCTAACGAAAAGCAGCGTGCCGACTTTATAAGTACCGCCTCTCATGAAATGCGCACACCAGTTGCCGCCATAGAAGGCTACCTTGCTCTAGCTCTTAATGACAAGGTGTCTACCGTAGACAACAGGGCAAGGGGATATCTCGAAAAGGCACATTCTTCAACCGAACACTTGGGTAAACTTTTTCAGGATTTGCTTACCAGCGCCAAAGCCGAAGACGGCCGCCTGACCTCCAACCCACAGGTTATTGACATGACCGACTATCTTAAGAGTCTAACCAACGACCTTAAAGTAGTGTCGGAAAAGAAAGGGCTAGCCATGGACTTTGTTGTTGGCAACAATACCATGGAGATTAACGCTACCAGCCAAAGGAGCGAAAAAGTAATCAGTCCGCTTTACTATGTCTATGTCGATCCCGATAGACTTAGAGAAGTTATCACTAATCTATTCGACAATGCTATCAAATACACCATGGAGGGCACCGTCACTATCGGTCTGACTGGCAATAACCAAGTTGTCCAGGCTTACGTCAAAGACACTGGCCCCGGTATACCAGCCGATGATCTGCCACACCTGTTTCAGAAGTTCTACCGTGTGGATAACTCCGCCACCAGAACGGTTGGCGGAACTGGTCTAGGGCTATTTATCTGCCGCAAAATAATTGAAATGTATAACGGACGAATCTGGGCCGAGAGCACCCTGGGACAGGGAAGCACCTTTTACATAAACCTACCGAGGTTAAGTGCTAAAGACGCCAAGGAGATGACTGCTGTTGGACACGAAACTAACATCATAAGACCGATTAATACTTTGGCCAGCGCATGATACAATTAAACTTAAGCAATAAATATCAAAGGCATTGATCAAATGGCAAAAGTATTACTGGTAGAAGACGACAATAATCTAAGAGAAATATACGAAGCCAGACTACAAGCAGAAGGCTACAACATAGTATCAGCCAAGGACGGTGAGGAGGCTCTAGCTGTAGCTAAAGCTGAAAGACCTGATCTAGTTATTTCCGACATCATGATGCCAAAGATTAGCGGCTTTGAGATGCTAGACATTTTAAGAAATACTAATGAACTTAAAAACCTTAAGATAATTATGCTGACAGCTCTAGGCCAAAGCGACGATCAACAAAGAGCTACCAAACTAGGGGCAGATAAATACTTAGTGAAGTCCCAAGTAACCCTTGAGGATATAGTAAAAGCTTCTCACGAACTACTAGGCGACATTCCTGGCCGGGCCACTGGACCAGCGCCCGCGGCTACGCCAGCACCGCCGGTCTCGGGACCGGTCGCCGCACCTTTGCCGCAGCCAAATCCTACAGAGCCACAGGCAGTAGTAAAAGATGAGGAAGCCGTTGCCGCAGATAAGCCTGAGACCGAGAACCAAGAAGTGAAAGATGTCGACAAACAAGTAGAGCAGGTGATGGATAGCGCGCCTAACGGTCCAGCGCCTAGCACCAGCGACAGTCCAGCACCCGTCGTACCATCACCACCGACCGGTAGCGACGCAGCTAACAACGACAAAGTTATGAACGAGGCCGTTAATAGCCTGATGACACCAGAAGCCCCCGTCAAAGAAGAGACTGCGGAGGCTCCTAAGATACAAGTGACGGCAGCAACAGACAACGCCAAGCCAGTAACTCCTTCTGTGCCTCCTACGCAAGTGGTAGCACCTGAATCAACAGATAATCAGGCGGGGGATAACGTTACTATTGCTCACAAAAAGGTAATAGCTCCACTAGACACCAAAGACAAGCCAGACATTAACGATCTCCTAGCAAAAGAAGAGGCTGAGGACCAGCCCAGCGGCCAGCCAACACTGCCGCCCTCTGCAGTCCCTCCATCCGGCGGCGACCCCAACAACATTGCAATTTAGTAAGGTATAATTCGTCCATGCGAATTAATCGTTATGTAGCTAGTGCTCTAGGTTTGTCTAGAAGAAAAGCAGACCAGTTAATTACCGAGCAAAAGGTAGACATAAACGGCCACACCGCCAGTCTTGGCGATCAAGTTAACCCAAACGACAAGGTATCTATTGGCCCTCGCTTGCTTAGCCAGCCTAAAGAAAGAATAGTCATAGCTCTTAATAAGCCAGTCGGCTACGTTTGCTCAAGGGACGGTCAGGGCTCAAAAACCATATACGAGTTACTACCAGATAAATATTCTCCGCTAAAGTGCGTTGGTAGATTAGACAAAGATTCAACCGGAATTATTCTCTTAACCAATGACGGCGTTCTAGCTAATCAGCTAATGCACCCCTCCTTTAATAAGGAGAAGGTTTACTTAGTAAGCCTAAATAAACCACTAACTCCTGGCGACCAGCGAAAAATTCAATCCGGCCAAGTTATGCTCGACAATAGACCAAGCCGCTTTATAATTTCATCTTCAGAAGATAACCAGCTTAAAGTAACTCTGAGTGAAGGGCGCAACCGACAAATTAGACGAACTTTCGCTCTTCTAGGATATAGGGTTAACGCTCTAAAACGAACCAGCTTTGGTGAATATTCTCTTGGAGATATAGCGCCAGGCAAGTTCAAGATAATAAGCTAAAAACCGTATCTGTTATATAATTAGTCGTGTATGAACAAGAAACTGCCAATTGTTGCAATCGTCGGCAGGGCAAACGTCGGTAAATCCAGCTTATTCAACGCTATATTAAATAGAAGAGAAGCAATCGTTGCGCGCGAACCAGGGACCACTAGAGACAGTGTCAGCGCTAAAGCAAGCTTTAGGCATCAGGATTTTTGGCTGGTGGACACCGCCGGCATTAAAGACCCGGTTGACGACTTTGAATTTACCATTCAAGAACAAATTGCCCAGGCCGCTGATACGGCCGACGTTATCTGGGTAGTTGTTGAAGCTGACGTCCCAGTACTCGACGAGGATCGCCGCGTAGCAAGGATGGCGCTGAAGACAACTAAGCCCGTTGTATTGGTAATTAATAAGATAGACAAGGTCAAGAAGGTGGAAGTAGACCTATATAAACGTCTCGGCATTAGCGACATTCAAAAGACTTCCGCTATTAACAACCGAGGGATTAATGACCTTCTAGAGGACCTGATCGCCCAGATACCAAAGGCTAGCGAACCAGACAATCCAGACCGTCTAACAGTTGCTATCGTTGGCCGACCTAACGTCGGTAAATCTAATCTTTTTAACGCTATGCTAAAGAAGCAGCAGGCCATCGTGTCTGACAGGGCTGGTACTACTAGAGACACTAACCGCAGCATTATTAAATACAAGGGCAGGGAAATTGAGCTTCTAGACACCGCTGGGATTAGAAGAAACGGCAAGATAAAAGTTGGCGTTGAGAGGTTTAGTGTCATTAGGGCTCTTTATGCCATCGACCAAGCAGATATCTGTCTTGTGCTTATGGACGTTAACGAACTAAACGTTCAACTTGATCAAAAGATAGCCGGCATGGTTAAAGAGGCAGGCAAGGGACTAATTCTAATAGTCAGCAAATGGGATGCTTATGAAGATAAAGATCCCTATTCACGGGACCAAATCGCTAAAGAGATCGCTGCCGAGTTCGAATTTGTACCCTGGGCCCCACTAGTCTTTACTAGTTCTATCACCGGCCAAAACGTTACCAGAATATTCGATCTGGCTCTAGAAATAGACAAGACCCGTCAGACGAGAATAGCTACCAAAGACTTAAACAACTGGCTGCGTCAGGCCGTGCTTGGACACCCGCCGGCCGGACTCAAGAACCGTAGTCCTAAGCTTAACTACATGGTCCAAGAAACCGACAACCCAATTCCAGCCTTCAAGATATTTGGCAGTTCGACAAAATTTGTCCATTGGAGCTATAGAAGATACCTTGAAACTAGACTTAGGCAAGCCTACGGCTTCAACGGCACACCAGTTCAGCTTTGGTTTATAGAAAAGCACACAGCCCACAAGCACGGCGTTTCGCCAACTAAGGAGGCTAGCTAGTGGCTTGGTTACAAAAGCGACCTCAGGTCAGTGATCCAGCTATGTTCTACACGGTTGGGTTAAATAAGACACTATTAATTGTAGGCTTAGGCAACATCGGCAAAGAGTATGAAAATACGCGACATAACCTAGGCTTTATTTGCCTAGATGAATTTGTTAAAAAGAATGAGGACATGTCCCCCTGGGTTAATAAGAAGGACCTGTCTTGCCAAGAAAGTATTGGCCGACTAGGCGACTCAAAAGTCATAGCTATCAAGCCAACAACCCTCATGAACAACAGTGGTCAAGCCGTCATGAAAACCTCCCGCTTTTATAACATAGCACCTGTACATATACTGGTTCTTCACGACGAACTAGACGTTAACTTCGGCAAGATTCGTTTATCTACAGGCGGTAGCGACGCAGGCCATAACGGCATAAAGTCTGTTAGTCAGGCAATCGGTGAAGACTATGCCCGAATCCGTATCGGCATAGGCCCAAAGGAACCAGAGAACATTCCGAGCGAAAAATTTGTTTTAGCTAGGTTTAGTGAGAAGGAAAGCAAACAGCTAGACAACTTAAAGAAAGAGTCACTAGCTGCTATCAGCGAATTTATTTACTCTGGCAGCCTTCCTAGTGATACTAGAAGTTTCATAGTCTAAAAACTAAAACAGGCCAACGAGAGGGGGTGGGCACCACTCGTTAGCCTGTTATAGGTGGGAAAAATTCCCACCTTAACCCTTCAACCCACCCCAGTGAAGCATCATGTCTTTAAAAAAATAATGACTGTGCCAGCCCGAGAGCTACCATTTAGGCTCACTTAGAAAGGGGACTCCGAGACAAAAATGTCGAAGAATCTAGTTAAAGGGGTTAGTTTGTTTTAGAGCGTGTCTGGCTAAACCAGACGTGCAAAGAGAAAGTGGAGGGTAACAACTTTCAATAATTGGCTCGCTCTAAAACAATCTAACTAAATCTTAGCGAGAAACGCCAAGATTAGTAATAGGGGTAAAAGGTGCATGAATTCCTATAAATAGGATCCATAAGTTGCCATTTTAGCAAAAACATGTCTTTATGTCAATACGATAAAATAATTGTACCCTTTTTGCAAGTTGCTAACGCTTATTATTTTTCCTAAACTACTAGACATGAGCATGAAGAACCTTTCCCGCGGCGCAATAGTGCTAGTTATTAGCACGTTTACTTCTTGGATAGGAGCTCTCTTTGACCACGGTGACTGGTTCGGTGTTACCAGTACGATTTTTGGGATAGTAGGTATTGGGCTAGGCATCTACATTGCTTACTTGGTCGACGACTACGTTAATATGTAATTTCTTACAGGAAAACAGCTTAATTATTTGCATTTATGCTTAAAGTAAGCTTATATGTAGTTTTGAAATATGAAGAATTTGGTAATCGTAGAAAGCCCAGCAAAAGCAAAAACTATCGAGAAGTTCTTAGGTAAAGACTTTAGCGTTAAAAGCAGCTTCGGCCACATTAGAGACCTCCCCAAAAAAGGTCTTAATATTGAGATAGATAATAACTTCAAGCCAATTTATGAAATCAGCCAGGACAAGAAAAAGGTCGTAAGCGATCTAAAAAAGGCCGCCAAGGGTCACGAAGTCTGGCTAGCAAGCGATGAAGATAGGGAAGGTGAAGCAATTGCTTGGCACTTAACAGTTGCTCTTGGCCTAGACCCCAAGAAAACCAAGCGCATAGTCTTTCACGAAATAACTAAGACAGCCATAGATAGAGCCGTTGACCACCCCAGAGTAGTCGATATGGCTCTAGTCAACGCTCAGCAGGCAAGACGAGTACTGGACCGGCTAGTAGGTTATGAACTATCTCCGGTGCTTTGGCGAAAGGTTAGAGGCGGTCTTAGTGCCGGACGAGTACAATCGGTAGCCGTTAGACTAATAGTTGAACGGGAAAGAGAGATTAAAGACTTCAAGCCCGAAGCCTCATTCAAGGTAACAGCACAGTTTTCATCTGGCAAAAGTGAACTGTCTGCAGAACTAGATAAGAAGTTTAAAACCAAGGAAGAAGTTACTGCTTGGTTAAAAGATATAGCTAGCGCCAACTTCAGTGTTAAATCCATAGAAAAGAAACCAGGCAAACGGAACCCCGGTGCACCGTTTACTACCTCAACCTTGCAGCAAGAGGCTAGCCAACGCTTGGGCTACAGCGTCAGACAAACTATGACGTTAGCTCAAAGGCTATACGAGGCCGGCCAGATCACATATATGCGTACAGACTCTACGATCCTCTCAGAACTAGCCTTAACTCAAGCAGAGGCATATATAAAGAAGGAATACGGGGCTAAATACCACGAAAGAAGGCAATACCGAACTAAGCAGGAAGGTGCTCAAGAAGCTCATGAAGCAATCCGACCAACCAACTTTAGTAAAACGAGCCATAGCGAAGACGCCCAACAAAAACGTCTATATGAACTGATCTGGCAACGAGCCATAGCTTCGCAGATGAGCCCAGCTCAGATAGACAGGACGGTCGCTAATATCACTATTAGTAATAAGAGCGAGCAGTTTAGTGCTAAGGGCGAGATACTGCTCTTTGATGGCTACCTTAAGGTCTACGGTGGTGGCAAAGACGACGTTATACTGCCAGACTTAAAACAGGGACAGGAGCTAAAACTTTTGTCCGCCCTAGCAGCAGAGCAGTTCAGCCGACCACCAGCCCGATACTCGGAGGCCAGTCTTGTTAAGAAGCTAGAAGAACTAGGTATAGGAAGGCCAAGCACATACGCTCCGACAATATCTACTATTCAAACAAGAGGTTATGTTGAGAAAAAGGATCTGGAAGGCGCGCCAAGGGATATGCTGGAGATTAGTCTTAAGGGAGGCAAGGTGAGCGAAACAACTACCTCTGTTACAACAGGGGCGGATAGAGCAAAGCTGTTCCCAACCTCAATAGCAGAGGTCGTGAACGACTTCTTGGTCAAATATTTCCCGAGCATAGTAGATTACGACTTTACTGCCAAAGTAGAGAAGGACTTCGACGATATTGAGGAAGGCAAGGAGAGCTGGCAGAGCATGATAAAAGACTTCTACGGCGACTTCCATAAATTAGTAAAGAAGAGCGAGGATGTTTCTAGAAGCGAAGTATCTAAGGCCAGGGAAATAGGCGTAGACCCAGCCACTAAGAAACCGATAATAGCTAGGATTGGCCGTTTTGGACCGGTTCTTCAAAAAGGCGACACAGAAGATGAAGACGTTAAGCCGGACTTTGCGCCTTTGCCAGAGGGAGCCACTATAGATACCGTTACGCTAGAGCAGGCCATAGAAATGTTCGAGCTACCAAGAACTGTCGGCAAAACAAAGGACGGTGAAGAAATTAAAGCAAATATTGGCCGTTTTGGACCATACATACAAGTAGGAAAACTTTTTGTCTCTATAAAACCGCTTGATCCATACCTTATATCCGAAAAAGAGGCTAATAAGCTCTACCAGGAAAAGCTTGCTAAGGACAAAGCAAAGCATATAAAAGAGTTCGATTCCGGCATAAAGATTCTAAACGGACCATATGGACCGTACGTGACAGACGGCAAGACAAACGCCCGAATAGATAAGGGCACTGATCCCAAAAGCCTAACAGAAGCTAAGGCTAAAGAACTTCTAGCTACCCAGCCTGCAAAGAAATTTCGCTCTCGAAAACAACAATTTAAATCCAATTAATTTGCTCTAGTGTAAACCCTGTGGACAAGTAGTACTGTTAGAGCATGTTATTAACCTTACTGTCATTATTGTGCTACAATAAGTGTTATCTGGAGGGGACAAAGAATAGCGTTGACTTTTAAAAGCTAAAGTTTTATAATAAGCATAATATTAACAGAGCAGGACTATATAACACCTATGGCAGATTCAGCTAATACCAAGGAATTGACCTCCAGGCAGATTGTGGACTCTGTTTTAAAATGCATTGACCGAGAAAGAGAAAGAGAAATTATATCAAGGCGTTTTGGTCTATTTGAGAGAAGGGAAACCTTAGAGCAAATAGGCGAAATGCTGGGCATTACTAGAGAAAGAGTAAGGCAACTAGAGAAGTCTGTCGTTACTAAGCTCAAAAGCCAAGCGGAGCAGGGGAAGATAGCTAACTTAGCTGCCTTTGAGACCCTTGTAATCGACTATCTGAAGGGCAACGGCAAAGTTGCCCGAGTAAGTAACTTAGCTAACGAATTCTCAGCTAACCCTAACCGTGAAGAGCAGGCAAGGATAGCCTTTATCTGCCAGCTATGCCCCAAGCTTAGTACGATTGCCGAAGATGATGATTACTATTTCAGCGTTGCGCTTAAGTCTGCTTACGACGAAAAGAGCCTTAAGAATAAGGTAAGTAACGTAATAGATACCATTAAAAAGATCGGTGAGCCCGCAACAATTAAGACTGTTGCCAAAAAAGCTAACATAGAGGACGAAAAGGAAGCTGAAGCTCTAGCTAGTGTCTCCAAGAAGCTGGCTACACTCAATGGCCGATGGGGTCTAACAAAATGGCCAATGGTTAACCCAAAGAACATTAGAGACAAGATTTATGTCATCCTCAAAGAAAATGGCAAGCACATGCACTTCAATGAAATAGCCAAGGCTATTAAGGACAGTGATTTCAAGCGCAAAGACGTGACAACCCAGGCTATCCATAACGAATTAATCAAAGATAAAAGATTCGTTCTTATTGGCCGTGGTATCTATGCATTAAAGGAATGGGGTTACGAAAAGGGCACGGTTGCTGATATTATAACTGAAGTACTTAAGGAGGCTAACGAGCCTCTTCACCGAGATGAAATTGTTAAAAGAGTACTTAAGAGTCGTTTTGTAAAAGAAACTACAATACTATTAAATCTGCAGGGTAAGCCTCAATTTAAACGAGTTGCTAAAGCGACATATGCTCTTGCAGAGTAGAGAAGGTAGTGAGCGGTCAATGGGTGCGGAAGCGGATAGAGCATCTTATTTAGACAGGGTTATAGTGCCTGAAGGTGAGTATAGGCGGCTTCAGGGACAGGGACGCCTGGAAGCCAATAGACTGGAAACTTGTCTTGCGGTTGGCGTATATTTCCGTAGCCAAAAACTTGGCCTATTAGGTCACTTTATTGAAATGTCTTTCTTCAAGGACGGAGTTTTTCATGAGATGGTAGCTGAGGCCACAAAAATTGCCTCCGTTACTCCTGATGAACAGCCCAAGGCGTGGCTAGTGGGAGCTGCACTATTAGACCCTGAAGAAGAACATGCTTCCACAAACGGACACTCCTCAGAGACTGTCCATATAGCTAATGAAGGCGTTGTTCACGCCAGAGAGATCGCTCTTAATGCACTTGCTGACCTTACTGATACAGAGGACGACAGGCTATTCCGACAACTTCCTATGGGTGGAATAGACTTTTCCATAAATGTGGCAAATGGAACCTTTGTATACTCTCTCAATCAGCCCATAAACAAAATACGAACTAGCTTTTTAGAAGGGCGTGAGAGAATCGGGGACTAAAGAAAGTGGGCATAGAGTGTCAGCAGAGCAGAATGGAGTAGTGCAACAAAAAAATTTACAAATATAAA
>DATJNI010000007.1:0-127704 GCA_035508275.1 Candidatus Sulfotelmatobacter sp.
TGTTAAAGATTTTGTAGTTCAAGAAAATATTAGTGACGATCTAGATTATGCTGATCCGGTTAGTTTGGGTGGCGGCACGCTCGCTTCCAGCGGCGTTTTGTCTTGGCCAGCACAAACAGTTGCTGCTAAGTCTTCGGTAACTGAGACCTATACCTTGCAGGTTAAGAATCCAGTTCCGACTACACCGGCTGGCACGGATAACCCGGATGGCTATAACTTTGTCATGACTGACGTTTACGGCAATACTATAAATATTAATGTCGCTAAGCCAGCTACCGTCGCAGTAGCGCAGACAGCGGCTACTTCTTTACCTAATACTGGACCTGGAGCTGGCGTCTTTATTTTTGCAGCTTTGGCGGTAGCATCGGGCTACTTGTACTTTAGGAGCAGGCTACTAGTTAGTGAAAGCGCGATAGCGATTGATTACGCAGGTAAGAATGGAGGCGATGATGAGTGAGAAGCTAAATAGCCCAGAGAATCCGTTTATTGTTAAGCCAGAGTCGGGCGAAGAAGACAAGAGTTCTCCAGAGAATACTCATGAAAAAGTTGAGCTTAGTCCCGAGAAAGACGATGCTCAAATTGATGAAGCCCGCGAGAAGATTGAGCAGCTAGAAGATCAGGGGGCAGAACAGCTAAAACATGCTCTTGACGCTGGCACAAAGGATGAGGCAGAGACAATTTACCCAGCTGGTGATCAGGCTAAAAGTGTGACGCTTTCTACTAATTTATCTATAATTCGCTCAAGCTTAGGTAAAACTTCTAGATCCTTCTCTGGTTTTATTCATAAACCAAGCGTTAATGCCGTTAGTGAAGCTTCCGGTAAAACTATACTAAGGCCTTCCGCACTACTGTCTGGAGCTATATTCACTTTCATTGGTAGTTTGTATTATCTTCTAGTTAGTAATGCGGCTGGCTATAAGTACAACTTTTTTGTAGCATTAGCGCTATTTGTCGGTGGCTTTATTGTCGGATTAATATTAGAATTTATCTATCGGTTGGCGTTTTCCAGATAGTCGACCAAAAAGTCTTTCATGAATCTAGATATCTTAAGTCTAAATCTTATTCTATATGTTTGTATACTTTTTAGTGTCTTGACGTTTTATTTAGTTACCTCGCTGTATAAGTCTGGTCCGGAAGTTAAGCCCAGAAAGAAAAAAGATAAGCAAAGCTATGCTAGAAAAAACCAGTCGTATTTTGTTTCTTGTTTAGCCGCTTCTTTGTTGCTCGGGATAATTATCTGGCTACTTTGCGAAAAGGTGACTGATAGTCCAATCCCATTTAGTTTTGTGCTGATGGTAGCGCCGTTTACTTTTATGCTTTGCCTGCTAGGCGTTTCAATTTTTATTAAACACGCCTATGTTCCTTGGGTTTGCGGAACGCTTGTTTTAGGACTAGTCTTTTCCCTATTGCTAGTCAATAACTATTACCGCTATGATCCGACGCTTGGTATGGTATTTGGCGATACCAATACTACGAGTTACCGAGCAGAGCTTAATAGCGTTACTGTGCACTATACTGTCGCCCTAAACCAGCAGAAGTATAACGAAGCCTCAGTCCAGGGTTCGCTTGAAAATCTTGCTAGCCAGCCGACTGCCGGCAAGTTATACCAAATTAATATACCGGGGACCGTGTCACACTTTAAGGCAAGATCTGGCTATGTATACATCCCCGCTATATATAACTCTGGAGCAAACGTTAATCTACCGGTAATAGTATTGACGGCTGGGATACCTGGAACGCCGGCTAACTGGGTAGGCCTGGGACTACAGAATATTATGGATAACTTTGCCGCTAGTCATGACGGTATCACCCCGCTGGTGTTTGTAGCCGACTCAACCGGTTCAGTAAATAACGACACGGAGTGCGTCAATAGTCCAAGAGGCAACGCTGAGACTTATTTGAGCGTTGATGTGCCTAACTATATTAAAAGTAACTTTCGAGTGGACACTAGTCCTAAAAACTGGGCTATTGGTGGACTTAGTTTGGGCGGTATGTGCTCTATTATGCTGACCCTTAGGCACCCTAATGTATATAACTACTTTATGGACCTTGGTGGTGAGATTGGACCTGAGGATGGCTCTCAGCAATACACAATAGCTTCTTTGTTTGGTGGATCATATTCAGACTGGCAGCAACATCAGCCGCTCACGCTACTAGCAGAGAACAAGTATAAAGGTCTGGGTGGATACTTTGGTGACGGTCTGCAAGACTCTCGCAACGTCGTCACGGCTCTACAAATACTTAGCCAGGAGAGTAAGAAGGTTGGCGTTAATACTGTTACTGAAACTATTAACGGCGCCCACACCTTCAATGTTTGGGCACAGACTTACAAGGACGGCTTACCTTGGATATCTAACCGTATTGGTGCTACGCAGTGCAGCTCGTCGTGTATCTAAGGGCTACATCTGGATTGGGACGAGTTCGAAGACTTCAATACTAAACTTACCAGATTTGTCACTTAGGAATGGGTGTCCTTCTAGCATTGCTTTGGCCGCATTCATGTCCTCAGCTTGAATAATAGAGTAGCCATTAAGATCACTGGCGGTGGAGCTTGAACCGTCATCAACAACGGCGCTGCCGTTAGCCATAGGTGAGCCCATGTCTACCAGACCACTTCCCGCCTTACCTGCCCAAGCCTGCCAGGCTTGCATCTGCGTCTTATTTTGCTCCTCGCTCATTTGATCCATTGGCGTTGCTGGACCTTTATACAACAGTATAAACTTCTTCATTTTCCTATCCTCCTTATAGTTAGTCCTATCTTAGGCTGGTAAAGTCTAGTGAATCTGTAAGAATACTCACTTCTACTAGCGCGTCTTTTTAATGCGAACCATACCAGCGACTACAAGTACAAGCATTACACCTGCACCAATAAATGAAGCGATAGCTGCGTCTTTAGCTAGGTCACCGAATTTCCAGTAAGCATAGCCGTCACCTAATAGTAAGCCCCTGAGTGTTTCGCCTTGGAACAACGTCTGTTCCTCGGCTTTTAGTTGTGTGTTGGTAGGGTTAGCCAAAGCTTGTTCACTCACCTGAGAATATGTTTGCCCGTCTGCTACCTCGGAAAGGTGAACAGCGATGAAGTGATTAGCATAAGCCTCTGCTTCAGGACCGGTAAGCAGTTGCTTGCCAGCGTATTGGTTTAAGTAAGGGCCGATCTCGGGGCTAGCCAGCGCCGAGCTGCCTAGCGGTGGGAAGTATATTTTCTGGGCAGCAAGTTGGCTGGTTACTTGGTCGTTAGCGAAATGGTAGCCATCAAGTGCTATAAGGCCAAACGCTATTAGAACAAGCGTTGTAACCACTCCAAAAAATACTAGGACTTTATCTATTACTCTTCGGTCAGAATTAGCCATTTTGTTTTCCTTTTTGTTTTAGTTAGCTCTAGCTAGAGAGTATATATAACTGCTCGATATATTTCAATCTAGGCTAGTTTTGAGTTTTTAGAGTTACCTGACACGGTTAGAAGAATAATGCCAGCAATATCCACGGCAAGTCCAAATATGGCAATTGCTAGATGTCCATGACCACGGGACAGAACTTCATCATATATTGTTATACCAAACAAGACGCTAGCAAAAAGAGTTAGGGCATTAATTGAGGCGAAAGCTGGAGCCAGAACACCTGTCTTGAGGGCTGATTGTTGAAATACAAAGCCAATTACAGCGCTCAGTAGCAAAGCGTAAACCGTCCAGCTAGAAAGTGTGGCCAAAGGACCGTGGCCAACAACTGTAATAAAAGTTTTAGTAATGGTAGCTTGCAGGGCATAAATTATGCCGGCAGCTGAGCCCAGGAACAAAGCCTTGAGCGACGGCTTTGCCTTTTTAGATAAAAGAAGTAATAGGACAACTGCCAGCCCAGTCATGACAAATCCAAGAATCCATTCGTGTGCCACTGGCGTAACTCCGGAACTTTGTTTCGGGGCTACACTTAAAAATACTGCCATTCCAAAAACTGCTAGAGCGGCACCAGACCAAACCTTTTTCGTGACTATTTGGTTGGTTAGCCTTCTGCCAAGCGGCAGGGACATAACTATACTGGTAGCCATGAGCGTCTGGACTATGATAAACGAGCCTTTATCGAAGGCTACTGCTTGGATAATCCAGCCCAAACATTGGCTGGCTCCACCAATAAGCCAAATTGGGGTTTTAAGTAGGTTCAAGAAAAACTTCGGGTCGTCCCCGCTCAGATGAACTTCTAGAGTTCCTTTTTGTTGCAATACAGTACCAAGAGCAAAAAGGAAAGCTGCGATAAGCGCCAAAACATATACCATAATGTTCATGATAGCAAATCTAGTTGCTTTAATGGGGTTGATATAATATTTGTTTATGAGCAAGCCAAATACTGTGTTTGTCTACGGAACGCTTAGTTTTCCGGAGATATTGTCGGCACTTCTTGGACGAGAGGCGGTAGGTGAGAGAGGTGTGCTGAGTGGTTATAAAAGAGTTAGAGTAAAGGACAAAGTTTATCCTGGTTTAATTGAAGCTAGTTCAGTTAATAAGGTTGAGGGTAGAGTGCATAGTGATATTTCCAAAGAAGAACTTGAGCTGTTAGATACCTTTGAAGATAGTTTTTATAAAAGAGTTAGTTTGCCTATAGTCCTAGCCTCTAGTGATACAGTTGAGGCTGCTACATATATTATTCCTAAAGAGAATCTAGAGTTTGCAAGCGACGAAGTATGGGATAGAGATAACTTTAGTGAAAAATATATACCTGAATATTTAGTTATGGTTAAAAGGTATAGAGCGGAGTTTATGAGTGGACATAGAGGCTCACAGGACTTTAGTTAGTTTTAGCTAACGATTAGACTGATTATGCCGATTAGAGCAATTAATGCCCAGGCAATGTTGAGAAAGGCGGGTTGCTTGTCTCCCTTAGATAGAGCTTCTATGATAATTCCAATTGCTCCAGTTAGATTTAGCACCTGATAAATATAGCTGTCAGATTTTATGACTTTTAGGCTAAGTAGTGCGTAAGCTAAGAGTATTGCAAAAGCTCCGTACCACCCAAGTAGTTGTTTTTGTTTTGGGCTCATGCCTAAAATGCTCCGTCTGAGTTAATCGATTTATCCGGTATAGTTTGACCGCTGTCCCAGAGTTCAACGATTTTATCCTTATTAAATCTCAGTACGTGAACTACGACCATGCCTTTTGTGCCAGGCTTCATAACTAAATGTGAGTGCGCTATTACTATGTCTCCATCTGAAACAATGTGCTTTATATTTAGCTTCTTATTGGGAAACTGGCCGTCGTTTTCCTTCATGCCGTCTCTAAGTGCCTGTATGCCAGCTGGAGTAAATAGGTTGTGGTGCTTACCGCTTAAATCGACATATTTGTCATAGGCTTCGTCTATTTGACCACTAACTATCATGGTCAGAAAGTCTTTTGCTATGTTCTTTTGCTGCGTTGTGTTCATGATGAGAGCTTATTCCTTTCTTATGTAAACGAGCCCGTTTTTACTGCGCCTGCTCTTTTATATGAAGCTACAATTACACCCGTTGGTAAAGTTTCGGATTCTATAAGCTCAAAGGCTGCTGGAATAGTTCCTTCGCCGAACAGACGTTTTCCTTTGCCTAGCGTGACTGGATATGTTTTTAGCCATAGCTCATCCGCAAGATCATTTTTTAGAAGAGTTTGTATAAGCACGCTACTGCCATGCACTTGAAGCATCGGTCCATCTTCATTTTTTAGGTCTTTTATTTTAGCGACAACGTCATCTTTTATAAGTATCGAATCTTTCCATGTAAGGTCTATGTCGCCACTGGATACCACGTACTTTTTGGCTTTATTAAGTGAAGTTCCTATAACTCCATCATTATGTTTTGGCCAATAGTCTGCAAAAATCTCATATGTTTTTCTGCCTAAAAGTAGATCAAATGGCATGCTCATTTGTTTGATCATCGTGTCTCCCCCTGCGTAAGGAACGCTCCAGCCACCGTACTTAAAACCTCCTGAGATGTCTTCCTCTTTACCTCCAGGTGCCTGCATGACGCCATCCAGACTAATAAAAGTTAGTACAACTATCTTTCGCATAGTCCTATGGTATCAAATAAATAGATGGGGGCTGTAGTTTTGCTATACCAATATATTTACAGCTCTTGCCGCAACTAAAGCAATTGTCGTAAGTGAAACGGCAGACTGCAGGCCCATTAAAGCTTTGGCTCGGTGTGTAAGCGGCATTGTATCTGTTGGGCTAAAGGCAACTGCATTTGTTATAGATACGTATAGGTAGTCGAAAAAGGTAGGCTTCCAGTTGTCTAAAGTAGAAACACTACTTTTGGCTGTCATTTGGGGAAATAGAAAGTCTATAGAGGCATAATTGATGTTCAGTTCTTGTGAGCCTCCACTATCTAATTCCCAGTACCATACTCCAAAAATTATAATATTGGTTACGTAAATTGCTAAACCAGAGATAATTAGTTCCTTGCCAGAAATTTGCTTGGAATTAAATAAGTCATTTATGACCAATACCAGTGACACTATGTTGGCTGCTGAGATAATAGCAATCAGAACTATAGCCATAGCGCGTCTTATGTGTTTAAAGACCCTATGACCTCGTTTTACAGTTATCGCCAAAGCAATAATGAGAAGTACTTCAAAACCAGCTATCCAGTATTTTGGACCGATGGTAAGTTTATCGCTCAAGCCTAGTTGTAGGGCTATAGCGATTATGAGAGCGAGGTGAACGTGCCAATATGGCTCAATATCCGCTAAATTATGTAGTCGAGCAAGTTTCATGAAAGGTTTTTGTGTATCTCTATTACCTTCTGATTATCTCAATTAATGTATAAAAAGAAAAGAAGCCCCTTGTAGTTATAAATGACACCGCAGTTTACGAGTACTCCAAGTATTTTTTAAATGCTTGCTTGAAGCCTTCAGGAAAATCAGCAGGCGATTTCTCAACCCAAGTTTTTAATTCGTTAATCGAAACCCACTTGTAATTAGACACCTCTTCGTCATCAATAATAACCTTTCCACTGTACTTTCCTTCAAATAACATATTGAAACGTTTTTTAACATATGGTGGATCATCTGTTTCCACGGCAAAATACTTTGTTAGTTTTTCAAGGGGTACGTCAGAGATGCCCATCTCCTCTTTTAGCTCGCGCTCTGCTGCTTCTTCGTAACTATCCCCTTCATCTACGTGCCCGCCTGCAGCTTGATCCCACTGCCCAGGATTGGTTCTAACGGAATCAGAGCGTTTTTGAAGTAATACCTGACCTTGATCGTTTACTAAAAATATTCTGACTATACGAACAGTGATTCCGTTACTTCTCGCCTTGTCCATAGAACCACTACCAATGACTTCGTCGTTTTCGTCCACATAGATGATGTTTTTCATTACTAAATGATACAACGATTTTAATAAAGAGCTGAGCTGAAATATTAGCTTTGTCTAACGTTTTGCTTTCTTGACATTGAACTTCACGGCTTCAATGACTAGTGCTCTGATGCCTACTTCATCAATTGTGTCTTCTTCACGAAATTCGATAGCTGGAGCTCTGCTTTGAAGCCTGGCGTTAAATAAGTGCTTTGGGTCACTTAAATTAGGGCCTTGGAAAAAGGGTAGTTTAATATTGTCTTTGAACGTTTGGGCGATACAGATGATGCCGTCGCGAGACCAGACAGGCAAGCCCCTGGGATTGCTTGGCATCTTCCATTTAACTTCTTCGATAATGTCTGGGTCAGCGTCGTTGATAATTGCTCGCAGACGTTTCAGTGTATCGGCCTTCCAGCCATCATACTGCTTGATAATATCGTCAATCTGTTCAGATGCAGATTTGTCGCTCATACCATAGATTGTATCAAAAAGAACCCTAAACAACTTTGACGTTTGAAACTGTAGTGCTTCGGGATTGTTTGAGTCAAACTGGTGCAGCATAGTTGACGTATTTCAAACATCCGCAATAGAAGCGACTAATGATTTTAAACTAAAGAATTTGGTTGAGGTATTTAACTTGTCGGCTGATTTGATTTAGGCAGTCAACTCTCGTCTAGGTGCTGGAAGCTCCAATGGAGTATCAACGATCACATCACCGTCAATCAAATTAGGGTGTAGTGGCTTAGTTGCACCACTCTCAAGCCCACTGCTCATAGCAATTTCACCTATTACACGCTTAATACCTAGGGTTGAGCTGCCTTCACCTATCTGTCGAAGTTCATCATCATGATATCGAGCGGCCATAGCTCCTTGTACAAAAGCAACGTGAGCATCCTCACCTTCAAGAGTAATTTGTAGAGGTGGTTCAATAGCAATTGCATTTATATTATCATCGCCATAATAAGCATCTACAGTTAAATAGGTACTCCGATCTTCAGACATACCAACTGTGTGTACTTTATCCATGATACTTGCCATAAACTCACCTTATATTAAAAGCTAGTGCCTATTATAGCACTAGCTTTATATTTTGTCAACTCGTGGTGCGGGTAATGGGACTCTAACCCATGGCCTCGTCCTTGGCAAGGACGCGCTCTAAACAACTGAGCTACACCCGCACGTGTTGGTAATTGGTGGCTCCTCTCGGACTCGAACCGAGGACACAAGGCTCTTCAAGCCTCTGCTCTACCAACTGAGCTAAAGAGCCGTTACAGGGTATAATTCTACGTTAATTAACAGGGATGTACAAGGTATAATTGGTGGAGCATATCGGATTCGAACCGATGACCTCCTCGATGCCATCGAGGCGCGCTAGCCAACTGCGCCAATGCCCCAGGTTTTTTCGTCTTATAAATATACCAGATTATCTGTATATTTTTGAGGGGTAGTTACTTTAAAAGTTTTATTAGTTCAGCTTCAGTTATGGTTTTTGTGCCAAGTTCTTTGGCTTTTACTAATTTGTTTTCGCCAACGTTTTCACCAACTACTAAGTAGCTAGTTTCTTTAGAGACGCTAGTTGCAAAGCCTCCGCCGTTGGCCCTAATTTTGTCTGCTGCTTCTTCGCGGCTCATAGAACCAAGGCTACCAGTAACGACGAAGTTGAGACCTTTTAGCTTGCCACCAGTAGATTTTACTGTTTCGGGCCAAATGCCAGCTTCTTTGAACTTATGGATTAGTCTTTGATTTCTGGGTTCTGAGAACCACTCAACAACTGACTCTGCAACTATTTCGCCAACTCCCTCGACTTCTGCTAGATCGTCTATTTTAGCCTTTTCTATATTCTCCATAGATTTAAAATGATTAGCCAGATCAACGGCCGTTTGGACGCCTATGTGTCTTATGCCTAAGGCGTAGAGGAATTTAGGAAGTGGTGGATTGGTTTTTTCTTTTATAGCGGAGATTAGATTGCTTGCAGATATTTCTGCAAAGCGATCTAGTTTTAAGATGTCTTCTTTTTTTAGCGAGTAAAGATCAGCTGAATCTTTAACTAGGCCAGAGTCAATTAGGGCAATTACGTTCTTTTCGCCTAGTCCCTCAATGTCTAGAGCTTCTTTTGAAGCAAAGTGTTCAATTTGTTTCCATGATCTGGATGGACAGTGGATGTTAGGGCAGCGCCAGACGGCCTCGTTCTTTTTCTTAATTAGGGTAGTTGAGCACTCCGGGCATTTTTTTGGCATTACAAACTTAACTTCGTGACCGGTGCGTAGTTTTGTTATTGGCTGCACTACTTCCGGGATGATGTCACCGGCTTTATGGACTATTACAGTGTCGCCTATTCTAATGTCTTTTCTTTGTATCTCGCCATCGTTATGCAGAGTGGCCATTTGGACGGTAGAACCTGCTATTACAACTGGCTCAAGCATAGCAACGGGCGTTGCTGCGCCGGTTCGGCCGATACTTACAATTATGTCTTTTACTTTAGTAGTTGCCTCTTCTGCTGCGTACTTATATGCTACAGAGCCCCTTGCAGATTTGCCGGCTACGCCCAGAGAGCTAAAGGTTTTTCTGTCGTTAATCTTTATGACAATGCCGTCGGTGTTGAAAGGCAGCTGCAGTCTCTTTTCTTCCCAGGAGCTTACGAACTTAAGTATTTCCTTGGTGGAAGTAAAAACGGCTCTGTCTTTGTTGACTAGGAATCCTAGAGCGCTTAGTGCTTCGTAGGCATAAAGGTTGGTTGGCACTTCACTTTCGTTCTGCCTAAGCAGATCGTAAGCTCTAAAGTGCAGAGGCCTGCCTGCTACTAGTTTTGGATCGAGTTGTCGAATAGTTCCAGCGGCAGTGTTTCTGGGATTAGCAAATAACGGCAAGCCCTGTTTTTCTCTTTTTTCGTTAAGTTCTTTAAAGTCTTTTTTATACATGACTATTTCGCCACGAATTTCAGTCCTGCCATTAAGGAACTGAGCGTATTTACTAGTCTTTCTAAGTGACAATGGTATGGATTCAATGGTCTTAATATTATTTGTGACATCCTCGCCGGTAGTGCCATCGCCGCGGGTTACGCCGTAGGATAGTAGGCCGTCCTCATAAACCAGGGCACAGGCTAGACCGTCCATTTTAATATCTACAAAGTATTCTAATTTCGCCCCATTTGGAGCTAATTTCTTTACTCTATCTTGCCAGGCTTCTAGTTCGTCCTCGCTAAAGATATCGCTAATTGAAAGCATACGAGTGGAGTGCTCTATTTGTTTGAAGCCTTTGGCAGGAGTGCCAGCCACTCTTTGGCTAGGTGAGTCTGGCGTTATTAGCTGCGGGTATTCTTCCTCTATTTGCGATAGTTCGTGTTTTAAGCTATCGGCAGCCTCTTCACTCATTATTGACTCGTTAAGTACGTGGTAGTGATAACGATAGTCGTTAATTAGCTCTTTTAGCTTATCTAGTCTAGCTTTGGCTTGAGCTTTACCCATCTTAGACTTCATTTAGCATCTCCCGGTAAAGCGTGTACAGATAGGCGTTTACTGCCACAATAACAAACATAGTTAAGACAAAAAAGACTACTTGGGCTAGGAAACTAGAGATTAAAATTATTGGTAGCATAATGACGGCTGCACTAACCACAAGAACAAGGGGCAGGAATAGAATCTTTCTTAGGACTATTAAGCGGCGCTTTCTGACTAAATCGTTGGCGGTTTTTATGGCTTTTATGGGAGTCATATCTGGGAGGGTGGCAATGTATAGGGCAAATATTGTGCCTATTAGCCAGTAGACACTTAGTGCCAGCAACACCAAAAATATTATTAGAGCCGCTACTTGCTCTAGCCAGCCAACAGCTATACCGTTGGAGACAATTATTGAGTAAATTGAGCTACCTATTAAAAGCGGGATGAGCTCTAGCCCGATTACGACTAGAACTAAAATGAAAGGTATTAGCGGGTTCATGCCCCTGTAGAAACTATCCCTCACTCTAATCTTGTGGCCAGCGTAAAGCTGCCGCAGTGACCAAATAATAGCCAGGGAAGTAATTACTCCAAGGAAAAGCTGGTAGGTGCTGGAGCCGCTGGACGCACCATTACCTGATGAGCCAAGTAGCACTACAAAACCGCCGATGCTAGAAGACAGAGCGCCGGCATGGCCGTGACCAATGCTGCTAATTTGAGATTTCAGACTAGACACTTCACTGCTACCAGCCAGACCTTGAACCAGGATTAAGTTCAGTAGTCCGTATATTAGGGCAATGCCAATAAATAGATTCTTGTTGATCCAAAGCATATTCCAGCTGTTTTTGGTAAGCTCAGTGGCTTTCGGAAGTCTGGCAAAAGCAACCTTAGCTTTAGATTCCTCTTTTTTGGGAGCCGGAGTCTTTATGACCTTCCCCGTCTTTGGTTTTTTGATTGGTTTTTTCTTAGAATTCTTTTTAGCCATTACTAGTTCCTTTTAGGCGTGGGTGTCCATGGATTTTAGTCTTGCAATGCGGTCATCAATTGGTGGGTGGGTAGAAAACAGACTGGTTAGAGAGTGTGGTTTCAGGGGATTAACAAAAAACATATGAGCAGTTGCAGTATTTTGGACTTTAGCAACACTGCCAGTTCTTTTTATTTTCTCTAGGGCACTAGCTAGTCCTTCCGGGTAGCGGGTGGTTAGAGCACCAGTGGCATCGGCTAGATATTCTCTTTGCCTAGAAACAGCTAGCTGAATAAGTGTAGCGATTAAAGGAGCTAGGATGGCGGCTACAATCCCTAGGATAAAAAATATTTGGTTATCTTCTTCGCGGTCACCACCACCAAAGAATGTCATTCTTAGAATAATGTCGGCTAATAAGGAGATGATGGCAGTCAGAGCAAAGGCTACCATGCTAACTCTTATGTCATAGTTTTTGACATGACCAAGTTCGTGAGCAATGACACCTTGGAGTTCCTGGTCATCCATAATTTCTAGTAGGCCACTGGTTACACAAACTGAAGCGTTCTTAGGGTCCCTGCCGGTAGCAAAAGCATTGGGAGAGGGATCGTCCATGATGTAAACCTTAGGCATAGGTAGTCCGTCAGTTATGGCCAGGTTCTCAATTATCCGCCAAAGTCTAGGATTATCTTTCTTTTGTATTTGCTTAGCTGAGTTAACGGCTAGGGCCATACGTGAGCCAGCATAATAGGTAACAATGACGTAGATTATTGCGCCGATTAGGCCGCCAATGAAGACGTAAGGTGTGCCACCAAAGTACTTAGTGAATAGCCAGATTATTCCAGTTAGTAGAACGACAAACAGAAACATAATTAAAAAAGTTTTTCGTTTATTGCTGGCTATGTCTGAATACATCTGGCTAGAAGATTAAAACTTGACCTGGACAGGCTCAGAGATGTTGGGGATTTGGGCTTCATCAACCTCAAAGTAGTCTTTGTCCTTGTTAAAGCCTAGCATGGAGGCAAACAGGTTAGTTGGAAAGGTTCTGCGCTTAGAGTTAAAGTCCCTGACAACACCGTTATAGAAGCGGCGAGAGGCTTGGATCTTGTCTTCTGTGTCAGTTAGCTCACTTTGGAGTTCTTGGAAGTTTTGGGTAGCCTTTAGATCTGGGTAGTTCTCAGCAACGGCAAATAGGCTTTTCATGGTTTGCTGGAACTGATTCTCGGCCTTAGCTTGGTCAGTTACCGTTTGTGCGCTCAATGCCTTCGTTCTAGCGGCGGTAACGTCTTCAAAGACAGTTTTTTCGTGACTAGCATAGCCTTTAACGGCGTTAACGAGGTTTGGGATAAGGTCATACCTTCGCTTCAGCTGAACAGTTATATCACTCCAGGCTTCGTCGGCTTGCTGATTAAGTCTGACTAGCGAGTTGAACAGTGCGGCAACTATGCCGCCAATGACAACGACTATAACAATTACTGCGATTAACACACCCATTATTGGTCTAACCTCCCTCTTTACGTTCTTCTTATCTATTATACCTTATTTATTGCCTTCTTTACTGTATTATATGTACAGCGCTTATGGGTAAAAAAAAGAAGATGTATTTAGCCTTAGCCATCCCTATTATCCTCATAGTTGGTTATTTAGGCTATTCTTTCTTTCGCACCCCGGAACCTCTGAAACCGGTATATAATCCAGCATTGTCTGCACCTATTACCTCTATGTCTAAGCTGGTCTGGCCATCAACCGGCGAGTCGGCGGTTGGTGTTTACTCTAGCCCAATTATTGATGCTTCTTCTCCCCAAGTACAAAAACCGACGGCTTCGACTGGGAAGTTAATTACCTGCTTGGTAGTACTGCAGGCTAAACCCCTCTCACCTGGCGAACAAGGCCCGCTAATTACAATTACACCCGAGGACGTCGCTATATATAACAATTACGTGGCCCAGCAGGGATCTGTCGTGAAGGTCGAGGTTGGTGAACAGATCAGCGAATACCAGATGCTGCAAACTATTCTGCTGCCCTCAGCTAATAACATGGCAGATAGCCTAGCTATTTGGGCTTATGGTTCGCTGGCAAACTACGCGGTTGCTGCTAATAACTTTCTGGCAAAAAACAATCTAAGCGATACCCATGTTGGTGGCGATGCCAGTGGCTTTTCACCTGAGACCGTCTCAACGCCAATTAACATGGTTAAACTGGGTGAAATGACACTATCTAACCCTGTTCTAGCCGGTATTGTCGGGCAAAAGAGTGCCAGCGACATACCAGTTGTTGGGAATATACAAAATGTTAACTATCTTCTCGGTCAGCACGGCATTATTGGCATTAAGACCGGTAATACTGATCAGGCTGGCGGAGTTTATGTTAGCGCCTCGCAGGTTAACGTGGGCGGACAGACTTACACACTTGTAACATCTAATATGGATTCGCCGACTCTAGCCGATTCCATAAACGGTTCGATACCTTTAATAACTTCTGCGCAGAGTAATATTTCGTCTCAGACTATAGCGGCAACTGGCACAAATGCCGGTTACTACTACGTGCCATGGGAGAATAAGAGCGTAAGTGCAGTTAGTGCTGAGTCCCTTTCGACTGGGGTTTGGGGAGGCAGTTCGGTTTCTTTGAGCGCAAGTTTGGCCCAGGTTAAGGCTCCAAGTAGTACAAACAAAATTGTTGGGAAGCTGTCTGGCAAAGGTTCGCTAGGCAGTAGTAGTGTCGCATTGGTGCTAAATGGCAGCATACCGAAACCAGGTCTTTGGTGGAAAGCCATCCACCCGTTTAACTAATATACATTTTGACCACGCACGTTCTGCTTAAGATTTTAAGCGTTGTGATCCACAGATTCCATGATAGTAAAAATATAAATTGCTAGTGCTTGCTGCTTACGGTCTATTTGTACATAATGTAAAAAATGAATGTGTCTCACGATACTGAAATTAGAGTTGCTGACCCTGAAGACAGGTCTTTAGAGTATCTCCAATCTGCTAGTCACATGGCACACCTGGCTTTGCTTTATATCGACCCATCTGTTAACTCATTAAGATCAGGCTTATTTAGAAACGGACCATGGCAGTTTTATCAAAAAATGTACCCCAGTGTTGACCCCGATGATATTTTAAGTACTAGGGTGATTGCCAAGATGGATGAAAGAGTATTTATTGGGATTCAAGGAATGAAGCATTACCTTCCTTATGATGAGAGCGTTCGCAGAACTGGAGGGGATTCAGAAGTGTCGTCTTACGACATAGATATTGTAAGAAAATTCGCAAATGGAGGCAGTTTATTGACCCCTGTTTCGATGCTTTCTAATGCAGAAGCGCAAGAATGGGTACCTACTGAGCCTTGTTTGCGCCGTTATACACTGGGAATGGCAAGCGGCATGCGCGTATTAGCAGCAATATCTGGGACAAGAGATTATTTAAGTGGAACAGGATCGGGCGTAAGTCCCTATGTAGAAGATGCTATTGTGGATGCTTTGCAGCTTAGTGATGAGGAGCAATCCGTTGTACAAAGTTTAGAGTTTATGTCTAGCTAAAAATTATTGTTAATAAATTCTTTTCATATCTACTGTGGTGGGTGATGAGGGGCTCGAACCCCCGACCTTCTGAGTGTAAATCAGACGCTCTAGCCAACTGAGCTAATCACCCTCGCTTAATAGAGTGCTGGTGCGGACGAGAGGATTTGAACCTCCACAGGATTGCTCCCACTACCACCTCAAGGTAGCGCGTCTACCAGGTTCCGCCACGTCCGCATATTGAGATGGCTAATTCATTTATGTTATCTGTTTTAGGGGTAAAACTCAAGTGGCATTAACTTCGTGGCAAATAGTCGTAAAGGTGCCTTAAATGGTACTCATTCCTGACTATGGCTTTGAGGTCATCTAGATTGGTGTCGAACTTGACGCTCGGGTTTAGGATGCCGTAGGGATCGAAGACTTGTTTTAGCTTTTGCAGCACATTGTAGAGACTGGTGCCATACATCTGTTCTAAGAATGGGGTTTTCAGTCTTCCATCGCCTTCGCTCGAACTCAGTGTGCCATTCAAATTTAGTATTAGCTGTGTATATTCCTCGATCAGTCTAAATACTTTCTGGCGGTCACCGACTTGGCCGAGGTTCAGTTTTGGCTGGAAGAAGATATTACCGTCACCAATGTGTCCCCAAAGTCCATGTTTGATATGGTTTTGGGTTTGAAGCTTGTATAGGCCATCAATAAGGTCTCTTATCCTGTCTGGTGGTACGGCACCATCTAATAGTGGGATAGGGTGAAGCAGGCCTTCGTTATGCGCACTCAGTATTCCAATAGCGTCTCTGGTTTGGTGGTATTTTATCTGTTCTTCTGGTTCTTCGCTCGAGTTATAGCTTCTTGAGAGTTCATCTAGGATTTTAAAGACTTTTTTGGTGGTCTTCTTGTGCCCATCATGAGCTATCTCTATCAGAAGCATGAAGGGAGGCACAGGACTTGGTAGCACCTCTTTTAGATGGTTAGGGTTAATGTCTTGGAGCTGCTTAATGGTATGTTGATCAATTAACTCGATAGATTCTGGCTTGTCGTCGAGAGATCTTAGGTCATTAACGGCTTGTTGGAGATTTTCTGTTGAGTCAAAACCGGCCTCAATAATTAGGCTCTTAGGGTGTAGGGTCTCAGAGCTTAGGTCTATTTCGCTAATTATGCCTAAAGTTCCCTGGCTGCCAGCAATTAAGGGGGTTAGGTCGAAGGAGCCGTTCTTTTGTTTGATGTCTAGAAGGTTGTATCCGGCGTTGTTATGCGTGACTCCCCTTGCTAGATTGGCAAGAAGGTCATGCTGTTCTTCTAGAAGAGTGTCAATAAAGCGGTAGATTTCTCCCTCAAAGGTAGCTAGTCCCAGTTTCTTATTAAGCTCTCTTTTAGATAGCCTCTTAGTTACAATTACTTCGCCGTTAGCTAGGACTACTCTTAGGCCTTTAACGAAGTTACTTATGGGGCCATACTTAAAGGATTTATCTCCGGAAGTGTTATTGGCGATTGCTCCGCCTAGAGAAGTATATTCGGCTGAGCTGGGTATTACCGGCAAGCTGTGACCGTGAGTGTTTAGAGTCTGCTCTAACTTGCCTAAAGAAATGCCTGGTTCGACAGTCGCATTACCACTTTTGCTGTCTAGTTCAAGGATATTCTTCATGTGGGCTGGGAAGACCATCGTGACACCACGACCGATCGCGGCACCGGTTTGGTCAGTGCCAAAGCCGCGGGCGGTAATTGGGATTACTCTGCCTCGCTCTGCTAACTGCCAACAAAAGCGAGAGGTTTTTCTGATGTCATTCTCATTTCTCGGATAAACAACTATGGCTGGGGCTACCTGGAAAATACCGCCATCAGTAGAGAACTGTTGGCGAGCGTTGGTCGTACTAATTACCTCACCGACTAAATGCTCCTGCAAGTAGTTCGCGACCTTACTCATAGCTAATTACCCTCTGTCTTTGCTCTCATGCTATAGAGAATATATTAACATATATGTTTGCCAATAAAAGGCGCCAGAACCTTGGTGCGGATGAGAGGATTTGAACCTCCACAGGATTGCTCCTACTAGCTCCTGAAGCTAGCGCGTCTACCAATTCCGCCACATCCGCGTACGTTACGACAGATATTGTAGTATCTTTTTTAATTATCTGTAACTTTTGCTTGTCGGATTTCCCAGTTTTGGACATTGTTTAATCTGTCGACTGGAGAATTGAGAACATTGGCATCGAGTCCATTGACTGGGCCATTGGTTAGGTAAAGTAGCCGCGGCTGATAAAGCCCAAGGGCTGGGCTCTTAGCTTGCCATTCTTGAAGGAAAGGCCCGTAGTTAACTGCCCTGAGCGCCGGAGATAGTGACACTCGGCCGGCTTGGAGAGATTGGTCGGCAACAGGATCCTGGAACTCTGAGAAGTTGTAGTTGTCGGAGCCCGTAGCATTAGCTTGAGTTGAACTCCAATAGACATAGACGTCAGGATCAGTACCAATAGTGATACTGGTTAGGGCTGCGTCGTATTGATGGAAGCTTAGAGTAGTAGCAAAGTCTGAGGAAGATAGTAGCTGGACATTTAATAGTACGCCGAGACGGCCCCACTGCTGTTTAAGTTGGTTGGTGACTAGGCGGTTTTCATAGGTGTTAGCAGCCGTTAGAGTAAAGCTTAGTGGCTGATTGCCGCTATATCTAATGCCGTTTTTAATTGTTGTCCAACCGTTAGCGTTAAGTAGGTTAACTGCAGTTGCAGGGTTATATGAGGACTGAGCGTAATTTGGGTTGTAGGTGTATTGGCTTTTAAGGAAAGGCTCGTTGACCTCAACGGTTGGATAGCCTAGCGAGTCGACAATGGCGGGGACATTAGTACCAGCCACCAAAGCATTTCTCACGCCCTGGCTACTTAAGATGCCCGAGCTGGTTTTAAAAAATACCATCGTTTCGGCTCTTAGGATGATGCTGTGTTCAACTATGCTGCCTGCATTAGTTATATTTTTGGGTGGCAAGTCGGTCGTTTCCATGCCGGTTAAGTATTTACTTTTAAAGTCGGCGAACATTTGGTTTTGGTCGGCATAAACATTGACAATGAATTTATCTAGCTTCGGTTCGCCTAAAACATAGCCAGGGTTGGGCTTCAGTTCAAGCTCGACTTGTTCCTCATTAATGTTGTCTCCGTTTTTGACCTGAACTGCCTGCATGGCAAATGGCCCAGCACCAACTGGGCTAATGGTATTGAAGTTAGCACTTCTAAGGCTGTCGGGCGGGATACTTGCCAGTATGTGCTTGGGGATAATACCTACGGTTAGATTTTGTGGGAAAGAGGCTAGGACATTAGGAAGACTAAAAACAACAGTGGTTGAGTTTGGTGCACTAGCACTAATGCCTGACCAGTTAGCGTAAAGCGGCGAGTCAGCGGCAGTGTTTTCGATAGTATCGACTGTGAAGACTACGTCCTGGGAGGTCAGTGGTTGCCCATCCTGCCAGTATAGATTTGGTTTGAGATTAACTGTGTAGATACGACCTTGATCGCTGACTACGTAGTTACTTGCCAGTTCGCCGACTAGCTGACCCTGATTATTAGTCGTAAACAAGCTACCAAAGATTAGGCGAGAGATAGTTAAGTTAGCATCAGATTGGGCATATATGGGGTTTGAGTTGGTGAAGTAGCCTGGGACGCCTTCTGAATATATTCCGCCCGGAATAGTAGATAAAGTTTGGTAGTAGCCGCTTAGACTAATGTCTTGGGCGCCAACAAGTAGGATTAGTAGGACAACTAGGCCCACCCAGGCTAAAACGAAGCGTCGGACCGGTTTTAATTTGTGTAACCTGCCGTATAGGTTCTTTTCAATAAAGTCTTCGCCTGAACTAAGTTGAGCATCCAGCCTTTTCTGGTTCTTCTTTAGTCCGCGGCGATAGCGTAGTTTAATCCTTTTAAACTGCATATGGATCTTTAGCTTAAGATGCCCTTAGATACTACTTGGCGACTACATCTAAGATGAGAGATAATCCAAAAACAAGAGCGCAGACAATGGTTAGTTGGAAGATAGTCTTGTCTGTACCACGGCGCGTAGTGTTAACTTCGCCAGCACCACCCAAACCTGCACCCAGGCTAGCACCTCTGGTTTGAACCAGTATTAGTAGTGTCATAAGGGCGACAGAGATTAGGGTAATGTAGTTATATATGCTCATCTAGAGTTTCTTCATTGGTCGTTTACTGGTAGGTATTTTAGCAGGCATTAGAGGTTTTTGGCTAGTTTTTTGCTTAAGAGCTTATTGCCACTTGGCGTAATTAGAACGTCGTCTTCTATTCGTATACCTATGCCCTCTTCCCTGATATATATACCGGGTTCGACAGTTAATACGTTGCCTGGAGCTAGCGGTTGGTTGTAGTCGCCGATATCGTGGACGTTGAGTCCAAGAAAATGGCTGGTAGCGTGAGGGTAGTATTTTCGAACGTTTTCTCGGTTTATGCTTTTTATTAATCCTAGCTCTCTTAGTTGTTCGCCCATAAAGTTCTCCACTTCTTGCTCGTAATCTTTTAGGCTTAAGCCTGGTTTTAATAGGTTGATTCCAAACTCTTGAACTTCCTTAACGGATGCGTAAATGTCTCTTTGGCGTTTTGTGGCATTAACGCCGTAGGTTCTAGTAAGGTCAGCCGTGTAGTGTTCAACGAGTGCACCGCAGTCAATGAGTAGTAATTCTCCTGGTTTTATAGGCGAGTCGTTAGAAGTGTTATGTAGCGTAGTAGCGTTAGGGCCGCCAGCGACAATGGGCTCAAAACCGTGACCGTCGGCACCAAGTCTTCGCATGTTAAAAGTAAGGGTGGCTTCAATCTCATATTCGTTTTTAGCGGTTTTTAGGCTTTTAGCGGAACAGGCTTTATTTAGGGATTTAATCGTTATATCTATGGCTTTAGCTATTGCTCGCAGCTCCTCGGGTTGTTTAATTGAGCGCATTTTTGTTAGCTGCTGGGTTAAATCGAGGAATTTAAGGTTTGGGTTGAGGTTTTTAAGTTTCAGATTTAGGTTGGCCCTGGCTGGATTTGTATAAAAGCCGAATGTTTCTAGATAAGGCTTGGGAGCAGGCAAAGTTGCCACATGTTTAACTTTTTTAATTCGGCCCTTTAATTTGGCCCAGCCTGCTTTTTCATCATATATTTCGTTTATGCCACTTCTGGCTTTTATGTAGTCCGGATCAATTGCACCGTCAAAGTTTTGTCTGGTCACGCTTCTAGATGGAACTATTAAGTACTCCTGGTTTTTATCTATAACAAGTACTGCGTCTGGAATGTCTAGACCGGTTAGGTACCAAAAGCTAGCGTCTTGCTTAAAAGGAAGGGTGTTGTCTCCGCCGCTTTGAATTAGTCCATTAGCGGTAATTAGTATTGGTGCCGTACCAATAAACAGCTTGCTGAGCCTCGAGCGGTTGCCCTCAAAAAAGTTTTTAGGGAAAAATGTCTCCATAGTCTTTCGTAGAAAGTATATTGTAGCAAAATATGTACTTTTTGGTTTAAGGACTTGGGGTTAGGTGAGCGGATATTGTGAGCGCTATTTTCTGTCCGACAGCATTGGCTACTTCTTTTTGACTAGCTTTGCTCACTCCACTGACTGAGCCAAATTGTTTTAGAAGTTTCTTTTTGGTTTTTGGCCCGATACCGGGTATAGCATCAAGTTCAGAAGATCTTACTCTTTTAGTCTTTAGGGTCGAGTGATAACTGACGGCAAAACGGTGAGATTCATCTCGGATGCGCTGGAGTAGCTTAATTAAATTAGTTGTTGGAGGTAGATTTAGAACTATGAAGTCCTTGCTTTCTTGCTTATAGCCACTGAGCTTTTTTAAGTACTGTTCATTTAGCTTAATCTGGTCATCTTTTCTACTTAGTACAATTTGCTCATATCTTTTGGCTAGGCCAATAAAGGGAACTTTGTTGTAGCCGGCAATGTCCCTGGCTTTAATGGCACTATCTAGCTGTCCTTTACCGCCGTCTATTAACACGAGGTCGGGTAGCGTCCAGGCTTTAACATTTTTCTCGGAAAAACGTCGTAAGATGATTTCGTGCATATTAGCAAAGTCGTCATTGCGGTTAACGCTAGTTTTAAATTTACGGTAGCTGGCCTTGTCGCTAGCGCCGTTGGCAAAAACAACCATACTGGCAACTACGTCTGTACCCTGCATATGTGAAATGTCGTAGCCTTCGATTCGTTTTGGATACTTAGATAAACTTAACAAGTTAACTAATTCACTCAGGGCGTGGTCTTTACTAATGTCTTGGAATTCCCTGTCGCTAAATATGACTTGCTTGCTTAGTCCTTGAAGGGCAGAGACTTTGTTTCTGAGCATAGCAGCTTTTTCGAAGTCTTGGGCTTTGGCAGCAACCTTCATTTCCTTTTGATACTGCTTAATTATCTTGTCTTTTTTGCCTTCAATGACGGCGATTAGTTTTCGTAAGTTTGCTCGGTATTCACTTAGGCTGGTTCGGCCTTCCTCAAGACCTGGATCCAGACCAATATGGTAATACAAGGTGGCTCGTTTATTAGACTTGTTGGCTGAGGTTGAATAGGGAAATATTTTTCTTAGTATCTTAAGTGCTTGCTTAAGTGCGGAACTAGAATAATATGGACCGAAGTAGCGGGCTTTATCGTCTAGGGGACGCCGAGTAAGTGTGACAGTTGGGTGATCGCTTGCATAGTCGATACGAACGTAACTTGGGGCCTTGTCGTCTCTAAGCAAAATATTATATTTAGGCATATAGCGCCTAATCATTTCGGCTTCTAGAAATAGGGCTTCCATTTCGCTGTCGACGCTCATCCAATCTACGTCTGCTATTTCGCTGACTAGAGTTACTGTCTTCGGGTCACGGTTTCTGGATTTTTGAAAGTACTGTCTAACTCGGTTTCTTAGAACTGCAGCTTTGCCAACGTAAATAATCTCTCCAGACGAGTTTTTATGGAAATATACTCCTGGAGTTTTTGGTAGCTGACTTAGCTTTTTCTCTAGTTTTTTCGTGAGCATATCTATACCTTATTTGCCAGCATTGCCGTGCAGTCTGGGCAGTGTACGGTCGTAGTCTTGTAGCAATCTTTGCAGATAAGGACTAGACGGTTGCAACTCTTATCCGCGCAGTTAACGTAGTTGGAGGTTTTGCCCTGACAAATATCGCAGGAACCGATGTCCTTAGCTTCGTTGCTGAATCCAGTTGCCAAACGTCCATCAAAAACAAACAGCTTACCTTCCCAGAGGCCTTTGTCTTTAAATGTTTCGCCGTACTTAACTATGCCACCATCTATCTGATAAACCTCCTTAAAGCCTTCATCCTTCATGAGCTTAGTTAGTACTTCGCAGCGTACACCGCCAGTGCAATAGGTAACTACCGGCTTATCTTTAATGGCGTCATACTTTTTACTTTTTAGCTCTTTTGGAAAGTCCCGGGTATGTTTAACTTCGGGGGTGACAGCGTTTTTAAATTTGCCGATGGATGACTCAAAGTCATTACGACCATCAAAGAAAATTATGTCATCGCCTCGGCTCTTTACTAGCTTGTCTAAATCTTTTGGGCTAATGTGTTTACCGCCGCCTTCTATGCCGCGATTAGATACTTGGATTTTATCGGCTACGCCAAAAGTGACTATTTCACTTCTTACTTTTACGCTTAAGGATGGAAAATCGTTTTTTGTTCCTTCGCTCCACTTAAAAGAAATTCTTTTAAACTGTGGGTAAGATTTGGTGTCTTTTATGTACTTTTTTAAGTCCTCAATATCTCCAGCTAGAGTGCCGTTTATGCCCTGAGTGGCAACAATTACTCGTCCTTTTAGAGAGTATTGACTAGCTAGGCTTTTTTGCCATAGACAAATAGCCTTGGGGTCAGTTAGGGGTGTAAATTTATAAAATAGGATTATCTTTTCCATAAGAGTGTTTCTCGGCTTACATTATATCCTAAGGACGACTTAGCAAGATTGCGACAATTAAGATAACTAGTATTAGGGTGACGATAGCTAGTCCGGCGTTAATATATCGCAGCTGACTCTGCTGGCTCTTAAGTTGGCTTATTTCTAGCTTTTCCTTGGCCTCATAAAACTCTGGGCTATCTGCGTTAACTGGTAGGCTCTTCTCGGCTCTAGCGATTAAGCTGTCTAGGTTAGCCGGAGCAAGCTCTTGACCGGCGTCCATATTTGAGGCGTCAAATAGGGCCTGATCTCGCAGTTTGGGGTCTCGCTCAAAGTCTAGTTCTCTTTCTAGAATCTCGTGGCTAAGAGCCTTTTGTAGGTCACCACCTCTCAAATATTCTTTTATTAGTCTTCGAAGACCATTTTCGCCAACTAGCTTGGACTCAAAGACTTGCCTAAGGTTGCTGCCTTCAACTTCAATATCTTCACTAACGCTAAGTAGGTCCGCCCGATTAAGTGTATCTATCTTAGCGCCAGAAACTTCAGCAAGTTCTTCTTTTTTAGCATGCGAAGATTCTCTAGACTGGCTATTAACAACTAGATGTCCGAGCGCTTCGTTAGCGGCAGAGTTATCTAGTCTAATTTGCTGTTTTAGAACTTCTAAAGTGAGCCTGCCGCTTGGGCTCTTTTCTTTGCTATGGAGACTTAGTCCTTCACTGTTAGCCATGGTGCTACTCTTTTTTAGTATAAGGCCTTGGTTTTACTAAAGTACAGAGCTACTCTTTTGCTTCGTCTTTTTTGGGAGCTTCTTGACTTGTTTCAGATGGTTTTGAGTCACTGGATTCGCCTTCGCCTTCTTTGCCTTCAGTCTCACCACCCTCTTCAGAGGCACCCTCTTCACTCTCTACTTCGGCCTCGTCGCCTGGTTCGGCATCACCACCGGCAGCATCGTTAGCAGCTGCTAGAGCGCTTGGTTCATAGACAGTTGCAATGGCATGTTCTAATTCGGTTAGAACTTCTACGCCTTCAGGTATGTCTAGATCGGAAACAGTAATGTGGTCGCCAACTTCTTTAAGCTGTTCGGCGTCATATTCTATTAGATCAGGTAGTTTGTCGGCTTGCGCCTTAACTGATAGGGTTTCTAGCTGAGTTAGGACAATGAAGCCGGCACGTTCGGCTGGAGATGATTCGTTTTCTTCAGCGTACTTAGGCTTGATTGGGATGTCAGCTTCAACTTTTTGGTCCTTGTCGACAGCATTAAAGACAATGTGAGTAAGGAGGTGTTTCTTAGGATCAAAGCTCGCCTCCTTAATTAGGGCCGTGAAGTTCTTTTTGTCGGTGTTAATTTCGACAGGATGGTGCTTGCCGGCACTACGCCATAGTTTTAGCATAGCAACAGTGTCGCCTTGAACATGCAGTGAAGGCTTACCGTGGTCGTGGATAACCGCCGGAACCTGACCGTCACTTCTTAGATGCTTAACTTTTTTACCTAAGACTTTTCTCTCGTGTAACTCAATAACTAGTTGATCGTCTGCCATAAGTATTAAAACTTATCTCCTTAAACTTTTTTCTTAAGTAGTATTATAACAGATTAGCCTAGACTAATAAACTAAAAGAACGTATCCTGAAAGCTAATGTTTAACGTCGAACATATTATTACAGCCGGTGGGGTATTGCTGGTTGGTGCCATGATATTTGCCGAATCTGGTATGTTCATGGGGTTTTTCTTCCCTGGTGATACGTTACTAATTGGTGCTGGAGTACTAGCTAGTACCGGTAAGCTCAACTTGGCACTACTAATTGTTGTCGTCTCAATTGCGGCAATTGCTGGAGATAATACCGGATACCACATCGGTAAACGCTGGGGCAGGAAGTTGTTTTCTAAACCAGATAGTCCAGTGTTTAGGCGTGAATATGTTAACCGCGCTGAGACGTTTTACGAAAAGCACGGCAACAAAACTATGCTTATTGCTCACTTTATCCCAGTCATTAGAACCTTTACCCCACCAGTAGCAGGTGTTGCTAACATGCGCTACCCGCAGTTTGTACTATTTGATGCTATTGGAGATATTGCCTGGGCCGTTATTGTCACGTTGGTTGGCTATTGGTTCGGCAAGAAAATACCAAATCTAGATCACTATATCCTTTTTGCAGTTTTTGCAGTCGTGGTTATTACTCTAGCGCCAACCATTTACCATTTAAGTAAGGCCTATTTGGAGACCAGGCGTCTGAAGTCTAAGAAGAAGTCAGACTAGTTTCTTTAGATACTGACCAGTGTAGCTCTTAGAGTTTTTGGCGACTGTCTCAGGGGTGCCTTCAGCAACTATTAGGCCGCCTGCCTGGCCGCCTTCTGGGCCCATGTCAATAATCCAGTCGGCGTTTTTAATAACGTCCAGGTTGTGCTCTATTACCACCATGCTGTTGCCAGCATCAACAAGAGCATGAAGCATTTTTAGTAACTTATCGACATCGGCCATATGTAGTCCTGTGGTTGGCTCGTCAAGAATGTAGAGCGTTCGGCCAGTTGGTCGGCGACTTAGTTCACTGGCTAGCTTTATTCGTTGGGCTTCACCGCCGCTAAGAGTAGTTGCAGATTGACCAAGAGCAATATAGCCTAGTCCGACATCAACTAGGGTTTGTAGTTTTTTAGAAATAGCTGGGATGTTTTTAAAGAAATCTAGTGCTTGTTCGCAGGTCATTTCCAGAACATCAGAGATAGTTTTACCCTTGAAATGTATTTCTAAAGCTTCTCGGTTATATCTCTTACCATGACAGACTTCACAAACAACATAAACATCAGGCAGGAAGTGCATCTCTATTTTTATGATGCCGTCACCAGAACAGTTTTCACAGCGTCCACCCTTAACGTTAAAGCTAAATCTGCCGGCTGAATAGCCACGGATTTTGGCTTCTGGAAGACTGGCGAATAGTTCTCTTATTGGGGTAAATAGACCGGTGTAGGTGGCTGGGTTTGAACGTGGGGTGCGACCAATAGGTGATTGGTCAATAATTATGGCTTTATCTAGTTCGTTGATGCCAATTATTTCCTCGTGCTTGCCTGGAACGGTGCTGGCTCGGTGCAACCTAGCTTGTAGTTCTTTAGCCACTATGTCGTTAATTAGACTGGACTTACCAGAACCGCTGACACCCGAGACTACTACTAACTTGCCTAAGGGGATGCTTATATCTATATTTTGAAGGTTGTTAGCTTCGGCGCCCTTAACAACTAGTTGCTTGCCGTTTCCTTGCCGGCGTTTCTTAGGTACAGCTATCTTTTTATCTCCTTTTAGATACTGCCCGGTTAGGCTGGTTTTGACCTTTTCGACTGAACCAGGCGTACCTTCGGCAATAATCTTACCACCGTGAATACCGGCACCTGGACCAATATCTATAAGGTGATCAGCACTTCGTATGGTTTCTTCGTCGTGCTCAACGACAATGACTGTGTTGCCAAGGTCTTTTAGGTTCTTAAGGGTACCGATTAGCCGGGCGTTGTCTTTTTGGTGAAGTCCAATGCTTGGTTCGTCTAGTACGTAAAGAACGCCCATAAGTCCGGAACCAATTTGAGTAGCCAGTCGTATTCTTTGCGCTTCACCACCACTAAGCGTATTGGCACTTCTAAGTAGATTCAGATAATTTAAGCCAACGTCATTTAGAAACTTTAGGCGTGCAGATATTTCCTTTAGTACTAGCTCAGCAATCTTTTTGTCTTTCTCATTTAGCTTTAGGTTATTAAACCAGTTGAGGGCGTCGTCTATAGACAGGGTGCAGATATCCATAATTGAGCTAGAGTTAATTGTAATAGCTAGAACTTCTGGCTTTAGTCTTAGACCTTTGCAGGCGTGACATGGTTTTTCCTGCATGAACCGCTCTATGTCACGGCGGATAAAGTCGCTCTCAGTTTCTCGGTGGCGGCGTTCTAGGTTGGTAACTACTCCTTCGTAAGTAGTCTCGAAGCTTCGGCCCATGCCAAGACTAATCCGGTAAGTCTCTTTGCCGCTGCCATACATTATTAGGTTCATCTGTTCTTTGGTTAGGGCTGAGGTAGGTTCGTGAATGGAGAATTTGTATCTCTCTGCCAGAGCCTGGAGCTTCTTCATGTACCAGTTGTCGACGTTAATACGGTTGTATGGCCTTATTGCTCCTTCGGCTATGGTTAGCTTGCCGTTTGGGATTACTAAATCAGGGTCAACTTCTAGACGACTGCCAAGCCCGGTGCAGACTGGACAGGCGCCGTGAGGCGAGTTAAAGCTGAAGGTTCTAGGCTCTAGGTCCGGTAAGGTTACTTCTGGGTGGTTGGGGCAGGCGTATTTAATGGAATAGTTCTTTTCAATCTTTTTGTCTGCATCTAGTACTATAACTTTGCCTTCGCTGACATCGAGTGCTTGCTCTACCGATTGGACTAGACGAGTGCGGCTTTCTGAGTTATTAACTAAACGGTCAATTACCACGTCGATGTTGTGCCGGTAAGCTTTGTCTAGTTCAGGAAATTCATCTAGTGAATAAACAATGCCATCGACTCTAACTCTGGCAAAACCAGCCCTGAGATACTGTTCAGGAATGTGCTCAAAGGCTCCTTTTTTATCTAGAACAATTGGGGACAGTATCATGACTCGCTGGTCCTTAAAGTCCTTTATTATCTGCTCAATAATATTCTCTGAGGTTTGTTTCAGGACCGGAACGTTGTCTATTGGGCAGTGCGGAATGCCGATTCTAGCAAATAACAGTCTCATGTAGTCATAGATTTCAGTAACTGTTGCGACTGTTGAGCGCGGGTTTCTAGATGTAGATTTTTGGTCGATGGAAATAGCTGGAGACAAACCATCTATTTGATCAACGTCTGGTTTTTCCATGAGTCCAAGGAATTGACGGGCATAGGAGCTTAGCGATTCGACGTACCTTCTCTGCCCTTCAGCGTAGATAGTATCAAAAGCCAAAGAAGATTTACCGGAACCACTGAGTCCGGTAATGACGATGAGCTTGTCTCTAGGAATAACCACATCTATGTTCTTTAGATTGTGTTCCCTTGCTCCTTTAACTACGATTTTGTCAGACATGCCTTAATTACCCCTGAATTTAGGGTTGTCATTATACACTGAAATTAAGATTTTATCTAGTGTCTAAGGAGATCTATTCAAGTAACCAGGGCGTGTATCTTAGGCTGTGATAGGTAGACGATTGATCGAGGTGGCAAGTCCACCTATAGACAAGGCAACTTCGGGTGGCCCTAAGACTACCTCACTCAAGCCTATGCTGGATAGGGCTTTTTCAAGCCTGTGTATTCCGTGTCTGTTTGCTTCTTCGCCAACGACTACCAGGGGTAGAAATGAAGACTCGGTTGGTGTATGTTCACTTGTTCCGTGTAAGCCTCGTCCGTGCATGACCTCTTCCATGGTTCGTTGCGCTAAAATTTGTTCGTTTAATAGAGCTTCACTTAGATCAGTCGGGTACACGCCTAGGAAATTATGCCCACCAGACTGAGTTGATGCGCCTGGTACTCTTTCTGTACCAACCGACCCAAGTCCAACCCTGACTCTGTCGTCTATATCGCTTGGGTCACCTAGTCTATCCACTAGCAACTTAGCCATACGGACCATTAGCTTGCCTCTTTTATGGGCACCTAACTTATCCAGGCCATGTATGTTGTCCGGGTCAGCCTCATGTGCCTCAACTAGAGCGTATTCATGTACCGGTCGGACGCCTTTGTTACTTTTACCATGGAATGTCTGCCTGACTATGCGTGGCATTAGTTCAGACAAACTCTGACCTCTAGATGTAGCGATAACTGGTCTGATCACCATTAGCGTAGGAGCATGGTGTTCTGTACCCCGTTCTCGTCTTTGCCTTATTGGACTTCTTGGTCCCCTATACCTACTAGATTGTCTAGCGTGACTACCTCTTGCGCTTTCGTGTCTCATAAAATCCTCTCCTATCCTTTGTTTTAACTCCGAATAAGTACAAATAATACACCCATCTTTATTGAAATACTAGATTTGATTTTTAAGCAACTTAAGTACCCCTAGTTAAACATAAGTCTTATACAATATTATTGACTATCCTCATATCTAGTTGTATAATGCAGATAAAGTAAACAAAATCTTAAGGGGCACCTAATGTACAACTTTATAGTCGGCGGCTATTTGCCGGGGACTGGTATCCAGATTTCATTTCAGTTATACGTGGCTTTTCTGACGATTGCCATCGGTGGTGGAGCTATTGCCTGGATTGAGTACCAAGAAAGAGTTGTTAAGCCTAACTTAAGCCACAAGTCCAATTTGGATGCTAGTGCGCTGCACTCTCGCCTTCAAGTTCTTGGGCTATAGACTGGCCATATAACTCTAGCTCTTCGAGCAAGTATTCTTTATCTTTTGATTTAACGGTCTGTCTTAGCTGACTAATCTTATTAAAATATTGCTCTAGTTTTGAGTTTTTTCCGCTCAGTTTAGCTTCTAAATACTGTTGCCAGGCTTGGTTTTCGCTAGAACTAAGCTTTTTCGGATAATTTCTGGCTTTATATATGGGGATGAGTGAATTTAGTCTTTTGTCTTGAAAACGAACATCGGTAACATTTATGTCTGGGCCTAGTTTTCTAGCATTCACTAGCTTAGACGAATCTACATTGTTAATAAATCCGGAGTAGAGCTGCTGATCAAAAGGTAGGTCTAGACTAGTCTGGTTAGTTTCTCGGGCTTTATCCATTTTCTCGGTAGCACGTAGCATTTTTAACGTGAATTCTTTTTTGTTTTTTTCAAGTACTGCCAGGTTTTTCTTGACACTGTCCATGTCGAGCGAGAGATGCTTAGTTATTTGCTCGGAGTTAATAACACTTAAAGGTGCGATAGCTGGGACTCGGTTATATCTCAAGCTTTTTACAGGCAGTCTTGGCTCAGTGCGATCTTCGCGGTATTGCCAGGCTTCTATTAATTCGTCCTCGCTCATCTTTAGGTAATCACTTGGATCATGCCTTAGGTCATAAACTAGGGCACTGGAGTCTGAGGTAGTGCCGAGGAAAGCTACAACGCTTGTATGTAAGTACTCGCTAGGGTAATGGCTCGAGCAGTAAACAAATGGGCTCTCATGCTCAACAAAGTTTTTAACAGCAGACTTGCTTCTTAGACCCAAGAGAAAGTCGAATATTTTTGGCTGATTGGATTTAATTAATTTGGCTACAGAAACAGTTGCTTTTACGTCGCTCATAGCATCATGGGCACTTGAATGAGCTAGCTTGTTGGCTTTAGTCAGATTTTCTAGTTGGTTGTTGGGCTTACCATCCTTAATCGGCCAGCTGATCCCTTCTGGTCTTAGGGCTCTGGTCATTCGTACGACGTCAAGTAGATCCCAGCGAGAGCAATTGTTCTGCCAAGCCCAGGCGTAAGGATCGTAGAAATTGCGAAAGTTAATAAAGCGCATAAACTCGTCGTCAAAGCGAATGTTATTAAAGCCAACGAAGATGGTGTCTGGTTTAACAGCTTTTGAATAGAATTCTTTTAGGAACTCGGCTTCGTTTAGACCAGATTCAAGGGTCTTTTGTGGTGTTATGCCGGTTATTAGTACTGCGCCGGGCTCTGGAAGCATGTCTTTAGGTAAACTAATTAGTTCGTTTATTTCATCGCCTAAGGGCTTTAAGTTAAGATCGGTACGCAAACCTGCAAACTGCATAATAGCATCGGAGCGAGGGTAAAAACCCGACGTCTCTAGATCGTAAAAGTAAAAAGTCGAGGGCATAATTTCTTAATATTACCACCACTAAGATTAAATAATTCTTAAATTTAGTATTTAAATGTATTGCTCGGATCTACGCCAATCTGGACCTTGTCGCCAGCTTGGACTTTCTTGCGTCTTAGCTCATGCATGATACCTAGCCTACGCATAATATCTTTTAGCCTATTTAGTCCTTGTTCGTTATTAAAGTCGGTTCTTCTGGCAAAGCGCTCGATACTGTCGCCCCGGATAATATATACGTCTTTGTCCTTTGTTAACTTCCAAGCGTCCTTAGTGTCGGTAATTTTTAAGACGACTAGCTCTTCTTCTGGCTTTCTAGCTGGTTTCTTGGCGTTAGCCTTACTAACTAAATCCTTAAGAGTGTAGAGCAGATCATTAATGCCCTGGCCGCTGGCAGAAGATATTGGCTCAATTCGTGTACCCTTTTTAGCTACCTTTTTAAGGCTGGCTATTTCGTCATCAATTATTTCGCTATCCAGTCCCTCAATTTTTGTGAGAGAAATGACTTCGGTTTTTTTGGCCAGTTTAGGACTGTAGGCAATGAGTTCATCCCTAACTGTTTGATAAGACTTGGCCACGTCGTCACTATAGGCATCAATGAGGTGAAGAACTACTTTGGTACGCTCAATGTGACGGAGAAAGTCGTGGCCTAGACCCTTGCCCTCGGCAGCTCCGGAGATTAGTCCTGGTATGTCGGCTATGAGGAGAGAGCTGGATTTGTCGATGTCAGCTACGCCTAGGTTTGGGGTTAGGGTAGTGAAGGGGTAGTTGGCAATTTCTGGGGAAGCGTTAGAGACTCTGGCTAAGAAGGTGGACTTGCCGGCATTGGGTAGTCCGACTAGAGCAACGTCGGCTATCATCTTTATTTCTAGTTTTAGAGTTTTTGCCTCCCCTGGCTCGCCTTTTTCGGCAAAATTGGGAGCTTGACGGGTTGAGGAAACAAAGTGGGCATTACCGAAACCGCCGTTACCGCCTCTTAAAACTGTTTCGACCTGGCCATCTTTGGTGAGATCAGCTAGAACTTGATCGCTTTCATCGCTAACAACTGTGCCAACCGGAACGTCTACTATTAAGTCTTGGCCGGTCTTACCGTGTTTGCGGCGTCTGTCTCCGGGTTGGCCATCTTCAGCTCTTATTTCCTTCTGGTAGCGAAAGGTAGTTAGGGTGTCTTGATTGCGGCTGGCTCTAAAAATGATGTCGCCGCCATGACCGCCATCACCGCCATCGGGTCCTCCTTTGGCAACAAAGATCTCACGGCGAAAGCTCATCTTGCCGTCACCGCCTCTGCCAGCTTTGGCAGATATTTCTACATTATCTACAAAGTTCATTGGCTAGTGGGTTATAAAGTGTACAAAAGTTGATGCCGGTATCCAGCCGCTATAGCCCACCCTATCCCAGCCGGCAATGCCGTTCATGTCTCTAATCTCTATCTCTTGACCATCAGGCGATACAGCGTCAACAATAGCTACGTGGCCTTCACCTCCGGCTGCGTAAGGAGTTTGAGCGATTGCGCCAACTGTTGGCGTAGTAGAGACGTCCCAACCACTAAGAGCCGCATAGTAGGCCCAGGTAGCAGCGTTGCCCCAGTTGCTAGGTACTGGTATCTGTGTCGCCACATACCAAGTACAGTAACCAAAGTCATAACCGTTAGAACCATATATTGGTCCGTTGCCCCAAGGGAAGCTGGTAGAACTAACTGAACCGGTGCCGTTATCTATATCGCTGCCAGTGAATACCGTTGCGCCCATAGTTCCGCCAGGAATAATTATCTGCTCGCCAGGAGTTAAGCCGCTAATTTCAGCGTTGTTATACTCAACGATTGATTGGGCATTTGAATGAAACCTGGAAGCCAGACTGGCTGGTGTATCGCCGGCTTGCACTGTGTAGACTACGCCGTTAACTGGTGGGATGAGAAGTTTCTCTCCCGGAGATAAGCTGTTAGAGCTAAGGCCGTTTGACCACTGAATGCTTTGAGCGCTCAGACCAAACTTGGCAGCAACGCTGGCGACTGTATCACCGGCTTGGGTAATATATGTATTAATGTCGGCATTGGTTTTTAGGGCTGTGTCGACAATTTCTGGTTTCTGGACAACGTTAGAGTTAATCTCGGCTATAGCCTCTTCGGCAGACACTGACTGGGCTTGGTTAGTAACAGCCGTAGCTTCCGGTAGGTTGTCTAGATCAGCTACTGTTTGGGCAATTGAGGCTGAGGATACTTGGTCAAGAGGGTTAGCGGCGGCTGTCTGGGTCGTGCTATTTAAAGTAAAGGAATTAGCAGAGGTGGTCTTGGTGTTACTAAAGATGAAGAAGAAGGCTACTAGGACTATGACTAGACCAGCCGCTATCAGGCCTACCCGGGTTAGGGGTGTCTTTTTAGAACGCTTGTTAGCTTGAACTAGCTTGTCTCTGTACTGCGAGGACCTGGCAACCAGGGCAGCCTGCAATCGTTCAGCATAAATTGTAGAGTTTGTACTAATACAAGCTCCTCACTTTATTTCTTAATGCTTTCTTAGGATTTTGAAGTTCACGATTAGCTTTATTTCCAATAATGCTTTTAAAGGATCCGCGGGTTTTCTGGCTCACACCAAAATAGTTATGCTTGACGAGCATTACGCAGCTAATTGTAGCAAATGACGCAATGTTTTTGAAGGGTTACTGGCTGCAGAGCTTATGGCAATATTGAGCGGTTTGAGCTGCGTGGGTTGCTAGCGTAGTGGAATAATATGTTACGCCGTTGTCCCCAGTTACGAAGTACAGCCAATCGGTGTTAGCTGGATGAGTAGTAGCGTAGAGCGAAGAGCTGTCTATAGTACTTATGGGTGTAGGTGGTAGACCTGTGTTAATTAGGGTGTTGTACGGTGAATTGTAGCTTAAGCTGGGTGGCTGACCGGCGACAATAGCGCCGTAGTCGGCGGTAACATCGGAGCCCAGAGGCATACCGGCTTTTAGTCTACTTAGAAATACTTGGGCGACCTGGGTTTGATCAGAGGGTTTACTAACTTCCTGTAGCACGATTGAGGTTAGTGTCAGGCCTTGGTAAGTACTTAGTCCTTCACTAGCAAATTCGGCCTGTACTTGAGGAGTAAGATGCTGGCCCATTTCCGTTAGCGACTCACGGATTATTTGCTCAGGCGTAGTGGTTGAGTCTTTTTGGAAGGAGTCTGGCCAAAGTAGACCCTCTAGGGTGTTAACATTAGCTGGTTTAAAGGCTAGCACCGGAAGACCGCTATATTGGGCTGGGTTCAAAGCAGCGTCAACGCTAGAAGTCGAAAAGCCACTATTAATTAGTCTAGTTCTGACTTGGTCGATTCTGTCGCCTGGAATAATTGTTACTAATTTTGAGGCTACCTTGCCCTGGCTAAGAGCCGAGACTATCTCAGGCGTTGTCTGGCTAGGTGAAACGTTGTAGGTGCCCGCCTGGAGATCGGAGGCAGACTCATGAGCGTGAACGTAAAGATCAAAAGCCCAGGCACTTCGGATTAACTGATTGGCTTGGAGTTGGGAAGCAATCTGTGTAATGGAACTACCAGAGTTGACCGTGACTAGCTGGGTAGCCTGATCCTGGTTGACTGGTTTAAGGTCGTTAGTATATTTAATGTTGGCCCAGACAGTGCCAATTAGTATTAAAGCCAGAACAGTAAATAGGATGGTCCAAATTCTGCTGGGGACCCGTTTTCGTCTAGAATTCTTCTTATATTTCATTATCTTTTAACCAGTCTTCAAGTATATATGTTGCTGCAAGGGCGTCAACGTCTTCTTTAGCGTAAGGCTTACCTCTAGCACGTAGTTCCTCCTCAGCCTTAGTTGATGTTAGTGCCTCATCCTGAAAATCCACTGGTAAATTGGTAGTCCTTACTAGACTCTCACCAAAGTCTCTGACGATCTTAGTTTGCTCGGTATCCTGCCCGCTTAGGTTTCGAGGTAGTCCTAAGACTATCCTCTCAACGTTCTTGTCTTTAATTAATTCGTTGAGTAGCTGTGGCAAGTTATCTTCATTGGGCAGGGTTTTAAGTGGACTAGGTAGTTTTGCGTCTAAACTAACTAGCGCCAGGCCGATACGTTTTTGGCCATAATCCACCCCTAAGATTGAGTGGGAATTGTTCATGAACTTGAGCTAGAGGCCGGCTTTTGTATGTGAACAGTTATTCTTGATGGGTTTTTCGGAACTGTCGAGTACCAGAACGGCTTTATGTGTACGGTCACATTGGTAACGTTAGGGTTAGTAGATATTACGGCCTTAACGGCTCCAGCTTTTTGGCCGGCAGCTTGAGCTTTAATCTTGTTTACGTTTAGTTGAGGTCCGACAAAGACTACTGTGTTCATAGTTATTTGAGCCGCTGAGCTATTCTGTGAGTTAACACTGTAGGAGGCATGGTCAATGCCGTAGTCTATGATCATCTGCTGGGAAGTGTTTATTTGGTTGTCTACGCTGCTTGCTATCAGCGTTTCTAGATCGTTCTTAGGTACACCGAACATAGTGTAGTTTATGCTTTCAGTGACCGTAACGTTGTTAGCCACCTGTCCAACCTGAGCACTGTATGATTCGCTTGGAGCATTCTGAGCAAAGGTATCATCTATTGGGTAATAGCCCTCGCCTTGTAGTTCGTTTTCAAGCTCAGTCTTAACGCCAGAGTTATTGTTTGTACTAATTTTAGATTTTGCGTTATTGATGTCATTTTGGTTGACGGTTTGAACAATATTGTCGGTGCCGCCCATGATCGTTTGGGCAACAGATATGTCGTAACCAGATAGCGAGAAGCTGTTGGCATTGTTGTAGCTAGTACCGCCACTTTGGGCAATTATTGGAGTGTTCCCTGTGGCGGGGTAATATGAGCAACCGCCGTGACTATTGCCTGAGCTGCTAAAGGTTGTTACCTGCTGGGTAATAAAGGTTAGCCCATTAGAAGAAAGGCCAGTGCCTGCTGGTAGTGAAGCTGGGGTACCGGAGGGTGGTGGCACATTACAGTAGGCTGCTGTTATGGAGACGCTGCCGCTGGCTTTGTTGCCGTTATTGGTTTGCCCGGTAGTACCGACTGTTGCTGAGGAGGTCTTTTGTTGGCTGGCTAGTTTAGCCGGGATGGTACCGGAGTTGGTATCGACCGATGTTGCCGAGGTAGACAGATTAAGATCGACTGAGCTATTTACGTTAGAACCGTTGGTATATACGTCTATGGTGGCGTCACCTAGGTTAGTGCCGAATAGTAGATAAAGAATGACTAGAGCTACAACTCCAGCTAGCCCAATAAGCATATACTTCCTAAAGCGCTCGAAGTTTGGAACTTTGAGGTCCTTGTCCTTCTCGCCTTTGGCTTTCTTTGTCTTGCCTTTTGTTTTATCTTCTTTAGCTTTGTCTCCAGCAGATTCATCAAGGGCTGTGTTATCCAGAGCAACGGTTTCCATGTCACCTTTTTTGTCGGCGGCGGCTGCACCTGCGGCAGCTCCGGCAGCAGCAGCGGCCACTGGTTTGTCACCAGCTAGCTCACCAACGGGTTTGCTGGCATCGACCGGTTCTTCTGGCGGCAGCGTTTCTGCTGTCTCTTCGCCAGTCTCCTCTTCGGCCAATTCTTCTGGAGGAGTTGGGATTTCTGGTTTGGAGGTTAATGTCTTAGCAACGTGAATACCGGCAGCTCCAGCTAGAGGTAAAAGCCCGGCTTCGGCAGTTATTAGAACTAGGCTTTTACTGGATCCCTCAACGCTCTTTTTTAGGAGCTTCATGTTAACAATGCTTTGAAAGACTGTGGCTCTTTTTGGTAGGACCAAAGCAACAACTTTAGACTTAGAAGCTTTAACCTTATCTATGATGCCAGTTATTTCGTCGTCTACGTCTATGTAAATTGTGTCTTTGTCGTTTGCCACGGTATTTCCTTTTAAGTACTTAGCATTTTATCTATTTTGTCACGAATTGACTCGTTTGCGCCAGAGAATTGCTGGGTATCCATGCCGACTCGTAAGAGACCCATGGCGGTAATGTAGGTGTGATCGGTTATTCTGCCGGTGGTATCGGTAATACCTGCAACTTGATCAGGGCGGATATGGTGAACTGTTGGTTTTCTAGTGAAGGGCAAGGTTTTGTACCATTCTTTGCCTTCCAGTTGCTCCATTAGGATGTCTAGACTTGAACCACCACCGCAAAGGAACATGCGGTGAGGTAAGTGATCTAGTTTGTTGAATTCACTTAGAGCTAGCTCGATGCCACCGATCCAAACTTCAGCAGTTTTCTTTAGGGCGTCTTCAACACCAGTTCGTTTGGCGGCTGGTATTTTGTTAGTGCTAAGTCCAACTTTGAATTCTTCGGCTTGTTCAAAACTAACGCCTAAGTCTCTCTCAACTGCGTGGGTGTAGGCTCTACCACCAATACCAAACATCTTAGTTCCCTGCACTCCCCCGTCATTTATTACCGCCAGGTCGGTTGTACCACCACCAACGTCCATAAGAATGGCGCTGAGGTTTTGATTAAAGTTATTGCCAATAACAGCCCTGGCTACAGCGAATGGTTCAGCGGCTACTGCCAGAAGGTCAAGGTCTAATTCTTGGGCTGTTTTTTCTAGAGCGCCAATATGTATCATGGGGGCGAAGGCAGTGTAGAGTTGAACAACTACTTCTTTACCTTGAAAGCCGATTGGGTTAGTTACTGGATAGCCGTCTATTTCAATACCAACAAGAGCGCTGTTAACCAGCCTGACTTCGACGTTCTTGCCGCCCAGTTCCCAGGCTAGTTGACTTTTGGCCTTATCCTGAGCTTTAGTTTGGACAATGTTAATAATCTTTTCCATCTCAACGATATCTAAAGCCTTGGTTGGGTCTTGGCGGGCCACTTTTATGGTGGTAGTGGTGCCTTTAACCAGCTCGCCAGCAATGCCAATAATGCAGGTCCTAACGCTTACGCCAGCTTGTTCTTCAGCTTGGTTGAGGGCTTGGTCACAGTTTTCGACAACTGCTGCGATGTCGGAGATGGCTCCGGCTTGCATGTCGCTTAGTCCCTGATGTTGACGACCAACGCCAATAATCTCTAGGGTGGCATCGGCTTCGTTAATTTTACCTATTAAGGCTTTTACGAATTCAGTACCAATGTCTAGAGCTACTAGATAACGATCCTCTTTCTTAGTCTTCTTTTTAGCAACTTCACTAGCACTAGAGGCGCCTTGAAGCGCCCGATGGGCTAAACCGGAACTAACAGATTTAACTTTTCCAAGCATATGCACTATTTTACCACAGGAGTGGTATAGGGAATGGCAATGTGCTCAGGTTTTCCTCAGGCACTGACTTCCTTAGGTTTTTTGCTAATGGTTTAGATATAATGAGGGTAAATAAGGGTGGAAGATGGATTTAAACTATAGCTACACTGATGAGCGAGAAGACAGCCCCCGTCGAGGTCAGAAGTATGCCCTGGCTGAGCACATGGGTAAAAAGTACATGGTCTTTCAGGATGGTTATAGCGAAGAGGTCAAACAGGACGTTAGCGATCAGTTTGTATCTGAGGAAAAATACTACACGGTTCAGCACGGCGATACACTGGGTAGTATTGGCTCTAAGTATGGACTGAGTCTAGATCAGATGACGGAGCTAAACCCTCAAGTCAAGTCTGACCCAGATATTCTTTTTCCTGGCGAAAAACTTAGGCTAAACTAGCTGAGCCTTAATGCGTCTAATGCCGGCAGAGGAAGCTTCCTCTTTTATTATCTTGAATCTCTTGCCGCCCTCACCCAGTTCGCCGGTGTGCGTTACATGAGGACCGCCGCAGATTTCGAAGCTAAAGGGTTTATCCGCGCCATCGGCGATCATTTTATATACTTTGACTTTGTCTCCATAGCGATCACCAAATTGGCCAACGGCGCCCATCTTTAGAGCTTCCTCAGTCGGGTATTCTTGAAAAGAGACTTTTAGGTCACTATCTATCTGCTGGTTAACTATATCCTCAACTTTCTTAATTTCCTGCTCAGTCATTTTCTGGTCATGAGTAAAGTCAAATCTTAGTCTCTCCTCTGTTATATTAGAGCCTCTTTGGACTACCTGATCGCCCAGGACTTGTCTTAGAGCTTCGTACATTAGATGGGTGGCGGTGTGGTACTTCTTGTGAATGTCTGTTGTCCCGCCTAGTCCGCCCTTAAACGTGCCTTTAGCCGCCGTTTGGCTACTAAGGCGTTGGGCGTCCATTAGCTGGTTGAATATCTCATCGGCATTGTCCGCTATATTTATGTCGTTCTTAAAAGCTTCTTCTTTACTTAGCTCAACTGGAAAGCCGTAAGTGTCATAAAGCTTAAACAATGTTTCGCCGCTTAAACTGTCCTTAACAGATTTCGTGAATTCCCGCAGTCCTTTTCTAAGAGTTTGGCGGAAGATCTTCTCCTCTTTTACGAGAACTGAGATAACTTTATCTTTAGAGCTTTTTACTTCTGGATAGTCCGACTCATAAAGTCCAGCTATTACTGGGACTAGGCTTTCAAGGAAGTTTTGTTCGATGCCTAGATCAAAGGCAAAGCGAATGGCACGTCTAATTAAGCGGCGCATGACGTAGCCTTGTTCCTTATTGGAAGGCGTTACGCCGTCTACTGCCAGGAAGGTAGCGGCTCTTAGGTGGTCAGCTATGACCCGCATGCTTTCGGTGTGAGATTCATAAGATTTGCTAGAGACTGCTTCAAGCTTTTCAATTATTGGTTTTATTAGGCTAATTTTAAAGACGTCTGGGTCGTTAATAGCGGCAACGGCAATTCGCTCTAGGCCTCCCCCAAAATCTACATTAGGTTTATCTAGTGGAGAAAAGCCATCGCCAGTTCGTTTGTATGCCATGAAGACAGAGTTAGCAATTTCTAGGAAGCGGCCACAGTCACAGTTAGGATGACAGTTTTCGCCGTACTTTTTGTCATGAGGTATAAAGTCGAATTCGTAAAAGACTTCGCTGTCAGGTCCACATGGGTCACCAATAGGTGTGTCGTGTTCGCTGCCTGCCCTGCTCCACCAGTTTTTACTGCCGTCGTAGAAGAAAATGCGCTCATTTTCCTTGATGCCCCTATTGTAACCATCTTGGCCTGAACCAATGTCGGCGGTTTCGCTACCTACATTCTTACTTGCAAACTGCTCTTTCCAAATACTAGCTGACTCTTCGTCCTTAGGAATGCCTAATTCTTGGTTGCCTATGTAGCAGGTTACGTAGAGTTTGCTTGGATCTAGACCGACGGTTTCAGTTAGAAATTCAAAGAGCCACGGAATTTGCTCTTTCTTGAAGTAATCTCCAAGACTCCAGTTTCCTAACATTTCAAAAAAGGTGGTGTGGCGGTTGTCGCCGACGTCATCAATGTCTTGGGCCCTTAGGCAGGTTTGAGAATCTACCAATTTGTTCCCATCCGGGTGGTTTTGTCCTAGCAAGTATGGGATTAATGGTTGCATACCGGAACCGGTAAACAGCGTGGTTGGGTCGCCGCGTGGCACAAGTGGTGCTCGCGGTATAACTTTGTGGCCGCGGTGAGAGAAAAAATCTAAGTAGGCCTTACGTATTTCTTGGGCTGTCATTAGCTTCTAGTCTAGCGCAATTTAAAAGCGTTTGACAGCTACCGAGCTACTTAGTATGGTAATACAATGAATTCGGCGGAAATACAACTCTCTAAGGAGAAGCCTGGTGTTTTAAATAGACTTTTAGCGTGGCTAAGTGAACCTAGTGATTGTGAACGTGCAGTTAGGAAATTTGGCCTAACTGAGACAGCCCAAAATTTGGGATATGTTGCCGCCTGCAAGGTAAACAAAAACTATGGGCCTATTAATAAGGGTCGCAAGTTTGTTGCGGTAGTAATTAGTGCTGCCGAGCTAGATGCGCGTAGAGAGCTAGCAAGGCAGCATTTGCCTGAAGCTCAAGCCATGCCCCTGGAACCCGGTCTCTACCTGCCAAGCATGGAGTCCATTATTGCTTTGCCAGTTACTGTTGATGCAGTAGATTTTGAAGATACCAGAGCTGGAGTGGCTTTTTCTTCAAACCCTTATAAGGCGGTTGCCGTTGCTGCTATGAGGGCACAGGTTCACGAAGAGCAGTTTGGGCGACGACTAGACTACTAACGTATTATCCCGCCGCCAATAACTTCATCGCCGTCGTAAACTACTGCTGACTGACCGGCAGCTTTTCCTCTTGCTGGTTTATCTAAAACTAACTTATCTTTAATAACCTTTGCTTTTAGTAATGGGCCACGGTACCGCAGACGACAAGTGTAAGTTTTGTTTTGAGTTGGAGCTTCGTTAATCCAGTGTGGCTGAGTAAGTCTTACTTCGCTCGTCCAAAGGTTGTCGTCAAACAGATCAGTTGTTACGTAAACTATGTTCTTTTTTACGTCCTTTTTTGTTACGTAGTAAGGCAGTCCGCCGCCGAGGTTTAGTCCGTGTCTTTGGCCGATTGTATAGAATATGGCGCCGTCATGAGTGCCTATTTCCTCACCTTTTTGATTAATAATTGGCCCTGGTTTTTGTGGACCTAGTTCGCTTAGCAGGAATTCCTTGATGCCGACCTTACCAACAAAGCAAATGCCTTGGGAGTCTTTTTTCTCGGCTGTTACGAGATTTAGCTTTTTAGCAAGTTTGCGGACATCGGATTTGTGGTAATTACCGATAGGCATGAGGCTTTTTTTAATAGCGTCTGCATCTACTCGGTAAAGGAAGTATGACTGGTCTTTGTTTTCGTCTAGACCTTTATATAGGTAGCTGCCCTTGGTGCGAGCATAGTGACCGGTAGCGATTAGCTTCGCGCCGTCTTTGGTGGCACACTGGAGAAAAAGTTTAAACTTTACTTCTTGGTTGCACATAATGTCCGGGTTAGGTGTGTTGCCTTCCTTATATTCTTTGATCATATAGTCTACTACTTGGTGGCGATACTCCGTTTCAAAGTCGTAAACTTTGAAATCAATCTTAAGCTGGACGGCTACTCGCTTGGCGTCCTGGTAGTCGTCTTGCCAAGGACATTTGAAGCCGGGGAAGTCTTTGGTCCAGTTCTTCATATATACCCCGGTAACTTTGTAACCTTGGTCTTTTAGTAGGGCAGCAGTTAACGAAGAGTCAACGCCGCCACTCATAGCTACGTATACTTGTTTGCTCACACTTAATCTCTCGTTATATAACCTAGAGTATATCTTAAAAAGTTGCGCACTACGTTAAGGCTAAATACAATTAGGGCTAAGCAAACCAATGGATTATTCCAACGACATAGAAAGTCACGTTAATAAAAGACGCTACATTGCCGTACTAACTCCTTCGTGGTTAAGCGGCTTAGTCTGCATTATATTGGGCCTAGGCGTAACTCTTGGTGTGGTCATAGCCTTTGATTTTAACGCTTCAGGACTCCAGCACCAGTTAATTGGTTTTGAGCATACCCCTTCTTCTCAACCAGCCTTAACTTTACCCGGTCAGACTGCGCCTATGCCTGCGGCCTCATCGCTTCAAAACACCTGGCCGCTTATTGCCTTCTGGGCAGTCGTAGGACTAATCGTCTACTTTATTGCTGAAGCTATCGTTAAGGCTGTGTTAGAAGCTAGGGAGTTTTCTAGCGAACTGTCTTATGTTCATGCCAGACGTGATCTACTAATTAAAACGGCTTGGCAGAATGTGGCACTTAGGCTGGCTATTGGTTTTGTTTGGTTGGTCTTTATTGATCTAAGTTTAAAGCGCATTATTCCGTTAGCTATAAGCAGTGCCCATAAAGCCGCTATTGGTGGTTTTGTATCTAGTCTTTGGCACGGCTTTGCTTGTTTTGTTTTAATTGCGCTTTGTCTTCATATTAATATTGTTTTCTTAAGACTGATGCTAAGACGAACTAGAGTTATTTCTTCGGTGGACTATTCAGACGTCTAGAAAAACTATTACTTCATCAGCTTTAACGTGCATGAGTCCGCCAGCTATTTTAATTCTTATGGCGCTAGAGTTTTCGTCTGGGGTTCTAACTACTAGATCGCAAGGAGATAGCAGGGAAATGAAACTGTGATGCCGAGGTAAAACGTCAAACGGGCCGGTTAGGTTTTCGGCAGAAACAGAGAAGGCTTGACCGTCATAGTAGTCCTTAAACGGTGAGTAAACTTTTACATGCATGACAAGTTGGTCGGACTTGCCTTTTTTATAACTATGGGCGCTAGCAGATTCTTCCTTTTCTACTTTCACCTGCTCTTTTGTTGGAGCCTTAGTTTTGTTTAAAACTTGTTGGTCGTCTACGCTGGCATCACTCATACTAGTATTTCCTCAATGCTTTTTAGAGTTTGTTCGCGGGAAAAGTACTCTCCAGGTATGCCGCTATGCTTAGTCATAACAAACATGTTTTGCGAGAAGTTCTTAATTAGCTTTTTGGCTTTAGCATAGTCTGACCGGTCAGAGGCACTTAATTCGCCTTCACCAATAATGGCGATGATGCCCTTTAGGGATTCGTACTTTTGGAGCAAGGCTTGGACCTGGACGCTTAGAAGGTAGTGTCTATCTCCAACTATCTCTGGGCTAAGTAGGGATGAGTTTAGCTGGGTTAAATCGACAGCTGGGCGAATTCCCTGTTCGGCCACTTTTCGACTTAGTACTATAGTCGAGTCCATTTCGTGTTGAATAAACTGCACGGCTGGGTCGGAAATGTCGTCAGCTGGTACGTAAATAGTTTGAACCGCAGTAATTGAACCGTTTTCGTTGGAGCTAAGACGGTCCTGGAGCATTTTTACGTCTGAGAAGATAGTTGGCTCATAACCGCCTTCGTTAGGAACTTGGTCAAGAATGGTGGAGACTTCGTTTCTTGCCTGGACATAACGATACATATTGTCGGCAAAGAAAAGGATATCTTTATGGGCTACGTCTCTGAAGTACTCAGCGCTAGCTACGGCAGATATGCCGATTAGTGACCTTTGGACTGGGTTTTCGTTCATTTGAGCAAAGAACATGCAGGTGTTCTTGAGAAGATCGTTTTCCTTTAGGGTTTCGTAGAGTTCGTGTCCTTCACGGATACGCTCACCAATACCGGCAAAGTAAGATAATCCGCCGCCACTTTTAGCGATGTTGTTTATTAGCTCCATGGTTAGAACAGTTTTACCAACACCAGCACCACCAATAATGCCTATTTTCCTGCCCTTAACAAAGGGCGTGAAGAAGTCTATGACTTTAATGCCAGTTTCCAGAATTTCTGGTTTGGCCATGGTGAACTTAGAGGTGGCATTCTCAAGTTTGAAGATATCTTTAAATGGTGCTTCTTTGGGATTTATGGCTGGCAAACCATCGAGAGGTTCGCCGAAGATATTAAGTACCCGGCCAATGGTTTTTTCACCAATTGGTATTTCAATACTTTTGTTGGTCCTTCTGACCGCCATGCCTTTAGTTAGATTAGTGGCACCCTTAACGTTTAGACAAAAAGCAACGCCGCCTGGTTCAATGTGATCAACCATTAAAATGGAGCTCTCTTCGTTGTCGACCACAATTATTTCATTTATGTCTGGTACATCAGAGTCAAAGGCCACCTTGACGACAAAACTTTTAACTGTAGATAAGCTGCCTGCCATGCTACCCTGCCTCGACTCTCGTTTTCTTTAGACCGTTAACAATTTCTTTTAGGCGTTCGTCTTTAACGGAGCGCTTAGCACGGTTGTAGGCAATGTGAACTTCGCTTTTCATGTCATCAGCCCTAGAGTGGGCAGCCCGCATAGCCTGAAAGCGTGAGGCGTATTGGGCAAGCTTAGATTCTAGGATTAACTGCGACAAGGTAATCTGCATCATTGATCTTTCCAGGTGAGCAACCACGGCAAAGGTACTAGGTTCGAAAATGTAGGTATGCTCGTTAATGACGTCGTCGATATTTTCAATTTCATTGCCTCGTTCGTTAACGGCATGTGACAGTTCAATTTGTCTAACTTCTTGGTTCATCAGCGAAACGTATTCCTGGTAATAAACTTTGGTAGATTTATATTTCTTAATGTCCTCAACTACAGGCATGACATTTATGTTTCGGTCTTGCAGGGGCATTTTGTAATACTTCTTGTAGAAAACTCCCTGTTGGGCTAGTTGCATAGCGCCGTGATGGCCGACAACAATTATGTCGTTTTTTTCTTTGTTGTAGTTGGCCAGCATAAGTTTAATTAGTTTTTGGTCAATGTCGCCAGAGAAAGTACCCTCAGCCGTTATTATTATCAGGAGGTCTTTTTTGGAAACATCTTGGTCTGTGCGATCACGGCCGAAGCTAAACTCTTCGCCAACTTTAATCTGTGAGTAGATGGACCAAAGCTGGTGGTAGAACTTGGTAGATTGCAGCACTTGGTCCTTGATCTTAGAAATACGCATACTAGCTAGTCCCTCGAAAACAGAGGTTAGCTCCACCAAGGTACCCATGGATAATTCTTCTTCGGCTAGTTCCATGACTTTTCTCACGGGTGTACCTCCTGCTTTTCTTTTTCTTTGGCGTCTGGTGCCGCAGTTGGCTGGGCTTGTTTAGTTTGTTCAGGCGCATCTTGCTGGTCGTCTAGCTGGGCTGCCGCTGCTTCAGTTTGGCTGGTTTTTGGCATGGTTACACAGAGTTTCTTTAGTTCGTCGCGGACTGCCATAAAGTCTTCGTCTTTCTTTATTCTCCCAGCGTATTCATTAGCGCTTTGTTTGAGTTTGCCGACGTCTAGCTTTTCGTTGTCGGCTAGGTTAAGTAAGATGTCGAACATTAATTGTTGAGACATAAGCGAATAGGAATCGTTGGGGCCTTGGGTTAGTACTTCAAAGATTTGTTTGCCTGTTTGATAGGCTTTCCTGGCTTCGGTGCCTAGTTCGCTGCCGAAGTGAGAGTATTCTTCAGCTTCGCGGTAGTCGGCCAGCACTTTCATAGTTTTAGCGGCGTACTCTTTTTGACGAGCATTATGTCCTAGGCCGCCAGCACGTGTCACACTTAGACCGATGTTAAGGGCTGGCCTTATGCCTTTTCTAAAAGTCTGCATATCCATAATCCATTGGCCGTCGGTAATGGACATTATGTTGGTAGGTAGGTAGGCAGTGATGTCGCCGTTAGCAGCATGAACAATTGGAATGGAGGTCAGGGTTTTGCCCGATGAATTTAGTCGCCCTGCTCGCTCTAGTAGCGAAGAGTGGGCGTAGAACATGTCTCCTGGGTAAGAGTCTCGTCCTGGGCTAACGTTAGATAAAAGAGATATTTCCCGGTAAGTGTGGGCGTGGGAAGTTAAGTCGTCGTAGATGACAATGGTGTCTACTTGCATCTTTTGCCAGAAAAACTCAGCGATTGAGCAAGCTACGTAAGGAGCTATGTAGTTGACTATTAACGATTCAAAAATTGTCGCTACCACTACTACTACCTTTTCCAGGCTACCGTTAGTCTTTAAGTGATCTAGTAGGGTGTCGACATCAGCTCGGCGTTTGGCTATTAGGCAGTAGACAACCAGTTGGTCAGTGTTTTTTTGGTTGATAGTCAGCTGGGTTGCTAGGGTACTTTTACCGGTTTTAGAGTCGCCTATCATGGCCATTCGCTGTCCCCTAACTACTGGGAAGAGAGCGTCTATAGCGACTACACCACTTTCGACTTGGTCCTGGATGAGACGACGTTCGTGAATTGGCGGAGCGTCTTTAAAGACTGGCCAGACATCCTCAGCGACAATTGGGCCTTTGCCGTCTAGGGGTTCGCCGGTCACGGAAACTACACGGCCAATAAACTCTTTGCCGACTTTAGTAACTAACTCTTTGTGCTGAACGACTGCAACCATGCCGGATTTAACAGGCACGCTGCCTAAGTGAAGTACGCTAATATATTCCGGCATTATTTCGTGAACAAAGCCTTTGGAGCCATCTTCGAACATGACTAGAGTATTAATTGTGCAAGGCTGCAGCCCTCTAACTTTAATTAAAAACTTATCTACAGCGATAACTTCGCCTATTGGATTGCCTTTTTTGACTAGGCTGTCGAAGTGGGCTGAGTTACTCACTGGGTAGCCCCCTGGTTAGTGGTTTGGTCGGACTGGGTTATGCGCTGCAACAGTATGTTTTTCTTTTTGACGAAGTCTTGAGCCAAGGAAAAGTCAAAGTAGCGATTGGTGGTTCTAAGCACACAACCAACACCAATAGTTGGTTGCAGGCCAACAGTTAGAAGTAGTTGGGGATGAATTTCTTTTCTAAGCCAAGTCATTAGTTTTTCTAAGAATGCTGGGCTTGGTTCGGAACTGAAGCTCATATGCAGGATTGGGCTATGCTCTTTAATCTCGGCTAGGAAAATTTTCAAGTTAGTGCGGTCGTCCTCGTGGAGTAGGTTAAGATTGTTAGCGTTAACCATTTTGTCTATGAAATAGGTGGTCTTTGGCATCTGGGTAGTAGCGCCTGGCTGTCTTAGTTTAAGCTGGAGCAATTGGTCATCAATAAGGCTAATATCTCTAAGCATACGAGAAACATCTATGTACCCCGTGATAGTTGGCGGCAGCGTGAGTGTGTTCTTAGGCTCCATGTTCAATGTCCTCAATGATAGCCTTCTTGTTAGCTTCTAGATCAGCAATGATATATTCCAGCTGGTCGCTCAAATCTATTTGGTCGCCAACTGCTTCAATGACGTAGTGGTTAACAATATCTGTCATGTTGTTTTGGAAGTGGCTAAGCATGATGCGTTTGGAGTCAGCTACCTCCTTCTCTACCTGTTTGGAAAGTTGCTGGCGTTGTTCCTCAATAGCTACGTTGGTTCGTTGTATGGAGTCTATAGCCAGTTGTTTAGCATCACTAATTGACTGTTCGTATTTGGCAAATTCTTGCTTTAAGGACTTGGAGACTTCGGTCTTCATGTACTCATTAAGCTGAGAGGTGGTAAGGCGCATATCTTGCTGAAGGAACATGGCATTTTCACCTATTATTTTCTCGAAGTGCAGTCGGCCTCTGTTTTTGAGCTCTTCACGAAAGTCGTCGTTAAAGATATGCTCTATGTCCTGATCAGCAACTTTTTGGGCGGATTGGGATAAATTTACTTTGCCAACCGCTTTTGTCTCTGTAGGAGCCTTACCAAGGCGATGAATAAGCCAAATGAAAGCAATGCCGCTGGCAGCTATGCTAGCTAGAATGAGGTATAACCACCAGATTGACATTTTTATTTACCCACCGTCATTTCTTTATTTTTTCGGCATTAAAGTTCCGAGTTTATCCTTAACAAAAGCTAGTGCCTTTTAAGCAGTAGCTTTACTACTAAAAGTATACTCTTTATACCGATGTAAATACAATTGGTTTTCTATAGTATTTTCTGAAGTGAGTCGAGTAAATATTCTATATCTTTTTTGGTCGTTTGACGGCCTAATGTAAACCTAATGCTGGATCTGGCGTCTTTATCTGAAATGCCCATAGCCTTTAGTACGTGCGAAGGTTCCTCACGGCTTTCGGTGCAGGCAGAGCCGGCTGCGGCCATGATACCAAGTTCATCAAGCTCCATAAGTAATCTCTCGTTGTCGATATTAGGAAATGTGACATGGGCGTTATTTGGTAAGTGAAACTTAGGTGAGCCGTTAATAATACAGTTTGGTAATTCATTACTTAACTTGTTAAGTAAGTCACTTCTTAGCGTATTGAGCCTTATACTTTCCTCTTCCTTTAAGCTGGAGGCTAGACTTAAAGCTTCGGCAAAGCCTACTGCGCCAGCCACATTTTCGGTACCAGAGCGATAATTAAATTCCTGACCACCGCCTTCAATTTGTGGCTGTATTTTTGTGCCTGATTTTATGTAGAGAGCCCCGCTTTGTTTAGGGCCATAAGTTTTAGAGCCATTTAAGCTCATTAGATCTATTTTTAACCTGGAAACGTGTAGGTCTAAGTAATTGGCAGATTGAGCACAGTCAGAGTGAAGTAAAAGTGGCAGATTGTTTTTCCTTTTAGCCAGTTTTTCTTTAATAATACTCGCTACCTGACTTAAGGGCTGTACGGTACCAACTTCGTTATTGGCATGCATAATGCTTACTAGCACTGTTTTGTCGTCGATTTTCTTTTGTAGGTCGCTCAAGTCTATTCGACCATACTTATCTACCTTGGCTATCTTACTATTAAAGTTCTTGGTAGGTATTAGGACCGATTCATGTTCAACGGCACTTACAACTACATTTGCTTCGGGGTATTGCTGCATTATGCCTTTAATAGCTAGGTTGTTGGCTTCTGTTGCTCCGGCAGTAAAGATTATCTCCTGATGTTTAGCACCGAGAACTCCAGCTACTTTGCTTCTAGCAGTTTCTAGATCGTCTTTAATTTTTTTTGCGTTTAGATATCCTGCTGAAGGGTTGAAGTACTTAGTTTTTAGATAAGGTAACATTGCCTCCAGAACTTGGTTATCTAGTGGAGTTGCTGCCGCGTAATCTAAGTACAGTTGCCTTTGCTTGGTCATATCTTAAAGAGTTTTTGCGCATTGGCGGTTGTGGACGTTGCTATATCTTCAATAGAAACATCTTTTTCTTTAGCAAGAAATTCTGCGACGCTATGCACCTGAGCCGGGGTGTTGACCTTACCGCGAATAGGCCAAGGTGCAAGATAGGGCGAGTCGGTTTCTAGAACAATGTTTGTTAGAGGTGTTGACCTGTGGACCTGCTTTAGCTCCTGATCGCTAGTGAAGGTGGAGATGCCATTAATGCCAATGAGGAGATTATTCCTGAGGGCTTTATCTAAGTTGCCAAGGCTGTCTGTATAGCTATGCAGCACGCCCATTGGAGTGTATTTTTCGTAGATTGGCCAAAAGTCGTCAAAACCGTCGCGGACATGGAAAATTACTGGCAAGTTCTTACTTTTTGCAAGCTCTAGCTGCATCTCAAAGATCTTTTTTTGTTTCTCAACGTCTTCGCCGCCGTGATGGTAATCCAGTCCGCACTCACCTATTGCTATAACTTTTTTGCTGTCGGTAAGTTTTTTTAAATCTTCCAGCTTCTGAGGGTCTAGCGTCAAAGTCTTAGCTTCATAAGGGTGTATGCCGACACTAGCAAAACAATTGTCATATTTTTCGGCTAACTCAACGGCTCTAGCGCTAGATGGGTAATCGCAGCCAACAATGATTAACTTGTTAACATTACTCTTTTTAGCATCGTCTATTACCTTTTGTATGTCCGAAATGCCACCATCAGACCACATTTTGGCAATATGTTCGTCGCCATCAGTGATGCCAATTTCTTGTATATGGCAATGGGTGTCTATTAGGTCTATCATGGGGCTTTTTTAACTTTCTCTTCCTTTGGGAACAGAGACTCTTTTGGTAAGTGTACCTGTCCGTCTTTAAATATTTTATTAATTTTATCAGATGTTTCTGGGATAAAAGGGGTTAGTAGTCTAGCTATTAATAGCAGTGAGCTGACTTGGTAGTCTAGAACTTCTTTAAGGTGCTCTAGGTCTTTATTTTTAGCCAGCAACCATGGTTTTTCCTCGTCAATGTACTGGTTCAGTCCTCGAATATGTTCCCAGACTTCATCTAGGGCCATGTCGAAACGGCAGTTATCTATGGCTTCTTCGTACTTTGCTAGATCATGCCCTATGTCCTGTTTGCCTGAATGTTTACCTGAGAGGTAAGAGTTGATCATGACGGCAGTTCGCTGCACGGCATTGCCCAGCTCATTAGCTAGCTCATTTTCGTAGGCAGACTTCATCTTTTCCCAGTTAAAGTCACCGTCGTCGTAACTTGGGATGTGTCTTAGCAAGTAGTAGCGAGTGGCATCGGTGCCATACTTCTTAACAATGTCGCTGGGGCTAACTACGTTACCGACAGATTTACTCATTTTCTTGCCATCGGAAGTGATGAAGCCGTGAACGTAAAGCTTGGCCGGTGTTGGTAGATCTAGACTTAGTAGCATAGCTGGCCAGATAGCTGCGTGGAAGCGAATAATGTCTTTGCCTATTACTTGTACGTCAGCCGGCCAGAACTTCTTAAAGTCAGCTGCTTCTGGATAACCAAGTACGGTAATGTAGTTCATGAGAGCTTCAAACCAGACATACATAACTTGTGAAGTATCGCCAGGTACAGGTATGCCCCAGTCGATCTTATCTTTTGGTCTAGAAACGCTAACATCATCTAGACCACTTTTAATGGTGCTGAGTATTTCGTTCTTTCTAGTAGTCGGAATTATTCGGTATTGATCGCTTTCAATTAGTTCTTGGATTTTAGATTGGTACTTAGATAATTTAAAGAAGTAATTTTCTTCTTCAATCTTTTCATAAGGACGGTTATGTACTGGGCAGACACCTTTGTTGGCTTTGACTTCGCTTTCGGTAAAGAAGGCTTCGTCGCCGGTGCAGTACCAGCCGCTATACTTTCCTTTGTATATGTCCTTAGAAAGGGCTTTCCAAATCATTTGAGCCCTCTCTTCGTGAGCTTTGTCAGTTGTACGGATAAAGCGGTTGTTAGAGGCATTCATGAGGGTGCAGAGGTCACGAAAGCTTTCACTAATTTTGTCGGCAAATGTTTTCGTTGGAACACCGACCTCTTTAGCTTTTTCGGCAATTTTGCCACCATGTTCGTCGGTACCAGTTGAGAAGATAATTTCCTTGCCGTTAAGATAGGCGTGACGAGCTAGAACATCGGCACAAGTTAACTCCAGGGCAAACCCAATGTGTGGCTCTGCATTAACATAGGGAATAGAGGTTGTTACGTAGTACTTGCTCATAGTCCCTACTAGTTTAGTTTAATTACACCTAAAATTCTACTTAGTGAGCCCTGTCGACATATTCCTGACACAGTTTTTCAAAGACGCCGTTAGTCCAGCCAAAGCCGGTCTGTGATGGGTAGAGTCCTTTTACTGGCGGTTTCTCCGGATTGACCACATTGTATTTCTCGAGGAACAAATGATCTTTATTAAACCAGACTAGATTGGTTTTTAGCCATTTCATAGCAATGCGGCGTGCTTCTTTGTGATAGCCGTATCTTTCTAGACCTTTGATGATAATAAAGTGCAGTGGTGCCCAACCATTTGGGTAAGCCCACTGAGTTGGGATGGAGCCGAGCATGAATTGACCTAGCGGCAAGGCATCAGTAGTAGCTAGGCCACCTTTATGTTCAAAACGCCGTAGTGACTTAACTAAAGCTGCGGCTTGGTCTTCGCTAACCATACCGGCCCACATGGAATAGTAGCTAGCGACGGAAGCGTTAACACCGCGTTTTTCTTTAACGTAGTTATAGTCAAAGTATAGGCCTTTAATCTTGTCCCACATGAGCTCATCTATAACTTTTTTTCTTACTTCACTTTGATCCTGCCAATAGGCTGCTTCCCTGTTGTCGCCAATTATTTTGTAAGCTCTGGCAAAGTCTGCTTCATACTTATATAGCATGGAGTTTAGGTCGATTGGAAGATAGTTGAGGGCTCGTCTTTCAAATCTAGTTGTCATATCCCAGCCACTCTCGGCTTCGGCTAGATCGTGAAGGTAGTTAATGTCGTAGTAGCGACTAAGGCCGCGGTAGACTTGGCGTTCATTGGGCTTTTTTATACCCATCCAGACTGTCTTATATTCATCGATGGCAACCTCAATGTGTTCCTTTAGCCACTTGGCGTCTTTGTCGTAAGTCTGGTAGACATCAAAGATAAAGCTGGTCAGTAGAGGCGGCTGTGAGCGTCCGGTTAAGTATGTTCTTGAGGCGTTGGGGATAATTTTAAAACGCTTAAACTGATAAATTAAATCGTCGAGAATGCCGGTGACTAGTTCTTGGTTTTTCTTGTCTAGTAGGCCTTGGACAATAAAGTAGCTGTCCCAGTAATACATTTCGTTATAGTCAAAGCCGGTTTTAATTTTATAGCTTGGCACTAAGTATGGATGCGGTAGTCCAAGCAAGCTTTCGTCGTCTTTAGGGTGAAAGCGTTCTACTTTCTTCCAGTAGTCTTTAATGTAGTCCCTGGCTTCAGCTACTTCGTTTTTTGTTAGCTCAATGTCAGGCCTAAACGATACTCTTAAAGGGGCTAGAGCTTTATTGGCTATTTTTTTGGCTTTGGTTGTAGCTTGGTTTAGTTTATTCATCTTGTTCTCTCTTAGACTAGTCCGAAAATACTTACCTGGTCAAGTTTTAGGCAAAATTTAAAAGCCTACCAAGTTTATCTTAGTAGGCTTTAATTTGGCTTAAGACTTACTTATCTTCTTTAGGCCGTGCTTCACTGACGACGATTGGTCGACCGTCTAGTTCCTTACCGTTTAAGGTGTCAACTGCTGCTTTAGCTTCTTCGTCGGTTGACATTTCTACGAAACCGAAGCCTTTTGAGCGGTTGGTTTCGCGGTCCTTAATTACGTTTGCACTTAAGACGTTGCCTGATTGTGCGAAGAAATTCTTCAGACTATCGTCAGTGGTGGCCCATGCGAGTGAGCCAACAAATAGTTTGTTTGCCATTTGCCTTTTCCTTATTATCTGAACTAAGTGTCTGCCTAAAGTAGCCAGAGTGCTGCGTCCTTAATCCGAAATTGTTAAATCTAGAAACTGTTAATTATGCAGCCGTTCTAGGTAGCGCTAGTATAGCAGGTAGGTGCCTATTTAACAAGGGTGGGTTTATTTTTTTTGGATCTTGTAAAGACTATTTTATTTCGTTCGGTTGACTGATGGATAATTAAGTACACCAACCTGAAGGTTAGGATAGACAAAACTATTTCAATAACTGCCATAGCCATTGATTGGTTTTGTTCCCTACCTGGTCTGGCGGTCAGCACATCAAACCAGGCGTCAACGATAAAAAGTGTGCCAAGAGCAGAAGCGGAAATTATTACCCAGATTTTTCGGGACAACATGAAGTAGACTGTGAGCAGGATTGTAAAAAGCATTATTATGTCAAAGCCGACCCAGAGCGGATCCCAGTTTCTGTCTAGATGTCTGTCTGGTAGGAAGGAGGCTAAGATTATAATCCAGGGAACAAGTACTATAGCTAAGAGAGCGTAAAGGTTCGTAGCCCATTTGGGGATAAATATTTCGGTTATTCTATCCATTTTTGTTTGATTTTTACCTTTATATTATACCACTTATGGGTTGGAATATGAGGGATCAGAGTCATTCTTGGCAACATATTCGGCGAAGGCTCTAAAGGCCGCTAAGAATGCGGTTTGCTTAGCAATTCTCTTCTCAGGAGGATAATTCATAAATACGTCGGCACTCATACCAACAAAGGCACTGAAGATTACGTGTTGCTGATTTAGTAGGTAGCCTCTCAGCATCGGATATTCTTCGCTGCGCTCTATGAGAGTTACAGTGTGGTTCCCAAGTACGTCTGAATAAAGCCACTTTAGGCCTACTGCACAATCCTCAGCTTTACCGCTTCTTGCTTGCTCAGAGGCTCTTAAGGCCGTCCTCATGTATCCAATTCGTTCAATCGTATTGAATACTTTGCCTAGTTTACTATCTGGTGAACTCACTACTTCCGAGGCTTCTAAAACAAGCTCTCTTATTCCGGTAGTATCATCGTCGTAGTGCTGCCCAAGAATTGCCGACAACTGACGCATTTCTTCAGCCTCTTGTTCGGGAGTTTTATCGTTATAGTTGATATCGCCAACAATAGCCTCCGCCCAATCATGGATTAGGGCAGTAACTAGAAGGACATCTTCCTCGTGCGGCGTTAGAAAGTCAGGGCGTTCTTCTCTGAGATGCCGAACCATACTTTTTGCTAGTCCATAAGTAAGAGCCAGATGATCTAGATTATTAACGTCAGCCCCTAGTAGTTCTTCCCAGCGTTCATTAGTTACTTCTTCTGGTTTATACGTTGTATAACGTACTCGAGAAGCAAGAGTTTCGCCTAGTTCTGTTTCGGCAAACGATTGGTGAATCCCCATAAAACCTGTTCTGTCTTCAATACCCATAGGGACTTATTTTAATCGTAGGTCTGAGATAGGCAAGCACAAGCTAAATTAATCTTTAGTTTGAGAGAGTTTTTGTATTGCTAAAACTATCCACAAAAAAGCAGCTAGCGCGGTAGTGATAGTTGCATACCACAGGGATAAAGTCGCATATGTGATAGCGAATATGACTAGAACCGTACCCGTTACAACACTTGTCCATAAAGCCGGTTTATCTTTACCTAGAACTGAAGGCAAGAGCGCGAACGCGAAAATAAGAGACCCGATTGCCAAAATTATATCTTGTACGCGGTGCATGGGATTATGATACAAGTACTGAGCCTAAAAGAACATATGAGTTTAGGAGTCGTCTATATTTACTGACTAGGATTCTCTTCTTGTTCGGATGGACCTGGCTTGGGTCTAGCCAATGCTACAATATCCCCTTCTGGCGTTCGAGGTGTACCCATAGAGAATGCGAATGTCCCCTCTGCACTAGGGATTCGGAAGTGCGGCCTGCGTGTATATAAAGGCTGGGGTTCACTGTTAGCTATACCGCCTAAATAACTGAGCAACTTTCTAAAGACATTGCGATGTCCTGATTCGGGGTTATGGTTTTGATTTGTTTCCATAGTAATAAATGGTGGAGCTGGCGGAGTACTGCCCTCCGCGTCCGTCAGTTTATCTTTGGTAAATCTTCTACAGGTTTAGTCCTTTTGTTGGTCTTAGAGTAAGCCTATAAAAGAACAAAAAAGCTTACTTGCAGTCTAATAAAGTCTCGGTAGATTCTATCTAGACGAAATAGATTCTATCCAGTCAGAAAATATGACATATCTATTTACTATCTGACGTCGTATATAGACATGGCCTTAGTGATTAAACTAAAGCTGGTGCAAACTTTGGAGCAAATAGACTAGCTAAACTGCTAAAAGCATTGCTGATTCTAGATTTTGCATCTAAAAAGGTTTGCCTATAACGCTGACAAGCGACCTGCTGATTTAACCGATAAAGTCCAACGTCGAGCTTAAATTCAGCCCCGTAAAACGTCACTCCCGTGACTAGTTAGATTATATCACAAAAGGTTACATTATGCTAGTGCTAAAGTCGGATGGCTAAATCATATCGACAAGTAAATATGTTAAACTGCTTATGTTAGGAAAAAATCAAAAAATGAAATACAATAATAATCAGAAACGGGGGGTCGCAATGGACATTAATGTGCCTGATATTCCAGTTCAAGAGCCTACATCTCCACGCCCAAGCCCATCTAAAGGTCTCATAAAAGTTACAAGCTAGAAAATGTCTAAAAAGCTCCTGCTTGTAGATACCAATGTAGTATCACATGCCCTAACGCCAACGCAAACTGATAAATATAAAGGACTATTCTCTGAACTTGAAAAGAAGTATAGGTTCGTAGTAACAGGGTTTACTTTATACGAGCTAACTTGTAGCTCAGATAAGGAGAATCGAGTAAAAATTGAAACGTACATTAAGTCAGAGATGGCATTTGCAGAACTTACTAAACCCCTGATGAGTTTTTCGGCAAGAATAGCATATTTGTATTCTAAGCATAGTAGTACGCAGAATAAAACATTCAAGGTAGGCGACATTATTAACGCAGCATTTTGCATTGCTAAAGACTGTCACTTAATGACTATTGATAATACAGATCATCCAAAGCCATTCTTTATGGATGTTGAACGCTACCCAGTTACTTACACGTCCAGGAAAAATAAACCGCATACAGATTATCCGTGTATTCTACGGCCTCATATGGATAATGTCAGGCAGTGCTTTAAAGAACACGAAGTATAATATTGTTATGAGTAAAAACTATTCAAACGATTAATAAAGAAGGCTTAGCCATCTACATATAGTTCTACAATTAAGCCATATGGAAGTTATAAAAGAGGACACTAAACACCCTTGGACAAAAGCTCAAATTACTGGAGTCATTGTATTCGGGATTTTAATGGCTTTTGTCTTTGTTTATTTACCCATTCACACTCACATTCAGAATGACAATTGCAAATCTGAAGCTTCAGCACCTATTGCGAACCGGCAGGATTATGACGGAATCCGAAGTTTATATTACCAGCAACAGCCATCGCCTCAACTTCCTTTCAGTTATTATAGTACTGTCTATAATAACTGTATTAATTCAGAGAGTATATTTTAATCAGTTAACTTGCTATGTTGGGATAGTTGATCAAAGTTGCTTTTCTGTTTGAGCTATTGACATTTATTTATAGTATTTATAACCTAACTGTGTGTCAGATATAGAACAAACACCAATAGCAGAGATCGCAAGAGGTGAAGGCATCAGGGAAACGCTAACAACTGGTATAGCTAATGTTTTAGCAGCAGTTGGCGTAGAACCAGGTCTGTCTTCAGACCCTAGCATAGTGTCTAGGCATCTATCTAGAACTGTTTTGGTTGGTAGTAGATCGGCAGAAATTACTTGGCCTGTTCGTGAGCAGGTTCCAAGCACTGCAGTTGTAGGACCAATCAATAAGCGCACCAACCTCAGGCAGCGACCTACAGCCAGACCTCACTCCGGCTGAGCATCTCTATAGATAACTTATAGCTAAAGTTTATCTATTGAGAGATTGTGTATGCAGGCTCCAGTTCTTCCTGGGCGACAGACTTGTTTATGTAGTTGCTGAAGTTCAGCAGTAAGTTTGCTTCTTTGAGCGTCAGTTATTGATAAATCTTTTGAAAAATAATTTTTAATGAGGCTTGCAGCAGTTTCGTTAACTTGCATACCGAAAGGTGTAACTATGCTTGTGTGACGACGTCTATTTCTAGGGTCGGTTTTAGTAGCCAGCATACCTTTATTTATTAACAGTTTCACTTGCCGGGAAATACTAGCCTCTGTTTGGCCTAAATTTTTAGCTATTAAGTTTTGTTGTATGCGGGGGCTCCATTCTAGAACCATTAGAATCTTATACTGACTCAGGCCAATGCCAAGCTGTTCTTTAAGTACTTGGTCAATCTGTTTGTCTATAACTTGCGACAAATGGTGCAGAAGATAGGCTAAGTTATTGTTTGGACCCATATCTAAAGTTTATACCCGTCACTTAACACGTCAAGCTTTATATGCCTGGTACATCTTTAGCCACTCTTCTAGCGAAAGAGTCTGAGCTCGTCGTTTTGGATCAATGCCGGCTTGGTTAAGAAGGTTTAGAGACTGCTCCTTTGAGAGGTGAAGTGAGCTACTCAAACTATTTTGTAAAGTCTTTCTCTTTTTAGAGAAACCAGCTTTAACTAGTTTGAAGTATGTTGAGTTTTCGGAACTATCTAGTAACAGATGCTCTTTTCGATTTAGAAGAACAATCTGTGAATCTACTTTTGGTGGAGGTGTAAATAGGTGCGAAGGAACAATATCTCCTGGGCTTACTTCCCAGAAGTACTGGCAGGTCACACTTAATATACTCATGCTTCCTGGCTTTGCGCTTAGTCTTTCCGCAACTTCTTTTTGGATAAGAAGTGTAGCTTGATTGGGTGGGTTAGTTGATTCACTAATAATTTGGATGAAGTGTGAGGTTAGGTAGTAAGGCAAATTAGCTACAATTTTGTAGCCTTTAGGTAAAGAGTTTAGATCAAACTTTAGAATGTCGCCTTCACGTATCTCGACATTTGTACCAGAGAATTTGTTTTCTAGCTCTTGTATTAGCTGGTGGTCAATTTCGATGCTTAAGACTTTACCGGCCTTTTCAGATAAAAGTTTTGTTAGGCTTCCCTGGCCTGGTCCTACTTCTAGGACAAAGTCATCCTTATTTAAATTAGATACTTCAATAATGCTACTGAGCGCAGGTTGGTCATTTAGCCAGTGCTGGCCTAAGCTTTTATCTGCCATCGTATTAATTACCTGGTGGAAAAGCAGATATGCCGGTCTTGTAATAGCATCCGGGGTTTTGGCTGGCAATTCCGCCTGAAGACTCGTTAGTGTTCTTGATGATAGCAGCGTCCTGTGTCGATGGTGAAGCGTCGCTAGGCAGGCCACTGTAACCAAGTCTTTCCCAGGTTCCTAAGGAGAACTGGTAAGCGCCGTAATAACCATTGCCGGTATCGTCTGCATAGTTACCGCCGGATTCGCAGTCTCTGAGAGCAAGTAACCAGCTAGCGATGTCTCCAGATACTGGTGCAGTACCAATGGCTACGACCTCAGGCACAGGTGGTTGGACTACTACAGATTGAAGCTGGGTCTCAGCACCTGTTTTGGTGTTAACTTCATAAGTTATTAACAGCTCGCCGGGTTGGCCCTCTTGACGAATAGCGCTGGTACCAGTAGATAGACTTGGGTCGTTAACGTCTTGAACTGGAGCTGGGATGCTTTGAGTGGAAGTTGCTATGGATGTGCCAGCGTGGAGAATAAAGACATTCATGCCAGGTGTAATTGGTGAGTTGAGAGCAGGTTGAACTGTGTCACCTTTTTGCAGGATTATGTGCTTTTCTACTAGCAGCTGGGCTATGGAGTCAGAGTGTGTTCTAGTTACAATAGGTACGCCGTAAAGAATAATGTTTATTGGTACAGAGGGTTTAATATTAATTACTTGGCCTATGCCACTGCCGTTAGTAAAGTTCGAGGTTGGTTCTGAGGTAACTAAATCTTCTGGATAGGGGCTTAGTCCTGCTGACTGGGCAATTGCCCTAGGGGTTTTAGCAGCACTAAGAGCAAAGGTTTTTTGGCCGTTTTCAACTATCTCTACCGGTAGTGCCCTATAAATGTTTATTCTAAAGTCATCAGCATTTATATGGGTTGCGGGGCTTGGTTCAACAACGTCTCCAGGATTCAAAGTTAGGTGAAGCTTATCTAGCAAAGCACCAACGGTCGGTTCGACGCTTGGGACAATTTGCTGAACATTGTCGTGGGAGATAATAACGACGTAGGGTTTTGGTTTGTTAGCAGAGTTGTTGCTAACTATAATCACAATAACAGCCGTAATTATTGCCAGGAGAGTAAAGGTCATAACTGGTACGGCGTATGGGTGACGAGAGGCTTTTTTGACTTTTCTGACTTTTCTCGGGAATCTTATCCGGCGGTATCTCTCTATTTTTAAGCTAAGTCGCTCAAGTTTTTTTCGCATATTTTTAGTATAAGTATTGTACCACTTAGATCTTCTCTATATTAGCGAAGCTTAGATTGATCTTTTTGGTACCCTTCCCCTTGAAGTATATTACTGCGCTGTCTCCGTCTATCTCCACTACAGTGCCGTTACCAAAAATTGGGTGGCTGATGCTTTCTCCTTCACTTAGATCTGGTATGTAGTGTGGTTCGTTGTCTACTTGTTCGCTTGTTAGAATATCTGACTGATTATAGCCAAATATGGAGTCGGTGATATCTAGTTCGCTATCGGAAAGAAAACGACTGGGTGGATTGTGCTGAGTGATGCCGTAAAGCAGTCGTGAGTTAGCATAAAGAAGATAGAGTTCTTCCTTGGCTCTAGTCATGCCGACGTAGGCAAGACGACGCTCCTCCTCGAGCTCGGCTTGGTCATACATAGAGTTAGAGTGTGGCAGTATGGACTCTTCCATACCGGTAATGAAGACTACTGGGAACTCCAGACCTTTAGCCGAGTGTAGGGTCATAAGTGTGACAGCTTGAGAGTTAAACTCGGCGCTATCTATGTCACTAATTAGGGCTACTTCTTCCAAGAAACCAGCTAGACCTGCTTGATCGTATTCTTGAGCGACACTTAATAGTTCTTTGACGTTTTCAACCCGGGCTTCACCCTGGGGAGTGCCATCTTCAAGATAGTGAAAGTAGTCAATTCTATTTATTAGGGCATTAATTAGGTTAGTGGTATTGGAGGCTTTAGCTAGATTTTTGAGACTTGCGAGTATGTCAGCTAGTGAGGATAGAGCTTCTCTAGCCTTTGGGGTAACGCTCTCGGCGGTGTCGACTTCAGCTAGGGCTTGCTCTAGGCTGAGGCCACTGCCTACTTGCCAAGTTAGGAAGTTATTAAGTGAGGTTGCGCCTATACCACGGGTTGGGACGTTTACTATTCGCTCAAAGCTAATTGAGTCATTGGGCTGATAGATAAGTCTAAGGTAGGCAATTATGTCTTTAATTTCTTTGCGGTCATAGAAGCGTACACCCCCGACGACTCTATATGGAATACCGTAGCGGATAAAGGCCTCTTCTAGTGAGCGGCTCTGAGCATTGGTCCGGTAAAGGACTGCGAAGTCGCTGTACTTTCTTCTACCGACATCGGTTGAGTTTTTAATGCGTCTTATGATGGCGTCAGCCTCGGCTCGTTCGTTGGCGGCAGAAATGACTTGGACGGGCAGGCCATCGCCTAAATTGGTCCAGAGCTTCTTATCTGTTCTTTGGAGGTTTTTAGTTATTAGTGAATTAGCGGCCGATAAAATATTCTTGGTTGAGCGGTAGTTTTGTTCTAGCTTTATAACTTTGCAGTTTTTATAATCTGATTCAAAATTTAGTATGTTTCGAAAGTCTGCACCTCGCCAACCATATATGCCCTGAGAGTCATCGCCAACTACTGCGATGTTATTATTGCCCTTTGCTAGCAGCTTAATTAGCTTGTACTGCGCCGAGTTGGTGTCTTGGTATTCATCAACCATGATGTATTTAAACTGGTTTTGCCATTTTTCTAGGACTTTAGGGTTGGAGGTAAAGAGCTTAACAGTTTTATTTATTATGTCGTCGAAGTCTAAGGCAGAGTTGTCTTTTAGGATGCGCTCGTAAATTGGGTAGGCTTTGGCAGCCATGTGTTGAGCTGGGGATTTAGCTAGACCAGTGTAGGCGCTAGGTGTTATCATTTCGTTTTTAGCACTGCTAATTAGGTTGGCTAGAAGTCTGGGAGGATAGGTTTTTTCATCTATAGAGAGCTGTTTAGAAGCTTGTTTAACAGCGCTTTGTTTGTCGCCTTCATCGTATATAACAAAGCTTCTGGGGGTCCCTACGTGTTCAGCATCGATTCTTAGTATTCGCACACAGATACCGTGGAAAGTACCCATGTATGGCATGAAGCTGCGATTCAGACGTGCGCCAAGCAGTTTAGCTATGCGTTCACGCATCTCGTTAGCTGCTTTATTAGTAAATGTGACAGCTAAAATATTGTTTGGGCTAACGTTTTTTTCTTGAACTAGATAGGCGATTCGGTGAGTTAGGGTTTTGGTTTTGCCAGATCCAGCTCCAGCTAGGATTAGAAGAGGTCCTTCGGTTGATTTAACCGCCTCCATTTGCTCACTATTAAGACCATCTAAAACACCAGGGCTCATCACTTAATTCTAGCAAACTCGGTATTACAGGTCAGAGATGTACTCGTAAAATCCAAATAACTTTTGCCCGTCTCCTAGAGGTTCGGGTATTTCTTCCCCTGCAACTTGCCAATGTCCATCGGGATCTCTCTCAAAATCCACAAATTTTCTCTCTTCTACCGAATGTGCCAGAGAAGATATGTATGCACGCATTCTTACTCTGTCGCCCTCAAATACAGGTTCGTGAGGTCTCATAACCATAGGACCAAGAGGGAAACAATTTAAGTGAGGGTTGCCTAGATTTTTTAATAAAGTACGTCCAAGTGATGCGCTGACTTTATCTAATACGATATCGTCAAGCTCCTCATTTGATAAAAGTACGCGGCACTCGACTTGCCAATTGACTACATTAAGTACAGCACCATCTTCAGTCGAAGGTATGTCGTCATCTTCTAACCTTTTTCCGATTAACTCCATAGTAACTGTAATATATCACCAAAAAGAAGCGTAAGAAAACGCTAGTGCTCGTGAGCTATTTTTTAGATTTGTTCTTTAGGTTATATGCGCTAGATATAATTTTAGAGAATTTAGCGTAGTTAAGAGAAGCTGCTCCTGGTAAACAACCGTCAACTCCTTCTATTTCTAAGTAGCCTGAAGCTGTTTGGTCATCTACGCTACCGCCATAGATTACTCGTATTTTCTCAGCTGTTGCCTTACCGTAAAGTTCGCTGACATTTAATCTAATAGTGTCGATAGCTGGTTTAACGAGAGATGGTTTAGCTAGTTCACCGTCAAAAGTAGATATAGCCCAGATTGGCTCGTAGGCAATTATGACGCTGCTTACATCTTCTGCCGTAAGATTACTTAGAGCAGTAACTACCTGGTCGTGAATAACTCGCTTGGTTTCGCCGGCGTTTCTTTCTTCTTTGGTTTCACCAACGCAGAGAATTGGGTTAATACCATTTCTAATGGCTGCGCTGACTTTATCTCTAATGGTTTCTAGTGATTCGTGGAAATATATTCGCCGCTCTGAATGTCCAACTAGTGCGTAGTCAACGATGTCTCTAAGCATGGTGAAGCTGACCTCACCCGTGTAAGCTCCTTCATCTTTAAAGTAGGCATTTTGAGCGCACAGACCAAATTTACGCTTATCTATTGCTTCGGCTACTGTTGTTAGCGTTAGCAAACTGGGAGCTAAAACTACCTCTATCTCTCGGTGTATAGGAATGTTCTCATCAAGTCTCTTAACTAGGGCTAGAGCCTCTTTAACGTCGAGGTTCATCTTCCAGTTACCGATGATGATGGTTTTACGCATATGCTTATTATACCTTAGCGCTTGTCCTCTAAAGCTTCTACGCCGGGTAGCTTGTGTCCACTCATTAACTCTAGAGAGGCACCACCGCCTGTCGAGACATGATCGAAGCTATCTACTAGGCCTCTGCTCTCTATGTAGCCGACGGTATCGCCGCCGCCAACTAGAGAGTAGGGTCTAGTGCCTAAGTCCCCGACTATGGCCTCAATAACTGTTTGGGTGCCATGAGTGTAGGGTCCTATTAGGCCCCTTAGCCCTTTGGTCTCGGTTACTCCCATGGTGCCATTCCAGACGACAGTACTTGAAAGTTGGATAGCCCCAGCAATAAAGGCAGCGCTAAATGGGCCAATGTCTAGGATCATCTCATGGTCAAGAATACGCATATCTTTTTCGCTTGGTTTATGTGGGTAGGAGACAATGTCGGCATAGTTATTGGCGGAAAAGTCGACAATTCGTGTACTGTGTCTACCCTCCATGTCTTGAGAAACAACCACATCAAAGGGGATAGCGAGAGTGAACTTACGTTTTTTAGATTCGATTTCGCTTCTTGCCATAATTTCTCTGGCTAGCTTTATTTCTTTTAAGTCTATTAGGCTTCTGCCGACCGGGATGCTCTTGGCAGCTAGAAAGGTATTGGCTAGGGCACCGCCGACTGCCATGAAGTCGGAATGCCGCATAAACGTCTCAATAAGTTCAATCTTATCTGATATCTTAGCTCCACCAATTATGGCGGCAAGGGGACGTTTGGGATCATGCATAACGCTAGTTATGTTGTCGACTTCTTTAGCAAGCAGTAGACCGGCAACACTTGGTAGTAACTTAGTGATGGCATAAGTACTAGCATGCTTTCTATGGACAACAGCGAAGCCGTCTTCTACAAATACTTGGCAGTTTTCGCTGAGCTGCCGAGCAAAGTCTTCGTTGTCAGACTCTTCTTCCGGGTGGAAGCGAAGGTTTTCTAGTAGCAGTATTTCATGTCTTGGCAGATTGGCTTTAGCTTGAGTGGCCTTTTCGCCTATGCAATCGTCAAGGAAATGCACTCTTCTACCCGTTAGTTTCGCTAGTTTAGCGGCTATCGGTTTTAGGCTCATCTCCTTATTTACCTGGCCCTTAGGGCGGCCAAGGTGAGAGATAATGACTAAGTTCTTAGCATGGGATAGGATGTAGTCTACTGTTAATAGGGATTGTCTTATCCGGTAGTCGTCAGTTATTTCACCGTTTTTAATTGGAACGTTATAGTCGGCTCTTAGAAGAACCGTTTTGTTTTCTAGATTAATGTCTTTAACTGTTTTTTTACTGAACATCCTCTAGCCCACCCTGTCAAAAAGTCTAAAGCAGTTAGTTTTACTATTAATATTGTAGCGGATAGTTAGGCAAATCGTGTCAGTTGACTGTGAATGATACCGCCGGCGTGGTTACGCTTTGACCTGAACTATCTTTAACTATAGCGCTAACGCTGTGAGTACCCTTCGCTCCGGATGTCTTAAATTGCACTTCAAACGGCGAGGAAGTTACGGCTGAGCCATAGTCTGCGCCGTCTACTACATATTGGACTGAGGTTATACTGGCGCCGGTTGAAGGAGTGGCGTTAACTTGCAGCTTGGTGTCAGCGGTTAGAATTTCACCGATAGTGGGGTTTAGTATTGTGGCACTTAAGGGACTCGTAGCGTTTGATTTATTACCACCAGAGTTACTTACTTTAATAGTAACTGGTGGTGAGGTAGCCATAGCACCAGTACCGTCCTGGACGACTGCTGTAATAGTGTACGACCCGTTTGCTACAGAGTTAGTATTCCAGGCATAGGTGTAAGGTGCCGAAGAGATTTGCTTGCCTAGTTTAGCGCCGTTTAGGTAGAATTGAACGTCAGCGACACTTGTTCTAGGGTCAGTTGTGGCGCTAGCTTGAATGTTTACAGTCCCTGAAACGGTTACATTATTAGCTGGGCTGTTTATCGTAGCGGTAGGCGGTGCCAGTGGCTGTGTGTTGTTATTACCGGTCTCGCTAATGTAGAGGAGTCTTGGAGAGTCGGTAACGGGAACTTCTATTACAATGTTGGTTGAGCTTCTGGAAATAACGTTGACGCTTGGTGTGGCGCCAGTTAGAGGATCGTAGAAAGTCATAGAGTTAATATTGTTACCATTAACTCCACCGATGGTTAAGCGGTAGGTTTCAGCCGGCAAGTCAAATTTGGTTTCGCCGGGAGCGCTAGAGTTGTATATCTTCTCTAGATCAGAGGTTTGAACATATATTGGTACTAAGAAACTGGAATTAGTTAACTGGTAAGGATAGAAGGAAAAGACGTTTCGGTTGTATAGGTCGGGGTACTGGGCAGTGCCATTGCCGCTGAACTGGATATTACCGGAGTAGTCGTCAATTTCGTTGAGGGCCAGGGATTGCGGTTTGGTAATGGTTTGGGCAGCCATGAAAGGCTTTAGGAAGTTATGGATGGTCTGGGTAATGAAGCCGCCCTGAGAGTCACCTGGGTAAACATTGGGGTTAGAGTCAACTGCACTAATGAAACTGCTATCTACTAGATTAAGGCTGTATGGCCCCTGCTTTGAATCCTTGGCTGCGTAAAAGTCTATTTGCTTGGCACCCTTATTTACAAAGTCGGATAGGTATCGTATCTGAGCCTTGGCTTGTATATATTCACGGTCATTATTAGTGTAGTTATATTTGCCGTTATTCGGGTCGCCGCCGTTTCTAGGTGGAGTTAAACCGTAGTTATATTCGGTTATCCAAACTTGGGCGGTGTGGCCTTGAGGGTTGGCTGCATTCGAGCCGTGCAATGATCCACCAAGAGTCGTGGATATTGGAGACATGTCTCTAAGTAGTGACTGGTCGGTGAAGGCAGACAGAGACTGTTCTGGATAGTGAGCAACAAAGCTTGGCGTAAAGGTGTCTACGTTAACAGTCTTACCTCCAACAGTCTTGGTGGTATAGTCTCGCTGCATTAGGGCGTTCAGAGGATAAGACTGATCATATTTTAAGTCAGCCGGATAAACCTTCTCGTTCTGGTATGGGTGCTTGCTTAGAGCTGTAATAGTGCTGGGAAGGGTTGAGCCACTGGGAAATGGTGACTGCGAAGCAAAACCATTGGTAATCTGGACACCGGTGAAACCATTAGCCGGGTTAGCTATAAAGTTACCTGTGTCAGCTAATATCTGAGCAGTGGTACTACCGGTTAGGGTAGGGTTGGGTGGTGAAGAGTAGTAATTAGCGGCAGCTAAAAAGTTTGAGCCAAAGCTTAGCTCATTCCAAACTTCCAGGTCAAAGTTGTTATTACCAAGTGCGGCCTTAGCAGTACTAGCGACTCCGTTAACATAAGCCAGCCAGCCCTTGCTGTCAGTTGTGTAAACCGGGTTGGGCGTAACACCGTCAGCTAGAAAGGGTTTCTGGAAGGGGGCATAAGTAAGAATGGTCATTTTGCCCGAGAGATCGGCTGTGCTGTCTATTGGCTTGGACAGAGTAACTGTGTTGCCACTGACGGCAGTAAACAGGATTCCGGCCATGACTCCGTTATCTTCTATGCCAGTTTTTCCTGGCACTATCTGTTTGGCGGTCGAACTCGATACTGTGACCGTCGTGTCACCGACTTTCGGCGTAACTGTATACGAACCAGTGAAGCTAGAATTTGGTACTGGGTTAGTGTCTCCGGCGTAGAGAATAATTAAGGGTCGGATGCCGTTGGCTTTTAGGGCGTCAATTTTAGTTGTGAGATCGCCTGCAGCAGTTGGGTTAACCTGGGTTGGATTAGCATAACTCATAAAGCCGCCCCAGTTGGTTCCAAGTCGAGCGTGGGTAAAGCCAGTGTCTTTTAGTAGGTGGGCGGTGTCACTGGCTTCATTGGCGTTAACGTTGAAGTTAATACCAACAGCGTTTAGCATGTCCGTGGCAGGGACAGTGTCTAGGTAAGCGTTTTGGGGCTGATCGTAGAAGGATCTGTCGCTAGCAGTTAGATTAGTTAGGTATGCCGGGTCAGTATAGTCTGTGACAGTACCGGCAAACGGTGTCGCAGCATGTCCACCTAGAATTAAGTAGGCACCAATTACGGCAAATACCGCTACGAAAACTGTGGCGGTAATTTTTGAAAAGATAAAGTTGGGCATTTTATCGTTTAGGCTGCCCTTGCCTTCTCCGACTGTCGCTGAACTGGGGGGAACACTACTTACTGGATTTGATTCTTTGGGGGTAGTATCAGGGTTATCCTGAGAGTCATTAATGGCCATTTAGTTCTCTTTTATAGCAAAATTAATATATGTCATTTTTGTTTTACAATACTCACTTATTAGGATGCTATAGATGGGCTTCGAAGTCAAGCTTATGCTTATTTGGTAAGTTCTTCGAGCAGTTCAGGGAAAGTATCGTCGGGCAAGTATTTGTGTGTAAAATGCCCCTTGCCTTTAAACTCCCGGTAATTTACATCTTTTAGAGTCTCTCTTAGTTTCTTAACAGATGTTTGGATTTCCGGTGCGTCTTCTGCCGAGTTAAATATTACTAGCTCTTTTGTTCTTGAAGCAACGGTGGGGTCTAATTCAAATTTAAAAAACTGGTTTGGGTCTTCTTGCTCGACATCTATCCAAGGAGCAACCAGAACCACTTTGCCTGTTCTTATTTCGGGGTGTTCGCTTAAGTATCTAACCCAGAAGCCGCCGCCACAGCTATGTCCAACGATTAAAGTTTCTGGGGTGATATCGTATCTTTCTACTTCCTTCACCCATCTATCCCACAGTGGTTCGTAAGCTAACGGAACTTCCGGAGTTGCGGCTGCAATGTCTCTATTGAGTAGCTGTTTCTGAAGCCATGGCAGCCAATGCGAATTGCTCATCGAGGGATACTTTTCTGAGTAGTATTCAGCTTTGCTTGGGCGGCCATGCAGAATAATGGCGTTTTTCATAATATTTAGCTTATTTAATAACTAGAATGCTTTTTTCTCTAGCTTTACTATTCTTTTCTCATGGTTTTTAAATTGTCTGTCAAAACTGTCATTCATCCTGTCAAGAGCATCAGCAATATACGAGGAAAGGTTATCTATCTTGGCATCTATCCTGTCCTCCAGGTTACGGAGGTCTAATCTAAGATCGGAGGTTTGCTCAGAAACTGCCAAGGCAATAAATCTCTTTAGTTCATCTACAAGTTTCCTGTCCATGACTCCTAGTATACGCCCGTGAATATTAAATTTTTATTAATTTTTAAGATTTCTTAGGTTACTAGCAAACGGTGTTAGCGTTAATTATATTAGAACAATACTTGGTCTGTTGATTAACTGAACTGCCTTCGAGAGGGCTATTCTTTGAGCCTGGCAGGGAGATGCTTGGTCCGCCTGATTTTTTATTACTTTGATGAGAGTTTACGTATAGGCCAGCTATGAGACTTATGAGTAATAAGATAACGATTATTATTAATGGCCATTTTGAGTGCTTAAGAGATTTGTCGGTTGCTAGACCACTCATTACCAGTAGGTTTTTTGCTTGCTCGTCAGTTACTTTTGGTGCACTTGGAATTGAGGAGTAAGGGCTCTGATTCTGGGCTGGACGTGGGTTTGGTTTAGGAGGAGTCTGAGGATTATTTAGCTTTGGATCTTGGTTTTCCATTCTACTTAAAATAATACCACTAAAGCGATAGGGATAATGGTGACCTCACGGGGAATCGAACCCCGATTGCCAGGATGAAAACCTGGTGTCCTAGCCGTTAGACGATGAGGCCGTGAGTCCGTATTATATCAGATTGAGAGGTGTTATTAATAATCCCCCTGGACACCAAAACCAGAGGGATTACCTTCGTTTAACTATTTTTATTTTCTGTTAGAGCGGTCAGTCTTTGCTCTTGTCGAACTGGGGCTAATGTTAGCATATTTTTGGTGTTTTGGCTAGTGCTTATCCACAAGGGATAGGCTTATTGCTTGCTCAAGTGTCGGCTGATTACTCTTCGGTAAGCAATCATACCTAGAATCGATGCAGCGGCAAATAGTCCAATTACGTCACCAGGGCCAGTGTTTACTAACTGAGTAACTGATGCTGGTGTGGTAGTCGTAGGAGTGGTAGTAGTAGGAGGAGTAACTGGAGGTGTTACCGGTGGCGTTACTGGAGGAGTTGTTTCGGGTGTAACTGTGACTTCGTAAACAACTACTATTCGGTAGTTCCAGCAGCCCCATTCAATGCCAGAGCTCATTGGACCAGGGCTACCAAGTGGAGTTGATCCGTTAACTACATTGTCTGAAAGGCCGTAGTAAGTAGTTTGGGCTAGATTGTTGTTGTAGTGGACTGAGTTTGGAACTAGAGTCAGCTTTACTGGCTTACCCGCACAATTAAGGGTAGTGCTGTCGGTAACTGTAGCAGCATTTGATGCACCGATTGTGCTAGTAAACTTGAAGCTGTTGCCAGTAGAGTTAATTGGAGCAGAGGTATTCAGGTAAGCGCCTTGGGCAATGGAAGAACCGCCGTTGGTGTTGTAGTAAGATTCAGCATCATTGTGGACGTAAGTCCAGATATCGAATTTTTCACCTGTTGTACAGCTAGTATTCATACTAAGTTGTAGAGGTGGATTGTCAGCGCCGAGAGGGTTACCATTGCTAGTGTTCTGTCGAATACGAACAAAGTTAGGTTCATCGCCTAGGGGATAAGAACCTTGGGTAGAAGAAAGTGTGCTAGTTATGCCACAGATGTTATTAAATACAGGGGTTGCAGAGGTAGTAAAGTTACCGCTAGGGTTGTACTGATAACACGCTAGGGCACTAGCATTACCGCTAATTCCAACCACTGTAGCTATTACAGAAGCTGCCATTAGTCCAAAAGTTGCGGTTAATATTCTCTTGTAGCTCTTCATATTATTATCCTAGAATCCTTTCTTTAAGCTCCAGGTTGGTCTGGGTCTGATCCTTTAGTTACTGGGGGTGTTGGAGGAGGGGTAGGCGGTGTTGGAGGGGTAGGAGGTGTAGGCGGAGTGATTGTGGTTGGTGGAGTGGCCTTACCATGACCAGGAGTCTTTCCTGGGGCTGGGGTCGCCTCTTTTTGTGGTCCAGAATGTGGTCCAACATTATTACCGCTTAGCGGTCCAGGAAGTGATTCGTGAGTTGGTCCGCTTGTAATACTGCCGCCACCTGAGGATTGTTCCTCGTTACCACCAGAAGCGTTGGCTGAGCCATGACCCTCAGGTCGAAGTGCTGGCTTAGCTTTCTCAGGCTTTTTACCAGTGGATTTGTTGGTTAGACCAGCAATTTGCTGAGGTGTTAAACCGGCAATATATACTGTGCCGTTTTCGATACCCTTGCTGCTGTTAGTAGATATTAGGACTGAAGGATAGTCAGTTTGATTAGAGTCAGAAGACTGTACGGAAAACTCTACGCCAGCGTAAGTTTGACCAGCTTGGACTACAACTTTTTGGAATCTAATTCCAGTGATATTGTATTGGTCGTTTCTTACGGCAACAGCTTCAACAAGTACCGCACCTTTGTAGGCAAAACCTGGGTTGTAGCTTACATCGTTACTTAAGACACTTAGAGATTTTTGGCAATCTGCTTTAGCATTTGCTTCGTTTTGGCCAGCATCACTAGTGTTGTATCTAGCTAAAGTCTTATTAAATGAGTCTTCGTAGTCAAAGTTAGTAGATACAGCACCTTCTTGTGTTGCCGGGTTAACTGTTAGGGCCATAATTGCTGACAAGGAATAAGCGTCTGCACCATCGCCAGCTAGTGGGCCTTGGTTTCCGAATAAACTCCAGAAGTAGTTTTTAGCGTCAACATCTGATCCGGCTGAGTAATTAGGGAAGAATGCATCCGGTGTATAGAGGCTCATGTCATTGGCTGATTCACCTAGCGACAAACTTCCACAATTCTCTTTTGCTTGATTTGGGCTAACGCTAGTAGCAATTTCTGATGCCACTGGACGTCCCGATGTAGCTTGAGTGCCACAACCTTCTATAACAGCTCCTGCACCAAACATAGCTACGGCTGAGGCAGCTAGTACTGCGCCTCTACTTCTTAAGTTGGCAAAAATGCTGCTGTGCTCAACTGAATGTCGATCTTGTGCTGGAAAATCTTCTTGTCCCATTAAATAACTCCTTTAAGGGCTGTTAGTATGACCAGGGTTATTTTGACCTCTAGATCTTTTATCTTAATATATCACTCTTTTCATATTTAGTCAACTATATTTTAGATTATGCTTATGTATTTTGCCAGTTCTCTGCCCTCTCTATTGCCTGGGCTATTGAGGCGTCTACTCTGGGCCAATTGACACCATCAGGTGATGATTTATCGAATACAGCCCGAGCAACCGCTATTTTGGCGGTTAACAGGGAGTCAACAACCCTTTGATCTTCTTTTATAAGTAGCCTGTTGGCCTCGCCACGTTGTCTATCATCGCTTAAGTCGACTTCCCCAAGGCCTTTGCCGGAACGTATAACTAGTCCTGCTTTAGGGAGTTCAAGATCCCAAGGAGCGTTTGTTTTGATGGCAATCATGGGCTGGTTAGATTTTAGCTTTTTAGGATCAAGCCTTAGAAAGCTACTAAGAACAATGGTTAGGCCGTCATGGCTTAGGCCCCTGATTAAATCTGCTTGTTCTTCTGGGTCATCAGAATGAGTTAGAACTTCAAAGTCCTGGTCTCTCGCAGCTGCTGATCCGACAGAGAAGAGTAGGGCTTCGTCCGTCACACCAGGCAGAGACTCTTCTAGAGCTCTGGCTATTGCGATGTTAAGCCCGTTTCTGGCGGCTCCCAAACCGAATCTTTCGTCTAGGGAAGTTGGTACGCGCTGTTCGGCAACTACTCTAATATCTAGCTGTCTGGGTGGATGAATAATTGCAACGTGGGGTTCGTCCATTACTATGCTGTCGTAGGAGCTATGGTCAATATTGCTTGGGTCATCTAACTCAGGATCAAACGGACGATGGTAAAGAGGAAAGTCAGAAAAACCCACCGAACTTTTGGGATGATCGTGCTCACCCCATAAGATCGGTGAATTAGTGACAAGGTTAGCCAGGGCGTCTGTGGTAGCCGCTAGTTTAATCTCGCCAGACATATTATTTTCCTGCTTCGCTTATGGCAGTTTCTATGAATTCGTTAAGTTGTCCTTGGTGAAAATCTTCTGCATCTATTTTGGGATGGACAAATATCCTAGCGGCAAAGACACCTGGCAAAGCTCGGACTACATCCTCTTTAGCTACCGCCATTTTGCCAGCATGAATTGCACACTGTGCCCTAGCTCCTAGGCTTAGCTGTTCATACATTCTATGGTCGCCTTCTCGAACGCCGAACTCTCTGGCAAGAACGTCCATAGTAGAGATAGTCAGTTCCACTATATGGTCTCTAGCTTCGTCTGGTATAGCCACCTGTCCAATGTGCCTTCCAAACTCGAGAAGTTCTTTTGCAGAGACTACTGGATCAACCTTTTTCCAAGCTTCTTTCTTGTCAGTACTTCTATTTAATAGCCTGGCTCTACGAGTAGATTTATCGCCAGTCCCATCTGTTAGACCCATTATGGTGCCAACAGCCATTCTAGATGCTATTTGAGGAGGAATTGTATGGGTTCCATCCCTTCTGTTTATGGTGTTGGCTGAGGCAACAACCCAATGAATACCTGGCATATCTTGTATTTCACCACGTCTTTCTACCGTTCCATTGGCCATTAACGACATTGCCGATCTTAGGGCTGCAGGGTTGGCGGCAGTCATTTCTTCGAAGTGGATGCCGCGAGTTTTATTTGTAAATATGCCCGCAATTTCTTGAGTAATTTCTTCTTCTGTTCTTTCTATATCGCTTTTGGTAGTCTTTTTCTGAGTGTATGTGTCGCCTTTGATTGCCCTTGCGCTAAGATCATGGTCGCCTGGGATAAAGGCTACTGTTTCGTTAGTATAGCCAACGCCTTCAATTGCCTGGAAGTAGGCTCTAGATAACAAGGTCTTACCCGTGGCTGCTCTACCGCCCAGACCAAAAGGGGTCTGTGTCATTAGGGAAACTATTGCAGCGTCGACAGCTGGATCTTCGTGAGATACGACACTGCCCAAAGCTTCTCGAATATTTTCTGCAGCCTTAACGAGATCTGCTGCAACAGCGTCTCTAGAGGCTGATACTTCTCTTAAGTGTGATGGTTGTTCCATGATTATCCTCTCATTCCTTTCCCTGTTGTGAACCTGCGTCTGTTGGCTAGGATCAAAGATCCTGTACCAAACAAAATGGCTGCAAGTCCTTTCATAATTAATGAAGTTTCACTTGATATACCCATCTCATCGGTGGTAGTTGGTTGGTTGACTCGCTCAGCAATTAGGTTCATGCCGCCAGTGGTACGACTAAAGTACTGTCCACCAGTAGAGCTTGCAAGACCTTGGAAACTATCTACTAACTGTTTTGGGGTACCGCGCGGATCCAGGTTAACTACGCTGACTTTGGTTTTCTGCTGGTTGGCAGCTTGGGCCAAGCTAGCAGTATCTCCCAGGCTATCGCCATTAGTTATTACCAGTATCTCGCCCGCTGTATTTGTTGAGCTTTTGGCTTGCTTATCTAGTAAGTCTTGGGCGGTTGCGATACCACCGTTCATATCTGCAGCACCAAGCGGCTCACCGACAGCTGTATTTACAAACTTAGCAAACTCTCTTGCTGTAGTGATTTGCTGGTTGTCTGAGTGAACTCCGCTTAGGTTTTCATCTACTACGGTTGGGTTAGTCTTAGAGAAGTCGCTTATGATAGACACCTCTTGAGGTAGTACACTTTGAACATCTGCGGCACCATCAGCTACAATTTCTAGACCCTCGGGATTAGTGTGAGACGATTCTCCTGTGAATGAGTAGGCAAAGAGACTGCCGCTTACTGCGAAAGACAAGATAACGGCACCTTTAACTGAGTACCTGCCAAGGAAGGCTCTAGCCCTTTCATAAGCACTTCGCTCATCTTGGTTTTCCTTTTCGTCTTCATTTTGTTCGTGAGACAGTGCACTAGCAAGTACTGGCAAGTGTTCTTCTTCTACCACTCTACTTTGCCTTTCAATGGCAAAACGATCAGCTACAGCGCCTACGGTGGCGCCAGCAGCAAAACCGACAGCGAGTGCAATCTCTGAATCCATATACGATTATTTTACACTATTTTAGCTAAATAGTCAAAGGTTGTTTATAAGAAACTTATTTGTCTCTTTTGGAGTTAGCTTCTATACGCTCTTTGGCGAATTTTCGTCTCAGTACCAACTGATAAATAACTATTCCAGAGGCTGCGGCGCCAATGAAAACTAGGGCAACATCGCCTGGTCCGGTGTTAACTAGACTGGAAGTAGTTGAAGATGGGGTAACAGTTGCTTGGACAGCCGGAGTTGAGGCTGTTTGTTGGGGAGGGGCTTGGGTAGTGGTGTTCTGGACGACGGTAGTATTAGTTGAGCAATTGCCGCCGCTAGCATTATTGGTATTGGACGAGTTGGTTGTGTTGCCGTTGCAGTTGCTTATGGTAGTGGCTGCTGGAGTGGTCGTCTTAGTTGGTACCGGTTTAGGAGGAACGGGCTTAGGTGGGACAGGTGGTGGAGAAATTGGTCTTGCAGATATTGGGTTGCCGCAGCTGGAGAGAATAGCGAAGTCAAAGCGACCGTTTATAGTTACAACGTAAGCGTAAAGAGCATTATTTAGGAAAGATATTGACGGAGGTCTAGTGTAGAAGGTGGTGCCGTCAAAGTTAACAGTGGAGCTGCCGCTTATATACTGTCTGCCGCCCGTTAAAGCACCTGTAGCTATTACTCCACCGGTCGAGTTTAGGACATCACCAGATTTAGTCACTTCGCCAGCTTGGACATGAGCCACGCTACTATTCATAAGTTCAATATCTGAGTAATTTATACCGAAGTAGTTATATATATTATGGATACTGGCAGCCGAGTTAACTCCGTCGCCGTTATTGTACTTGCCTATAAGGTTGTCTACGGAGCTGGCGCCACAGTAAAGGACTGCGTTAGCGTCACAGTTATATGGTCCACCTATACCAATATTTTGAGCATGTACTGAGTCCAGTTTAATTAGGAAAAGTGCCAACAGAATAGTCAGTGCTGCAGCGAACATCCAGTTGCGGTTTTTGAGGTTGTAGGTCAAACTCAACACAAATATCCTCCCTCCGGGTTTCTGCTCTTCAAACTATACCTTGATAAACGGACTGTCTGTGGATTTTATTACATATTTTTTACGCTAGGAGTGAGCAGCGTGAAGTTCTTTAGCTGGAGCTGCTTTTTTGTCGCCCGGTTTTACGGCTAGCTTTTCTTTGGAGAAGTTAAAGCCAAAGGTACTGCCCTTGCCTTCTTGGCTCTCAAATATTAGTGATCCACCTTGGGCAACAACTACTTTTTTGGCCATATATAAGCCTAGTCCGGTGCCATCCGGTCTGACTTTTCTAGCATTGCCAGCCCGGTAAAACTTGTTGAAAAGATGATGTTTTTCACTGTTAGGTACCCCTATGCCATCATCTGTGACAGTTAGTTCAATGCTGGTGTCTTTGTTTTTTAGGTTGACGTTTATGTGACCATTCTTGGGTGTGTAGTAGATGGCGTTGTCTACAAAGTTCATAACTACCTGACGTATTTTGGTTTCGTCCATCATAAGGTCTGGAAATTCTTTAGGTCTGTTATACGTTAGATGGACATTATGTGACATCGCAGTGTCTTCTAGCTGCTGCATTTCTTGTTCGACTAGTTGAGCTAAGTTCACCTTAGTGTTTTCAATGGAGAATTTGCCGGTTTTTAGTCGCGAAACGTTTAGCATGTCGGCAATCAGGTAAACCATTTTTTGGGAGGAGAAGAAGGCCTGGCCTATCATATCCTTTTGGGTGTGGGTTACTTTGCCAGCGTCACCTTCAAGAATCATGGAGAGATAGCCTTTTATGCTTGTTAGGGGTGTTCTTAGTTGGTGAGAGGCCATGCTGATGAAGTCGTCTTTAGTTTCATCTAGAACCTTAAGGCGTTCGTTAGCCTTACGCAGCTTGTAAGTAGCTTCGTTGACTTTTTGTTGAAGTGTCACATTAAAGGCCTGAATTTCCTCGAATCGTAATGCGTTTTGTATGGCGATTACTAACTCATTGGCTAGTATCTCTATGACTTTTATGTCCGTATTGTTATAGATGTTTCCGCTCTTTTTATACCCAAAAATCATATAGTTTTTATGAGCTGTGGCAGAATGCTCCTTCGATTGAAGTCTTATTGCTATCGCGACCCGATTATTACGCAGAGTCTTTTTTAGGTCCGTTTCACCCTCTTCTAGGTTGTCGTAAACAATCATGCTTTCATCCTGTTTGTCTAAAATTTTATATAGCGACTTAAAGTCATCTGCTTTCAAATCCTTCGAGCCTGTTACCCTTATAGTGTCCGTGCCTTCGTCCCTAATAATAAAAGCTGCTCTTTCGCACTTGATGTAGTCCTCTATAACCATGGCGGAGCGTCTGAGTAGAATACCAAGTTCTATATTGTCTATTATTGTTTTATTCAGTTCATCTAAAAAGGCTTGGGTATCGTAAGCGTCCCTATAGAAAATCTTCCTGGTAAAAACGTCGAAGTAGTGTTTTATTGCGGGGTAAAAAAGTGCTAGTACGATCGCTAAAGCTGTATAGATAATTCTGGCTTGAGAGTCGTTCAGGTTCTTAAAGGCGTAATTAGTAATACTTGAGGCAATAAGAGTGAATGCTCCAGCTAAAGTAGCGAGAGCAAGTAAGTAGGCTATGGATCTAGCAATGATTAATCTAATGTCAAACAGTCTATGGCGGACAATAGCGTATGCCACCATGCCAGACAAAATCAGGGTAAACGCAGGACCAAGTCTAGAACTTGACCAGTTATTAATAACTAGGGGCAATAAAACATTTGAGATAACAGCGAGCACAGCATATAAAATGATGCCCCAGGAAACTATGGATACTTGTCGTTTCTGTGAAACTAGGTGAGTTTCTTTTCTCTTCTTAAATATAATGACAAGCAATAATGCCAAGGAGTATGCCACGTAGAAAACGAACAGCCAGTAGATAAACGAAGTAGTGACCGTTGAGCTGCTACCCGAAATAGTAACAGACTGTATAACCTCTGGGGTTAAACTTAAGGGTATGAGAACAATAGTCAGACTTGTGTGAAATAAAAGAAAAAATCTTCTTTTAAAGTGAGTTGGTGTAGGAAAGTTATTCACGAAATTTAACACACAGTAGATAGCAACAATCCCCGTTAGAATTGTTAGTCTAGTGTAAAAAAGCACATTCGTGTTCACATGATCGGACAGGTAGTTTGCTATAGACCAAGACACTAGTGCCAGGGACATGTACGCAAAGTTTCTGTTTATTGCTTGGGAAGGATTACGTACTACAATTAGCAAACCAAGGGTAGTAATGGCTATACTACAAATTATAAGAATCAGTAGATCTGGTAACACCTTTGATAGCCCATCTATTTCTTGTTGAAAGCTTAACCCCTTTATAATAACAGTTACGCTTAATAAAGACATTACTTTTTGCTATTATTAGGTAAATGTTACAAAAATATCCTTTATTCTCTCGGTTAACGATTGAGGATAAAAAATCAATAGAAAAAATTGTAGAAAAGTTTGATCCATACTCTGATTTTAATTTCACGAGCTTGTTTTCCTGGGATGACGGGACAACTGAAATCTCACTGCTATACGACAATCTGATTATTAAAATGTCTGATTACAGCAGTAGTAAGACGATATATACACTTATAGGCCAGGATAAAATTGACGAGACATTGCTAAGTCTGTTTGGCAGGACAAATAAAGTTGATCTGGTTCCTGAGGTAGTTATAAAGAATATAAATAAACCTGATTTATTTGCTATTAAAGAAGATAGAGATCAGTTTGACTATGTATATAACATACCCGAGCAGATAAATTTGACTGGTGGTGCATTTAAATTGAAGAGAAATAAATTAAATCACTTCATGAAAAACCAAAGCGGCGACATGGCAGTTAAAAAAATAGACTTTAGGTCTAAGTCTATTAGGTCAGACGTGATGAGTATATTAAAGCAATGGACTACGGAGAGAGAAGTACAAGGTAAAGAAAGTGCCAGAGAGTTAGAAGCAATAAGAAGGCTCTTTGACTACAGCCAAAGTCTTAATTTGTCTGGTGTGATTCTATATATAGAGGGTGCCGCGGTCGGTTTCTCAATTAACGAAGCTGTTCAAAAAGACTATGCCATATGCCACTTCCAAAAAGCCCTTTACGTTTTTAAGCACATTGATGTGTTTCTCTCCAACATAACCGCGAAAGAAATGAAGCATTTTGGTTGTAAGCATATAAATTGGGAGCAAGATTTGGGTATGCCTGGCTTAAGGAGACTAAAAGAGTCATACAAGCCCGACTTTTATCTCAAAAAATATACAATAGAAAAGCAGACACCTACTTAGACCACGATTTCAGGGATAGAGAGATCTATGTTACCAAATAAATCTCGATTAGCGTCTCGGGTTAAAGCTATAGGGATGGAGTCCCTAACCTCATCTGACTCTGGGGTAACAAAGTCTGTTCGACCCATAAGTGGCTCAAATTCTATGCCAAATCTATTGAATGAATCTATAGAGGCTTGATTGACAGTAGCAAATACCACAGTTTCCTTCTTAGGCAGCCTCTTTTCCAACATTCGGTAAAAAAGTACATATGCTATATCTGCCATTTTTAGATAATGATACGGCTCCGTTCTTTCGCCTATGCGAAAGTTTGTTTCCACGGCCATGCTTTTAGATACGTCGATGCCACGATCTTTATAGAATTTTCTAAAATCTTTAATTGTAAAATTACCAAGCTTGATTAGTTCGTCTACTGTATAAAAACCCGTCTCCTTTTTAGTTGAGCCTGCGGACGTAAATTGATTTACGGACGTGTCGTACTGCAGGCCGGTAATGGTAGCGGCATGCACCACTCTTGAACTCTCTGGCCTAGTGTCGACTAAAGCAAAGAACAAAGTACTATCTTCGTCTTCATCGGAGACATTTTCGACTTCAGGGAAATATGATGCTTCGTATGACCTGACGAAGTTTGCATATTTACTATAAGGTCTTATCCAAACGCCCACTATATCTTCGTCTGGGCACTGCACCATTGCTAGCTGCGTAAGCTGACGGTCTAACTCCGCTAGCTCTTCCTTGCTTAAGTCATACCTGGGGGTATTATCGTTCTTGTCACCAGAAACAAACTTTACGTCTTTTTGTGCTTCGTCTAAGGCTGCCCTTTCCACTTTAGCTTGCGCCCACTTTTGAAATAATCTGCTAAGGCCAAGAAAAGTTACCACAGATGCTACGACTTCTGGGCTAGTTATGTTGCCAATCCCCTCTGATATTGCAGCGCCTTCTACCGCACAGACCCCTGCTACCCACGCGGCCGTAAAAAGGCCGTTCCTTCTAGTTTCTTGTCGAGTTCTCTCTGTGTTATCTCTTTGACTTAGCGCAAGCGAAACTGGTACACCCAGATATAGAGCTGTTAGCGCCTCCAAACTTTTTGGTACTTGCCAGTTTGGGCCAACGATATTATCTATCCTGCCATTTAGCCAGTCTATAGACTTTGTTGCCTTGTCAGTTGTCAGCAAATCGCTAGCTGCGATTGCCCCTGCACCCTCAACTAATAGTGTTGAGCCTCCCAGCACAGCTGCTCCAACGATTGGTTGATTGGTAATAGCCTCTGTTGCAAGTAACATTCCATAACGTGATCCCTCGTTTGTAATTGGCAATAATTCGAATGCCACAACGGCACCTTCCAGGCTATATTTGGCAGCTTGAAGAGCCTGCCTAAATCTACCTTGTTCTGATACTTGAACAACATCCTCAGGCGATTTGATCAGTAAATGCGATTCACTGTTATGATCAGTATTCATATGGTTACTCCACTAACTATCTAGGGGATGTCGTGACTTCTTATGATGACGAAGGAGAATCGTCCTTCCAGTCATCGGATTGGTAGACAGCGGCAACTAAAGCGCATACAGGTAAGTGAGTACACGTCCTACCAATAACTTCCATCGAAATATTTCCAAAATCTACGTTTCTAGTGGCCATCAAGGCTTCAAGGCTCTGGGTTATATCGCTGCGTACAGCCTTTTCGCTCGCTCCCTCATGCTCAACGAATAGACCTTTACCAGTTTTCTTATCCTGTACCCAGCCTATCCCTGCCCACGCCTCTGTGTTGGGCGAATCTACTCTCTCTTCGGCCATTACAACATAGAGACGATCGCCCCACTTGCCTGGTAGTTCTTTATCCGCAAGGGGCTTTTGTTTTTTTATAATTTTCGAGCCGCCAGGTATTACGGAACTTAATTTTATTAAGTTATAGTTTGCAACACCGGCACTATTCAGTGCAGCATCAAATGCAGCCAACTTTGTTGGGCCTGTTCCGATACCTTTTACGACCTGGATATTCATTGCAGTCCTAATCTGTTAATATTACACAATTTTTTTGTATTATTACAATACTGAAACAAATAAACACCTAGCCAATAATCTGACCAGGTGTTTAATCTGCTAAAGTACTGGTTGAATAATAGCATAAACGTCTTGGAATGTCAATTAGTACTTGTGCTTGGTATAATATCTTTAGCTATGCCTAAAGTACTCATCGTAGAAGACGAAATACAGATAGCAAAAATGTATCAGCTTAAACTTGAGACATCTGGGTTTGAAGTACAAACTGCTTTTAATGGGGCCGATGGATTGAGGGTTGCGGAGAACTTTAAGCCTGAGCTAATAATGTTAGATCTTATGATGCCAGTGATGGACGGGGGCGAGATGTTAAAGGCTCTTAGAGCTAAGAAGTGGGGTGCGAACATTAGGGTCATTATTTTAACCAATATTAGTAGGGATGAGGCCCCTACCAGTATGAGACTACTTAATGTCGACAGATATATTATTAAGGCTCACTATACGCCGTCACAGGTGGTAGATATTGTTAATGAAGTATTAAGGACTAAGGCGCCAAGCTAAAAGAGTATACTTTACTATAGGGGTGAATATGGCCAAGGTAGCAATTATAGAAGACGATCAGACCATCTCTCAGATGTACCGCTTTAAGTTTGAAGCATTGGGCTTTAATGTTCAGACGGCAGAGAACGGCAGGTTGGGACTTGAGATGGTGGAAAAAGATAAACCTGACATGATTTTGCTTGATCTTATGATGCCAGAGATGTCAGGTGATGAAATGCTTGAGAAAATGCGCGCAACTCCTTGGGGTAAAGATATTAAAGTTATGATACTGACAAACGTCGGGGAGCAAGAGATACCCCCTAAAGTCAAAGAGCTAGGTGTTAGCGGTATTATTCTTAAAGCCGAGATGACACCTCGCCAAGTTGCTGATCTGGTCAAAAAAGAGCTTGGTTAACAATTAATGGCATAATGTAGATATGAAAATAGCTATTGTAGGCTATGGGCTTGAAGGAAAGTCTTCTTACGCTTACTTTTCTAAAGATCCAGCCAATGTAATAACTATCTGCGACAAAGATGAATCTATAGATACGCCGGCGGATACCTACAGGCATGTTGGTGAGGATTATCTTAAGTATTTAGAGGATTTTGATTTAATCGTCCGAACTGCCGGTTTAAATCCTAATCTTATCCTCGACGCCACCCCTGGAGTAGAAGATAAGATTACAACTCAATTAAACGAGTTTTTGAGTGTTTGCCCTTCTAAAAATATTATTGGGGTTACTGGGACCAAGGGTAAGGGTACAACCGTAACGCTAATATATAAAATGTTGGTTAAAGCTGGAGTTAAAGCAGTTTTAGGTGGCAATATTGGTATACCTTTTTTAAGCCTTCTTGACGATATCCAAGATGATACTTATGTGGTGCTGGAGCTATCTAGTTTTCAACTGTGCGATCTTAAGGAAAAGTCGCCACATATTGCAGTCTGTTTAATGGTTGTGCCAGAACATCTTAACTGGCATGACAGTGTTGAGGATTACTACAAGGCTAAGTCACAGTTATTTATTCATCAGTCAGCCGAGGATACTGCTATTTGTTATGCGGACAATAAAGCTTCGGTGGATATTGCTAGGCAAAGCCCAGGTAAGCTTATTCCCTACTTCAAAGCACCTGGTGCAGAGGTCAAAGATGGCACCATTATTATTGAGTCTAATGAGATATGCCCGGTATCTGATGTAAAGCTTCTTGGTGAGCACAATCTTCAAAACATCTGTGCAGCCCTCACTAGTGTCTGGCAAGTAAGTCAGGATGTATCCTCTTTCAGGCAAGTTATTACCTCCTTCACGGGGTTAGAGCATAGGCTTGAATTAGTGCGGGAGGTTGACGGCGTCAAATACTATAACGATTCCTTCGCCTCAAGCCTTAAAGCAACTGAGGCGGCAGTTGAAGCTATTGAGGGCAAGAAGGTGCTGATAGTTGGAGGATTTGATAGAAAACTTAATATTGATGAATTTGGTGAATATGTTGTGAATCACCAAGATGAATTTAGGAAAATATTAGTTATTGGTGAGATTGGGCAGAAGTTAAAGGAACTATTTGATAGGGTAAAGTTTGATAATTATGACTACAGTGGCGATTTGAGAGATATGACTCAGATTGTAAAGAGAGCTAAGGAGCTGGCTGCATCTGGGGACAGCGTGGTGCTTTCTCCTGGTTTTGCCAGTTTTGATATGTTTAAAAACTTTGAGGATAGGGGCAACCAGTTTAAGCAGGCAGTGAGCAGCCTATGAGTAAATACACTAGTTTTATATTCAAAGACTACCAATTCAGCGAGGAGAGCAAAGAGCTTAACCTAACATACTCATACGACAATACTCTTGTCTTAAAGGAAACTTTTAAGTTCGATTTCGAGTATGCGTCTCACGATAAGAAGGCTCTAGATCGAGCCATGCAACTACTTTTTTTTGTAGCTGGAGTTTCTTATTACAAAATGTACCAGGCTAGCCAAATTACAGTTGAAAAGGGACAGATTTCTAAAGAACTGTCTGAATACCTCAATAAGACATATCTGAAGGGACTGGGAGAATTTTTCTATGTAAACAACCTGGATCCAAATTTTAGTATTAACTTCCCTGTTAATGGTTCACTTGGTGAAGTTTTAGAAGTTAGTAATAATTCTGGGAAAATGGTCGGGATTGGCGGAGGTAAGGATTCGCTTGTCAGTGTGGAGCTTTTACGCCAGCAGGAAGACGTGAGCACCTGGAGCCTAAATCATAGAGACCAGCTGGAGCCACTAGTTAACACTATTGGCCTAAAACATTTCTGGGTTGATAGAAAACTAGATCCACAAATACTAGAATTAAATGCCCAGGATGCTCTAAACGGTCACATACCAATATCGGCAATTCTTAGCGCTGTAGGACTCGCGGTTTGTATTCTGACAGGCAACAGGGATAGTGTTGTGTCCAACGAAAGTTCAGCCAGCGAACCTAGTCTTAACTACCGGGGTGTGGACATAAATCACCAGTACTCTAAGTCTATAGAATACGAGAGGTCTTTTCAGAGTGTTATAAAGAATTACTTTGGGGATAGCCTAATGTACTACTCCCTGCTTAGACCATTAAGTGAGCTTAGGATAGCTGAGATATTTGCGAAAGCTTACTTCGATAAATACGCTGGTGTTTTTAGCTCGTGTAACAGGGCCTTTCGCCACGGTGAGCATCATCTTTTTTGGTGTGGAGAGTGCCCTAAGTGCGCGTTTGTTTTTATGGCTTTGACGCCTTTTATGGATAAGGAGAAGTTGGTTAAACTGTGGGGCGGCAAGAATTTGCTGCTTGATCCTAGCTTAGAGCCAACATATAGACAGCTGCTTGGGATATCCGGGAATAAGCCGCTGGACTGCGTAGGTGAAGTTAAAGAATCTAGAGCAGCTATGAAGTTCTGTCAGAAGATTTATCCTGAACTCAATAAATATGTTTTTGAAATACCTGAGGATTATGATTTTCGGGCTTGGTCTGAGCACGCTATGCCTGAGGAAATATTTAATTTCCTAAAACGGCGACTCAATGCTTGATAAAGTTATTGGCTGATCTGATTAGGTTATCAAATAGGGCGCAAACCGTTAAAGGACCTACCCCTCCCTTGGTTGGTGTAATGGTTAGATCGAGCCTGTTGTCATAGACATCTTCATCAACGTCTCCAACCGTCTTGCCATTTTCACTGGCAACCCCAGCGTCAACCACAACAGCGTCTTGTTTGATCATGTCGGATTTTATGAGTCCAGGGACACCAGTTGCGGTGATAATAACATCTGCGTTCTTTACTTCATCAGCAATGTCTTTGGATTGCCTGGAGAGAACTATTGGGTTTTGGCCAGATGCTTTTAGAGCCTTCTCTAGAGGTGCACCAACTAGCCTTCCCTTGCCTACTATAACGATGTTTTTGCCATCAAGATTTACGTTGTAGCCTGCTAGCAACCATAGAATTGCTAGTGGTGTAGCGGGATCAAAATCTGTTTTCTTTGCCAGTCCGTCGACATCTTTGTTGGGTGCGACTAGATCAACTATTTCTTCTGTTCTTTCCTCGTTAGCAATAGGCAATTGAACAATTATTCCATGAATTGAATCGTCTGAATTAAGTTTTTTTATTAGCTCAGGTACTTCTTCTATTTCCACTCTGAAAAGCTCTACTTCAATTCCTATCTCTTCGCCGTATTTCTTTTTTAGTCTTAAATATATCTCAATGACAGGGTCATGTATGGTCACGATAATAGCTAGCTTGGGGTTAATGCCGTTAGCTTGTTTTAAAGCTCTAACCTGTTTCGCTTGGCGTTCTTTAATGTACCCGGATAATTCCAGACCGTTGAGGTATTTCACGTAGTGCATTATATCTTATCTGTTACGGCTTGCCAAAACAGAGGTAATTTGCTAAAGTTTTTTAGTCCTTATTTCTAAGGGCCAGTAGCTCAGCTGGTTAGAGCACCTGCCTCTTAAGCAGGGTGTCGAGGGTTCGAGTCCCTCCTGGCCCTCCAAGCATAAGTACTATGAAGGACTTCTCAGGAAGTCTTTTTGTTTATGCTTGCTATCTTTAAATACTTCAACAATACTTAATTATATGACTAGGGTTCTGCCTTCTGGTATAGAAGCAAAGACGGGCTATATGCCAAGTTTTCTTGCAGGACATCTCCCGCAGTCTGAGCGACACTACGTAGAGTTAGCCCATGAGGTAAACCCTTTTCAGGGCCTGTGTGGTGAACAGTCACGTAACAGCATGTTGGATGCGATGTTTGCACTGGGTGCTGCTTTCCAAAATCCAGAACTTCAGAGCGACCCATTCTTTAACAGGTTTAAAAGCTGGTTAGCAACATTTGAGTTAAAAGTCACTCGTTGGGAATTAGACATAAATAATCACGAGCAGGAAGTTTACGAGCCGGTCCTACGTTTCGGTGGCAGTCCGTTGACCGAGCCTTTGGTATATGACCCTAATGATCCAGGGCCAACAACTGAAGTTTTAGGCAGACGACTCAGTAGAAATGACTTGGTCGCATTTACTCACTATGTCATGACAAATAGTGGCCCAGAGGGTCCTAATGACCCTAGGTATGCTTTTATAGAATCGATTAAGTCCTAATCTCAGTTACGATAACGTCTGGCACTCCCCAAAAGACAGACTATTGGATAATTGTGAATTCGGTTGAACACTGAAAGAATGTTTTAGTATTTGGGTAGTTCAGGTCGCTGTGGGCATAAACCGATGCATTGTCTGTGCCCGTGGTTGTAACATCAGAGGGAACTGTGTACTTTCCTAGGTTTTTTGTCTTACTTTCACCTGGTTTAATACCTGTCACGTTAACCTCTTTAAAGTATGTAGTAGGACCATCGTTATTATCTACAAATGAAATAAAGTGAGCACCTATAGTGTAATTTCCAGTATTTGTTACTGTAATTGTAGGTGTCATTGATTGGCCTATAGCTAGCGTTGCAGGAACATTGCCTATGGTACAGGTCGCCTGGTATACCTTTTGCAGATTTGGAGTTGATGCATAACTAGTGGCGGTAATGAGCGCCGCTCCAGTAATGGTAGAAATAGCCATAAAACTAGCGATCATTATTTTATTAGTTATAAATTGCTTCATGAGTAGCTCCTTTTTATATAACTCTATATATATACATTGTTGGGTTGAAATAGTCAAAGCCTATAGAGTTAGTCAGTATTTAGAGCTTCTGCGTGACCCTACAACCACCTGGTTATTCGTAGAGTCAATTTTCAATACCTACTGCAGAAACCGCACCACCAATAATTAATAGTCCTGCAGTAAGAGTTATGGCGTCATGAAAACCGCTAAGGGATATACTACGTCCGACAATAACCCCTATTACGGCTATGGCAATAAGACCAGCGATTCTCGAGATAGCGTTATTAACAGCCGAGGCAATACCGGAATGACTTTGCTCTATTTTGCCAAGAACAGCTGCGGTTAATGGAGCAACGGTCATCGATAACCCAAGAGAGAAAACTAGTATTCCGGGCAACAGTTTGCTTGTGTAGTCTATTGGCAGCGTAACCCGAGATATTAATATGAAGCCGATACCTGCAATTAGTGGGCCTAGGCTCATAAAAAGTCTTGGGCCATAAATGCCTGCCAATTTGCCAAACTGAGGTGATAGTAAAAACATAATGATAGTAACTGGCAGTAGGGATAGTCCTGCATCAAAAGCTGAATAACCGCCCACCTCTTGAAGGAATATAACTATTAAAAAGGTGGCGACGGATAAGCCGCCGTAGATTGCTACAGTTGCTATATTACCGACGGTGAAGTTGCGTATTTTAAATAAAGATATTGGTAGCATAGCGTTCTTGATTTTTGATTCATAGGTAATGAAAGCAATTAGAAGTAGTACGCCAAGTATAAATGGAAGTAGTATTTTCAAGCTGTGCCAGCCGTAATCTGGTTGCTCTATTAACGCAAAGACTGTTCCAAGGAGCCCTAAGCTACATAGAAGTGCCCCTATGCCGTCAAGACGAGTTCTAGTTCTTTTCTCACTCAGTTCTACTTTAGTCAGTAGCCAGAGACAAAGAATTATTGGAATAACATTTATTGCGAAAATTAGTCTCCAGGTAAAATCGTCGACTAGAAAACCACCAAGTAGAGGACCAATAATAAAGGCGATGCCGGTCCAAGCTGTCCAAGTACCGATAGCTTTACTTTTTGCTGCGCCTTCAAAATTAGAGATAATTATTGCGAGAGAACTTGGTACCAGTAATGCTCCACCTGCTCCTTGAAGAGCACGGGCAATAATTAAAAATGTGTGAGTAGGAGCAAGTGCGCAAAGTATGGAAGCTAGACCGAAAATTAGAAGTCCAATAGCTAATATTTTCTTACGACCAAAAATGTCAGATAATGAGCCGGCAAGTAGAATTAATGAGCCAAGCGTCAGAAGATAGGCATCTACAATCCACTGTTGTACTGCTAGTCCGCCACCAAGGTGACGTGTAATTGAGGGCAGAGCTACATTAACTACCGAACCATCCAGAAATGCAACGAATGATGCAAGGATACTAATTACTAGGATAAGTCTTAACTTACGATCCATAGCCATAACTAGAGGCCAACCTTATAATGAACTAATATGGTACCTTGTTTGTTAAGAAGTTTATGATCAAGTAAACGCAGTCTTTTCTTGACTAGTTCATCGCTAAACAGGTTGATCCCCTGAGTAAATATTTGTGGTTCAATAGTTAGGTATATCTCACTGACTAAGTCGTCTCTTAGAAAAGATGTGTAGGTGAATCCCCCTCCAAGTAACAGCATGGATTTAAAGCCCTCTTTTTCGAGGCGAAGTACTAGTTCTTTTGGTGATTCATTGGTAAATTCTAGGACACCCTTTTTGCTGTCGTTCTTGTATTGGCTGGGGTTGCTAGTTAATACAACTCGCAGTTTAGCGGGGTGCAATTTAATATTGGGGCGTATTTTTTCATATGTTTTTCGACCAAAAACAATTAAATTATGTTTAGCAACTAGTTTGGATAGGTGGTCTTGGTCTTCGTTTGATATCCAGCTGCCCGTACCTACCTTTGTGCCTTCAGTAATCTTGCCATTTATGGAGGTCACGGCCGACATTATAATTATCATACTATTTGTTTGTCCTCTTACCGGGCTGCCAATCGACGCTGCTTAAAAAGGGTTCAAATAAATCATCTTTTCTATCCATGTTTATGTAGGCAAGTTCGTCGGCAGTAGGATTTCTATCCTGAAAGTGGACAAATGGCACATCACTAATTATGGCAACGGGGGTCTGTTCTTTTCCTTCGCCCATGGCGAGGACACCTGAGGCCGCAAGTCCTTCGGCAACACTTGCTTGGCTGACATCGAATGGCCTACCAAATAAGTCTGGTTTTCCTATATAGTCATTGAGTGCTCGAAACCCACTGTAGCCTAATGCAATACCGTGCGTACCTCGACGAAGCGGCATACAGGTACTATCGGTAATGATTACGCCGACTTTTTTTAAATTAAACCTCTCTTTTAAGTAGACTCTAACGTCATTGGCCGTTTGCTGGGGATCCTTCGGCCAAAGTACAAAGTTCCCTCCACCATTCGATTCATCTATGCCTGCTGCTGCGATGAGAGTATTCCTGACAATGCTGAAATGATAACCGTATTTGCTCAGCTCGCCAGGTAAATAAAAATCTGATTCTTTTTTGATAAGTTCATTTTTATTGCTTGATTCTATTGGCAAGACTCTGCCCTCACAAAGGGAAACAACCTTGGATGTAATAAGTAAGATACTTCCTTCCGAAAAATCAGTAACAAAAGTGTCAAGCAACTTTAAAAGGCTCGTGGAGTTAGCTTGCACTCTGTCGGTTTTGATGGCTATAACTTGCAATGATTTATCCTCTTACTTCATAGACGGGTATGCGCTCAACACTCGAGCATATAGATCGTCTACAACTCTTTTTTGGGCATCTCCCGTGGATGCATAATGGTCCAGCCCAGGGGCAGCATTTACTTCAAAAACTGAGTAGTGCGCTTCAGGGCTAGCTATATCATCGCACGCTAAATCTATACCACAAAGACGTAAACCAAAATTTGCCGCTATGTATGCGCCTAAGTCCCTCCACCGGCGATGGGTTGATTTTGTTACGTCCTCAGCCTTGCCGCCAGCCGATAAATTAGATATCGTCATAAGCTCTAAGGATTGTTCCTCCGGTAGAATACTAAGCAAGTCTAAGTCCTGACGACCAATTTGTCTGGCTATTCTAGTGTCATTGGGGTTGATGGTTGTATCACGACCTTCTTCGAGGTACTCTTTTTGAACCTCAGCAATTAGCTCCCATATAGTACTTGTACCATCACCTGTTACAGAAAGGGGTATTCTACGATATGAGCTTATTAGTGTTCCATCCAATATGACTAGGCGATAGTCGGGCATGGCCACGGCCTCTTCGACGACCATTACCCGTACCTTATCTCTTTCGAAAGAAGCAATAACCTCACCTGCTTCTTGGGCATTGTCAACACGCATCACACCAATTCCTTTAGACCCATCAACACGTTTGATGTAAGCGGGAAAGCCGAGCACTCCCTCAATGTATTCAATGGCGGTATCTGACGTACGTAGCTCAGTGTTTCCTCGTCGCCTCTGAGATTCGCCTATTGTTTCTGCCCACCAAGGCAGAAGAAATTCTCGTCCTTCAGGCGTAGTTATACCGATTTGTTTTAGCATAAATTTGGCATGTCCCTTATCTCCCGCCAGTTCACTTGCTGCAGAGTTATTTAACCCAGGGTCATTGCCGTAAGTAAACCTAAAACTTCCGTCATCGTACGTTAATCTGGTTGTGTAGCCATACTCTGGCTCAACTATAAGCTCAACGACATTACCTAGTTCACCTCTATTAAAAAGCTCTATGGCTTTTCTCGTTAAATACGCATAGTGGGCATGAGAAATTACTTCACCATGAGGATTAGACATGTCACCTTCAGGCATAACAATATTATATAAACTAATTGAGCTCTCGTCGAATTTGTCTATAAAATATATTAGACGTTGGTATTAACTACTGTGACCTATCAAAATATTCTTATCACCAGTGCTATACTTTTATTATGTCTGATTGGCACGCACATCTAGGAATTTGGTTGCCGGTTATTATATTCGTTGTTCTGCTTCTTTTTGCTTTTGAGATATGGATGATTGTTGATGCGGCTCTAAACAAAAAGATTAGCGATAAAGCAAAAGTTTGGTGGATAGTAGGAATGCTTATTATCCATCCCTTTGTGGCAATTGTTTACTTTTTTACTGATCACAAAAAGCGAAGCTAAAATACCTCTGCCAGCATACATCTAACTCCGCCCCCTCCAACTTCTTGGATGGTTGGAACGGGTATATGTACTAATTTACCGAATTTACTTAGCATTTGTTTTTGTTCTTCGTTGTAAGCACTAAAGGCGGTTTCGCTCATAATAATTACTGGTTGGTCGTTCGAAGGTTGCAGCTGCAAAATGTTGCCGCAGAAGCAGCTAACCTGATCCAAGCTAATGTCTACGACGGTTTTGTTTAGTTCTTTTAGCTTATTTAGTAAGTCATTTCTTTCGTTCTGGTCGGTTACGGACTCGGTGCAGATAACTGCGAAGTCTTTACCAAGATTCATTGATACATTTGTATGATAAATTGGTTTACCAACTTTATCTACGGCATGAAAGTACATGGCTTGGTAACCCATCTTTTGGCACCAGAGATCGAGGGTTTGTTTGGATGATCTTGGTGAAGCTATGACAAAAGCAAATTTGTTTATTCTATCTAGAACTAGACTGCCGGTTCCTTCTAGAAATTGACCGCTATTTTCTTCGTTTGTTAAATCTAGCGTGTTAGTGACATCAAAGTCTAATTTGCTCAGAGCTGCCTTAAGAACATCTACTTGCCTTTCAGCCCGTCTGTTTTCTGCTAGCATCGGATAAATGACTAAGGTGCCGTCCTCGTGTGTTGTAAACCAGTTATTGGGAAATATTTCGTCTGGAGTTATATCTTTAGGACTCGGTAGTATTTCAACCTCTATGCCGTTATGTTTTAGGGTTGAGACCACGCCGTTAAATTCATTTAAAGCTTGTTCTCTTATTTCCTTTTCTGTCTCGCCTTGACCAGACAAGTCGTGCTGAAATGGATCACTGTCTGCGGTTTGGGGATTAAAGCCGAAGTGGCTAGGTTCAACCATTATTACTTTTTTTGCTATTTGAGACATAGCTTTTATTGTACCAAGTAAAATGACTTGTCTTTTTTAGGTACTGATATTATTAACCTATGCCAAACGAGGATAGCATTACGAGATGTGTATGGGCAGGAAACGACCTGGCCATGCGGGATTACCATGACATAGAGTGGGGCGTGCCTGTACATGAAGACAGAGTTTTGTTTGAGTTTTTATGTTTAGAGGGCGCACAAGCTGGCCTTAGTTGGTCAACGATTCTTTCTCGGCGCGCTAACTACCGTAAAGCTTTTGATAACTTCAATCCATTGAAAATGTCTAGGTATTCGGACGTAAAAAAGTCTGTCCTCTTAAACGATGCTGGGATTATACGAAACAGACTAAAAGTTGAAGCTTTTATCTCTAATGCGATGGCCTATTTAGATATCCAAAAAAAGTATGGCAGTTTAGACAAATACCTCTGGGGGTTTGTTAAAGGCAGGCACCTGAATACTTCGGACCAAGCGAAAGCGGAAGAGATTGGCGTGAGTATGAGTAAAGACCTAAAAAGGCATGGTTTTAGGTTTGTTGGACCAACAATATGTTACGCATTTATGCAGGCGACTGGAATGATCAATGACCACGAAACTAGTTGTTTCCGATACGCTGAAATAGAGAAGGACTTTGCTAGATAACCAACCTTTAGGCTTCTCTTGGTCCGTCACTTTTATCTACCGTTCCGGTTTCTACCCTTTTAGATACTTTTTCGACGTTATGTTTGATCGCATCAGCAAGCGTGCGCTGAATTGCTCTATTTAAAATAAAGGCGCAGCTTAGATAGCCAAAGGCTACAAGTTTACCTATTTCTATTGACTTATCTTTAAAACTTTCTTCAAGCATATACTGCCTATTCTGTGTACCTGGGCCACCGTACTGCGCCAGAATAAGATTTTCTATAGTTAGGTTAATATTTTCTAAAAGCATCATGTGCCCAATCGGGGTATCGTCATCTTCGTCTCTTTCAATAAACATTTTGGTAGAAGCTGTTGGCTCAAAGCCCGATTCTATAAGAGTATCGATGTCATCTAGCGTAAGCTGGTCCCATTTTATTACCAAGGAACCTGCTGTTGGCCTCCAGATGGGAGGCTCGGTCTTTGCCCCATCCTTACTAACCGTGATGTAGCGACTGCCTCGGACGTAATCATAAAGCAAACCTTTAATGCCTGCGTCTATATCGGCACTGGCGCAACAAGCTAGGGCTGAGATTGACCAGATTAGGTCACCTGCTTCATCCAAAAGACGAGCACTATTTTGATCTCCATCTCCTTGGCCCAAGAATACGCTAAGAACCTCAGTTCTTAACTCCGCCGTCTCCTCATGGAGTTTACTAGTAAACCTTTCAAGGGCGCCTAGTGTGCCCTGCTCCTGTTTCCAAGCACCATCAACCCAGTTCTGATAGTCTAAAACGGTTGCATCAGGTGAGGACGTAAGCCTAGCCACCAGAGCTTCTCTATCAATTTCAATATCGCCTCGGTAGAAGAGACCGTCAATTGTATGAGGCAATTCTTTGCCAGGAGAGGTTCCAATAATATGATCGTCTCGTTGCGGCACAAGACCTTGGTAACCCCCGTCAAACTCGGAGTTAATCATAAGTATATTATATAATATTAGCGTTTATATAACAACTTGGATAGTCTTGATTGACTTTAGTGCACTAGCATCTTAGTATTTAGAGTGAAAGAAGCTTATGGCTGATCCTAAAAACCAAAAAGATTTTGAAGAGATAAAATCTGAGTATAGAGCTATACATAGGCAGTATCTTTTATCTCTGGCTGCAGCACTCATTGCGCTGTTTGGCGGAGCCTTGGTATACAAACATTTAATGCATTTGTCCTGGCTGAATGCCGTGTACTTCTGTACAGTCACTCTAACTACAGTTGGATATGGAGATATTCATCCGGATAATGACTCATCTAAGCTATTTACCATATTCTATCTATTTGTCGGCATAGCTATTATTGGCAGTTTTATCAACGTTCTAATTAGGCATAACGTAGCTCGTAGAGAGTATAGAAAAGCCAAAAGAAAAAATATTATCTAAAAAGTGAAACTTTTTTGGTGTTAGATGCATATAACTATTGTTAAGATACATATATATGGATCAAAACGATGAAGCGGCGCTTGTTGGTAAAGTGTTGGACGGGGATGTAGGGGGCTACAGATATTTCATTGAGCGTTACCACAAGGGACTAATTCAGCACATTTATAACATAGTTGGTGACGAGGCGACGGCAGAGGATGTAGCTCAGGAAGCGTTTATTAGGGCTTACGATAATCTCTCTAAATACAATCCTGAGTATGCCTTCTCTACTTGGCTATATAAGATAGCGAGTAACATTGCGCTCAGGTTTCTAAAGCAAAATTCCAGATTTGTGCCGCTCAATGAGGATTCAGTCCTAAATGCTGATAAGGCACCACCGCCGGATGAGAAGCTGGATGCACAGCTAACCAAAGAAACAGTGGTCACGGCGATAGATAAGCTGCCAACTAAATATCGGTTCGTTATTACCATGTACTATTGGGACGACCTAAGCCTGAAGGAAATATCTGAGGCTCTAGGTAGCCCGGAAGGAACCATAAAGACTTGGTTGTTTAGAGCCAAGAAAATATTAAGAAAGGAGCTGTATGGACAAGTTTGATCAAATTATTAAACAAGCCAAAACTACAATTCAGCCTAACAGTAATTTTGTCAGTAGAACTATGAATAGGATTGATCACGAAGAGGAAAAGAGCCGTATTAGGTTTCGTTTTTGGCTGCCAGTCGGAGTCGGAGCATTTGCTGCTGTACTTATAGCGCTAGTCTTGGTAGCTCCCTTCTCTTCTAAGCCAAGTAATAAGGCTAATTTGTATGCATCTAACTCTAACAGCAGCGCTAGCTCTGGTACCAGCCCAGCTTTAGGCTCACCGCCTAAAAACGTTCCTGCGACAATTCCGGCTGGGGATAGTAACGCAAACCTAACTAGCGACATTAACAGCATCTCTGCCTCAATAAATGAGCAGAACTATGATCAGAACGGCGTAAATACAGGCCTAAACGATATGGCTTACGAAGTTTCAATACCGACATATCAAAATCAGTGAAACTTTTTAGCAGTTCAGTGCATATAACTATTAGTAAAAGGAGCTAAAACTAAATGAATAAAGTATCAACAGTTTTTAAACTAGTGGCACTATTTGCAGTGGCAATCATCTTGGGTAGTACTCTGGCAACTAGCCTAGTTAGTGCAGATAAGCTAACTAAACTCGCGAATAGCGTAACTTCAGACGCAACTAATACTATTGGCACAGCTGGCAATACCGGCTCTATCGGTATAGCTAGTAATCCTAACCCTAACGTTAGTACCTGCAATAATAATAGTACCCAGGAGCTTCAGACAATTATTACTAGGGGGAATCAGGAGATTAATAGACGCCTAGCTAGTCTATCTAAGCTATCGACTCTTATTAGTTCTGCTAGCAAGCTTACTCCGAGTGATCAGACATATCTACAAAATGAGGTTAGTAGTACAGTAAGTGGACTGCAGACGCTTCAGACTCAACTAGATAGCGCAACGACTGTTTGTACTGCTAGGACTGATGCTCAAAACATATTCAGTGAGTATCGAGTCTACGCACTAGTTGTTCCTAAGGTTTGGTTAGTAAAAGAAGCTGACGATCAGCAGGTAGCTGAGGCTAAGCTTTCTACTCTTGCTGGTGATTTGCAAACTAGACTAACTAATGCAGGCTCGGGTGTACCAAATCTTTCTCAATTGCAGTCTGACCTAACCTCAATGCAAAGCGAAATTAGCTCAGCTCAGTCGATCTCAAGCAGTGTTGAATCAAGCGTTATTTACCTAACTCCTAGCGATTACGATTTGAACCACTCTGTGTTAGAAGGGTATAACACTCAGCTGAAGACTGCTCGTCAGGACAACCAACAAGCATTGGCTTACGCAAAAGACATTACTGCCGGCCTAAAGAAAACCTAGTAGAGAAGCTGCAAAGTTACTCGACTAGTTATTGCTAGTTTTCGTTCAAGCACAAGCGTGTGTGGTATAATATGTTTTTGAAGTGAAAACAAATATACCAGAAGCAATTGAACCGGTGCTGGATAGGCGGCCTGAGGCCGCTTTTTTTGAACCCACTGCAAGTTATATGTTTGATTTTTCTAGGGGATTTTATCTGGATACTAAGTTTTTGATGCCTGAGGGTTTTGGCGTGGTCGCTAGTTTTGGTCAACCGAGTGACAGCCCTCTAGACTCTATACCGCCCATCGAGAGTTTGCACTTTGACGGACGTGGTCACTCAGAAGGACATTACTCCTGGCAAATATGTCATGGCAATGAAGGTCAGCAAAGAGTTTGGCAGGTGGATGTCTCTGAGGGACATATTGAAGGAACTTATTTCGGTACGGACCGTCAGGGTAGATTATTACGGGATATACCATTAGTTGGTGAAACCTTGTCTTCAACATTGGATTATCTGGCGAACCTAGTCGGTAGCGATGAAGTACTTGAAGCAATTGCTGCGACCAAATCTAAGAAAAAACGTGCAATCCGAGACGTCCTAGAACATGTCGCTAGAATAAGAGATGGTGAGATATTTCATCCGTCTGCACTCGCATCAAAGAAAACTATAGCTCAGCATACGGGTTTTACTGCATTGAAACCTTATGCTCCAAAAAGATCCTTAGCAGAAGATGTAGTGGAAGAAAAGTTAGCTGTAGCTTCGATGGCTACTTCATGAGTGAATCTTAAAAAGTTGTGTAAAATTACAGTTTAGCTAACTTTTAAGGGGCCTCGCAGTTGGCTTAGCGGTATAAGCGTCTTAGTTTCTATATTTATGTTGGCTGGCTGTTCTGGGTCAACTGTATCTGTAGGAAGAAGTATTAAGCAAACCTCTAGCCTATTTTTATCTTCGCGTAAGAAATGTTCATGGTCATATGCAAGACCCTCTCGATCGAATAATTCAAAGCCTCCAAACGTACCGCGCTCGCCTCCAGATGAAAATGAGGATTCAACCGCACAGCTTTCTTCCCACAGAGTTATTACCTCTTGTGGATCTACAGTGATAACAGTACCAACCATATGTTTATATGTTTCGTTCAAATCACCTAACTCCTCAGTGAGCGACGACATGCTCAGCTCTGCAGCAGTTAATGCTAATCCTGCAACACGAGCACTTCTTCGTAATAATTCAGTGTCTCTACGTATCCTTGAGGTTTCCAGTCCTTCTATAGTCCGTTCAGGCATACTGAGATTTTAATTGTTGGCCAGCATACAAGCAAGCATGAGTATATTGGTACCCCGGGAGGGATTCGAACCCCCGACCTTGAGCTTAGAAGTCTCCTGCTCTATCCAACTGAGCTACCGGGGCATGGGTAAATGGTGCGGGTGGCGGGAATCGAACCCGCAACTCTTGCTTGGAAGGCAAACGTGAGAGCCGTTTCACTACACCCGCGTTCTTATCTGTTCTAACGGGTGAGATTATACCACAAATGGTTAGATGTCGTGGAGGACGTTGATCTTTGCACCAAGGCTATTTAGTCTGTCTGCTAAGTCCTCGTAACCTCTGTTAATGGTGTAAACGTTTCTAAGAATAGATTGGCCGGGTGCAGCTAGCATGCCAATTAGAAGCATAACTGCTGGTCTAATGCCGGATGGGCAGACAAGGTCAGCCGGTTTAAATTTGGTTGGTCCTTCTATATATATTCTATGAGGATCAGCCAGTTCCAGATTTACACCTATCTTTTTCATTTCCGTGTACATAAGTGCTCTGTCTTCATAGACCCAGTCGTGAATTAGAGTTCTGCCTTTAGCAACAGCGGCAATTGGAACAAAGTACGGCAAGTGGTCAATGTTAAGTCCAGGGAAAATATTGGGATGGATCTTTTCTTTAGGAGCTACAAGTGTGCCATTGTGCTTATGTATGGTTATGTCAGTCAGATCGGTAAAGCCGTTATCTGCTTTGTAATATTCACTTAACTTATACTTAAGGCCCATTTTTTCTAGTTTGAGTAGTTCTAGTTCGAGAAATTCTATGGGTGCTCTTCTAATAGTTATTGTTGAGTCGGTAGTAATAGCTGCGGAAATGAAGGTCATGGCTTCAATTGGGTCTTCACTCGGAGAATATGTCACATTTTTCTTAATGTTCTTAAGGCCCGTGACAGTTAGGGTACTGGTGCCGATCCCTTCAATTTTTACCCCTAGTTTTTGTAAGTAATAGCAGAGGTCTTGGACCATGTAGTTCGCGCTGGCCATCTTAATAACTGTCCTAGCTGGTGTGGCTGCAGCAGCCATTAGAATGTTTTCGGTAGTAGTGTCGCCAGATTCATAAAGAACTACTGCGCGAGCCGGGATTTTAGGTTGGGACTTTATTTCGTAGTGACCGGATTGAGTTTGGACACTAACTCCAAACTCTTCTAGGCCGTATAAGTGAGGTAGAACCGTTCTTCTACCTAGGTCGCAGCCGCCGGCGTAAGGGATTTTAAATTCTCTTAGTTGATGTACGAGTGGCCCCATTAGCATGATAACGGAGCGTGTTTTTTTAGCAGCTTCTTTATTCATGCTAGTTAGGTCAAGTTTTGCAGGAGGTTTAATTTCTAGGTCGTTTGCGCCAACCCATTTAACCTGAACGCCAATGCTGGTTAGCACTTCGATAATACGGTTAACTTCCTCTATTTTAGTAACGTTTTTTAGTCTGGTTGTACCTTTATTGAGTAAGCTTGCACAAAGCAAAGCAACGGTAGCATTTTTGGAAGTTTTAAGGGTAATCTCTCCTTTTAGTTCATGTCCGCCTTCAATTAGTAGACTAACTGCCCCGTTATTGAGGCTTATTAGGGGTTTGTTTAGCACATCGCTGACTCTACCTAAAGTTTCTAGACTTAGGTTTTGTCGACCATGCTCCATTCTATTAACGGCAGATTGGGAGGTATTTAGTCTGCGAGCAAACTCGGCTTGGGTAAGACCTTTGTCAACTCGTATTTGAGCAATAAGTTGACCGATCTTAGTGTTAGTGGAGGCCATAGGTGAATAATAATATCATAAGTGGTGTTTATTGGGCAATAACTTTATTTATTTTACTTTCTGATACAATTTAAGTGACAAAAGAGTTAACTACAACTAAGGACTAGCTTATGAATGACACTGCTATTGCTGATTTAATTAAGGCCGAGGAACAGAGACAAAGGGATGGTTTGGAGTTAATTCCTTCCGAGAACTATGTTAGCCGCGAGGTTTTGGATGCTATGGGTAGCGTGCTAACTAATAAGTATTCTGAGGGTTATCCGGGTAAACGCTACTACGGTGGTCAGGAAAATACCGATAAAGTTGAACAGCTGGCTATAGATAGGGCTAGGGAGCTGTTTAAGGCTGATCATGCCAATGTCCAGCCACATTCTGGTGCACCAGCTAATGAGGCTGTCTATAGCGCTTGGTTGGAGCCAGGAGATAGTGTTCTAGCTATGGATCTGGGTCACGGCGGACATTTAACTCATGGTGCGCCAGTCACCCGCTCTGCTCATCTATATAACTTTGTTCGGTACAAGATGAAAGATGTTGAAACTGGCGAGATAGATTATGCCGAGCTTAGAGAGTTAGCCAAAAAACATCAGCCTAAGATTATCCTAGCTGGCTTTAGTTCTTACCCAAGAGAACTAGACTATGCCAAGTTTGCTGAGATCGGTAACGAAGTTGGAGCACTACTGATGGCGGATATGGCTCATATTGCTGGGCTAATAGCTGGGGGTGTAGCAGCTAATCCTTTCGATTACGGCTTTCATGTTATTACTTGCACTACCCATAAGACTCTTAGAGGACCAAGAGGGGGTATGGTTCTAACTAAGGGGACTGTTTCGAATCCACTTAAGGCGCCTGAGAAAACGATCGAGAATATACCAACTCTTATAGACAGAGCTGTCTTCCCTGGTATGCAAGGTGGACCACATGAGCATATTATTGCTGCAAAAGCCGTAGCTTTTTATGAGGCGCTGCAGCCGGAGTTTAAGGAGTATGCCCAACAAATTGTTAAGAATGCTTCTGCTCTAGCCGAGGCTTTAAAAGCCTTAGGTTTTAAGTTAATAACTAATGGCACTAGCAACCATCTTATGGTAGCCGATGTTTATTCTAGCTTTGGTTTGCACGGCGGTGAGGTGGAAGAAGCACTGGATAAAATCAACTTAACGCTTAATAAGAATGCTATCCCTGATGATCCCCTGCCACCTTTTAGGCCAAGCGGCGTAAGGCTTGGTACGCCAGCTATAACAACCAGAGGACTGAAAGAGCAAGATATGGAAAAAATAGCTAAGTGGATGAAACAAGCAGTCGATGCACGAAGTGATGAGCAGGCGCTAGCTAAACTAAGAGAAGAGGTTCGTTCTTACGCCACTACCTTCCCTCTGCCTAGTGATAAAAAGTAATTAGGGGAGTAGTTCTGGTTCTTGAATAAGGTCTATATCGAACTTTTCTTTGACGCTAGCTTTAATCTTGTCTCTAAATTTCAGTAGATCAGCCGTACTTTTGGCTGAGTCATTTACTAGTACTAGAGGTTGGGTTGGCCAGGTAGACATGCCGGTTTCTTCGTCGTGGTAATCTTTAAAGCCACACTGTTCTATTAGCCAGGCGGCAGATATTTTTACTTGGTTATCTTCCATTTGCCAGTTTGGTACCATTTCGTGGTCTTGTTTAATTAGTTGAAATTTGGTTTCATTTACTACGGGATTGGCAAAGAAAGAGCCACAGTTATGGACTTCACTGACTTTAGGAAGTTTAGCGTTTCTAATGTTAATAACGGCTTCTCTGATTATTGCCGGCGTATATTCTTTTATGCCATGTTGATCGAGATAGTTAGCAAGGACTGTATAAAAAGGCGGACTAGGGTTGCCTTTAATAAGGTGGAGGGTGATGGTAGCTACCAGAAAGCGACCTTTATCTGTCGTTTTAAATCTGCTGGTTCGGTAGCCAAAGGCACAGTCACTGGCGGGAATCATTGACCAGTTGCCGCCTTGGGTATCTAGTACTTCTACAGTAGTTAGGGTTTGGGATATTTCCTGGCCATAGGCCCCAACGTTTTGGATAGGTGTAGCACCGGCTTTACCGGGTATTAGGCTTAGAGCTTCTATGCCGGTCAGGCCTAGCTCAACCGATCTTTCTACGACGCTGTCCCAGTTTTCACCTGCCCCGATAGTTATGTAGTAATTAGTTTCGTCCTCTTCAAACACTTCAAAGCCTTTAATACTGTTTACTATTAATAGCCCTTTGAAACCTTCGTCTTTCCATACAAGGTTGCTGCCACCACCAATACAGATAACTTTTAAGTTATTTTGATTGGCAAAAGCTAGAGCATCGGTTAGCTCATTTTTGGTTGTAACCTCAGTTAAATGACTGGCTGTGCCACCCAAAGCCATTGTGGAATAGTTGCTTAGGGCAACGTTTTCTTTTACTTGCATTATCTTATTATATACACTAATTGGCCTGACGCTTGTGCTTGCGGTGATCATAAGAGGTAGTTAAAATATAGGTATATGGCGAGTAACAGGCCTTTTCAATTACTTGGAGAGCATTTAAAGAACGTCCGTGAGGACGCTAAAAGAAGTCTAGAGGAAGTCTCTGGGGCTATTGAGATTGATGAGAGCAGGCTAAAGCAGATTGAAGCCGGCATGGAAAGACCCAGTGAGGACATAATGTTGCTACTTATTAATTACTTTAATATTGGCGACAGCGATGCTTACCATTTGTGGCGACTTGGTAAGTATAAAAGTGATATATCTGAGTTTTTGGATGGGGCACAGGATATGGACGCTTTCAAAGACAGTTCCACCCACCCCATGATCATGCTGCTATCTATGGACGTTAGGACAATGTACTCTGACGGCATCGAAATATCTTGGAATGAGGCTGGTTTTACCCTTAACTTTACTCAGTCCATGAAAAACGGTGACAAGAAACAGTCTGCTGTTGTAGCCAGAGTCGGCATGAGTGAAGTTCAGGCTCAGAACGTGCTAAAGACTTTAGAGAAAGCCCTACTTAGAGCCAAGTATGCAAATAAGAAGCTATTGCCACCTAGGACGGATAGCTAAATTCTTGTAACATTTATTACTGATCTAGGTCTAGCATAAGCATAGAATTGAAATCGTGCTTTTAAAAAATCAAGGAAAGAAATAAACATATTATGACCACTGAGAAACTCCTCAAAGAACTGCAAGCCCTTGCTGTACACACTTCTACAAGTACAGTTCGACCGATTAAAGTGGTTAAGGGCTAGACTTTCCTTCCCTTCATATAAGTAGTCTCATCTGTTAAAATACCCTGTGCTAATGCGCGCCCGTAGCTCAGCGGATTAGAGCGTCTGTCTTCGGAACAGAAAGTCGGGGGTTCGAATCCCTCCGGGCGTACCAATACGGTTATCATTCATTTTGTTCTAAAGCAATTTTCCCCAATTGCGAGAATACTAATTCGTGTACAGCATTAACCGATGGAGTACAATCAATAACCTCCACATCAAATTTTTCAGCAAGCCAGTGGTAGCCTCTCGCTACTCTTTCAAAGAAAGATCTACCTTCTTTTTCAAACCAGTCACTTTCTGGACGAGCAAGACGTAATCTTTCCTCCTTTACCTCTATTGGCGCATCAAGGATAACTACTCCGTCGGGCATAAAGAAGTCCCCCATAGCTCTTTTTGAACGCTCAATTATCATGTCAATATCCAAGCCTCTTCCAAAACCTTGATAAGCTACAGCTGAAAACCAGTTCCTATCGCTCAGAATAACCGAACCTTTTTTAACATTTGGCTGAATAACCTGTGCGGCTAGTTCTCTTCGTACCACTGTGAATAAGTCAAATTCGGTTTCTGGAGTTTTACTAATTGAAGGGTCAATTATAAGACCTCTTATAGCTGTACCTATATCAGTACTCCCAGTATCTATAACGCCTATAACATCATCCCGGTGCGTTGAAAGTCTATCTAATAGTAAAGATTTCTGTGTCGTTTTGCCGACACCGTCTGAGCCTTCTATTACCAAATACTTTCCTAAGTGTGACTCACTCATAACACTATGAAAGCATCATTTGAGCATTAGTCAAGTATATAATTGGGAGACCATCCCCTAACAGCAAGTAAGTTATAATTTAGTCATGTCTTTAGCGATTACAATAATTTCACCTGAGGGTATAGTGCTTGCAGCGGATAGTAGGCTTACCGTAACAATGAAAAATGAACTTGCAGACGGTAGCAAGACTGTAATCCCAAACTACTATGATAATGCGGTAAAAGTTCTCAACCTTACTAAGCCACATAATTATGTTGCTGCCACTACCTATGGTGCAGGCACAATAGGCCAGCGCACCGCACACAGTTATCTAAAAGAATTTCAGGCATCTTTAGGGAATAGACGTTTAGCTACAAAAACATTTGCTCAGAAATTGCTAGATTTTTATAAGAAGCAATGGGGTGAGGTAGAACATAGCGAAGATGAAGATAAGTTATATTTTCAAGTTGCAGGCATTGATGCAACGGAACTTTACGGAGAGGCTTACTTAGTCACGATACCCGATAGTACTTCGCCGCATACTTTAATAGAGAAGGGGTCTTTTTCACTTGCATGGGGCGGACAAACGGATACGGTTTATAGACTTGCGAAGGGATATGATGCGCTCATAGCCCAAGAGTTGAATGACTCTAACTTATCAGAGGAAGATAAGCAAATGGTGCTACAAATATTGAATTCAAAGGAACTAAATTTACCAATACATCTTTATAGCTTGCAAGATTGCATTGACTTAGCAAGATTTTTAATAGACTCTACGGTTAAAGCTCAGTCATTATCAGTAGGTATTCGTGGCGTAGGTGGCTCAATAGATGTTGGATGCATTACGAGACACAAAGATTTTTGGTTTATTGCAAGAAAGGAGCTAAAATAATTATGATAATGAAAACATTTGTATCTTACAGTACGGGAAAAATAAAAACAATATCATCTGATGGAGATACTATAAGTGGAGTTTATACTTCCGATATAGGCAAAAAAAAATTTAAAAAATTGATTAAGAAAGCTTCACAGCCCGTTCCAAAAGAACAGGGCAAGTAGGTATACTTCTAAAGTTATAAGTTTTAATTTCTTAATCTATGTCGTAACAGAGATAGTGATGATAAAATATATGTACAGGATTCAAGCCCCTGTACTATAAAAACTAAAATAAAAGGAGGCGTATGAAACGTCTTGAATATGGTAGTGGTATTTATTTACTAATGCCCGATACTGTAGTTGCAACTGTCGCTACAGTCTACCAGTCAATAGAAAAACCCGCTGGCTAGAGCGGGATTTTCAAGAGTGCGTTCAAGCCTGTACTACAACGCGATAGTACAGGCTGGGCACGTTGATGTCAAGCTTCGGGCAAATCGCTATATTTTTGTCTTAACAAGTTCCAAAACTCATCGAATTTATTTTCAGCAAGCTGAATTTCTTTTTTCTCTTCGTCTGTCAGCTCTGTTTTTACTCCACGTATAATTTCATCCAATATCGCCCTTGATACTCTATCAGCGTCAGTATATTGTCTGTACGCAACAGTAATTTTTTGGTTTAGTTCTTTCATATCCATATCTAAAATTATACTCTAGCGGTGCTACAATTAAGACATAAATAAGGAGTGCTATATGGCTAGGTTTGAAATGTCAGGAGGGGCAAAGTTTTGGTATTACTTTATAAATATATTTACTTTTGCTTCCCTTTACTTTATTAAGGTAGCAGTTATGAAGGCATTTGAAGATATGCAGAATAAAGCCAGACACTAACCTAAACTATTTACTTGCTTTTAGGGTATAGTCACCTATAATTGCCCGGCTATAAGCCCTTAAAGATTAATAAGTACTTTTGCGCCTATAATGGTCATGGTTTATATGTTTAGTATTGATAGAATATAAAATAGAATTTGACTTATGGAAATACCAGACTTTTTCGTCATAGGGGGTGAGCCCGCTTCTCGCGAGACTATAGAAGGCATATATTCGGCCATGTCTGCTCCAAGTTATGCCGAGGGACATAGAGGAAGAGAACCTTACGGCGTAAGTGTCTTCTTTTCAGAAGAAGATGGTGACTTGGACGGCATTAATATTTGGGTGCAGCGGGCACACAACATGACGAGAAGAGGTGTTCACACCGGCTGTTTTGGTACAAGCGGTGAAGACATTGCCTTTATGGGTCATGTAATGGATAGTGGTCCAGTTACGCTCACTCAAGCTGTCGCCGAGAGAGCTGCAGCTCGTCTGGAACAAAAAAGACAAGAGGCCGAAAGAGTCGGAATAGCTGCTGTAAGAATTTTCTTATCTTCTACAAACTCGGTTAGAGATCCCAATATCCATTAAGCTGTTAAATATTTAACTTTGCAAACAAAACTGTGATATAGATTACTTGACTCGTTAAGCGATGGGTTTCACAATCTAAATTGAAAGGTAATTATAAAAACTTTAAACAAATATAAAGAGACAATTATGCGCAAGAAAGAGACTGGCCTAATAAAAACAATCGAGTACAGAAGGGAGGCTGTTGCATGGGCACTAGGTTTTGCCGGTCTCATAAAGGGAGTTGTATCTGTAGGAGTAGAAGACTTAAGACGATTGAAGGAAGAGGTGTTCTATGATGGAGTTCCAAACCCTTATTCTGAAGAGCATGAACTCGCAAAAACTGCTATGGGAAGAGGTAGAGTTATTGTGCAGTTTCCTCTCGAGCGAACTAGAACCCCAGATGAGACACCTATCAGCCCTGTAGGAGCCGGTGCCACAGTTAGTCCGCTTCGTCCATTAAACAATAGAGGTCCGGACTTACCACCCAGTCCCGATAGACCACTTCAAGCTGCTTGATTTTATTTTTCCATAATATATTATTCAGATAGTGAGCGACACAAAAACTAGAGGTGTTAATACGTTAGTTCGAAGCGAGGCTCGTAGAATTCCTACTGATGAGAATGGACTCGTAGTACCACCCTCATATCCTGAATTTGAATACGTAGAATATATAAGGCCTGATCCTATTCCGGAGGGTGTGATGGAACATCATATGTACTGGCCTGAGCGTAATTATGCAGGGTCTTACTTAGCGCACCATTTCAGGAGACATTCATATAACACTGTTTGGCTGCAAAAAAAGGAAGAGCGCCGCTTACATAGAGTAGCGGAAGTTCCTGTACCTAGTGATGACGCTATGCATAGATTTTTTCAAGAGGCTATCGTTCTAGATGGATTACGAAATACGTTTAATGCAATAGGTGATATTGATGATGCTTTAACTAGCGATATCGTACGTAAATCACAAGATACTAGAGACAGAAGGACAAGACGTTTATCCACGCTTGCAGATATTATTGAAGAAACGGCTAGACTAGAAGTTATACCAAGGGAGATAAGAAGAGCCCACATAGGGCCTGCTGTACGTCTACTTATTGGTGAGTGCGTATCTGGAGTTCCAAGAGAAATTGCCAATGAGTATGGGCTCGAGCCGTTCGTGCCTGAGAGAGATTTTTTGGCTACTGCTATATAATCCTTATTATGGAACCAAATAAATCTAACGAGTCTAATACTCCGAAAAAGTCTGGTGGTTATGGGAAACGACCTGTTTGGCAGTGGGTTTTACTATACGTAGTTGTGGCTATCGTGGTTTACGGGATTATTTATCTTATTTTCATACATAAGAGTGGTAGTTCAAGCGGCAGCTCTTCGTCTGGATACTAGGTTAGTATTTCCAGGTAAAGTAAGGTTTGCGGATAAATAGGAAAGCTCTTGGTTTTTTAGATTCTATTTTTATTAAGTGAACGTGGTAGTGCGGAACAGTTTTTATTTTATTATCCTTCTCGCGGGCATAAATGTTGTATCCTTGCTTTTCATACTTAGCTAGGACTTCTATCATTTCTATTTTTTCTTTATCGTTTAGTTCCGATAGACTCTCAACGTGTCGCATTGGAATAGCCATTAGATGATCTTTGACCCTGCTCATCTCCCAGAAGTCATAGCTGTAAATATTATCTAAGACTTTAATATACTTACCTTGGTACTTAGGCTTTGCCTTGTCATCACAGAATGGGCAGGGTTTGCTTTTTGAATAGAGGCTTTTCCTGGTTTTATCGGGGTTGTAGCGTTTCTTAGTCTTGCGTTTGCGGTACATGGTATGGTTCGTCCCCTAGGATTCTAGCTACTAGCCCGCTACTATTCCAACGAATGCCATTTTCGTCTTTCATATAAGTGGTGCCCGTATCTATAACTCTTACTTTTGCATCAGTCCTACTACTATCACAAATGGTGCGAGCTAAATCTATAGCCTTGCCGTGTTCTTCATAGATAACCCAGGTGCCGAGTGCATCACGCCGCACTAGCTCTTCGGCTAGTTTTCTGTGCGTGGCCACACTAGATATAGGCTCAGATGGATCGGCATCAATTGCGACGAGATCTACTACAGGACGGAAGCGGTTAGGCTCAGGGGTTGGAACCATAAAATTACATAGAGTCATGGCTCTAAGTCGCCAAGGGTATACTGGTCGATTCCCAGGTTTACTTGACTTTACATTCGCTACCCTCTGATCTGTATCTAATGTGACTACCAGGAAGACTTCGTCTGACTCCGGGGTGGGCGGAACGTCGCTTATGTCTACCCCTCTTTTTAGTTGATTGTCATACTCTCCAAGTACGCGGGCGTGCGTTAAGTACCATTGGTGATTAGGGTGCGGAACATCAAAAGAGCCGTCAACTATGACAACGTGTTTGCCGCCAACCACTTCTGTTTCAATTTCTTCTACAAGCTCAAGAAAGTCTTCTTCGTTTTCCGGGTACCTTAGTCTATCCCCCCAAATTCCGTCTGTCATACCATCAACAAGTTCTTGTTTAGGTATTGCTAGATCACTGGATAAGCCTTCGTAACCCATCTTCATATATGTAAACCCTTAGATTAGTCTCTATTTAAATATATTTACTAGATAAATACAATTTACTCTTGTTGTAAAGTTAAGCGAATTAACGTATAATCACCTCTGTTTTTATGGCGGGCGTAGCTCAGTAGGTTAGAGCGTCTGATTGTGGTCCAGAAGGTCGTGGGTTCAAATCCCATCGCTCGCCCCATTTTCTTTCATTTATTTGACAGTCTTTAAACTTAAGCATTAGACTAGAGATATGCCTTATGCTATGGACGTGGTAGTTGTAAAAGCAAAAAGAACTTTATCAAAAGGTTTACTATATCTGTTTAAATAGTCCGTCGGGTCATTTTTGTTATACTTTAACCTGACAAAATGAAAAAGCTTATTAGATTTTTTGGGCAATACCGCCTGTTTTCGATTGCACTAGCTACTCTAATTATTGGTTTAATTCTTTACTTTAGTGGTTTCCATTCGGCAGCCCAGTGGCTTATTAGTATCGTTGCGATTGGTGAAGTTCTGCCTTCTCTCTGGCGGATGTATGAGGATTTTAGATCAGGCAAGTACGGCGTGGACATTCTAGCGGCAACAGCCATCATTGTTTCAATTATCTTAGGTCAGTATTGGGCTGGGATTGTCGTAGTGTTAATGCTTACTGGTGGTCAATCTCTTGAAGACTATGCTTCTAAAAGGGCTCAGCGGGAGCTTCATGCACTGCTTAAGTCTGCGCCTCAATCAGCTAACGTTATTACTAAAAAGAAGATTGAAAGCGTACCAATTGACGATATTAAAGTCGGGGATAAGTTTCTCGTTAAAGCTGGCGAGGTAGTTGCTGTAGACGGCGTCATTATTGACGGGCAAGCTAACTTTAATGAAGCTTCAATTACTGGCGAGGGCTTACCGCAGAGTAAAGATAAAGGTGATAGGGTTATATCTGGCTCAATTAGTATTGACGGTGTAGTCACGGTTAAAGCAACAGCCATTGCTGCCGATAGCCAGTACCAGCAGATTATTAAGCTTGTGAGAACTGCAGCTAATTCGCAGGCGCCATTTGTGCGCCTAGCTGATCACTACGCCCTGCCCTTTACAATTGCTGCTTACGCCATTGGTCTGAGCGTCTGGGTACTTAGTGGTGATGCTATTCGATTTTTGGAAGTTATTATTGTAGCAACACCTTGCCCGTTAATTCTTGGGGCTCCGACTGCCTTAATTAGTGGTATGTCTAGAGCTAGTCACTACGGCATCATTATTAAGACGGCGACATCTTTAGAGAAACTAGCTCAAGCCACTGTCATGGCTTTTGATAAAACCGGTACGCTGACTAAGGGAGAATTATCTGTAAAAAGTATTGTCACGTTTAATAAGTTTTCGGAAAGCGAGGTTCTTAGGTTTGCACTGACCCTGGAACAAAATTCTAATCATGTGCTGGCTGAAGCTATAGTGGCTGAGGCTAAAAGCAGACAAATTAAAGGATTAAAAGCCAAACATTTGGAAGAAATATCTGGTCTTGGAGTTAAAGCCAACATTAAGGGTGATGAGGTAGTGGTAGGAAGTTATGTGCTTATGATGAAAGAAGGCATTAATATCCCGGATAGTTACAAGCACGGTTCTATTAAGGAAACCTCGGCATTCGTTAGCATCAATGGGCACCTAGCTGGAATTGTTACTTTTGAGGATGAGATTAGGCCTGAGGCCGCTGCTACACTTGCCTACCTACATGCTAATGGCATTAAGGAAATAGCTATGATAACTGGAGACAATAAAGTAACAGCCGAGTTTATTGCTGAGAAGCTTGGTATAGATAAGGTTTTTGCTGATGCTTTGCCGGCAGATAAGCTGCACTTTCTAAGTACTTTGAAGCCTAAACCTATTGTCTTTGTTGGTGATGGAGTTAATGATGCCCCGGTCTTAACAGCAGCTGATGTTGGTATTGCTATGGGGGCTAAGGGTTCAACTGCGGCTAGTGAGTCAGCCGATATGGTAGTTATGCCAAACGATATTAGCCGGGTGGCTACTGGAGTTGGTATAGCTAAGAGGACTTTTCAGATTGCCAGACAAAGCGTACTAATTGGTATCGGCTTAAGTTTGATCCTGATGTTCATATTCGCTACTGGTAAGTTTACCCCACTCATGGGCGCTATTATTCAGGAAGTTGTTGATGTCTTTGTAATCTTTAATGCACTAAGAGCGCATATGATTGAACCTTTAGTGATTAATAAGAACGAAGGCCACGAATAGCGGGACGAGGACATTGTCTAGACCATATACCGCTATATTCTCTAGTAGTGCAGACATGACACTGACTATTAATATGAAAGATAGCGATAGGGTAACTGTTGCAAAATGGGCGTAGCCAAAAAGTATAAGGACTGAGGCAACAAAGAAAGCTAGAGTGCCAATAAGACTTTTAGTGTGTTTGAAAATTATGTATGAGTACTTTCTGCCAAACCTAACTCCAACTAGAGCGGCTAGACCGTCAGCAATACTCATTTGAAATATAGCGGCAGTGAAGATCCATTTGTCGTTAGTAAGCAGCGCGATTAGCAGTATAGATAAAGCGAAAGTAGCTTCTCCCCAGGTAGCTCTTTGCACGCTATGGATGGCTTGGAAGACACCTAGATACTTAGAGATAATTACTACTACAAACATAGAAAGAGCAATAAGTTCTATTTGCCCCCAGCTTAAGTAAAAGGGCCAGAAAGCAGCGAAGGCCCCGACACTCATATGGACAAACTTACGGCTGAACTCTCCGTGAGTGGTGCGCTTGCGCCATAGCACTTCGTTTACAACTAAGATCAGCAGTATTGCTAGTAGTGTTAGTATTAGGTTTAACATTAGCTTATATGTATTTAGTATAACTGGTCGGGGTGAGAGGACTCGAACCTCCGACCTCAGCGTCCCGAACGCTGCGCGCTAGCCACTGCGCCACACCCCGAAATGGGTGCTTACATTTTAACAAAATACCTTTTACTTGGTGCACGCTCTTGGATCCCAGGGCGACAGACCTTGTGTGGCTGAGCTAACCGTACCTATGCCGACCGTCTGTTGGCCCGAGCTAGAGGAAGATGAAGAGGATGAGGACGTGCTGGACGGCGATGTGGCAGAGCCCTGAGTAGATGAGGATGAAGGACTGGTAGGTGTATTGACGCTCATGTCCGTACCAGTCAATACCGTTATTTGAGAGCCTCGGGTGACCCGAGAAGGATCTTGAGCTAATATTACGTAACCATTTAGATCTTTGGCAACAGCTAGAGCGTCTGCTTCTGTACTCCTGCCTGAGTAATAAACAACCGTCTCCTGTGCTTCCTGACTTACTGGAGTAGCGGTGCCAGGTGTGCCGACCATATTAAAGCCTAGCGATTGCAAGGACGACGTAGCTTGTCCAGCTTGGTCTGGTGTGCCGCTACCATTAACTACATTGACGCTAACGCTACTAGGCTTGGGTAATGGCTTGCCTGTTAGCGTATCTATGGAACTGTTTGTGCCAAGGAACTTATCTATTATTTGTTGGTCCTCAGCCTCAATTGGAAAGACTACGTCGCCGTAAGAATTGTCTTGGTAGACATAGTTGCCAAAGTTTGTAGTTACGATAGGTAGAGTGTATTGTGGCACGCTGTTTATGCCGACAGCGTGAAATTCTTGGAGCAGTGAGATCATCTCTCCAGTAGACAAGCCAGAGTCAACCTGAACCTGGGGAGCTATAGCATCGACAAGCTTTTGGTCGGTTATAGGGTTATCTATGCCTTGAGCGGCTACGGTGCTAGCCAGCACCCTTAAAAACTCGTGAGTTCTAGCAATACGGGCAATGTCGCTCTCGTTTTCCTGTGGCCAATAGTTAGGGTCATTGGTTGTGACGCCTGGTGCCTTGTACTGCAGATGTCTAGCCCTAACGACTTGTAAGGCTTCCACGCCGTTTAGGGTTTTACAGCCTGGGGTTTGGACGTTTAGGTAAGATTCTGAATCATATACTGGCATTGGGAAATCCATTTTTATGCCGCCAATAGCGTTAACGATGTTTACAAAACCGTCAAAGCCTACTTCTGCGTAGTGTTGGATTGGAATGCCAAAGTCTTCTTGGACAGCATTAACTAATTGATCTGGTCCCTGATAGAGGGCCGCATCAATTTTAAAGGCTTCGTCACCTGATCTGGCGTTGGGGATAAAGGTGTCTCGTGGTATGGAAAGCAGAGAGATAGTATGAGTTTTTGGAACTAAATGAACGATGAAAATAACGTCGCTGTTTACGCCAGTTACACCCTGGGAACAAAAGCCCCACTGAGCGTTTTGAACTTTCAGGTTGCAACGATTGGTTGAGCCAGCGACTAGTATGTTCTCTGCTCCACCGACTGATGCTGATAGGTTCTTAACGTCAAGATGATGAAGTTTATGGTAAAGCTGCCAACCGTCCCAAGCGCCTGCTGCAACTAAAAGAACTAATATGACTGCAAAAACCTTCAGGAATATTTTCTTTTTCGAACGCTTCTTCTTGGGTTTACTTCGGGTTGGCGGAATACTCTTATTAAGCAGTGAGTCTGCGTCGGTGTTATTTTTAGCTAGGTGAGAGCGACGGGGCATATCGCCGTTTACTTTAGTCGGGTCTACTGAAGTTTGGCTGAGACGGTCATCTTTATATTCGACTTTGTGAGTAGGTCTACGCCTAGGCTGGGGACTCGCCCTAAAGCCATCGATACTTAGAGGCTGGTTTGGGCGTTTTGGTTGAGGGTTTTCGGGCATAAATATTGATACATTTTATACTAATTATGTTTGAAAGCATATAAGTTTGTATCTCTGTTTTTGGAATAATTACACTGGGGTCTTGAATGACTCGTTAACACTAGCTAATTATTGTAATTTGGGTCTACAAACTGTAAGCTCAGTCTAGAGGTTTTATGAAAAAACGAAATCCAATAGCAGTATTTTTCTTAAGCATAATTACACTAGGTATTTATGATATCTACTGGCTAGTGAAAACAAAGACAGTGCTCAATAAGGAAACTAAGGTGCATGTGCCGACAATATGGCTTTTGTTTATACCTGGAATTTTACTTGGCGTTGGCTATGGACTATTGATTGGCGGGGGTGTTTCAAATCATAACACTGGCTACGGTAGCAGTACTAGCACTATAGCTCATCCAGGTGTTTTCTTTAGTGGAGTTGGCTTAATAGTAGTTGGTTTTATTGCAGCTTTTACTATTGGGATTTATTGGCTATTTAGGTTTTCGCAGGCAGTTGATGAATATACAAATGGGAAAATGAATACTGCTGTTTCGTTTCTAATTTTGTGGTTAGTACATTTTATTGGTGTAGCACTAATTCAAGATGCGTTTAATAACATGCCTGGAGTGCAGACCGGTCAACCAGTAGCTGCCGCGCCGCTTAATTCGACCAGCCCGCCAGCTGAGCAATATTCACCTCCCCCAAACGACAAACCCAACCAACAAGTCTAATCTTTAATCAGCTTCATATGAGCTCATTCAGGTTGGGGTATTTGAAATCTCTCTCGTAAAGAATCCAGTCTCTTGCCAAATGCATCAACCAAATCAAACTCAAAGGTTTGTGCTTGCTCCATAGCGCTTGCTACGAGTAGAACGCCACTTTCGAGCATAGCGTGAGGTAAATCGCCAGCATAACCATCCTCTTCATCTTCGTGGTCTAGTTCGTGCAGTTCCTCTGCTAGCGTTGCAGCAGCTTCAGCAAACTCGGCAAAGTATAGAGGGGTTGCCTTAAAATTTCCTCTTTCAGATAAATCAATAAAGCCTGATAAACTGCGGTCACCGGGATATACTCTATCGGAAGAATCTGAGTTCCACCTTGCAAACCTTAGTGCATACTGCAAACAATCGGGGGCTATTACGAACTCAACCGTATTCCTGTCACCAAAATCTTTGCCAACGAGATCCTTAACTAAATGAGTCATGACATGCTGAGCATTTGCCCTCAATCCCTTATCTTCTAGATCCCAGCCGCCTTGTTCTACGTCATAAGTATAAAGAGGGCCACTTAGGTCTCTGAGTTCTGCTTTAGATAACATAATAAAAGCTTAGAATTTCTATTACATAAGTGCAAGGTTAAGCAATATGTTTGATTAATCTTACTGGTCGCGCTGTGGCGAATAACGCCGAACCTGACTTTATAAGTTTACTACACTATCTAAAACAGAGTTGGGATGCTGATATTTTTGTAAATGAAACTGAGCCATTATTGGAAAGTATTGATATTCAAGACGTGCAAAAGGCTGAATATACTAAAGCGTATCATTATTAGTTCTGACTCCTAAAAACTAGCTTTCACGGCGCTTAATAAGCATTGTTAGCATATATAGCCACTATATCTTTGAACTACTAATCAAAGTCATTAGTGATAATACATGCCAGAAATTATTATAATAATAGTAGTGGAGTATGTATGAATAGCGATAGTCAACAGATTGTATTAACAAAAGCACAGAGCAGTTTTGTTAAGGGTGTTATGTCAGAGTTTAGGAAAAATGGTGGTGCGGAGTTATTGGCTGAACTTGTAGCATTGCTGCAAACAATTGATGAAAATGCACCTGATGCCGAACTTAATGAGACAACGATGTCTGATAATAATGGTGGCAGAATTGAACTTAATCAGTAGGTGGTGTTTGATTCATGAATAGTGATACTGCAACGGTAGTGCAAGCTAGCTCAAAGCCTCAATTAGCCTCAAATCACCGCATAAAGTTATGGGCTTTTTTAGCTAAATATGAAGGCAATACTCACAAAGAGATCGCTCAAATGATTGGTTGCCCTGAATCTACAATAGCAACCTACTTTAGTAGGGAATGGCGGATGGATTATCAAGACTTTGCTGATGAAGAAGATGCTATCCGACTAGAGATGGTACGCAATATCTTAAAGCACAAAATGATTAGAGCAGCCAAGGAACTGACTAATTTAGTATTAAGCCATGATCCAAGGATCAGATTAGCTGCTTGCAAGGAAGTGCTAGACAGAACAGTAGGCAAAGATTTTATAGTAAATGAACTTAATGATTCTGAAACCTTAACTTTGGAAAGACTTAGGATAGAGAAAAAGAGAGCCTCGCACTATGAAAAAGTTTGACATTTTATTTTTTCTGAATTACTAGTTCGGTAAAACCAGTATCTTTATCATGCTCTCTTTTATAGGTAACCGAATCATCCTCAGCTATTACTACCTCGGCAGTTAGATCAACTAATGAGCCATCCTTAAGGTGTCCGCCCACTACCTGACCTTCCTTGCTTGATAAAGCTATATGTAGATGGCAATCAGTACCTGTCAGAGTACCAACTAGGGACACAATCTCATGTTTATCTTCATAAGTCCTTATGTCCTGTTTGTCTGGTGTTGCGCCAGCCATTCTTAGTACAAAAGGCTTTAATGCTCCAACACAGGTAAGTATTGAGCCAGCTTTAATATTATTGTCCTTAGCAAACTTTAATAGCTCAACTCGCAAATCTTGGTCTTGCTTTAGCCTAAGCGTGAACAGCTTCATCATTCATCCTCACTTAACAATGATATTATTTGATAGCCGTATTTATCTACATCTTCCTTAGACCAAAAGTCAAGATCTTTAGTTTTACCAACGTATCCAACCTTACGGTGGATAGTGCGACCTGTAGGCTGCTTGGTCGCCGAGTTAATCTCATTTAGCACTAAAGTATCACCTGGTTGACAATCCCAGTCTGCCAGCCTTAACTCATAAGTTTTTTCACCACTGGCAAGTTTATCAAAGTATTCTGATAGTATCTTTTTCTCAATAACTTTGCTCATGCTTTTGCTATCTCTATATAATTACCGCTTGGGTCACGAACAAAAGCATAGGTCAGCAGCACACCCTTAGTAATAGGAATAACTATTACGCAACCTTGTTTTTCAAGTTCTGCTATGTCACTTTCAAGATTATTTGATGCAACCGCTATATGTTGGCGTATAAATTCTACTTGAGGATGTTTGGTGTCAATAAATTGCCATAGCTCAATACCAGCTCCGCTTTCTGACGCCATCTGTGCAGCATGAGCTTCTGGCTCAGGTTTTTCAAATCTGGTTGTTACGCTAAAACCAAGTTTTTCATATAGTTTTATGGCTTCACCTAAGTCTTTTACTTCAAATCCGCTATGTAAGTATTTGGTTATCATAATGTTATTTCTTGTAAAACAAGCTTTCAATTTGCTTAAGGTCATTGGTTGGTTCAATGTCGGTTAGGCTTTCCAGCGTTTCATTAGACTGAGGATCTTCAAATACTAATGTGAACCTAGGCGAGTGTTTATTAAAGCGGCAATCAGGAAACAACATATGGTGATGCCATTCAACCCCTTGTTTATTCAAAACTTTGGCTCGGTTGATAATTTTGTTAACCGTATCGCTTGGCTGGTAGTCTGAATCGGTAGACTCTTGATTCAGCACTTTTGACCCATGAAGTAATGGAGATAGTTCTTGACCCAGTGTTTTCTCTGCTTGTTTAGAATAGTGTACTAGCGCTATACCTTGTGTGGGACACTCAAAAACAAATGCATACTTTTGGTTATCATTGAGACTGCAAGCTGGCGTAAGTATATGAAAATGCCACTTTACACCATTGTTATGGCACTTGAGTGCTTTATCACGGATTACACTGATCTCAGTCTCTTGCATACACTCATTGTAAGGCTGTTCAGAGGTTTTCATCAAACACAAATGCACTTATCTGTTTAATTCCATGCTCTATAAAGCTGCAAACTCTCAGTTGACCATCCCAAACCCTATAACCATGTCGCATGTTATCTTTGACTGCTACAATCGGTGGTACTTTATCAAGGCTATCTTTGCTTATTAGTTTATCTTGTATCACTGGTTTTATCTTTGACCAGGCGTCAACATATTGCATCTCTTTTAGGTCAGTGACATCTATCCAGCCATGTATATCTGTATGGGCTATGATCAGACTATCTATTGGCAATAAGCCTTCATGCCAATGGTCTTGATAATATTCTTTATCCTTAAAGTTTATTTCAATCAGCCTTTTGTAAAAGTAGTCCAGATCAATCTTTTTCATCTAAGGCATTATAATTGAGGTATATGGATAGAGCTAAACAAATAGCTAAAGACTCAGCAATGGCAGCAGCAGATTCAATTGCCAGTAAGATACCTGGATTAGATATAGCTTGGGGCGTTTCAAAAGCTGTTTATGGCAGTGGGCTAAAACTTAGGCAGCAGAAAGCACTAGAGTGGGTGGAAATGATAAGAGATAACCCTGGTATCTTTACGGAAGGATTATTAAGCAAAGAGTCATTCCAAGATAGTTTTGTTTACGCACTTGAGAAATACATAACGGAGCGGAATGAACAAAAAAGACAATACGCCAGAAATATATTCTTGCACTTGGCTGAAGCTGAAAGCATTGAGGATTTTCCACTTGAGAGGCTTTATATAACATTGGAACAGCTCAGCATGAATGACATTGCCGTGCTATCTGATATTGACCCTGAGCGAACAGACATTAACTATCAAATATATGGTGCTACAGATCAGAAGCTAGACAACATATACTCGCTGTTGCAGGTAGGCATAATAAGGGAAAGTCAGGGATCACATACAATAGTTGATGGTTTCCGAGCGCCATTTGTAAATATATCTAATTTTGGCAAAGAGTTTACTAAATACATTAAGAGGGATAGTAGTGAAGATTCAAGTGAGTCTGATGAATAAAGCCAGGCTACTTTAATTTTTATACTACTACGGATTGCCCCAAGTGCTGTTGACATAGATATGGACATACTTTGTATAAGTCCATTGCTGATATGTAACATCTATAGTAACTACGGCATCACTAGTATGGTCATTTAGGAAATACTGCGGTGCAGTACCTAAGAGTAATGTATTGTTAGCATCATCAATGTTTAGCAACATAGGTATGTCAGGGTAACTAGAACCTAATGGATTAAGTGAGGACACTGTTGCAGCCGACCAAGATAATGGACTAGTTGAGCCATCAGAATACTCAGCAACTAGATTAAATGGAATTGGCGTGTAATCATAGCAAGTTTCCGGCGTGCCACTGATAATATCGCCAAACTCACAATACGGTATATAGATTGTCTCATTAGCACCTGGTGTTGGTGAGATAACTGCTATGCCGGTCATGGTAGGCGCTGGCTTTTGTGGAGCAGGTTGTGTTGATGTTGAAGATGCAGTTTTGCCACTACTTGACGGTGTGCCACTAGACTGACTACTTGTTGAGGTTTTACTGCTTGGTTTGTTAGTATGACTGGTCACGCTATTGGTAGCAGGGTTATCAGACTTATTATTTGATGCTGTCTGTTTGCTAACAGTTTTATTACTAGTATTACTACTATTGATGATCATAGGAGCAGCATAAGCAGACGCAGCTACAACAATCACAATTCCAACTATGACACCTACTGGAAAGCCTCTGTATCTTTTCATAAACAGCTCAGAGACTTTTATCCACTTTGCGCTTGTTTTACTTATGGTTTTAGTTTTAATTTTATTAAAAATACTCATAATCATTCCTTTAGTAAGTTATTGATTGGTTATCACTTGGGTTATTGTCATTTGTGCCACCATAAGTAATGTTGCAGATGTTATTGTGAGTTGTGTAATTGTAGTTATAGCTAAGAATGTAATGGTTACTAAAGTCATTATTTTGAGCTGTTGTTATTGATCCAAGATTACCTAGATATTGAGGGGCGGTATTATCATCAAAGATATTAGCCTGGTACATCTCATTAGGGTTGGCTGCTGCCTGTTGACTAAAGTATTTGCATAGCTTAGGTAGGATTGTGTGGTTATCCTGGCTAGGATTTATTACCGCTGTAACTGTTATAAAAGCGCCGTCATTCTTATTGGTAACATAGTCTAAAGATACAGGTGGATTTGTAGATGTAGAGGCGGTTGAGCCTTTGCTGGCAGTGGTTTTATTGCTTGGAGCAGTTATAGCTGTGAGAATTATCAAAACAACTACGGCTGATCCAAAGTAAATAGCAATCTTACGGCGGTTATACGGTTTACCAGTCCGTTTATTTTTACCTGGTTTGGCTAGACCACCTACTAATAGAATGATGGATATTACTAATAAAAAGATCAGAAAGCCACGCATTTACTTCTCCTTTCAGGCTTTTTAACCTGACGACAAGCAAACACAAAGCCTACCGCCAGGCGACAACCTCTCGGCTGCCTACATGAGTTTCCCCATGCAACCAATAGACAGTACCTGAACGATAGGCTCAGTATTGTCTATTGGATTTGAGTCCATGCCTGTTGCCAGGTTTAGGACTTTACTAAATTGTATTAACACTATAGAAGTGTTGACATCATTGTACCACCATCCAATCAAGTCCATCTCTGTTAAAATGTGATCATGGATCAAGGTGAAGAAGAAGTCATAGATTTTACTAAACTCAGATATGCTTTATATTTGCGCAAAAGTACCGATGATAAAGAGCGACAACAGAGATCCATAGACGATCAACAAGCCGAGTGCGAAGAGATGGCTGCAAAGTATGGATGGCACTTAGTAAAGCCTTATTATGAAGACCACGGCTCTGCTAAAGTACCTCGCAATCCTAAACGTGGGCGGTTTTATGACCTATTAAAAGATCTGGAAGCTGGAAAGGTGGATGGAATAATAGCTTGGCATCCAGACAGGTTGGCTAGAAATATGGAAGATGGTGGAGAAATTTTTGGTCTATTAGATCGGAAAGTGCTAAAAGATCTAAAGTTTGTTACTCATTACTACACCAATGATGCAACAGGCAAAATGCTTCTAGGCATATCTTTCACTCTGTCAACTTACTATTCTGCTAACTTATCTCAAAATGTTAAGAGAGGTCATAGAAGAGCTTTAGGTGAAGCTAAATCATCTGGCGCTCCAAAACATGGCTATAACCGTTCTGAGCAAGGTATTTATGAGCCTAATGAAAACTATGAAATAGTAAAGGAAGCATGGCAGATGAGGCTCAGAGGTCATAGTTTGAGAGAAATATCTGACTGGATGAATGAAAATGGCTATGCAAGGGTCATTAAGGACAAGAAATCAAAGAAGTTTAACCAAATAATCAAAATGAGTTTTCAGACTGTAGGTGAAATGTTTAAAGACTCCTTTTATTGTGGTCTGATGGTGCAAACAAATAAGACTGTTGACCTTAGAGAAGCCTATAATTTTGAGCCAGTAGTTAATGAAGATGAATATGATGAGGTTCAGCGACTATCTAGGGCTACAGCTTCACCTTTGATTAAAAATAGGCGCAAAACCTTTTATCCTCTGAGAGGTATGGTGAAGTGTGCATTATGTGGTAGAAATATGTCGCCAGGTGCATCAAAAGGACAACATGGTGATCGCAAGCGTTACTTATATTACCGTTGCATAAATGCTGAGTGTACTCGCAAAAAGAAATCTATAAGGGGGAAGGTCATATTCAATTTTATATATGACCTACTAAAAGATGGTGTCAATTTAACTGATAAGGATTACAAAGATTATTATGAACATTTGACTAATGAAGCCAACAAAGATGCTACAACTATACAAACTGAACTTAACAGCAAAAGAGGAGCATTAAAGGCTACAAACAAAAGGATAAAAAATATTGGTCTTAAGCTTATAGATTATTCTCAAGACTCACCTGTTTGGAAGGTTAATAATGACGAACTAATAAAATTGGAAAAAGATGCAAAAGATCTCAAAAAACAGATAGTTGAGCTTAAAGAAAACCAGACTGATCCTAAAAAAGACATACTTAGCATTGAGCAGTTTTTGAACCTAGCAAAAAAGGCTGGTTCTAAAGTGAAGGCAGCTAATGAGGTTGGGAAAGATCATATTTGCCGAATAATCTTTTTGAACCTCATGGTTGATGAGCAAGAAGTAACTGATTATCACCTTACAAAAGCATTTTCTAAGCTAGAAAAGATGCAAAATGTCGGTGATGGTCGGGGTGAGAGGACTTGAACCTCCGACCTCCGCGTCCCAAACGCGGCGCGCTAGCCAACTGCGCCACACCCCGAAAACAGATAGATTATACCAGAGATTAAGGTGTTAACCTAAGGTCTTCTGGATTTGCTTAATGGAGTTTGTTCTATTTGGTTTGTCACAATTTATGAGTACAGCGTTGAATTGTCTTGGTCCGTTTGTTTCAAGTAAGTTCTTAGTTTTAATATTATCTCTCCAGCGTGGCAGTACGCTTTCTAAACTAATTCCTAGAGAAGCGTTGAGTGCACCGCACATGCCAATGTCAGTAATATGTGCTGTGCCTCTTGGTAGAATGCGAGCATCGGCTGTTGGTACGTGCCAGTGATCGCCAACCACTAGATTGACTCGGCCGTCTAAGTAATGGCCAATGATTACCTTTTCGCTCGAGTAGTCTCCATGGAAATTAACTACTATGGCGTCTAGTTCTTGGTCCTGATATTCACTGAGGATCTTGTCTATTACTTTTAGTGGGTTATCTAGCTGCAAACCTGCATCTTTGCCAACTATTTTACCTTGAAGGCTAGCTACTAGGGTTGTTTTACCGTTTTTGGCAATTAACTTTTGACCTAATCCAGGAGTGCCTTCTGGGTAGTTGGCTGGGCGGATTATTGGTTGTTTAGGATCTTGCAGCGCTGGATATATTTCCCTATTGGTAAGGCTCCAGTTGCCACCGCTACAGAAGTCTACGCCAGCTTTTAGTAGTCTTTTAAAGTCAGCAATGCTAGTGCCTTTGCCGCCTGTTACGTTTTCCGCTTGAGCTATTACTAGATCAATCTTTTCCTCATTTATGAGGGTTGGTAAAACTTCTTCAACTACTTCAAGGCCAACCTCCCCCATGACGTCGCCGATATAGAGGATGTTCATGACTACTTAGCGAATTCTACGGCTCTGGTTTCGCGGATTACGTTTACTTTGACAGTACCTGGGTACTGCATGGTGGATTCAATTTTAGTGGCGATGTCTCTAGCCATTTTAATGGCGTTAAGATCATCTATGGATTCTGGTCTGACAAATATTCTGACTTCACGTCCGGCACTAATGGCGTAGGATTTCTCAACTCCGTTAAAGCTGTTAGCAACATTCTCAAGATCTTTCATGCGCTCAGCAAAGTTTTCGGCGGAGATGTTTCTGGCTCCTGGTCTTGCAGCGCTCATTGCATCAACTGTTCGAATAATTAAAGCTTCGACGGTTGTTGCATCGACGTCGTCGTGATGTTGTTCGGCGGCTAGAGCTACTTCTTCGGGGGCACCGTACTTTCTTAGTATTTCCCCGGAAATGTGGTGGTGCTTGCCTTCTATCTTGTGGGTTAGGGCTTTACCAATGTCGTGGACTAGGGCAGCGTATTTAGTTGTTTTTACATCTGCACCTACTTCTTCAGCAATTATGGCTGACAGGTGGGCCATTTCGGTGGAGTGTTTTAGTACGTTCTGGCCGTAGCTAGTTCGGTATCTTAGTTCTCCAAGTAAGTGCAAGATTTCTTTAGGAATACCTATAACACCAACTTCTCGGGCAGCATCTTCACCGGCTCGCATGACATCTTTATCAACATTCTTTTGGGCCTTTTCAATTACTTCCTCAATCCTACCAGGATGGATACGCCCATCTTTTATGAGCATTTCTAATGCTTGACGGGCTACTTCACGCCTAACGGGATCAAAGCTACTTAGTACTACATAGCCAGGCGTGTCATCTACTAGGATGTCAACGCCAGTTGCTCGTTGAAGAGCTTGGATGTTTCGCCCTTCTTTGCCGATGATACGGCCTTTCATTTCTTCGTCTTCAAGTTTTACGGATGTGATGGTTCGCTCAGCCGTTACTTCACTAGCCATGCGCTCCATAGCCGTAGTTATTATTAATGCTGCCTGTTCTTCGGCGTTGTCTCTGGCTTCATTTTGCTTCTTGGAGATTAGACCGATGAGATCATTCTTTATATCCCTTTCGGTCATTTGCATTAGCTTGTCGGCTGCTTCGGCTTTTGTAAGTTTAGCGATTTTTTCTAATTTATCTTGTTGCTTGGTACGAATGGTACGGATTTCGTTTTTTAGAGATTCAACTTCGTCTTCGTTCTTTCGTAGCATTTCACTTCTTTTGTCTAGTTCGTCTAGTTTCTTGTCTAGAGATTCTTCGCGGGTTACTAGTCTGGCTTCAAGGTCTTTTAGTTCCCTTCTTCTGGACTGTTCTTCTTTTCTAGTTTCCTCAACGGATTTGTTTGCGTCTTCCCTAGCCTGCTCGACTAGTTTGCTAGCTTCTTTTTTGGCTTTATCTAGTTCTTTTTGTGCTTTTTCTTCAGCGGAACCCATTCTTTGTTTGGTAATAGCTAGACTGGCGGCAAAACCAACAGCTAGCCCTGCAATAGCAAGCACTGCCTCTATCATAATTATCCTTTCTACTGTAGAGAGTAGATGAGGCGCTTACCCAGAAAAAGCGATCGCTATCAAGTCACTAGCTTTTCTCAGATAGATAAACGTTCTTACTCTCAAAAAACCTAAAAATTATTGCGTAACCTTGGTAAAGGAAGCTATCTATAGTCTCTTCTTCTTAGAAGCTAAAACGTTCCTTATATGAAATAATATACGCTTTTTGACGTGCCACGGTCAATTATTTTACTTTCTTGGAGTAGTGATGTGAGGTTCTCGACCATAGTTTGGAACAGCTACGTAGTCGTTTTCGTTATTTTCTAGTCTTTTTAGGCCAAGGTTTACCCAGTCGTGTGTGCCAGTTGATACGAGCGGGATGCTAAGACTATAAGCTAGAGTATTAGCAACACTGAAGCCGATTCTAAGACCGGTAAAGCTGCCGGGGCCAGCAAATATTATGAGGCCTCCCAGGTCTTTTATTTCCATGTCAGATTTTTTAAGTAAATCGGTAATTTTTACTAGTATGGTTTTAGATAGTTCTTTGTGTGCCTGCCATTTTATTTTCTCTATTTCTTGGCCATCTTTTATTAGGCTGATTTCAGCCTCTGGGTTATCGGTTTTAATGGTTAATATGTTCATTGGTTTAGTTTAGTAAATAACTATAGCTCTTAGGATACTTTATATTTAGTTTTCTAGAATTCTCACCAGTAACCGTAATTGTTATTGTCAGCCTTTGACTAGGAAGTACGTTTTTTACAATGTCTGACCATTCTACAATTACGACCGCATTTTTATCTTCTGTAGCTTCAGCTAGTTCGCTAGCCATAATGCCGGGTTCATTTAGTCTATAAAAGTCGTAGTGGTAACTAGTGAACTTCTCTCCCCTGTATTCATTTTTAATGTTAAAGCTCGGACTAGTAACATTTGCTTTTATATAGGCGCCAGCTACTAGACCTTTGGTAAATGTGGTTTTGCCTCCACCCAGGTCGCTAACAAGCTCAATGACCTCTCCGCCTTTTAGCTTGGAGCCAATTGTCTCAGCGAAAGCTGTTAGTTCTTTCTCATTACTTAATTCTTTAACTATATCCATAGTTGTTGCTCGCTACTCGTAAAAATATACTATTATATTACTATGCTGCAACTAAGCAATGCGCTGGTCGGTAAGACTGTTCTCTCGCTTCGGACGGGAACACCGATCGCTAAAGTTTTGGGTACAGTTATTAACCCCGATAACTTAAAGATTGAGGGCTTCTATGTAGAGGAGAAATTCTCTAAGAAGCATTTAGTCTTAGTTAGTCAGGATATCCGTGAGGTTTTGCATAACGGCTTTGTAGTTAATGATCAGGAGGTGCTGGTTGAGCCAGGGGAGTTAGTAAGACTAAAGAAAGTTATTGACTTAGAGTTTAGTTTAATTGGTAAACAGGTTGTGACAGTTTCAAAGGAGAAAGTCGGTAAGGTTAGTGACTACGCTACCGAAACGACTACCTTTTTCATTCAGAAGATATATGTCAGCCAGTCTATTTTAAAGAGTTTTACGGGTGGAAACCTGAGTATCGATAGAAGCCAAATACAAGAAATAACTAATACAAAAGTAATTATTAACGATTTGTACGGTAAAGATAGCGTGCCTTCAGTTGCAACCGCGCCGAGCGCTTTTTAGTCACCTTTAACTGCGTCCTTGATGTCAGAGTACGAGTAGCCTTGCCGAGAAAGATACTGCATGAGTTTTAGGTCGTCCTGATAACGAGTTTGTCTTCTTTTTATTTCAACCAGCTGTTTGATAGAGGATTTGTCACTTAGCTCCGTCTGGGTTAAAACCTTATCTATTACCTCTCCTTTTATATGTTTGGCACGAAGTGAATAACGTATTTTATTAATCGAGGCAGGGGAGAAGCTTTTATGGTCGTTAACGAAGGCAAGGGCAAAGGCTTCATCATTAATTAAACCTAGATTACTTAACTTGTTAAGTATTGCATCGGTCAGGGCAGGGGAGGCCTTTTTTCTTTTAAGGTAGGTTTCTACCTGCCAACGAGTTTTTCTGGCACGGCTAACGTATGAGAGGGTGAGAAAATATATTTTGTCGGATTGTTCAAGGTTCTTTAGCTCTTCCAGCCTGTCTAAGTCAATCTCCTGGCCTTTCTTTAAGCCTTGGTCGCTTAGGGAAAGTTGGTCTAGTGATAGGGCATATTTACCATCTATATATATGGAAACTCGGCTAGTTATCTTCTTATGCGGGCGAATATCCGATATGCGCATTTATTCTTTAGCGGCGTTTAGTTCCTTAACTTTTTCAACTACTTCGCTTAGTTTTGCAGGGTTTTCTTTGAAGTAGGTGATAGCCGCAGTTCTTCCCTGCCCTATTTTGCTACCTTTATATGAGAACCAGGCCCCGGCTTTTTCAATTATGTCTTCCTCGCTGGCTAGATCAACTACATCGCCAATGTAATTAATGCCTTCGTTGTATAGGATGTCGAATTCAGCTTGCTTAAAAGGTGGTGCTACCTTGTTTTTTACAACTTTTACTTTAACGCGGTTGCCAACTATTTCTTCGCCTTGCTTTATTTGTCCAATCCGGCGAATGTCCAGTCTTAAAGACGAATAGAACTTTAGGGCATTACCGCCGGTAGTAGTTTCTGGATTGCCAAACATAACACCTATCTTCATGCGGATTTGGTTAATAAAGATAACGGTGCCTTTGCTTCGGCTAATGATACCAGTTAGTTTTCTAAGCGCTTGGCTCATAAGTCGGGCTTGCAGTCCGGGTAAAGAGTCGCCCATTTCGCCTTCAATTTCGGCTCTTGGTACTAGTGCAGCAACTGAGTCAACTACTATTAGATCGACTGCATTGGATCGAACTAGCGTTTCAACAATCTCTAGCGCTTGCTCACCATTGTCTGGCTGGCTAAGTAGAAGGTTTTCTGTATCTACACCAATTCTTTTAGCGTATGAGGGGTCTAGTGCATGTTCTGCGTCGATGAAGGCTGCGGTGCCGCCAGCCTTTTGTATCTGCGCGATGGCATGAAGTGTAAGAGTAGTTTTTCCTGAAGATTCCGGACCATAGATTTCAACTATCCGCCCTTTTGGTATACCGCCGCCTAGAGCAATGTCTAGACTTAGGGCTCCAGTAGGAGTTGTTTCAATATTTACGGGGTGAGTTTCACCAAGCTTCATGATGCTACCTTTACCAAATTGCTTCTCGATTGACTCGAGAGCCATACCAAGGGCTTTGGTTTTGTTGGTTGATACCTCGCCTTTTGGTTCGCTTTTCTTTTCTGCCTTTTTTATTGCCATAACTACCCTCCTGAAACCCGTTACCTAGGTTACTGAATACACTTGTCCCACATCAATTATTTACTACTATTCTAACATTTTTTATTAATGGTATCACTAGAGGATTGTTTGGGAAGGTATTTCCTCGCCTTATTTAATGTTTATTTAATATATTAACCTGTTAAAATATACCTAAACTATTAGAGTGGGAGCAAAAAGTAAACTCTTATGTCAGACAAGGGCGGGAAGACAGGCAGTGCAGAAGTTGAGGAATCGGTTGATGAACTTGTTGCTCAAGCCATTAAACACGGCGTTAGCGACATACACTTAGAACCTCGTGAAGATATATTACTAGTTAGATTTAGAATTGATGGTACGCTGAAGGAAGCTAATCGTCTGCCTAAGAAGTATCAGAGTGAGCTAGTCGGCTCTTTTAAGAAAAGGGCAAATTTGTCTAGTGAGTTTAACTTACCGCAGGAAGGTAGTTTTAGTGAGAGTGTTGGTGGACGCAAATATGTCTTTAAGGTTTCTTCCCTTCCAACTATTGATGGTGAAAAATTGGTGGTCAAACTCTATGATCAGCAAGGTGCTTTTGCAGGACTTAGTGAGCTTGGGCTTTGGGGAGACAGATTAAGAAAAGTCGAGCGGGGCGCGGCTTTAAAAAAAGGTTTAATTTTACTTTGTGGACCAAGTGGCTCTGGTAAGTCAGCTTTAGCTTCGCAGCTACTTGACCTTATTTCTGGAGCAAGTTTAAGTCTAGCTACGGTTGAGGAAATGGTTGAGAAAAGAATAAAGGGCGCTAATCAGGTGGAGATTGGTCCGGGTTTCCATCTTAGTTACGCAAACGCCTTAAAAAGTTTGGGACATCAAGGCTCAGACGTAATTTACGTTGAGCACTTAAGCGATCCTGATACGGTTGAGATAGCATTGGAGCTTTGTCTGTCAGGAAAGTTAATTATTGCTAGCGTTAACGCTGGAGATATATTTAAGGCCTTAGAGAGATTAGGTCATATGGGGGCAAAACAGTCACTTGTATATAGCGAGCTGAAGTTAGTGACTGGTCAAAGGCTAGTCAAGAAACTGTGCCCAGACTGTCTCATACACTTCGCTCCTAGTGCCGACTATGTTCAGAAGTTACTTAAAGGATTGGGTCTTAGTGAGTCTGAGCTGAAAAAGATACATGAGGGCGAGATTGTAGCCGAGAAGGAAGGTCTTGGTGCAGGCCTGTCGCTCAGTTCTAGTCCGGGTGCTATTAAGAAACTTTTTAGGGCAAGCGAAGAAGGCTGCAAGGGTTGCGGCTATAGCGGGCATAAAGGTCGAATTGGTTTGTTTGAAGTAGCTTTGCACGGCGAGCAGGCTTTGGATAAGACTGGTGTGGCGTCTAGTATAGACAGCGTTAACTCTCTAGCAGCGGATGGGCTAATTAAGGCTCTGCGCGGGATAGTGAGTGTCGAGGATGTTGTTAAGAGTCTTGGTGAAAGATAGGAGATATTGACTACGCTACTTATGAAGATATATTCTATATCCAGATTAACCAATAAAGATGCGGGTGGCTTGAAGTGAAGAAGTTACGAGATCGAGAATCCGGCTTTACCATAGTTGAACTGCTAATTGTGTTAGTGGTAATTGGTATTCTTACGCTTTTGGTAGTAAGTACTTATAGCGGTATTCAGGCTAAGTCTAGAAATACGACTCGTCAGCACAGGCTGGAGAACCTGCAGTCTCAAATTGAGGCCTTTTATTCGCAGAATGGTTATTATCCTAACCTAACCGATTTAAATAGTCCGTCTTGGCGAACAACTAATATGAAGAATCTTAATCAAGTTAATTTGGTTGATCCATCGAGTAACTGCGATCCCTCTAAGCAGAGCTGTCTAGGCGGCAGCCCTAGTGGTATCCCTAAGCAATTCCAATATTACGCCACGCAGTCCGACGGCGTGACTAGCTGTAACGGTAAACTCAATGGTGGAGCTGATCAGAACTGCGCTCAGTATACCTTGACAGCTACTTATGAAGGCACTGTGAACGGTTCTAAATACGACGTTCTTAAGAACCTAGATTAAAGAAGAGAAGATTGACGGTTCTTTGGTTCAGTCGGT
>DATJNI010000008.1:0-57136 GCA_035508275.1 Candidatus Sulfotelmatobacter sp.
TTTATTTCCTCGAGTTATTCGGGAAATACTGAAGAAACTTTGTCTGCACTAAGTGAGGCAGAAGGCAAGGGAGCACAGATAGTTGTTATTACCGCTGGCGGCAAACTAGAAGAAATTGCCAAAGAGAAAAACTATCTAACATATAAAATCCCTGGTGGCATTCAACCTAGGATGTCTTCGTTCTATTTCCTGAGCGCTTTCATTAGTCTTTTAGAGCCACTGGGTCTTGTTGACGCTGGTTCTAGGAAAGAATTAAAAGCTGCTAGTGACTGGCTTAAGGATCAGCTGGCAAATTGGAAGCCAGAAATCCCATCGAGCAGTAACCCGGCCAAGCAACTTGCGCTTGAGCTTATTGGTAAATCCGTAGTTGTCTATAGCGGTCCGAAACTGTTCCCAGCGGCGAATAAGTTTAAAATCTGCCTTAATGAGAATGCTAAAAATATAGCTTGGGTAAATCAATATCCAGAGTTTAACCACAATGAATTTATTGGTTGGTCATCACATCCGACCGAAAAACCATATGCGGTTGTAGAGATTAGGTCAGACCTAGAAAATGATCGTATAAAAAAGCGCTTTGAGATTAGTGAACAGCTGCTTTCTGGTAAAAGGCCCAGCCCTGAGGTCATTAAGCCACAGGGAGACAATCTAATTAAGCAGCTTCTATGGACATCTAACTTTGCGGATTTTGTAAGTCTTTATGTGGCGCTGCTGAATGGTCTAAACCCAACCCCAGTTGATCTTGTTGAGAAGCTTAAGGTAATGCTAAACCAGTAATATTTTGCTTTTAACGTTATACTACTAAGGTGGAAAAAGCGTGGTCATCGCCGAGAGCTAAATTTATTTTGGCCTTAGTCATATCTTCGCTAGTGAGTATTCTTTTGTTTGCCTATAGAGCAGTACATGATCATAGCCTCTACTTTGATTACTTATCTTGGAATTTAATACTTGCCTGGCTGCCGTTAGTTTTTGCGGTGCGCTTAAGTCTGGTACTTAAGCATAAACTTTGGTCGAGTTGGGAAGCACTAATTCTTAGCTTCCTATGGCTTATATTTCTGCCTAATAGCTTCTACATGATTAGTGACTTTATTCATATCCAGGACTTTGCTCAAGTAGACCTAATTTACGATACCACTATGATTACATCCTTTATCTATACCGGCGTTGCCCTAGGCTTCAGTAGTTTGTATTTAATTCATCTGGACCTAAAGAAGCGATTTAGTCCTAGAGCGAGTGCCGAATTTATTGCCCTAACCCTATTTATATCCAGCGTGGCTATGTATTTCGGCAGAGATTTGCGATGGACTAGCTGGAATGTTTTCACTAACCCGGGAGGACTGCTTTTTGACCTCTCAAACCGCATAACACATGTATTTTCCTATCCAGACATGGTAATTGAAGTTATTGGTTTCTTTGTTTTGCTTTGCGCTATCTACAATCTAATCTGGCAGGCAGCTAATTTGCTGGCTCACCGCCGGGGAATAGGTCCGTTACTAGATTCAGACTAGGCCACATCTGTTAAACTTGTTTTAGATGAAAGAGGAAATAGAAAAATATATTAGCGATGTAGTGCGTGAACTTTATGCGCAAGAGGTAAAACCTGAAGTTAGCCGCCCTGATCCGAAGTTTGGCGAATACTCGACTAACGTTGCGCTTAGCTTAGCTTCCAAGTTGTCTAAGAGCCCGAGCGAGGTAGCTAGCGAAATAGTAGAAAAGTTAAAAACTAAAAACATTGAGCCGATTCAAGATATATCTATTGCCGGATCCGGATTCATTAACTTTCTCTTGACTGATTCAGCACTGCTAAAAGTTACTAAAGATGGACCAAAAAAGGCATTTGAGGGCCAAGAGATTGTAGTTGAGTTTGGTAACGCTAATCCCTTCAAAGAAATGCACTTAGGCCACTTATATATGACGATTGTTGGCGATACCATAGCCAAGCTATTTGAACGTAGCGGCGCAAAAGTTGAACGAGTGTCTTATCACGGAGATGTCGGGCTACACGTTGCAAAAGCTATCTGGGCCATCAAAAAGTATTTGAGCGCTCATCCCGAGACTGATGTAGAGGAGCTGCTTGGCTCCGGTCAAAAAATTGGACAGTTTTATGCCGAGGGAAGCCAAACATATGAGGATAATGAAACATCTAGGGAAGAAATAAAGAAAATTAATGAGCTTGTATATTCCAAGCAGGACGCACAAATAAATGAAATATACGATAAAGGCTCTCAGCTAAGCTTTGCTAGCTTCGATAAAGTCTTCCAAGTTTTTAACATACATTTTAATAAGCGTTATCTTGAGAGTCAGACAAGCGAGATCGGCCTAAAGACAGTTAGAGAAAACATTGGCAAAGTTTTTAAGGAGAGCGACGGGGCAGTTGTATTTGATGGTGAAAGCAAGGGTCTACACACCAGGGTATTTATTAACTCGCAAGGACTGCCGACTTATGAAGCCAAAGACCTTGGTCTGGCTGAGCTAAAAAACCAAGACTTTCCAAATGCTTCTAAATCCATAATTATTACGGACACCCAGCAGCTGGAATACTTTAGAGTCATGCTAGCCGCCTTAAAGGAAATCGATAGCGCGCTTGCGCAAAAAACAATTCACTTAACACACGGACACCTAGGTTTAAGCAGCGGCAAAATGAGTAGTCGAAGCGGTGAAGTCTACAGCGCGGAAAGATTCAGCGAAGATATAAAGCAGGCAGTTGAAAAGAATTTTCCTGATTCAAGCGTTAAAGATCAGGTCTACATGGGAGCCCTTAGATACACCCTACTAAAGCATAAACTAGGCAGCGACATCCTCATCGACGTTGGTGAATCTGTTGCTCTAGAAGGCAATAGCGGACCTTATTTGCAGTACTCGCATGCCAGGGCGATGTCGATTATTCAAAGGGCAGGAGCTGGCAATGCCGATGCCCAATTCGATCTGGACGACGAAGAAAGAAAACTGGCCAGCAAACTAAGTGAATATCCGGATGTGGTGGGCACGGCAGTTGACCAACTGATGCCGCACATAATATGTACCTATTTATATGAGTTAGCTCAGGTATTTAACCACTTCTACGAAAAATGCCGAGTCGTCGGGGACGAACGACAAACCGTAAGACTCAGCTTAGTTTCACTTTACGGTGATACACTAAAAGATGGATTAAATATGGTGGGAATTTCAGCACCTGATAAAATGTGAAAGGTAATAATTATGCCAAGAAAAAAATCCCAACCAGTAGTGACCACAGCCGGTAACATTAGGTTCGAATCAACCCCGAAAGACAGAACACATAAGCCAACAAGGTCTAAAGCTGCCGTAGGTATCGCTAGCCACATAAGACCAGGGCATGGATTCTTTGATTTCCTAAGGGAACACGCAGTAGTAGGGTTAGTTATTGGTTTTGTTTTGGGTACCCAGGTACAGGTACTAGTTAAACAACTAGTACAAAGTTTTATTGATCCACTAACACAGCTGGTCTTCGGGACTGCCGTTAGTGCCAAATCTTTTACCCTGCATTTTAACGGTCGTAGCGCACAGTTTCAGTGGGGCGCCTTAGTCTACTCACTAGTGATCTTCCTGTTTGTCTTGCTGACACTATATATACTTCTAAAAATGTTAAGGTTAGATAAATTCGACAAGAAAAATGATGAATCTAAGTGACGAGGACTGGAAGAAAAAGCTTACTAAGGAGCAGTACCATATCTTAAGAGAGCAGGGAACTGAGGCACCGTTTACCGGCAAGCTACTAAATAACAAAAAGACAGGCGATTATGTTTGTGCTGCCTGCGGACAAGTAGTATTTGATAGCTCAACTAAGTTTGACAGCGGCACTGGCTGGCCAAGTTTTAATGACCCAGCAAACGTTGAAGCCGTCAAACTAGTAGAAGATAACAGTCTCGGCATGAGAAGAGTTGAAGTCGCGTGTTCTAACTGTGGGAGTCACTTAGGACATGTCTTTAACGATGCACCCAGTCAACCTACTGGAATGCGCTTTTGCATTAACTCAGCAGCGCTGGACTTCAAAGACAAGGCTTAAATTTAGGAGTATTTAGTACCCCAAGCTGCCATTTGTTCCAAGAGTGGCAAAAGATCTTCACCTTTCTTAGTCAATGCGTACTCAACCTTTGGTGGTACTTCGTTATAGCTCTTTTTAGTCACTATGCCGTTATCCTCAAGTGCATCTAGGCGCTGTGAAAGCGTTCTTGGATTAATGTTGCCCACTGAACTTTCCAGCTGACAGAACCTTTTTGGCCCGCTGAAAAGATCTCGCAAAATGAGGGCAGTCCATTTGCTTCCGATTACCTCCATAGCCGAAGCTATACAGCCGACATGTGGTTCTAGAGGTTTCTTGGTAGTTAATGAAGCCATTGCTTTACAAAGTATAGTATTAGTACTAATATTTATGTATACTATATAAAATATAGCATAAAAGGAGATAACATGAAACTAGCAGTTATAGTAGGGTCAACCAGACCAAATAGACAAACGCCTAAACAAGCAAAGTGGGCTGTGAACAGTGCTAAAGAAATTGAAGGCATTGAAGCTGAACTTGTAGACCTAATCGACTACCCAATGCCCTTCTTCAACGAACCTATATCGCCAAGATACAACACTGAGAGAAAGATTGATCCAGATGTTAAAAAATGGCTGGATAAGCTAACCGAATTTGATGCCTATCTTTTTGTTACTCCAGAATATAACCACTCTATAACGGGTGTATTAAAAAACGCACTTGATTACGTTACCTGGGAGATACAAAGGAAACCTGCGGCCGTGATTTCCCACGGATCTAACGGTGGGGCTAGAGCAGCCACAGACTTAAAAGAAATTCTTAGCGAGAGCCAAGCAGCGGTAGTACCAGCTTCTTCAGCACTGTCCATTAGCGGAATGAGCGATAAGATCGATGAGGACGGTAACTTGGATACCGAGATTAAGGCCAATGCATACGGACCGCAAGGCGCACTAACCAGGCTACTTAATGATTTAAAGTGGTATTCTGACGCATTAGCTCCAGCGAGAGCCAAGCTAAAACCAGGGTTCTAACTTTTTCATAGAAAATATAAAAGTTTGTTATTATCTTTAGATAAATGGCGAACACACAACCGGCACCGACTAAACTACTTTGGATAGACCTTGAAATGACAGGGCTGGACCCAATCGAGGATGTCATTTTAGAAGTGGCAGCAGAGATTACAGATTTTAACTTCACAACCTTAGCAACATATGAGGCGATGGTTAAGCAACCCAAAGAGGTGGTTGTCGAGCGTATGCGCAAAAACACTTGGTGGGCAGACTTCCCAGAGAACAGGGATGAGTTCATAAACAAATTAGACGCAGGAAAAGACGAGAAACAAGTGGAAAGTGAGTTAATAAAGTTTGTAGGTGATAATTTTGGTGACGAACCGGCTGTAATTGCCGGCAATAGCATCCACAACGATCGTAACTTTATTAAAAGTAAATGGCCAGAGCTAGATTTGAAGCTGTTCTACCGGATGCTTGACGTTAGCTCGCTTGACCTTCTAATGCAAGGCAAATTCGGCGTAAATTATGAGAAGAAGAAAGCCCACCGAGCCTTTGACGATATCCAAGCCAGTATTGCTGAGCTACAATATTACTTGGAGTGGTTTAAATCTAACAACTAAGAGGAAATGCAGCACAAAGAGTTAGAGGACTACATACTCTCAATGCCAAACGCCTGGCTGGACTACCCATTTGGGGAGGGAGTTGCCGTGTATAAGGTCGGTCCTAATCCCGACCCTGACAGTAAAAGCAAAATGTTTGCCCTCATTGAGGAGGGAAAAGAGCCTTTAAGAGTTAGTCTCAAATGCGACCCACAGCTATCTGGTCTACTTAGAGAGAAATACGAAGAAGTAATGCCTGGGTATCACCTAAATAAGAAGCACTGGAACACCGTTGTGTTGACTGGGCAACTGGGCATCGACGAGGTAGAGGGTCTAGTCAGACACAGTTACGAGTTGGCGTCTACGGGGTAGAAGCTTGATCTAGCTGAGTATTCAGCAGCACAGCCTGATTATAAAAGTTTGCGAGTAAGGCTCGTCCATGTACCCCTTTGGTTGCTTTATAGGCAGTACGCAAGTTGGAAGCGTAATTGTTAATTTGAGACTGCATGGTTTGGTCAAACACTTGCGAGTAGTTGCCATTAGCTTGCGCTGCACTTAGGCTTTGGCTGATCGATGAGCTTTCACCCATAACCAGCTTCTTAGCGGAGATTTTTTGCCCATTTATTGCTAAATAGTGCTCAAGTTGGTTGGTTGAACTGCTTAGCGTTAACTCAGACGTCACCACAAAGTTTGAATAATTCGGCGACAAAGACTGCGATTCATTTGCTTCACTAGATAAGTGAGCCATTTCCGTTTGATCCTGTGCCACCGCCGTCATCTCAGGTAAATTGCCCGGGGATTTAAGGACGTTTACTATAACCGCCAAGACAATTACTCCCGCAAATGCTGAGCCCGCTATTAGTAGTAATCTACTTGCGCTGAAGCTTAAACCGGGCAAGCGGGCAGTTGGAGATTTATGGTGTTTTGACTGCGGATTCAAAATAAAGTCGTACGGTTCTTGAGAGCTGGGCTGTTCACTTGGAGCGTCGCTTGTAAAAAGTTGATCAGTTTGTTTCGGCAAAGAGTCTAGCGAGACACTGTGCTGACTAACCGTGGCTATGGAATGGTCTCGTTTCAAAGCGTCTGGCACAGGTGGATGAGCTCCAGAGCTTAAAGAACCCCTGTCTCTTAGCATTGGGGTAGCAATACTTTGTTCAAGATAGGCATCAGAATATCCTTGCAAGTGTGCAGGGAGATCTTTCTTTAGTTGGCTAGAAAGTGTAGTCTTCATGCCTTCTGGCATATAGCCCGTGGTATTGCTGGACACATAGCTTTTAAGGTGGGAGGGCATGGTTTGATCGTAGTGCTGCGAGATGGCTTTACTAACCTCAGGGGGAATGTAGGTATTTCTATTAGCCTCAGTTTGTCGAAAAGAGTCAGGCATAGGTTCATTAAAACATAAGCATATCTTATTAGAAAAGTGTTAAAAATTGATATAAAACATATTTTAGGAATAATTTCTAGGTTACAATAAGGGTATATGGATGCAGTTGAAGAGGTTAGAAGCCGCGTTATTATTGAAGATGTTATTGGCGAGTATGTTCCACTAAAACGCAGTGGACGTAACTGGAAAGGCCTTAGTCCCTTTACTAGCGAAAAGACACCGAGCTTCATTGTCAGTCCGGAAAAGCAAATCTGGAAAGACTTTTCTTCTGGTAAAGGAGGCAGCGTCTTTGACTTTATTATGGAAGTTGAGGGCACCGATTTTAAGGGTGCTCTGGAGATTCTGGCTAGAAAAACTGGAGTGGATTTAGACCAGTATCGTTCGTCTTCTGGTGGTAATAGCAAGCAAAAGGAAAGACTCTATGAGCTTTTAGATCTAAGTGCCAAGTTTTATCAGGTTCAGTTGTCAAAGAACATGGACGTACTCAATTACGTCTCTAAGGAAAGACGCTTCAACAAGGAGAGTATAGTTCTTTGGCGTCTTGGGTACTCGCCCAATACTGGCGACGCTCTATCTAGTTTCTGTAAGAAGCAGGGATATAGCGAGAGCGAGCTTAAAAATGCCGGTCTAACCAGTCAATCGTACAGAAATAAGACCGCAGACATGTTTAGGGGCAGACTCATGATCCCGCTTCAGGACGTTCAAGGTCGAGTCATTGGCTTTACGGCTAGAACCCTGGAAGCCGATACAAACCAGCCCAAGTACATAAATACTCCCCAGACTATTCTTTACGATAAAAGTCGACATGTTTATGGACTAAATAACGCTAAAACGGCAATAAGAAAGAGTAACTTTGCAGTTTTAACGGAGGGGAATCTAGATGTTATTGCATCTCATCAGGCTGGTGTCAGCGAAGCAGTAGCTACGGCCGGCACTGCTATTACCGAGCACCAACTAAAAGCACTAAGCCGGTTCAGTGGGGACATCAGGCTTTGTTTTGATAGTGATAAAGCTGGTTTAAATGCGACAGAGAGAGCAATTCCGCTGGCTGCAAAAGCCAAAGTCTCTCTCAGCATTATTAATCTGTCTTCAGGAAAAGACCCCGACGAGCTTATCCGGGAAAATCCTAAGTTATGGCAGGAGGCTATAACTAAGCCACAATATGCCCTGGATTGGCTAATTGCTCGCTACACGGAACTACTGGATGTAACTAGCGCTAGAGGCAAAAGGGAATTTAGTGACAAAATGCTGAGCGTTATAAATGGACTAGATGATCCTGTAGAAAAAGACCACTACTTAAATGTAATCGCTAAGGTACTAAACGTTAGAGTTAGTGCACTCAGTGAAAAGTTTAGCAAAGGTCAGGTAGAGGAACCTAAGAGAATAAAAGTTATTAAGAACATCAATGAGCCCATGGATAAAAACCAAGCCGAGTACATAAAGACTCAGGACAAGTTTTTGGCTCTAATGCTAAAACGTACAACCCTCCGAGAGTTTATTTCCGGATCTTTAACAAAAGATATGCTGCCAAGCGAAAACGGCAAGAAATTATATGAGGCAATTTCTAAGCAAAAAGATGTTAGCGTCGACAAACTCAAGGTGAAAAACATCGAAGATTATGTTAAAATAGAAGTATTACTCTATGAGGAGCTTTACCAAGGCCTAGAGCTCGACGAGCTGCATGATGAAGCAGCCAGACTCCAAGCTGACCTGGTACACAAGTTTGTTAAAAAGCAAAAAGACAAAATTGCAGTAGATCAAAAACAGGTCTCTAGTGAGAGTGATCGACGACTGCTACTTGAAAAAGATAAAGAATTAAACCTACTATTAACCAAAGTTAAAGGAGAAATCTAAGTTATGCCCAGAAAAAAAGCTAAGGCAAAGGACGACGCGAACGATGATCTTGAAGTGAAGAAAGATCAGCTCGTAGCAAAAGCAAAAAAAGATAAACATATTGATCAAAGGGAGATATTTAAATCTATTCCAGAAACCGTTGAAAATGCGGATATTTTGGACCAACTCTATACTGAACTAGCTGATCTCAACATTGAAATTACTGCTAGCGAACCAAACCCAGAGAATTTTACTGATGAGTGGGAAGAAGAAGATGATGAGGAAGAGACCAACGAAAAAGCCAGCGCATATATTGATGATGATGTCGCAGACGACTCTGTTCGTTTGTACTTAAGAGAGATTGGCAAAATTCCTCTGCTTAGCTCTGAAGAGGAGTTGGCTCTAGCCCAGCGCGTGGTTGCTGGAGACAAAGAGGCTAAAGATCAAATGGCGGAAGCCAACATGCGACTAGTCGTTTCAATTGCTAAGAGGTATGTTGGTCGTGGACTTGATCTACTTGATTTAATTCAAGAAGGCAACACAGGGCTACTTCGAGCTGTTGAAAAATTTGATCCAGACAAGGGCTTTAAGTTTTCTACCTATGCCACTTGGTGGATTAGACAAGCTATTACTAGAGCAATAGCCGATCAAGCTAGGACAATCCGTATTCCGGTGCACATGGTTGAGACCATTAATAAACTACTTAGAACACAAAGAAGACTAACCCAGGAGCTTAACCGTGAACCAACTAACGATGAAATAGCTAAAGAAATGGATATCGATGTCGACAAGGTTGAACACATCATGAAGATAAAGCAGGATATTTCTTCTCTAGACGCATCAATTCGCGACGATGAGGAAGATAGCGTACTGGCAGATTTTATTGAAGACGAGGACACTATATCCCCTGAAGAATCTGCTACCGGTCAACTTCTAAAAGAGCAGGTCAAGGATATGCTGGGTGCATTAACTGAACGTGAGCAAAAGATTCTAAAACTTAGGTTTGGTCTAGAGGACGGTAAAAGCCACACACTCGAAGAGGTTGGTCAGGAGTTTTCAGTAACAAGAGAGCGAATAAGGCAGATTGAAGCCAAGGCTCTAGCCAAACTAAGGAAGCACCGAGACGCGAAAAAACTTCACGACTACATTAAATAGAATGAATAATAAGATCATTGGTCTGTCTGGTACTAACGGCAGCGGCAAGGACACAGTTGGCGAACTTCTTGCTAAAAACTTTGGCTATCTCTTTATTTCAGTTACGAACCTCTTGAGGGAGGAAGCTAGAAGACGCGGCGAACCAGAAGAGAGGCGTGTTACTAGGACAATAAGCGCTGAATGGCGAAGAGAGAGTGGGCTTGCTGTTCTGGTAGATAAGGCCATTGAGCAGTATGAGAGGTCCAAGGATAAATACTATGGCATTGTAATGTCTAGTTTAAGAAACCCGGGCGAAGCTGATCGAATCCATGAACTTGGCGGCATAATGGTCTGGGTTGATGCCGATCCCAAGATAAGATACGGGCGTATTCAAAAAAATAAAAATGTTAGAGGGCGGGGCGTAGTAGACAATAAAACTTACGAAGAATTTCTAAAAGACGAAGAAGCGGAAATGACACCGCACAGTGATGACGATCCGGCCCTACTCAATATGTTAGGCGTAAAACAAAAGTGCGACATAATTCTGGACAATAATTTTAGTAGTCTTGGTGAGCTAAAGAATAAGCTACAAGAAGTATTGAAACTCAACTAACTTATCCGCTCATGCTGTAAGAGCATATAGTGTACTATACTGTTCTATAGATGAGCGGAGCAGATAAAACCCCTAAGAAGCTTGCTATTATCGACGGTAAAAGTGTTTTTTACCGAGGCTATTATGCCATGCCCAATTTAAGCACCAAAGACGGTAAGCCGACTGGAGGAGTTTACGGTTTTGCCACTATGGCCCTAGAAGTTCTTAGGCGCTTAAAGCCAGACTATGTGGCGGTAGCTTGGGACAAGCCAAAGACTAATATTAGGAAGCGGCTAGAAATGTACCCTGAGTACAAAGCTGGACGCAAACCAGCCCCACCTGACTTTTACGAGCAAGTTCCTCTGCTTCAGGAACTTTTAAAAGCATTTGGCTGGCCGCTTTATGAGATGGACGACTACGAGGCCGATGACATTATGGGCACATTGGCGGTTCAAGCCAGTAAGAAGAGCATAGAAACACTTTTAGTGACATCTGATCTAGACATGCTCCAGCTAGTTAATGATAAGGTCCATGTCTACGCCCTAAAAACCGGCCTATCCAACATTGAACTCTATTCGCCTAAGAGTTTTGAAGCGAAGTACGGCATAAAAGTAGACCAGTTCTTGGATTTAAAAGCCATAAAAGGTGATTCTTCAGACAACATACCTGGAGTTCCGGGTATTGGCGAAAAAGGAGCAGTTGAACTTTTAAAGGAATATAAGACGCTTGATGGTATATACAAAAACCTGGATAAAATAAAAGAAACGACTCGCAAAAAACTTGAAGCTGGCAAAGATCTGGCATACCTGAGTAAAAAACTGGCAAGCATTTGGGTAGATGCACCACTTAAACTAGATCTAAATGAAGTTGATGGATCAAAGATTGACCCTAAAAAAGTTTTGGACATTCTAAACCGGCTAGAATTTAGAACCTTAGCTAGGAATTTGCCGGAGGTCATGCAAGTAAAGATAAGCGATTACCAAGGCAACAACTACCATCCTCTACACACGAAGAAAGCTACGTTTATTAGTAGTTCAAGTGAGTTAAGTTCGATAAAACTAGAAGGCAAAACAGTTTTTGTCCACGGATTCTTTAGCAGTAAAGTTACTAGCGATCCAATATCTCTAAGCCTTGCTGATGATAAGAATACTTTTGTAGTTCAGAGTGAAAAAATTAGCCAGACTGACCTTGGCGCGGCCCTAAAAGATTTATTAAATGGCAAGAAAATTATTGGCTACGACGTAAAGGCATTCCTTAGACTACTCTTATCTCTGGGCGTTAAATTACCTGAAGTAGAGCATGACGTTCAAATTGGTGCATTTCTACTATACCCTCTAGTGCGATTCCAAAGTTTGAGCGATCTGGCTGCAAGTGAACTATCTTATGGCGGCCAAGGATTTGAGGACCTTGATCCTGAACAGATGGCAACCAGCCAAGGCGAGATAATTGCTATCGTTAAAGCGCTGCACAAAAAACAAGTAGATAAGCTAAAACAATTGTCAAAGATGAACAAACTTGCGCAGGACATAGAGTGGCCAATAATTCCGGTACTGGCTCATATGGAGTTCTCTGGCATAGAACTGGACACAAAATATCTAGCCAAGTTTGCAGAAGAAATTAACGATTTAATTAGTGACTACGAACAACAAATCTATGGCTATGCCGATCAAGAATTCAATATTGGTTCGCCAACTCAACTTGCAGATATATTATTTAACAAACTAAAACTACCAACTAATGGCATAAAAAAGGGTAAGTCAGGCTTTAGCACGGCTGCCCAAGAACTAGATAAGCTAAGGGGCGCACACCCAATAATTGACCTAATAACACAGTTTAGAGAGGTAATGAAGCTTAAAAATACCTACGTCGATACTTTACCGAAGCAAGTAGACTCTAATTCACGAGTCCATACAACTTTCAATTTAACCATTGCTCAAACCGGTAGACTTAGCAGTACCGACCCTAACCTGCAAAACATACCTACTCGGACTGATCTCGGTCGACATATTAGGACGGCCTTTATAGCAGGCAAGGGCAACAAACTAATAAGCGCTGACTATTCGCAGTTCGAGCTGAGACTGGCTGCTGTACTTGGTGACGACAAGGAACTTATCTCTATGTTTAATAGAGGCGCAGATATTCATGCCGCTACAGCCGCACAAGTTTATGGGCGAGAGCAAGAGGACGTAACTAAACAAATGCGTAGTGCTGCGAAGGTTATTAACTTTGGCATTCTATATGGCATGAGCCCACATGGGCTTTCCGTCGCTACAGGCATGACTCGTGATCAGGCAGCTAGTTTTATAGATAAATATAAGGAACTAAGAAAACCAATATTTGATTACATTGAAAGAGTTAAAGAGTCTGCTAGAAAAGATGGATACGTTGAGACAATGTTTGGTAGGCGTCGGCCAACACCGGACATTCATTCAAGCAACTTTGTCGTGAGGCAAGCCGCAGAAAGAGCTGCAATAAATATGCCTATACAAGGTACCGAAGCTGATCTTATGAAGATGGCCATGATTAGTATTGAGGATATGCTTGAAGACCAGCATAACGACTGTCTAATGCTGCTTCAAATACACGACTCTATCCTAGTTCAGTGCCCAAGTGCGGTGGCAGAGAGTATCGGAGATAAACTAAAAGATATTATGGAAAATGTCTATGAACTACCGGTGAGACTAGATGTTGACATCACCATCGGCGATAACTGGGGCAAACTTTAATTAATCTTTTGATGCCTAATTCTTGCCCGGTTAACTACTCTTTTATCTCCGGCTCTCATTAAGCGAAAAGCTAACGAAATAATCCAGGCTGCAAGTATAAGGTCTATAAGGCTAGTAAACATACTTAAGGCGTTGCTGTGGCTAGATATACCCAGCTTGATATTCACAGCCGCCACCCCTAGGACAGAAAGCTCCATTAGTATTAGAAGTTGAGCAATTCTTTTAGATCTTTTCGACTGAGCAGCGTAGCCCACAAAAGCAATTATCCCAAACCAACACACGATTAACATATAAAAGACAACTGAAGATAGGGCATTAGTAGCACAATCAGATTGGTTGCTGCTAGAGTTGGTGCAAGTTGAAACAATAGAGTAGACGGCATCTACGATGTTAAGCAAAGATAAGACAATGAATTGTATAAGGGTAGCTTTGCCTGTTTCGTAGCTTAAGCGCATTGGTAATATTATGGCACACACTGGAAAAATCAATATAGAGACAAATGCTGAATTTTTCTTGCAAAATACTATAAAATGTTGTAGTATATGTATAGGTAAGACTTATGTTCAGATATCTTATATGGTTAATAACTGTTTTCGCTCTGTTGGTAATACTAATTATTCTTCTTATTCCCGGCGGCAAGAAAACCCAGGCTCCAAAAACTCTGGAGAGCTACTCCTCTACTAATGCAGTGGCTGTCATGACTATTGATGGGCCTGTTAATGCTGATGTTATTCACCAATCAATCGAAATAGACGTTATGCAAAACCAGGTGGTATATAAGCAGATTGACGGTTATAACGGTAAAATTGCTCAACAAATTACATACCCTAACACCGAAGCTTCATACTATGCCTTCTTAAGATCGCTCGATATAGCAGGCTACGAAAAAGGCAATACGAACCCTAATGCAGCTAACCCAGTTGGGTACTGTTCGCTTGGAGATAGATACATATTCAATCTTAATCAAAACGGATCCAACTTAATTCATTTTTGGGCTACAAGTTGTGGTTCGCCTAAAACCTACGCTGGAGACCTATCTCTTACTCTTTCTCTTTTTAAAGCACAGATACCAGACTACGATACCGTTGCAGCAAACACCAATATATAGACTCAAGTATTTGTGAGAAAATACCAGGTATGATTAAGGCGGTAATTTTTGATTGCTTTGGAGTGCTAGTAGGGCAGGGATTTGATAGGACTTATGAAGCGGCAGGCGGCGACCCGGATAAAGACCGGGACTTTATTAACGAAAAGCTGGGGCAAATAAATAGAGGACAGATTAGTAATTCAGATTTTGATGAGGCAATGAGTTCAAGACTAGGCATAACAGATAATACTTGGCATCAGGCAATAGACAAAGTGCAGAGTGCTGATGAGGAACTGCTTGACTACATTAGGCAGTTAAAAAAGAAATATAAAACTGCTGTTCTTAGTAATGCGAACGTCGGTGTAATAGTTGAGTTACTTGGAGCACAACGAACAAAGGAATGCTTTGACGATTTAATTGTTAGCGCTGAGGTTGGGTTAATTAAGCCAGACGAAAGAATATATTTACTAGCAGCAGAGAGATTAGGTGTATCTCCTAATCAGTGTATTTATATAGACGATAGGCAACGTTTTGTTGATGCGGGAAACGCTCTTGGCATGAAGTCGATTCTATATACGAATCTAGGGTCTTTAAAAAAGAAGATAGAAAGCTTAACTAACTCTAAAGACTAACTTTTTGTTGATACCGCAGGCGTTCTTTATATCAGTTTGATTAAGCCTTAGAGTGTTAGCTAGAGCTGAACTGCTGGACATAATTATTATATCTTTATCCCTAACTTCAATGCCGACGTCCTCTTGATAAGCCTGCTTTATGTATTGCTTCAACTTGACCATTTCCTCGGGTTGTTTAAACTTTGAGCTACCCAGAAGCGAAGAGATATCATCCATAGCTAGTATTATACTTATATAGTGCCAGAACTCCCTGAGGTTGAGACGATTAAAAGCGGACTCCAGACTTTGCTTAAGGGCAAAGTTATTGAGAGTCTAAGTTTTGATTGGCCCAAATCGTATCCAAATTCTCTAGCCGACACCAAACAATTTCTATATGGTGCGAAGATAGTAAAAGTAAGACGTCGAGCAAAGGTTTTAATTATAGATTTATCCAGTGATTACTCACTGGTTATTCATCTAAAAATGACAGGACAACTGGTATATAAAGACCATAAAGTGCGCTACGGTGGTGGACATCCAAACGAGTCATTAATAAGCAAACTACCAGATAAATCCACGAGGGTAATCATTACATTTAAAGATACCAGCCAGCTATTTTTTAATGATCAGAGAAAATTTGGCTGGATGAAACTGATGCCGACAAGTATGATTGAAAACCTAGATTTTTTTAAAAAACTTGGGCCGGAACCTTTAGAAAAAGACTTTAGTGCTGAGGTCCTAAAAAAACGTCTAAAAAGAAGACCTAATTCATCGGTCAAGGCAGCTCTACTCGATCAAAGTGTAATAGCAGGAGTAGGAAATATTTATGCTGATGAGACCTTGTGGGGAGCGAAAGTTAAGCCCGCTCGCCTAGTTAAGGACATAAAGAACGGCGAATTTACTAAGCTATATCACGCACTTGTTGACGTTCTTAGGCTTTCCATTAAACTAGGAGGATCGACAGACAGAAACTATCTTAGTGCAGAGGGTAAGAAAGGTAGCTACCTAGCTTTTGCTAGTGTATTTAGAAAAGAGGACCAAGCCTGTCCTAGGTGCGGACATACGATATTAAAGACCAGAGTTGCATCTAGAGGTACGCATTACTGCCCACATTGCCAGAAGTAATATAATGGAGTGACTATGCTGAGGACTATTACTGGAGATAACGACCTAGCCATAAAACAGAAGCTGGAAGAAATTACCAAGGATTTCGTTGCTAAGTACGGTGATCTGGCTGTAGAAAAGTATGATGCCAGCAACGACGAAGTAGGAGCGGCAATTGAAAGCTTAACCTCACTGCCGTTTTTATCTGACAAAAAACTAGTAATAATTAGGGATTTTTTAGCGGTTAAGGAATTTAGCGAAAAACTAGAAGCTAGCTTAAAAGATATCCCAGAACAAATAGATGTGGTTTTTGTGGAGCCCAAGCTGGATAAAAGACTTGGACTGTATAAGGTCCTTCAAAAAGAGACAGAGTTTATTAACTTAAGTGGCCTTGAACAAAAAAATCTACCTGGTTGGATCGTCCAAACAACCAAGGAGCGTGGTGGCACAATCTCTCTAAGCGATGCAACGTACCTCGTTGAAGCTGTTGGCTCGAACCAAATGATGCTAAGTAGTGAGATAGATAAGCTAGTAATATATAAGCCTACCATTACCAGGGAGAGTATTGATCTTTTGGTTGAAAAATCCCCTCAGAGCAGCGTATTTGATCTAATTAATGCTGCGTTTGATGGACGAAGAGAAAAAGCACTTGTTCTTTATGAAGAGCAACGAGTAAAAAATGTGGAACCTCAGCAAATAATCTCTCTTATTAATTGGCAGCTTAATATTTTAGCACTGATAAAATTTTCAAAAGGCAAGACTAGTGACCAAATAGCTTCAGACTCAAAGCTCAATCCCTACCCGATAAGAAGAAGTAAATCGATTGCAGATAATATGCCCGTTAGTAAATTAAGAGCGCTGGTTAGCGATCTGCTAAACATAGATATTCAGCTCAAGACCTCCAGAAGTGACCCAGACGAACTACTAAAAAACTATATTCTTCTAATGTCTAGCTAAGCTACTTCTTTTTAGAGGCGGTTTTCTTAGCAACGGGGGCTTTTTTAGTGGTTTTGGTAACTTTTACCCCACTAGCTTTGGCATTCTTAGACGCCCTTCTTTTTAGCCTGGCTGCCTTATTTTTATGTATAACGCCTTTTTTCAGGGCTCTATCGATTTGTGAGTTGGCTTCAGAGTGGCTTTTAGCGGAAGGAGAAGATTTAAAGGTCTTTATAGCCGTCCTTAGACTACGTTTTGTCTTGGCATTACGAACTCTGGCTTTCGTAGAGACTTTAACGCGCTTTTTAGCTGACTTAATTATGGGCATGAATTACCTTACAGGTTATGAAATATACAAAAGGGAACTATACCAGATTACACCAGGGGTTGTAAAGTATACACGCTTATGGTAGTCTTAACCTGAAGTATAGGAAAAATAAAAACTAACAAAATCTAAAATGGATAGCGCTAAGCAACAGCTAATAGATAAGCTTAAATCTTCCAATAATGTTTTAGTGACTGTTAGCCGTAATCCTTCGGTTGACCAGCTATCAGCACTACTTGGTTTAAGCCTAATTATGAATAAACTCGGCAAGCACAGCGCTGCCGTATTTAGTGGTCAAATTCCATCAACACTCGGTTTTCTAAAGCCTGAGAACACTATCGAAAAGACCACAGATAGCTTGAGAGATTTCATTATTGCTCTAGATAAAAACAAAGCAGACAAGCTTAGGTATAAAGTAGAAGATAACATCGTCAGAATCTTCATTACGCCCTATAGAACAAAAATTGGGCAAGAAGATCTAGAATTCTCACAAGGTGACTTCAATGTAGACATCGTTGTAGCTCTTGGAGTGACCAACCAATCCGACCTGGACGAAGCTATCACTGCCCACGGTAGAATCCTCCACGATGCTACGGTTGCTAGTATTAACACCTCTCAAGGAGCAGGAGACCTAGGTGCAATTAATTGGTCAGTGCCTACAGCCAGTAGCTTGTCAGAATTAGTTGCCGAGCTTTCCGACGCAATCGGGGGCAAATTATTCGATGAACAGATAGCAACAGCACTTCTAACCGGCATAGTTGCTGAAACGGATAGATTCAGTAACGAAAAAACTAGCTCACAAACCATGAATATTAGTGGTGAACTTATGTCTGCGGGAGCAAACCAGCAACTCATTGCCACGCAGCTCGAAGAAGCTCCGACTGACGGGGGTATTGCCGGCACTCAAGCGACCGAAACTAACGACGGTACTTTGGAAATAGAACATGATCCTAATGAAACTCCACCACCCAAACCCGAAGAACCAAAACCTGCAGAGCCAGAAGCGCCAAAAGAAGAGGAGCCGAAAGAAGAAAATGAAATAAAGATACCTGAAGATATTGCGAAATCTCTTGCCAGTATGGACGAAGACAAACCAGTATTACCTCCCAGTGAACCAGCAAGAGGGTTGAGTAAAGGGGCTAAATTAGTTACCGAGCCACCCACTCTTGGAGGTACATTAACCGCCAATTCTCAGCCTGCCGAATATGACCCCGTAACTGATCCACTCAGTGTGCCGCAAAACGAAGACGCAGCACTACTAGATCGTAAGAACAACGCACCGCCACCTCCTCCGCCTTCGCCTGCACCTACCCCACCGCAAACGGATGCGACTCTAGCTCCACCTCCCGAAGTAGCTCAAACAGTGCAGCCAGCCTATACACCTCCACCAGCTTCTTGGCAGCCACCATCGGATAGTAATGGCCTAAACGCTGGCGCAATGCCGCAACTTAATATCGACGAGAACGGAACTCTCAGCGAATTAGAGGAAGCCGTTCACAGCCCACACTTAAATAACCCTGAAACTGGCAGTAACGAATCGGCAGCTAGGGAAGAGGTCAATAAAGCTATACAGGATTCGCCTACTCCCCAAATTACACCTGTGGGACCTGAACAACCAGCTTCACCTGATGCTACGAACGAAACTAATGGCCAAGCACCTCCACCAGTTCCACCTCCCGTATATAAGCCACCCGCGTAAGACTGCTACAATCTAGTCTATGGAAGGTATTTTGCTGGTAGATAAGCCAGCCGATTGGACTAGTTTTGACGTTGTTAACTATGTACGCAGAATAGTTGCAGAGTCGACCGGCTCTAAGCCTAAGAGCGTTAAAGTAGGCCATTCTGGTACTCTCGATCCCTTTGCAACCGGGCTGCTTATACTTTTAGTCGGTAAAAACTATACAAAACGTGCCAATGAATACACTAAACTAGATAAAACTTACGAATTTAGCGCTTGCCTTGGTCAAACTAGTAGCACAGGAGATATTGAAGGGGATATAACTAAAAAAAGCGACCGAGTGCCTACGCTCAAGGAGGTTGAAGAAGTAACTAACTCCTTTAAGGGGGAGATTCTTCAAACTCCGCCTAAATATTCTGCAATTAAAGTTAACGGCAAACGCTCATACGAACTCGCTAGAGAGGGCAAGGAAGTTAAGCATAAGGCAAGAAGGGTACGAATTAACTCTATAGAGCTGCTCTCTTTCGACTACCCAGAGGTCAAAATACGAGCCGACGTGTCATCAGGAACGTATATAAGGAGCTTAGCAGAGGATATAGGGCAGAAACTTGGCACTGGTGCTTATACGAAAGAACTACGAAGAACCAGTGTAAATGGCTATAAAATTGCCGACGCTATAGGGGTAAAAGATCTCACTAAGACCAACATAAGGGATCGTATGCAAGTCGTTGACATATAGTAGTAAATATGATAATATTTACACAATGAAGCACGAGAGAGGTTGGTCGCGCACCCCAGACGATGATATTATCGCTGGCTTAGAGAGTATGTTCTCTACGGAAGCTGCACAGGACGCAAACGACGGTACACCAAGCGCAGAAAGACCCATAGACGCCAAGGATGTTAGGTCACCTTATTACACCGGATATGATCCTTACGTAGAGAGACACATGCTTGGGGACACCGACACCGATTTATCATGGCTTCCACCAGAATTTCGTTTTTGAGTAACTTACTTGGTAATCAACGTTGATAATTACAACCTCATCTGTTAAAATACTTGAACAATGATCACAACTGAGAAAAAGGCAGCTGCCATTAAGGCAGCACAGAAGCATGCTAAAGATACTGGTAGCGCTAGCGCTCAAGTCTCTGTGTTAAGTGAGAGAATCAAAGAGCTAACGGAGCACCTTAAAGTTAACAAACATGACTTTATGGCAAGACGAGGCCTACTACAGATGGTAGGTAGGAGACGACGCCTTCTTAAGTACATTGCTAAGCGAGACTCTAACGAGTATCTAGAACTTATCCAGAAACTCGGCATCAGAAGATAGCTGTGCCCAGACTACTGATCTTTACCTAAAGATCACAAGCTTGTGCACATTAAAGACAAGGACTTTTCCTCGTCAGAGAAACAGATATATAGGCTATTTAAGGCACGCACAAGTAACTGCCATATATTTGAACTCTGCCGGGGAAACCCGAAAGGAAATTTATGTCCCAAACTATAAACCCTAATGGTCAGCAGATTCTGCGTGTTGAAACAGATTTTTGCGGCCAGAAACTATCACTAGAAGTTAACCGTGTTGGCTTTCGAAGCAACGGTAGCGTTATTGCGCGTTACGGCGACAGTGTCGTACTAGGTACTGCTATGGTTAGTGAAAAACGAGTCGAAGGCTTCGATTACTTCCCTCTGAGTATCGATTACGAAGAGAAGTTCTATGCAGCCGGTAAAATTAGTGGCTCACGCTTCATTAAAAGAGAAGGTAGACCAAGCGACGAAGCAATATTAATTGGTAGGTTAATTGACCGACCCATTAGGCCACTCTGGCCAAAAGGCTACCGACACGAAGTACAAGGCGTGGCAACGGTTCTTAGTATGGATCCTGGCTTTCGCCCGGATATGATTGCCATGATTGCAATGAGCGCTGCATTTTGTCTAACCGGAGCACCTTTTGATGGTCCTGTAGCAGGACTGCGAGTAGGTTATGACAAAGACCATAAACTAGCAGCTTTCCTAAACCCTGAACAATATAATGCTGGCGGTCTTGACCTGGTTGTTGCTGGAACTAAAGACGCCATTATGATGGTTGAGGCTGGAGCTAAGGAAGTTAGCGAGGATGAAATCGTTAAGGCCCTGGAATTCGCCAAAGAAAAGATGCAGCCAGCAATTGATCTGCAGAAGCAATTAATTGACAAAGTTAAAGTTAGCAAACGAGAGTTTGTATTAGATTTGCCAGATGAAAAAATCCAAGAAGAGGTAGATAAATGGTTGGAAGGAAAACTTGGTGAGGATCTCAGGAAACCTTATCCAGAACGAAATGTGCTTATTCAGACCCTTCGTGATGAAATGCACGAACAATTCAAGGATAAATTAGGCGAAGAAGAACATAAGGAACGAAAACAAGATTATGAGGACGCCTTTACGATTGCCGTACATAAAGAAGTTAGGCAGGGCATAACTAAAGACAAAGTTAGACCTGATGGGCGTAAGTTCGATGAAGTAAGAACGCTGAGCAGCGAAGTTGGCTTCTTACCTCGAGCTCACGGATCCAGTCTATTTACTAGGGGCGTTACCCAGGCTATGAACATAGTGACTCTAGCACCACTGAGCTACGCCCAAATGCTGGACACTATGGAAGTATCTGGCGACAAACGCTATATGCACCATTACAATGCACCTGGTTATACGGTTGGAGAAATAAAGCGGTTAGGTTCACCAGGAAGGCGAGAAATCGGCCACTCCTACCTAGCAGAGAAAGCCTTACTACCAGTAATACCCACTGAGGATGTTTTCCCTTACACCATTAGGAGCGTGACCGAGATCATGAGTCAGAACGGCTCAACGTCTATGGCAGCCACTTGTAGTAGTTGCATGGCGCTGCTTGATGCCGGCGTTCCAATAACTGCACCAGTTAGCGGTATTGCCATGGGTCTAATAATGGATGACTCTAACCCTATAATTCTTACCGACATTGCTGACGCCGAAGACTTTGCTGGAGATATGGACTTTAAAGTTGCTGGTACCGAGAAAGGTATTACAGCTCTTCAGATGGATATGAAAGTTCATGGGCTAGACGTTTCAGTCTTAAAGGAAGCTCTTCTAAAAGGCAAAGAGGGCAGGCAAAAGATACTCGAGCACATGCTGAGCACAATAAAAGAACCAAAGGCAGAGATGAGTCCTTATGCTCCGAGAGTAGAAAGTATTAGTATTAACCCTGATAAAATCCGAGAGATTATTGGTAAGGGCGGTGAGACGATCCAGAAAATTACTGCTGAAACCGGTACCGACATAGATATTAAGGATGACGGCATGGTTATGATCGCCAGCCCAGATGCTAGTAGCATCAACGCGGCCAAGGAATGGATTGAAGGTATAGTTGCCGAGCCTGAAGTAGGCAAAATATATAAAGATGCCAAGGTAGTGAACGTTATGGACTTTGGTGCCTTTGTACAGATTCTACCCGGGAAAGACGGACTAGTTCATGTTAGCGAAATGAGCGATGAAAGAGTCAATAAGCCAAGTGATGTCGTTAAGGAAGGCGATAAAGTAACTGTGAAACTTGTCGCCATAGATGATCGTGGACGACTACAGCTAAGTATGAAGGCGGCCAAAAGGGACTTGGAGAAGAAGTAGTGCTAAGATCAATAAACAATTGGCACAAATCTACTAGGCTCGGAAGAGTAGTTTTCGCAGTTGTAGATCTTGCCATTGCTTACGGATTCTTTAGTCTGTCACTCAACAGTGGCAACCTAATTTGGTACATAGTAACCATAGTATTTCTTATCGGTTTCTTAGCAAATATATATAAGTTAATAGAAAGTTTTTTTCGTGGTTAGCACTAAACAGAAGCAGCTAGACGAACTAGAAGACGCCATTAAAAAAGACGGCGTCTGCGAGGATTTAAGAGACCAAGCAACCAATTTGGTCTTCGGCGATGGTAATCCAAGCGCCGAAATCGTATTTATTGGCGAAGCACCTGGTAAGAATGAAGATCTGAAAGGCAAGCCATTTGTAGGTAGGGCAGGTGAGTTTCTAAATGAAATGCTAGCCATGATTAAACTCAAACGAAGTGATGTCTACATAACTAACATCGTTAAGTATCGACCACCGAACAACAGAGATCCGTATCCAGAGGAGAAGAGCGAATTTATGCCTTATCTAGAGAAACAGCTAGAGGTAATTCAGCCTAAACTTGTGGTAACACTGGGCAGGCACAGTCTGAATTGCTTCTTGCCAGATCTTCAGATAAGCAAATGCCATGGTCAACCGAAAAGATATAAGGGGCGAGTGTATTTGCCATTGTTTCATCCAGCTGCCGCCCTATATAACGGTCAAATGCGCCAAACACTTATTGACGACTTTAACCTCATACCAATTATCTTAAAGAAAATTAATTTAAAAACTACATAAAGTTTAAGAAAAGGAGAACCATTTATGGCTTCAAACAATTCGAAAGAAAACAAAAACCCCAAGAAAAGCGCTATCAGCTCAAACTTGTCTACTTCTCGTGGACAGGCTGTTAGAGCACAAAGAAGGTCCCAGGCTGATGCGCAGAGAATTGCCAACCAGTACTTAACTGCTGAGAATAAGCAAGTTAAGCGGGCTAATTTTATAGACGACAGCCCAAGACTGAAAGTTATCGCCTTAGGCGGTATGGATGGTGGTGGGTCTAAAAACATGATAGTCGTCGAATATAAGGAAGACGCAGTCGTTATAGATTGCGGCAATGAACTTGGTGTTGATCTACCTGGTATTAACTATGCTATATCCGACACTGCCTACCTGGAACAGATAAGAGGCAAGTTAAGGGCGTATATCATAACCCACGGCCACCTAGATCATATAGGTGGACTGCCTCATATTGTGCCTAAGTTCCCAGCACCAATCTATGGCAGTAAATTCAGCATAAGTAGGGTCGAAGAAATCTTTGAGAACTTTGGCTTGCCAATGCCTGAAGGTTTTGAACTAAAAACCGTCACTATGAATGAAGACACACACGAAAGACTAAAAATTGGACAGTTCTTTGTTGAACTAGTTAGAGTAACGCACTCAATCCCAGGCAGTTCCTTAATAGTTTTGGATACGCCAGTCGGACGCCTAATTAATACAGGTGACTTCAGATTAGACCCCAACCCATTGGACCATGAGAAGACTGACGTAGACAGGCTAAAAGAGCTTGGCAAAGAAGGTGTATTAGTACTACTTAGCGAAAGTACTACTACTGAAAGACTGGGCCGAACACCAAGTGAGTCGACCATTGAGGCGAGCTATATTGAGATCATGAAGAATGCACCCGGGCGAATATTTATTGGGGTATTCTCAACCAACATGAACCGAATCCAGATGATAGTAAACGCTGCCGTTCACCATAACAAAAAGGTGGCAATGGATGGAAGAAGCATGGTCAGTACGCTGGAAATGGCCGTAAGACATGGTTTCATGAAGATACCAAAAGGTACTTTTGTGCCGATTGCTTCCTCTGGCAACCTTAAAGATACCGACCTTGTGGTTGTCTGTACCGGTTCGCAAGGCGAACCTAGTTCAGCGCTGCAAAGAATGAGTAACGGCGAACATAAACACATTAAATTGAAGGAGCAAGACACTGTTATTTTGTCTAGTACGCCTATACCTTACTCTGGTAATGACGGGGCAATTAGGACAATGGTTGACGATCTATTTAAAAAAGGTGTTCATGTCTTTAGACACGAAACACACGACCTAGACAATATTGGACCATTGCACGTTTCCGGTCACTCATCCCGTGATGAGTATGCTGAGATGATCGACATGTTGAAACCAAAATTCTTCGTGCCAATATATGGAGACTACACAGCTAAGCACTACCATGTAGATCTCGCAATAGAACAAGGTATTCCAAGGGCCAACACTCTCAACGCCGAAAATGGCCAGGTCATTACATTTACCGAAGACAAAATGGAAGTTACTGGGGAAGTGCCACACGGTACTATCTTAGTCGACCAAACAGGGGCGATTGTCTCTAACGTTGTAGTCAAAGACCGAGTGCTACTAAGCGAAGAAGGTCTAGTAGCTGTGGTTCTAACAGTCGACAAAAAGAACGGCAACCTACTTACTAGCCCAGACATCATTAGCCGAGGCTTCATATATATGAGGGACAATGAGGAAATAATGAATGGCCTAAGAAACGAGCTAAAAAGAGCTGTAGCCCAGAGGTACAAACGGATTGATCTAGATCGATTCAAAGCAGAACTTAAAGACCATGTCACTCACTATCTATTTGAAAAGACTGGACGTAGCCCAATTGTCATACCGGTCATAAACATTGTTAATGGTAACGGTGCACCAAAGAATGGCGGTGCCCCAAAGAAGGGCGTTAGCCAACCACAGATGAGTCCTGAGGAAATAGCTAAGCAACAGCAAGAGCGTTTCCAAGAAATGAGAGCCCGTTTACTTACACAAGACCCCAGAATAGACTGAACATAAGTGTTTTGACAGGCGTGGTAATTTGTGCTACAATAAATATCAATTAGCGTTTAAGACGGCTAGTACAGTAAAATATCTATAGCAATGCCTAAGAAGAAAAAAACAGTAAAAAGAAGAAAAAGCCAAGCCGAGAAGATCGAACGTTCGCCGGTCTTGCCTCTAAGCATAGCAATACTAATGATGCTTCTTGCATTAATAGTTGTTATTGGTGCATTCGGTACTGGTGGACCTGTTCCAAAGGGCTTATTCCATGGGCTTTACTATCTATTTGGCTGGGCGGCTTATCTGGTAACCATCATCTTGGTCTTTCTGGCGGTATATAAGTTCAAAGCTGAAGACTATAAACTCCAAGTGGAGAAAATTAGCGGTATGCTGGCGCTTTTACTATTTGCCAGCGGACTAATGTATACAGCTACAGTCACCAAGGATTTAAGCGGCAACTGGGTTAATGGTCACGGTGGACTAATAGGAAGGGGTATCGGTTCGCTAGCACTACTGGCATTCGACAAGATACCGGCAGCTATTGTCTTCTTTGTACTTACTCTGGTGGCGGTATTTATTGGTTTTGGTATATCCCCTAAGGTCCTACTTAACATCTCAAAACCGTTTAAGAAGAAGGAGGCCGAGGAAGGCTCAGAGCTGGCTGCCTTAAAAGCTAAAGCCGGCGAAGGTAACGGCTTCAAACTAACAGAAGGCGTACCAGTCATGCACCACGGTGAAGAACCAGCTCCACCGAAGCTAACAGCACTTAAAAATACTGCTCAAAAACTAAGCGGTAAAGAGAATCACGATGCGCTGACTACCGCTAGTGACCCAAACTGGCAGTTCCCTAGTTTGTCGTTGCTTAACCAAAAACAGGATAAAGCTGATGCTGGTGACGTTAATAGTAACGCCAAGATTATCCAGGATACATTTAATAACTTTAATATTGAAGTTGAAATGGAAGGGGCAAATGTTGGTCCTAGAGTTACGCAGTACACACTTAAGCCCCCAACAGGCGTAAAATTATCTAAAATAACAGCTCTAGAAAATAACTTAGCACTAGATCTAGCAGCCCATTCAATTAGAATTGAAGCGCCGATTCCCGGTAAACGAGCAGTCGGTATTGAGGTACCTAATCTTAAGTCAGCAACAGTTAGACTAAGCTCTATCTTCGAGTCTGGTCAGTGGCAGGAACTTAAAAGTCCACTAGGCTTGTCTATAGGTAAAGATATTTCTGGTAAACCGGTTGTTGCCGATTTAGATAAAATGCCTCATATGCTGATAGCCGGGCAAACGGGATCTGGTAAATCCGTCATGATAAACGGCGTACTGACTAGCTTGCTGTATAGGAACTCACCTTCAGATCTAAAGCTAATTCTGGTTGATCCAAAACAAGTAGAATTAAAGCCTTACGACGATATCCCACACCTTCTGGCTCCAGTTATTACCGAGCCAGAAAAATGTATTAGTGCTCTTAAGTGGGCAGTTGCTGAAATGGAAAGACGCTATAGAGCTCTGTCAGAAGTAGGCAAAAGAAATATTACTGAATATAACAACCTCAAAAAAGAGGAAGGAATGCCCTACATCGTCATTGTGATTGACGAGCTAGCTGATCTTATGATGATGGCGGCCAGGGATGTTGAAGCTTTAGTTGTCAGGATTGCCCAAAAATCCAGAGCGGTTGGTATTCATTTAGTAGTAGCTACCCAAAGACCATCGGTTGATGTTATAACCGGTTTAATTAAGGCTAATATTCCAGCCAGATTTGCTTTTAAAACTACATCTCAGGTAGACAGCCGTACCATAATTGATCAGGGTGGAGCCGAAAAACTACTTGGGCAGGGAGATATGCTGATGACTTTGGCTGAGTCGCCTAAGCCAAGAAGAATACAAGGCGCCATGATAGAGGATAGCGAAACCACTAAAGTTATAGACTTCATTAAGATGCAGCGTCCACCACAGTATGACGACGAAGTCGTTTCTCAGCCTGTGCAGCTTAATGGTAGAGGTGGACTTGTTGCTGACTATGGCGCCAATGATGCCGATGACGACATGTTTAAGGACGCTGTAAGGGTAGTCATAGATAATAGGAAGGCGAGTACTAGTCTTCTTCAAAGGCGTCTTAGAATAGGCTACGGACGGGCTGCTAGGCTTATTGAAACCATGGAAGAACAGGGTATTGTCGGTGCTGCTTCTGGGTCAAGACCTAGAGAAGTACTAGTTAATTCACTTGATGATGTCTTTGGTGGTAGTCAGGAAAATACTGAGATGGACTATGACGCTGCTGAAGCGACCGAAGAGGAAGCTGTTTAGCTAGTTGACCAACAGGGGTGGGTAAGATATAATACAAGCTAGTATTAACTTCTAGTTCATGACCCTAGTGTGCGTGGGCTATAACCAACTGAGAAGGAGAACAGTTTGAATCAGTACGAAATTGCGGTGATTTACCACCCAGACCTTGAAGTTGATCTTTCTAAAGCCGAAGAAAAGGTTAAGAAGATCATCGAGGAGAACAAGGGTAAGATCAAGAAAACAGACAATTGGGGCAAGAGAAAACTAGCCTATAAAATTAAGAATAACGAGTATGGAGTCTATGTATTCTACGCAGTAGAATTACCCCCGGAGGGCGTTGCTAAGGTCGAAGGCACCCTGAATATTACCAATGAAGTTATTCGTTTTCTAATTACTAGACCGGATCTAAAAGCTATCGCTAAAGCCGAAGCCCAGAAAGCCGAAAAGGCTGAGCGAGCTAAAGACGATGAAGATAGTGAAGAAGATACCGAAGAGGAAAGTTAAATAATTATTAAAAAATATAATTTTTATTTGACTATACATTTGCGAAACGAGCATAATTTTATTTACTAAATAACGAAAGAAGACATATGTCTTATAAGGAGAGATGAAATGGCAAGAAGTTTAAACCAGGTAACACTAATGGGTAACCTAACGAGGGACCCAGAGCTTAGGCAGACACCAAACGGACAGAGCGTAACCAGCTTTAGCTTGGCACTTAATAGAAGCTACAAAGATTCGAGTGGAGAATGGCAAGAGATCACTGACTATGTAGACATAGTTTGTTGGGGGCCGCTGGCAGAAAGAGTAAGTCAATATTTAAGCAAAGGACGAAGATGCTTGGTCCAAGGTAGATTGCAGTCCAGATCTTGGGAACAGGACGGCCAAAAAAGAAGTAAAGTTGAAGTGTTAGCTAACGACGTTACCTTTCTAGACGGTCGCAACCAGGAGAATGAAGCAGGGGCTACTGAACCAGACTCAGCAGCAAAAGAGAAGAAAACTACTAAGCCTAAGGCAAGTAAAAAAGCTAAAGACGAGGACGTAGTTATTGAAGACATCGGCGACGAACCAATTAATTTAGACGATATACCGTTTTAAAGACCAAGGAGAATTCTAAATGGCAAAGATTTTTAAGCACAAAAGCGAAGTAGCATTTTTCGACTATAAGGATTTCAAAACGTTGCAGCGTTACGTTAACGCGTATGGACAAATTGAGACTAGAAAGAAGACTGGTTTAAGCGAGTCACAGCAGCGTAGACTAAGTGTAGCAATAAAAAGAGCTAGACACATGGCGCTACTTCCATTTGTAGCTAGCAACTAATATGTCTCTTAGTATTACCGATCTTAAGAAGGGCGTAATCTTTGAGCTAGACGGCACCCCATACAAGGTTGTTGATTACAAGCAAAAAGTAATGGGTCGTGGCGGTTCGATCGTAAATGTCCGGATCAAAAGCCTAGTTGATGGTCGGGTACTGGATAAAACCTTTAAAGGCAATGAGCAGTTTGATAATGCCGACATTACTAATATTACTGCTCAGTATCTATACAGTGATTCATCAAAATACTTCTTTATGAACGAGACTACATTTGAACAGTTTGAAGTTAATAGTGAGATTGTATCGGATATGGCCGGATTTTTTAAGGAGGGCAGTAGTGTTCAACTCCAGCTTTTCAAAGGAGCCGTTATTAGCGTTGAAATGCCCAAGAACGTGGAGCTTAAAGTTGATTATGCCGAGGATGCAGTAAAAGGAGATACCTCAACTTCAGTTACTAAAAATGCCACACTAGAAACTGGTAAGGCTATTAAAGTACCAGCATTTATTAAAACGGGCGACATTATCTCAGTGGATACTGCAACGGGTGGTTACCGAGAGCGCGTTAAAGGCTAGTATGAAAGACGGGGATAGAATAATCCTTGTTCTAGTCGAGGGACACGAGACTACACTAAAGAAATGGCCGCTTCATATTACAATCATTCCTTGGTTTGCCAGCGAACTGTCCGCAAACGATCTAAAACAAATTTTAAGTTCTAAACTTAAAGGCACTAAACCTTTCCAGGTCGAAGTTGGCAAAGAAGCGATGTTTGGCGAAAAGCATGACATACCGGTGAATGTTATTAAGCTACCAAATCCTCTAGAAGATATAGACAAAAAACTAAGATCGCTCATTGAGTCTAAGTCTAGCGGCATTGCCTATTCCAACCTGCGAAAGCGATATGGATTTAACCCCCATATTACTTTTCAGGGTGAAAGAAGGAAATATCCGGGAGACAAGATACGTATAAACAAAATACAGGTTGTTAGGATAGATAATGGGTTAAAGCGCGTTGAATCTGAGGTAGAACTAAATGGCTAGAATCCGAATTGATCAGGCTTTAGTAATGCACGGAATGGTAAAATCGCGTTCCCAGGCAGATAGTTACATTAAACTAGGCATGGTGGAGCTCTCGGATAAGGTCATTAAAAAATCTGGTCAATTTATTGACGAAAGTCAGATAGAGAATCTTAAAATAACGACAGAAAAACAATACGTTAGTAGAGCAGCACTTAAGCTAGAATCAGTCATAGACAAATTTAACCTCAACTTTAAAGGCAAGACAGTTCTAGATGTCGGCAGCAGTACAGGTGGATTTACCCAACTTGCTCTTTTGAACGGTGCTAAGAAGGTTATTGCCGTAGAAAAGGGGGTTGACCAGATGGAAAGTAGCCTAAGACATGATCCCAAAATCTCACTACATGAAAAGACAGATATTGTTAACTTCAGCTACAGCGACCCCATAGACATAGTAGTAATTGACGTTTCATTTGTTTCCCTAAAGGATATTTTACCCAGTATATATGCGTTAGTGGATGGAAAGACTGAGGTTGTGGCGATGGTAAAACCGCAATTTGAAGCCACTTCTAGTGGCCTAAAACACAAGGGTGTAATTAAAAATGAGAAAATGCGCCGAGACATATTTAAGGAATTTGAGGCTTGGGTAAGCAAAAAGTTTTTTATTCTTAATAAAGCTGATTCTGCAGTTAGTGGAGCCAAGGGGAATACCGAAAGGTTCTATCTTCTTAGAAAAGTTGACTTAACGGTGTAAAATGCAGTTATGTATTTTGCATCTAGAATGCAGGCTGGGAGGATGCTGGCCTCAAGACTTCAGGATAAATACCGCTATGAGAACTGTGTAGTTTTAGCTGTTGATGACGGCGGTGTAGTTGTTGGGGCACAAATTGCTGTCCAACTACACTGCGCTATAACACTGCTTAACACAAAGGAAATTAAGCTACCCATGGAACCACTAGCTATAGCAGGGGTGGCGACTGGTGGTGCTTTTACTTATAACAATAAATATTCTCAGGGTGAGCTTGATGATATGGTTTCCGAGAATAGGGTGTATATAGAGGAAGAACGTTTTAGAAGTGTTGGGGAGCTTAATAGGGTGGTTAGCTCAACGGGAACAGTTAGTAAGAATCTGCTTAGAGGGAATAATGTCATCGTTGTTTCTGAAGGACTAAAATCGCCGTTTATAATTGATCTTGTTTATGAGTTTCTAAAACCAATTAATATAGAAAAGCTTGTATTTGCGCTGCCTATAGCTAATGTTCAAGTTGTCGATACCATGCATATTCTAGGAGATGAGATATATTGTCTCGATGTGTTTGAAGACTTTCTTGATGTTGATCATTACTACGACAAAAACGACGTTCCATCTCACGAAAAAGTAATAAAAATTATTGAACAAGTTATCCTAAATTGGCGCTAGACTAGGTATTTTTTTAGAGCTGACAAGTCTTTTAAGTGTATGAAAGAATTCTTGTTTTCAATCAGACCTTTCTTTTCTAGTGCCGACAGCTCGCGGCTAGTTGTTTCTCTTGTGGCATTGACTGAACTAGCTATATCCTGATGCCTAAGAGTAACTTCTAGTACGATGCTTCCATCGTTCTCTGGCTTGCCAAATCTTTCACTCATATTGATCAAAAAAGAGATTATTCTCTCTCTAACACTTCTGTACTCCAAAGTCAGTATCCTGTCACCATGTAGACGATACATTTCCATAGTCATATCCAACAGCGGCATGATGGCATCCAAGTTGTTCTTTATAAATTTGGTGAAATCTTCTTGCTCGACCTTATATGTAACGGTAGGGGCGAGAGCCTGATAAATAATTTGGTGATCCTCTAGAGTTACTGCCCAAATAAGAGGAAAGATCTCATCCTGCTTTCTAATTATCAGCAAGTTTTCTTCGCCGTATTTGGTGATATCGTAAGCCTTAACTAGGCCTTCATAAATATAATAAACTCCGTGAGGGGATTCCCCAGGACGGATAATATAGTCGTTCTTTTTATAGCTTTGTTTTACACCATTCACTCTGAAAAAGTCCACCAGTTCGGCAGTCTGTTTCAGAGTAGCCAACATATGTTAATTATGATAGGGTTCTGGTCTCATGTCAAATTGTGATCTAGATCGCACATACGATGTGACTATTTTTACGGCATATTTAGTGCTTTCAGGAGTAAGATTAGCCTACGGTTGGAGAACTGGAGGAGGCAATGGTTACAAGACGAGCCATTATTGATCAGTTGAAAAAGATAAGCTTTAGGCACGACGGCTGGGGTAGGACGGAAGTGTCAGAATTGCACAAAATTATCCTACCTGACGAAGAAATATATGAATGTGTGAATGGTTTTTATGATGGGGGCTTCGCGCTACTAGTAGCAACAAACGTAAGGGTGCTACTGATAGACAAAAAGCCTCTTAATTATTTGTCGGTAGAAGACATGCGCTTTGACATGATTAGTGAGATTGATTATAACAACCGAATATTCGGAGCGGGTATTGTTATATCTTCTGGCGGTAAAAACCTACACTTTAGTAGTTTCAATCAGGCTAGGCTGAGGAAGCTAATAGGCCATGTCCAGGATTGCATGGCGGAAGTTAAGAAGAGGCAAGATAATCACCAAGAAGGGCAAATCCAGCACTTAGAGCAGATTAATAATCAGCTTGAGGCCTTCATTGAAGCAACTCAACAGTACCAGGCCGAACTGGAAAATCAGTCACAGGCTGGTAACTTTGTTGCTAGTGCAAGACTTGAACCGCCTAAACCCAGCCATGAGTTGGCTGACTTTCTATATGCTCAAAGTTTGTTAGCTCAGCACAGGAAACAGCAAGACGAAGTAGATGAAAGACAACCAGTAGCTGCTGTTGCGGCACAGCCAGAAAACCCTACTGAACCGACGCTTGTCAGCGTTAACGATAAACAGATGCAAGAAATGTACGAGTCAGCACTTCAGGAGGTCTATAGGGCTCAACCTGAGCCTTTACCATCCGAAGATATAATATTTCAGCAGAATACCCATGAGATTAACCCCATAGTTGTGGCATACTCAAAACTCCCGTACTTATTGCGAAATAGAAGATTTAGAGAACTAAGTGCTAACACCCCCGAAGTAGCGTCTACATAAATACCCTTTGGTTAGGTATTAAACTTGAATAGCACAACATCGTCAGGCCGCATGACGTAGTCTTTTCCCTCAGTTCGTACCTTACCGGCAGCTTTTGACTGATTATATCCCCCCAAAGAAATTAAATCGTTATAGCTAACAACATCTGCTGCAATGAAGCCTTTCTCAAAGTCGCCATGTATTTTGCCGGCGGCTTGTGGAGCTTTAGAGCCTTTAGCAATTGTCCAGGCTCTTACCTCTTTCTCCCCAGCTGTTAGGAAGCTTTGTAAGCCCAGAATGTCGTATGCAGCCTTAACGATGCTAATAAGACTCGACTCTCTTTGCCCGTATGAGCTAAGGAGCATTTTGGCATCATCTTCACTCAGATCTTTTAACTCATCTTCAAGCTTGGCACTCGCGAACAGAACCTGGCTAGGCGAAACAATATCTTTTAGTGATTGCTTCAGTTCTTTGTTACCTATATCTTTCTCGGCAATATTGAAAAGGTATATGACTGGCTTAGCCGTAATCAAATGTAGGTCTCGCACTAAATCCCTGTCAAGCTCCTCATGTTTCCAAAGTGGTTCGTTATTATTAAGCCAACCTTGAATCTCTATATATTGATCTAGTACAGGTTTTAGCTTGTTATTAGCTTTAACCTCTTTCGTGAAGTTAAGTATTCTCTTATCTAATGTAGCTAGGTCTGCAAGAACTAACTCAGTGTTAATAGTTTCGATATCTTTTTTTGCATCCACATGGTTATCTACGTGTGTTACTCCCTGGTCCTCAAAGGCTCTAACAACGTGAATAATTGCATCGGTATCACGAATATGACTCAAGAACTGATTACCCAGGCCCTCGCCTTTACTCGCGCCTTGTACAAGCCCAGCGATATCTACAAACTTGAAAGTAGCTGGTATGACTTTCTGTGTGTGATAAATTTCTGCTAGTTTTTCCAGACGTTCATCGGGCACAGCAACTATACCGCTATTTGGTTCGATAGTTGCGAAAGGGTAGTTAGCAACCAACGCACTATTGCCAGTCAGCGCATTAAATAGAGTTGACTTGCCAACGTTGGGCAAACCAATAATGCCACACGAAACAGAAGAAACGGACATGCATATATTCTAACAGAGAGGTTTTCGATGGAGCCTAGAAGTTTGTGTCTGTGAGTGATGACCCTGCTTGGCTGGTGACGGAGTAAAAATACTTGGGTTTTGGTTCAAGAGTGTTAGGTTTCTTAGCGAAAATAACATTAACGCTCGCGCTTGCGTAGGCCTTGATTCTACTAGAGGATAAACGATACCCGACAACGCTTAGAGGTACTACAAATACCACCGCTAGAAGTAGTACGAGGAATATCTTTTGTTGCCAGTGTTTAATCATGTTCTTAGTTTAATTCCATTGCCAGTTATCTTCTAAATAAGAAAGGTCAAAATTGCCGTTTCCTTGAGTCGTATGATAAACGAATAGTACATTTCCCTGTGCTGTATCACGGTATACATAAGTAGCATCCGAATGAATCGAGTTAGGCCCTGAGAAGGTTACGCTATAAGACGGTGATCCAACAAAAGTTGATACTCCCTCCTTTGCTATCGATGAACCCGCTGTAGAATTGCTAGCATTTTTGGCATCCATTTGGGCAGCACCATCGAACTCGCTGTCGGTAAGAGACGGGGATTCAATAACTTTAACGCCGTACAGCTCGTTAGTTGCTTGATTAACTGCCAAGAAAGTGCAGCTTCCTGTAGTGCGAGTGACTTTCAGACCGCCAGGAATTTTGGTTGTGTAACAGGCCGTAGAGACTGTCTGAGCTGAGTCTAAGTAGCTATAAGTTAAGGGACTTACTGACTTATTTTTGTATATGTTATTAGCGGTAATTACCCAACTAACCACAGAAAGGGCGATTGCTATAATCGCCAAAGACATGCCACCAAAAGCGAGGACCTTTTTTCTGGAGCTTTTACCAATAATTCCAAAAACCAAAGCGATGACTCCTATTATCAATCCAGCTATTGGCACTAACCACACCACTAAGCCGATTACGCCAAAAGTGAAAGAGGCGACCGCAGCACCGCTGTCCTTATGTGATCGACCTAAATCTGTTTGCCGCTGGAAATTAGCTTGAGGTGGAGCTTGATTCTCCAAAACTGCATTGCCCGTACTAAGGTTATAGCCGCAGTTGCCGCAAAAGAAGGCACCGTGATCTATGGGCTGATGACAATTTGGACAGTTCATGCTCTATCTAAGCTTTTAGCGCTATATAACTGTCTTCCGCAATTCTCGCAAAACTGTCGGTGATAAGAATTAGCCTTGCCGCAGCTTGGACAAAAATTAGGCACTCTTGAAGCAATGCTCAGTAACGCTGCTTTGTCTAAATCGTTCGCCTCCATAAAATAGAGGAAAAGCCCGATACTTAGCAGCAATGTAATCACCAAAGACATAATAACTAATTGGTAAACTCCTGAAAGCAGACCAAAGTCATAAAGACCGTGTAGCAGGGGGATAATAATGAGGGCTGCAATAAATTTAGTTTTATTTTTCCTATCTATCTTCATACTCACCAGATAGTAGCCAAGAATTGCTGTGGCTGCTGCATGAAAGAAGGGCATAAGGATTAACCTTGTAATCCCAGCACTGGCTCCAAATGAAATTGTATAGCCTATGTTTTCACCTAGACCAAACGTTAACCCACAAATTGCAAAGTATATAATTCCGTCGGTGTGCTCTTTAAAATATGGCTTCTTATATATAAATAGAGCAAGAGGAACAAATTTAACCATTTCTTCTACTATGCCTACCGCCACAAAGTATATTAGTCGCTGAGATAGAGGGTAAAGAGAAGGGCTTGTCTCGAGAGCCTTGGGCAGAATAGCGCTTTCGATAAGTGTAGCTAGAAGCATAGCTAGTATTCCAAAACCAATGGCAATCCAAAGGGTACCGGCGGATATTCTCCGACCGTGATCATAGTGAAGTAGATACCAAGTTAGAAGGCTAGCAAGAAGTATGAAACCGAGTATTACAATTAGCATTTTTTGTTTTTAAAAACTACTGTCTAAATATATCACTTTAAGGATGTAAAGCGAAAAACTAGGTAACCATTTTGACTAGGGTTTCCTGCAGCTGTTCTAACTCTTTGTCACTCAAGTCCTTAAAATATATCTTATTTGAAGAGGCTATGTTTTCCAGGATCTTTTTTCTTAACGCCTGACCTTTAGAATTTAGTTTGACCATTTTAATTCTACGATCTTGCTCGTCAGGGAAGCGTGCGGCTAGGCCTTTAGCTTCCAAACCATCGACTAGCCCAGTGACATTTGAGGCATCACAAGCGAACACTTTTGTGAAACTATTCATAGGCTTCGGCTCATTAAGTAGCGACAGCATTATAGTCTGCATTGCAGTAAGATTGTGTCCAGCCCCTACTTCTATCAGATGGTGCTTAGACTGCATCATACACCTGACTAGCAGTTCAAAAGTTTGTTCAATAGTTGAAGTTCTATTAATGCTTGACATAGTCAATATTTGACCTTTACAATAAGTTCAGTATTAATATTGTATATTGACTAAATACAAATTTCAACGGGAGGACTAAAAAGAGTGGCAACTAGAGCATCAGCAAAACCTGGTAAGAGCACTAGCCATTGGCTTATTTTAATCCTGCTTGCCCTGGCCCAATTCATGGTGGTACTGGATATATCTATAGTTAACGTAGCGCTGCCTACGATGCAGCATTATTTCCATCTAACCAGTTCTAATCTTCAGTGGATAGTCACCGCTTACGCTCTAACGTTTGGCGGCTTTTTACTATTTGGGGGTAGAAGCGCTGACCTGTTCGGTAGGCGAAAGACGTTTTTAATGGGCATAACTGCCTTTACCCTAGCATCGCTTGGTACAGGTCTATCTCAGTCAAGCACAATGCTAATCGTATTTAGGTCGCTGCAAGGTCTTTCTGCTGCCTTTATGTCTCCAGCTGCCCTATCTATTATTCTGGTTACCTACAGAGAGGGGCACGAAAGGAATGTTGCTCTTTCAGTATGGGGTGCAGTAGCCTCGGGTGGCGCAGCTGTAGGTGTCCTAGCCGGTGGCATAATAACTCAGTATCTAACATGGCGCTGGAATTTCTTTATTAACATTCCTGTCGGTATTTTTGTTGTTATTACCGCTCTACGGATTCTACCGAAACACGAGTCAGAAGCAGAACACAACAGCCTGGATCTAATGGGTGCAGTTACGGTCACCAGTGGTCTGATGATGCTAGTTTACGGACTAACCAAAGCTCCAACATATGGCTGGGGAGATCAAAGAACTTTAACATACTTTGGCATAAGCCTAGTTCTACTAGTATTGTTTGTTATTAACGAGAGCAGGGTAAAGCACCCTCTTATGCCACTACGAATCTTTAAGATTAGGAATGTCTCCGGAGCAGATTCGATGATGATGCTTCAAGCCGCTGCTCTGTACTCAGTTTTCTTCTTCACTACGCTTTATGTGCAAGACATCCTCGGCTACTCTCCTGTTAAAACCGGTCTAAGCTTCCTCATTTTACCGTTCTGTATTGCAATAGCGGCCACTAATGTCCCAAGAGTCATACAAAAAATAGGGTATAAGCCAATACTGATGGTTGCTCCATTGGTTGTTTCTGCTGGACTGTTTTATCTCTCACTGATCCCAGTACACGCTAATTACTGGACAGATATAGCACCAGGTTTAGTACTACTTGCTTTTGGCATGGGAGCTACCTTCGTAAGCGTAACAATAGCCGCAACCGGAGGAGTGCCACGTAAAGACTCAGGGCTAGCTTCTGGTCTTCTTAATACTTCTCAGCAAATTGGTGGGTCCTTAGGGCTAGCAGTATTAACAGGAGTAGCAGCCACAGCGACAACAAAATTTATAACCAATCTGCACCTAAGTACGCTGCCTGCAAAAAGCGTCATAGTTGATGCTACCGTGCACGGCTACAAGAAGGGCTATTTAGTGGCTTCGGCTTTTGGTATAGGGGCGTCGCTAATAGCAACGTTTGTTATTAAGGCTCAAAAGGCAAAAACTGACCCCAGTCACGGCGAAGCCGTAGCCATGCATTAGAGTCTCTTTACCTTACAGCTATCTTGAATTATACTGTGCTTATGCTTGTGAGATAGTTATATTTGTGTATGAAGAAACTAACAATAAAAAACAAATCTGTTGATACCTCTCTGGTAGTAATTTTTGTAATCATAATCCTTGCAGCCGCTGCCTACTTTATTTTCTACAACCCTAACAAAGACGTGGTCTTTGAGATTAACGGCAAAAAGTACACACAAAGCCAAGTTGATAGCATTATTTCTTATGCATATAACAGGCATTTTGGCACTAAAGAAGCGTTAAGCCAGGATGCATATAACTACCTGCGTACGGAAACTGCAGCCAAACAGCTGGATATTATGCCCAGCCCCCAAGCACTAAATAGCTATTTGAAAGCCAATTATCCTAGTGCTCCTCTAAACCAGTGGAATGTGTTAGTAAGCAATGACAGGTTAATAGATAACAGCATAATAAATAACACCTTTGGCGAATATGCAGGCTATTCCTATGTCTTTTGGTTTGGGCAACATATAGCATATGGACCTTTATATACTCCGCCCGATTTAGGTAATAAAACTCTTATTGCCCAAAACCAATCGTATGCGAGCTCACAAGCATCGACTTATTATAAGGAACTTAAAGACGGCACTATTTCTCCGGCTCAAGCACTCACAAATATACAGAGTGATGCCAATCTAGATCTTTACCCGAATGGCTCTGCGTCTAGTAGTCCAAGTACATACTTTTCGAACAGCGGCGGTGTATCATGGGCAGATAAGGTAAGTTATCTAGATATCATTAACTACATTAAAAGCCAACACACTTTAGGACTAAGCACCATTAAGACTGGATATATAAGAGATGCATCTACCGGGACGGTTAAGTCGCCTGGCTTTTATTACATAGTACTGCTACAAAAGGTAAGCAATAGTAAACTTCAAAGTCCGAACGACTTTCAAAGTTATGTGGATAGCATAAACGCCAAATATTATGGCTGGGGTAGTGTATGAAAAAACTTTCCATTTTGCTAAAAATAGGTATCTTTGGACTACTGCTTCTAGGCATAGTAAGCATATTACCAGGCGGTAAAGCGTATGCGTGGAATGCCAACTCGCCGGAATGTGGTATTCATCAAACTCAAACTTTAAATGACCCTGCCGACTGGGTAGGAACGCAAACGGCTGGCAACCAATTTGCTGGCGCTATAGTTCATTTGTATGCCGTTGACGCATACGGTAATAAAGTAGAGTTAACTAACATAGATAATGTTAACGGAAACCGAATCGCCGTAAATGTATCGGCAACGAATGGTGGGAATGGTTCATTTAAGCCATTTGCACACCTAAACCCGGACAAATCTAGTGCTGTGCTAGCGGATGCAGAATATCCAGGTCCTTCCTCTTTTGGTGCTATAAGTGCCAATTGTGATAATAGATCTGGTAACGCAATGATCGTCTTGGGTTATGGAGCAACCTCACTGTGTAGTTCCGGTTGTGGTACTAGAAATGGGACTGGGAGCTGGGCTTTGGATTGCGGCGTAGAATACGGTGACCCTGAAGCCTACGATTTTTCTATGTCCAGTAACGATGTTCCGGTGTCTGGTCAAAATGGTAATCAATATACATTCTTGCCTGGGGGGTCTTGGACTGACGACTCGGGCAATACGACCTATCATGGCGCAGCGGCAAATAACGGCTTTACTTATGATTTTAATATGACGTATCATTCGCCCGCCGCGTCTTGGGGAATAAATGGCACGTCTAAAGTTGCGTCGACAGCTTACGCTGGTCAATCGGTGACATTCACCCATACTCTTACAAATGGCGGACCACAAGACGATCTTACCAATGACATATATGCCGATGCCGGTACTTCGCAAACTACGTATTTGAATACTTCGGGTGGCACGAGTCCTATCTCTGGTTTAAACAACATACACTTATGTACTGGGGGCTCACAGTGTGCGGGAAATCAAGGCGGTCACCCTGCTATTAAACAACCTTTCTATAACGGAGGGTCTAAACCTTTTAATTATCCTTTTACTATACCCGCTAACGCTGCGGCAGGAGATAAATTCTGCCAGTATGTAACATGGAACCCATCCGGCAGCGGAGGCTTAGGAGCAGCCCAGGATGCACCTGCCTGTGTGACTGTTTTGCCGCCTCCATATTCAGCTAGCTGCACCATAAATAGCGTTAAAGGAACGGGTCCAGGCGGAATTATAGTCGCCGGTCAGCAATACACCATAAAGGCCACAGTTACAAACACAACCGCATCCGGTTTGGCGCTGCCGGGAAGTCAAAGCGGTAACACATTGAATCTAGATATCGTTATCAATGGATCTTCTAGTCCGCAACAGATTCCCTCAGGCATTCCACCACCTAATGCATCTGTGAATATATCGTACACAGCAACTGCACCCAATAGCGTAACTACTCTCGCCATATCTGGTACCCCAGAGTATAGTCCTTCGTATACGCTCGGACCAAGCTGCTCATCCCCGCAGGGCGTATATGAGCAATTTACTCTCAGTAGTTCGCCCAATGTTTCTTTAAACCCTAACCAAGAGGATCCATTAACTGCTGCCAATACGGTGTGTGTGACTGACGTTGGGGCATCGGTCTCCGAAACTGTTACAGCCTATCTATACTCAACTCCGCCTAGTGGAAGTCCGCAGACGCCCCAAGGCATTACACCGCAGAATAATAACGGACCGTTTACATCGACTGCTCAAGTATGTCTTTATAGCGCTAAGTTGCCGGCTCTTCAGGCAATATCTGTATACAATATCCCTGGTCCTGTTCAGGCGGGTGATCAATTTTGTGCTGGTATCAACTTCCCCTACATTTCGGGATATGTGGGACCGGGAGGTATAGACACGTCAGTCTCAAAGGCAGGTAGTGACGCCAACTGTACTGCAGTTGTCAACCGGCCATTCTTTAAAACATACGATGGTTCCATATCGGCGGATAGTAACGTGAATCAACCTTGCACAGGAGGAGAGATAGCTGGTTATAATAATGCCCATTACGGCAGTGGAGATTTTGGATCAGGCAGCGGCCTCAGCGCTATAGCCTATAGCGGCATCTATGGTTTTGGAAGTGGGCAACAGCGACCGCCAAACAGTACCCCGCAGCCACCCCTCTCCCTCACGTTCGCAAATACCGTGCCAAGTTCACCACCAGGCTCAGGCAATCCTTCCGATCCATATACCCCTGATCTAGGCGGAGACTATGGTAGCGGACCTTGCTATAACATTCCGCAGATTCCTAGCTACGCTACTACTAGTAGTTCAGGTGGAACATATAGCATAAATATGCTGCAAACACAGCAACCTCAAGGGCAACAGAGCTATGTAATTGGCAAATCAGGTGGCTCCGTTAATGTAGTTCTAAACGGAGGGAAAATATCAGTCGGGAATAACTTGTCAGTATTCGTTTATGGAAATGTTTACATCAATAGCAATATAGTTTACTCGGGAGGCACTGCTGGCAGTCCATGGACATTAAAGAATATTCCTTCACTTAATATTGTTACCATCGGTGGGAATATTTATCTTTCGCCGAACGTAACCGAACTAGATGGTATTTATTCGTCACAGCAAAGCAATGCGGGCAAGGGCGGTGCTATATATACTTGTGGGCAAAACAACGGCGTATCTTTTAGTCCCATGCCTGCAGGTAACCAGGGTACTAAGACCAACCCCACTTCCGTCCTATTTACTTCTTGCAATCAACAGCTAACAGTTTACGGTGTCTTCCAGGCCAATAGAGTCAACCTGATGCGTACGTATGGATCTTTACGAAACGACTCTACGACTCATGGCATAAAATCTAACCCAACCTGCAGTAATGCCGGCGCGTCCCCGCCGCCATACCCATTGTTTACCGACACCTGTGCCGCTGAAGTATTTGACTTTAGCCCTGAGCTTTACTTGGCCAATCCCTCAACACAAGAACCCAACGGGGGCGCTCCGCAGTACCAGGCATATTCACAACTACCGCCAATTTTATAAAAAGAAGATCTTGATAACTGCTTGACATGAAAAGACTTGAAGAAAAAAATAAACCGAATATACAAAGACATGCTTATGTTATAATTCAACAGATGAGTTTAAAAGAAAAAAATAGTTTAATAGATTCAATATTCATTGGAGTGGGGAATGAGCTCGTTTTTAAGTAATACCGGTGATTTTTTTGGCCTAGATATAGGTACCACTTCCATAAGATTGGTGCATTTGAAGGGCGGCAACCCAAAGGTTCTAGTTAAATATGCCTATATACCTATAGAGTCGAAAGTTGCGCTTAGCGACTCGAAATCTGATCAACAGAAACTACAGCAACTTATTGCTCAGTTAATAAAGCAAGCTAATATAACAACTAAGAATGCAGTCGTTGGCATTCCTTCAAGTAAAGTTTTTACTACCGTTGCCGATGTTGAACGTCTAAGTAAAAATGAGCTGGCCAAAGCCATATCTTATCAAGCCGACTCTCTTATACCAACGCCCCTAAACGAATCAAAATACGACTGGGCGCTGATAGGTGATTCGCCAACAGACAAAACTAAGCAAGAGATAATACTTAGTAGCGTTCCCAACAAATACATAGAAGAGAGACTAGATATTCTTGAGGGCGCAGGAGTTAACGTAATTGCCTTTGAGCCAGATAATCTAGCAATGTCTAGAGCACTAGTGAGTAAAGACGATAAATCAGCCCAACTTCTTCTGGACTTTGGTAATACTAGTAGTGACATTGTAATTCTATTCAATAACACCCCCCATCTGACTAGAAACGTTCCAGTAGGCGTTGAGTCTCTAATGAAAGCTGCTACACAAAACCTTAATGTAAATGATACGCAAGCATCACAATTTATATTCAAATTCGGACTAAGCAAAGACAAGTTAGAAGGGCAGGTTTACGAGGCCATTACTAACGTGCTGGATTTACTTACAGCTGAAGTCGAAAAATCCATTAAGTTCTTTACGGCGCGGTACAACAATCAGAAGATAGACAAGATAGTTGTAACCGGAGGCGCATCGATAATACCCGAGTTTCCGCTATACATAGCCAATAAATTCGGGGTCAACGTTGAGATAGGCAATGCCTGGAAAAATGTTAGTTTTAGCCAAGAAAGAGCAAATGAGCTACAGCAGCTATCCAATAAGTTTGCAGTTGCCGTAGGTTTGGCGGAGAGAACAGAATGATACAGATTAATTTATTACCTGATGTAAAGCTAGAATTTGTGAGGTCTCAAAAACTCAAGAGATTAATACTTGGAGTATCGGCCATTGCCTGTGTTTGTTCCATTGCTCTTTTAATTGTGCTTTTGTCTGTTGATGGACTACAGAAGAAGCACTTAAATGATATAAATGGCGACATAAGTAATTACAAAAGCCAGCTTCAAAATAAACCTAATATATCTCAAATACTGACAGTGCAAAACCAACTAAATAGCATAACCACTTTACAGGCAGGAAAACCGCAAGCCGCCAGGGTTTTTGGCTATCTAAATTTGCTTACTCCAGTAACGGTATCGCTGAATAGTTTATCGCTGAATTTTACAGAAAAAACTATGGTTATAACTGGCAATGCTAACAATCCAGGAAGCGTGAATCAATATGTGGATAATCTTAAAGACACAACCTACACGTCGAATAGCTCGCCAACCCCAAAGCCAGCCTTTAACGATGTCGTGCTTACAAGCTTTTCTTATAGTAACTCAGGAAGTAGTAGTCAACCGGCCTCTTACACAATTAACTTGAGCTATGATTCAAATATCTTCTCAAATACTCAGCAAGTAAAACTTAGCGTTCCGACTTCCACTACAGTAAACTACGCAAATAGTTCAAGTGACGCATTCAGCGGAAGTTCAAGCGGGGGAGGACAGTAATGCCAAAAATTGAACTTTCTTCAAAAAGACTTGCTATAACAAAAGCTAATAGTCAATTAATAGTCATCCTAAGTATTGCTTCATTCATAACTATTTTCTGCCTTGTGGCGTCAAATAGTGTCTATTCTTTGATCAAACACCAGTCGGATGTTATATCAAAGTCACAACAGGCGAAAAATCAGTTGCAAACTGACATAGTTGCCTATCAACAACTAGTCAAGTCATATAATAAGTTTCAATCTGGCTCTACAAATATTATCGGTGGTTCTACGTCAGGCGGAGGCTACAATGCAGGCACTAACGCGCAAATTGTACTGGATGCCTTGCCACCAAAATACGACTTTCCAGAACTTATAACTGATATTAATAACCTGATAACAACTGGTGGATTTCAAGTACAAAGCTTAACGGGGACGGACGATCAGCTTTCTGAAAGCACCAATAGTTCGAGCGAGAATCCTCAGCCTGTTGCTATGCCATTCACTTTTTCGGTAAACAATACGAACTATACAGGCGCTCAACAACTTTTCACCCTGCTAGACAGGTCTATCAGACCAATACAAATAGATACTATGACCATAGCTGGTAGCGATGGGACAATGAGTATTACCGTTAACGCGCACAGCTATTATCAGCCTGGAAAAACTTTAAGCATAACGCAGCAGTCGGTTAAATAGGAGGCAAGAATGAAGAAAAATGACTTACCAATAATAATCCTAGTAATCGCGGCAAGTGCCATAGTTTCGTTCTTGGTTTCCAAATATATCTTTGCTTCGCCTAAGAAAGAGCAGCAACAAGTTTACGTAGTACAGCCTATTGACTCTTCGTTCTCACAACCTAGTAGTCAGTATTTCAACTCCCAAAGTGTAGATCCAGCTCAACAACTCTTGATTGGACCTAGCACAAACCAGAACCCGTTTGGTAATACCTCACCTTAATATAAAGAGGACGGCGTATGAGTTTGCTATCAGTATCTGCAGAGAAGCAAGTCCAAGAGATGCTCTTGGAAAGAAAACTGATATCCAGCGAAAAGCTAGATAGTGCCAAAAGAATTTCTAAACAGCAAAGTATACCGCTTTTTACTTATCTTGTTAATAACAAAATAATTTCAGAGGAAGACCTAACAAAAATCAATGCCAGTATCACTCATGTACCTTACGTTAATTTGTCTGATGCGCGGGTTGACCCAAAAGTTTTAGAACTTTTACCCAAAGAAATTGCTAATAGATATATGGCTGTCCCCTTAGGCGAAATTCAGCACAAGCTCGTTGTAGCTATGCTTGATGCCGACAACATTCAAGCCGTTGACTTCTTGAGCAACAGGGTCGGAAGACCCCTAAAAGTTTATGTGGCCAGCGAATCTGGCATAAGAAAGATCCTAAAACAGTATGATTCTAGGTTGGATTCCCAACTTGGTGCTGAATTTGGAATAGCCGACACCCAGGACGAAGTAAAAGCTGGTGCGGAACCTGTCAGCAGCGGCAAATCCATAAAAGACCTAGTTGAAGATTCTCCTGTAAGTAAGGTCCTCACCGCGGTACTAGAATTTGCTGCCAATAATAGAGCAAGCGATGTACACATGGAGCCCATGGAGAAGGAGTTAAAGATTAGGTGTCGTGTTGATGGTGTTCTTAGAGAAGTTATGCATTTACCGAAAAACGCTGAGCCCGCACTAATATCCAGAGTTAAAATTCTTTCCAACTTAAAGATTGATGAACATAGAATCCCTCAGGATGGGCAATTTACCGTAAAAATGCACGGTCACGATATTGACCTTAGAATAGCAATTTCGCCAACCGTTTGGGGAGAGCAAGTTGTCATTAGGTTGCTAGATAAAACTGGCACATCTTTGAAGCTGGAAGATATGGGATATGTCGGTAGGCCACTTAGAACTATCAGGAAAGGAATTGGCAGACCTAACGGCATGATACTTACGAGTGGCCCAACAGGTTCTGGTAAATCGACCTCGCTATATGCTCTAATCCAAGAAATAAAAAAGGAAGCAATTAATATTGTTACTTTAGAGGATCCGGTTGAGTACAAAATAGGTGGAATTAACCAGATTCAAGTAAACCCAGACGTAGGTTTAACTTTTGCGACGGGGCTAAGAAGCATATTAAGGCAAGACCCCGACGTCATCATGGTAGGAGAGATAAGGGACAAGGAAACAGCACAACTAGCTGTTCAAGCTGCGTTAACCGGGCACTTAGTATTCAGTACTCTGCACACAAACAGCGCGGCAGGAATTTTGCCTCGGCTTTTGGATATGGGTGTAGAGCCATTCCTAATAGCAAGCACGGTACATACCGTAATAGGACAACGGCTTGTAAGAAGGGTAGATCCGGAATCTAAAAAAACGTATACCTCGAGCGCTATAGAAACAGAAGAAATACATGCGGCGCTCAAGGGTTTATTGCCAAATACTCCAGAGGAAGTGCCGAAGGTATCAGATGATCTAGGGTATAAAAACTTGCCACTTATTAGTCAAAACGCTTATACTTTAGCTAAAGGTTCGGATACTCCCGATACTCCGGGTGGGTATAAAGGAAGAATGGGCCTGTACGAGGTATTCGAAGTAACAGACAACATACAAAATCTAATTATGAAAAGATCTACTAGTACAGAAATAGAAAGAGCAGCACAAGCCGAAGGCATGATAAACATGCGCCAGGATGGATATCTAAAGGTATTATCAGGTCAGACCACGCTTGAAGAAGTTAATAGAGTAGCCGCTGAGGACAACGCCTAGGGAGATATATGGATATCAAAGAAATAAGAATTGAAGTACTACTCGACGAAGTTATCAAAAAGAAAGCTTCGGACCTACATATTCAAGTAGGATTGCCTCCCATGCTTAGAGTCGACGGATCGCTGGTTGCTGTTAGTGGTGCAGACGCACTAAATGAAGAGGTTATTGAGGGACTTATATTCTCAATTTTAGACGACGACCAAAAACAGATTTTACTAAAAGATAAAGAATTTGACTTTAGTTTTGCCTACGGAGATCTAGGCAGATTTAGGGTAAATGCCTTTCATGAGAGGGGTAATCTTGCTGCGGCTCTTAGGTTGATACCTAATGAAATACTTACTATCGAACAGCTAGGTCTGCCCCCAATAGTCGAAAAATTTCCAAATTATCCACGAGGTCTAGTGTTAGTTACAGGACCTACCGGATCAGGCAAATCGACTACGCTTGCCGCTATGCTACATAAAATAAATAGCGAAAAGGCAATGCACATTGTTACCATTGAAGACCCGATAGAGTTTACTCATAAATCTAGAAAATCAGTGATTGTGCAAAGAGAGGTGCACTACGACACCTATTCGTTTAGTGCTGCGCTAAGAAGTGCTCTGCGTGAAGACCCAGATGTGGTTCTTATTGGAGAAATGAGAGACCTTGAAACTATAGCGAGCGCAATCACAATTGCCGAGACAGGACACTTAGTATTTGCAACTCTGCACACAAACGGTGCCTCCCAAAGTGTGGACAGAATGATTGACGTGTTTCCCCCGCATCAACAGCCTCAGATCAGATCACAGCTATCTAATATACTTATGGCAATTGTCTCGCAAAGGCTAGTGCCTTCAATCGGGGGTGGACGTATAGCAGCAGCAGAGATACTAGTAGCCACTCCAGCTGTCAGAAACATCATCAGAGAAGGTAAAAGTCATCAACTTGAAGCAGTTATACAAACCGGATCAGATGTTGGTATGCAGTCAATGGATAAGACCCTTGTAAACCTTATACATGAAGGAACTATTACATACGACGAAGCTAGAAACGTAGCTGTCGATCTAGATGAGCTGGATAGGCTAATGAGGAGCTAAGGCGATGTTAACGTATAAATACGAAGCTAAAAACTCCAAAACTGGCGCCACAGTCAAAGCACAAGTACAAGCTAATAACGAACAAGAGGCAGCCAAATTAATAAAAGGTCAGGGTCTTACTCCAGTTAGTATTAAGGCAGAAAGATCTACTAAACTAAACTTTTTTTCAAGGATCAGAACGAAAGACAAGGTACTTTTTAGTCGGCAACTTTCAACCATGATAAATGCTGGCTTGCCAATAGTGCAAAGTCTAAGGAGTGTAGCCGAACAGACCAATAACAAACCCTTTAAGAATATAATAAATCAAATTATTACTGATGTGGAAGCTGGCTCAGCTTTTAATATAGCTCTCGCAAAATACCCAAGAGTTTTTAACAGAGTATATATAAGCCTAGTTGCTGCAGGAGAGACTTCTGGAACACTTGATAAGGGTCTTGAGAGGTTGGCAGACCAGCAGGAAAAAGACGCCGACATAGTGAGCAAGGTTAGAGGGGCAATGATTTACCCACTTATAGTGCTTTGCGTGATGATTGCGGTGGTTATATTTATGGTTGTAAAAGTTTTGCCGCAAGTACAGAACATATACGCGAGTTTGCCGGGTGCAAATTTACCAATATTTACAAAAGTTTTGCTTGGTCTCTCTCATTTCATCATTAATTATTGGATGTACGTGATTATAGTTTTAGTAGTTGGTGCATTTTTCCTTCGCAGATGGTCTCGCACCGACAACGGTAGAAGCGTAATCGGCGAACTTAAAATGAAGGTATGGCCTATTGGGCCGCTATACATGAAGATGTATATGGCGAGGTTTTCTAGAACTAGCTCAACGCTTGTTGCTAGTGGTGTACAGATAATACCCGTTTTAGAAATCTCAAGCGAGGCAGTAGACAATGTTCATATATCCAAATCAATAAATAAGGCGGTTGAAAAGATAAAAGGCGGAAAATCTGTAGCTGAATCGCTAAGAAACGATCCTAACTTCCTACCTCTGGTGCCTGAAATGATACAAATTGGTGAAGAATCGGGCGCCTTAGAAGAAATGTTAGCCAAGATTGCGGATTACTACGAAAAAGAAGTGGACAATGCAATAAAGTCGATTAGCACGATTATAGAACCCGTTATGATGATAATAATGGGCGTAATTGCAATGACTATAGTTGCGGCCATACTTTTGCCGATATACGGTCTGGTTAACCAGTCCGGATTTAGTAGTATTTAAAATGCAACTGTTTAGAAAACGAATGACTGGGGAAAGAGGTCTAACCATTATCGAGGTACTGTTCGTAGTAGCTATTGGAGGGCTAATTCTACTGATTGTCTTCCTGGCAATACCTGCGCTCGAGCGAGAGTCCCAAAACAATCAGAGAAGGCAAGATGTAAATAATCTTTTAAGGGCTATTTCAGAGTATGAACTTAATAATACTGGCAATTTTTATGGCCCGTGTGGAACTGGTGGGGTTACGCCTGACTGCAGCAGTTTTATAAATGAATATCATGTCAGTCTGACTTACTATTCTGTTAGCGACATACAAATATCTCCTCAATCTCTAGGTAGTTTGCAAAATCAGCCTACAAGCCCTGTGCCTGATAACTCTGTAGAAATTTATAACTTTGAGACCTGTAATGGTGGTACTAATGGCGCATCAGTTAATGGAGCGAGCTACAGTGATGTAGTAGCCTTATATAAAATCGAGTCCTCTAGTAATCAAACCGCTCTAGCCTGCCAACAACTATGAGTTTTCTCCTCTGTGGAAAACTTTCCATAACACTTGCGATTATTCATTAAACAGTTTATCATCTAATCATAAGCATATTAATAAGCTGTAAAGGGGGCATTTACAATGCTTAAAAGAAAAATTAAAAATAATTCTGGCTTTACGATTATCGAAGTCATGATTGTCTTGGCAATAGCTGCCTTGATTCTATTAATAGTCTTGCTGGCTGTTCCAGCTCTTCAAAGAAGCGCAAGGAATAACAGTAGGAGAGCGGACGCTTCAGCTGTTGAGTCAGCTGTGTCTGAATATGCGTCAAATAACGGTGGATCCCTACCGGCGGGTATAAGCTACAGCAGTAACTCGTCTCAGTTGACTCTCTGCGGTACAGCAAACTGTCCTGCATCTGACACGAGTGCACAGGCTAACGCGAAGTTAGGTTACTACACAGGTACCACAAATAACAACGCTACGCCTACAAATAGCAATGTAACACTCTACACTACAGAAGCTGCACCTCCAACAAACGGAACGAACACGGACGATGCCTTGATCATAGAGGAAGGGGCTAGTTGTCTGAACTCAACGACTGTACAGGCAGCAAGTAGTCCAAAGGCCAACGCTGTTGTCTATGGTGTTGAGACAAGTGGTGGCACATACGACTGGGAGTGTATAGGCTCATAAAGTAACTGTAACTACGATAAACGATAGGGGTTTTAATTTCTAAAACCCCTATTTTGTTTAATTAGCTCTTGGCACTCATGTTAATATGTTGGTTATGCTTGTCATCCTATTTCTCTTTGGATTAGTTTTTGGTAGTTTTATCAATGCTTTAGTTTGGAGATTGCATGAACAAACCTTAAGAAAGGATAAAGACACATCTATTCTTAAAGGCAGATCCATATGCCCTAATTGTCGTACGCAGTTAAAAACTATTGATCTTGTGCCCGTAGTCAGCTGGATTACGTTAAAAGGGAGGTGCAGATACTGTCAGAAAAAAATATCTAAAGAATACCCGATAGTTGAGTTGTCCACCGCCATACTTTTTTCCTTATCCTATGTAATATGGCCTACCAACGTAAAAGGTCTGCAAATTGTTCTTCTAATAATCTGGTGCTTAATCCTAACTGGGCTAATAGCGCTATTTATATATGATTATAAATATAGACTTCTTCCGAGCAGGATTATTTATCCATTAATTGGGCTTGCGCTGCTCTTTAACGCGGTAAAACTACACTACACGAATGATATTTTTACTTACCTTATCGATCTGCTGGCTGCAGTACTAGTGGGTGGAGGAGTTTTCTACCTAATCTACCTAATATCCGGAGGGAAGTGGATTGGGGGTGGTGATGTAAGACTTGGATGGCTATTAGGGTTAATTGCTGGAACACCTGCGAAAGGCGTCCTGTTTATTTTCCTTGCCTGTTTGTTGGGCACAGCCTACTCCGTACCAGCTATCATACAAGGCAAGACAAAAAAGAATAATCTAATAGCTTTTGGACCTTTCCTTATTATAGCGATTTTCATAGTTCAGTTTTACGGGCAAGACATAATTAACTGGTATAGAAACATAGCTTTGGGATAGACAACTTGACATACCCCTTATGCTATAATTATAGGGGTATGTACGGTGGCAAAAACAAACACTTAGGTGGTTATACAATAGTTGAACTTATGGTTGTTCTAGCTGTTTCGGGATTAATGTTTCTTATTGCCACTCTTTTCATAAACGGCAGGGTGCAAGAAGCGTCATTTAAAAGTTCTGTTAATACAATGACCTCTAATATACAAGACATAATTGATCAGGTAGGGTCAGGCAAATATAGCGACCAACCCCTGTACTGCACGGCAGGCGGTGCCCCGACCTATATGTTGCAACTCCCTCCTTACTCAACTAGCCCTACTGGTCAACCTCTCATGCAAGGAACAAACTCAGACTGTGTTTTTATGGGCAAATTTATCTATTTTGGTGGTGGCACGGCAGGTGACTATCAGGCCATAACGCTGGCAGGGGCGACCGAGAACACAACTATAAGTAACGTAATACCAGTTACGCCTACAGCTAACGGTGGAGGTGGCTATGATCTAACAACGCAGGGCGAGATACCCCAGGGACTGACACTTAACGATATAAGCGTCAACGGTAACAAAGGCTACTATGGTTTTGGCTTTTCGGCGAATCCGCAAAATCTAAGTAATTCAGTCTCAAAAGTTACCACCGCCCTGACTGAAATTCTTGTATATGCTCCGTCTGTTAAGGGTCCAAATCTAAATATCACAGGTTTACTTAGTGCCAATAACAGTCTTCAACAGGCAAACACGGTAAGTGTGTGCGTGACAGACGGACAGTACTATGCAAACATTCTCATTGGGCAAAACTCTAGTAATAATCAGGAGAATCAGTTAGTTGCAACTCCACAGGAATTGGGTACAAATCCATGTTAAAGAGGTATTTACGAAAAGAGAGAGGGGACACCATTATAGAGGTGCTTGTGGTGCTTACAATACTTGGACTGGCTATGAGTATCTCATATGCAACGGCCAACCAAAGCCTAGACGATACCAGGCAAGCACAGGATGCCGCTCAGGCTGCTCAAATTGTCCAATCTCAGCTTGAAAGTCTAAGAACGATGGTAACAAATCCCGCAACAGTCAATGGCAATCCAAACCCTAATTACATATTTAACCCCAACTACACTATGGCCAATAGTGTATGTGTTACGCCAGATGCAGTTACCCCTGGAACATTTGATATCTCTAGCAATAGCGGTGCGAGCAGCTCCACTAACCCTTGCTATCTATATAATCAATTTATAGTAAGCATAAGTTATACCCAGAGCTCTGGGGTGATAGGTGGGCAGTTCGAGATACAAGCAAGTTGGTATGGAACCAATGGCTCTGGAACTAACACTTCTACACTATTTTATAATCTATATCAGCCATGAAAATGAAAAATAACGAAACCGGCTTTACCATACTTGAACTTCTCATCGCAACTGCTATTCTCTCGATTATTTTACTATTAGTTACCGTAGTGATGATTAGCATAGGCAGCTTATATAATAAGGGTTTGTCCGAATCAAACACGCAGGACACTGCTAGAAATATAGTTAGTCAAATTTCCAGCCAACTTGAGCTAAGTGCGGACGATGCCACCTATGGTCAAGGTACTGTAAGTAATGTCAACGTAAGCGCCTATTGTATTGGCGGGATAAGATACTCATTTGTTTTGAACACATTGCCTGGGGAGAATGGCAATACCCTTCAGCATGTATTTTGGAAGGATGTGCCAACCGGTTATTGCAACCCTAACTTCCCGGCTGACCTCACACAATCTAATCCTAGTGGCGCATCGGCTACTAACGGAGAGGAGTTAATAAGTCCTAGCACCCGCCTCACTAGTTTCTGTATAGGGAGCGAAGTGACAGTAAATGCAACCTGTAACAACAGCTCTACCCTTAGCTCACCCTACGTTGTTAGTATTGGTCTGGCTTTTGGAAGTGCCGATTTACTGTGCGACAATAATCCCTCGCCTTCAGAGCCTCCTGCAAATAACTGTAACGCAACCAATTTGAGTGGAGAGAATCTATCAAATATTAATGGTCAGGTTACGTGTAGGGGAAAGACTGGAGACGAATATTGTGGAACATCTTACCTAAACACAGTTATAGATAGCAGGCTTTAAGGTGTAAAATATGAATATGCTTAAGACTAGAAAAAATAAAATAAAAGATGACGAAAACGGCTTTGCGTCTCTGGTAATTGCGTTAATAGTCATTGTAGTGTTAGGCCTTCTGACAGTTGGGTTTGCTCAGCTAGCTAGGAGGGAGCAACAGAACTCTCTCAATAATGCACTTGCTAACCAGGCGTACTATGCTGCTGAGAGTGGTGTCAACGATACTCTCAAAGACATTGCGGATGGGTATATAAATCAAGCTTGGTTAAATTCTGAGCCTGCCGGTGGTTGCCTAAACACTACGGGCCTAAATCAAAATGCACTTACGTATAACAAAGTGCTAAATGCAGCCGATTATATAGGTTACTCATGTTTGATGGTAAATCTCAGTCCTTCAAACCTGACATTTAATAATACTCCGCCTGGCCAAGGTCAATATGTGGAGTTCACTACTACTGCGCCCATATCTAATCTGACTGTTCAGTGGGGTAGTGCGGATGGACAAAACGTCATACCGTCTACGTTTACGTCAGACGATGAGTTTTCGCCTTTGGCGACATGGAATAAGATGGGTCAGTTACCAGTTCTGCAGTTTAATTTCACCCCTATACAATCCACAGTAACGAGGCAGGGGCTAATAAGTTCGACATCGAACGAATACCTATACCCATATACAGGTGGAAGCACTGCGTGTTCGGTTAGCTCAGGGATTGGAGGTTGCACGCCAGTTCAACCGGTGAAATGCGCCTATCCAGCTGGTGGTCCTGCTGCACAACCTTTACCTTGCAGCATAAAGCTTGCCAATGTTCCAACGGGCGGGGTCGGCGCCTATTTAATACACTTTTTGCCGTATTACGATCAGCCATATATATACATTACCGCCACAGATAGTATGGGTAACCCAGTTAATTTTATAGGACAGTATCAAATTGATGTTACGGGGTATGCTCACAATGTTCTTAGAAGGATTCAGGTTAGAATTAATTCGTCTTCTGGCAGTGAACCGTTGCTACCAAGCAGTGCAATAGAGGCACAGAATATTTGTAAACGCGAAGATACTCAGCCAGCCAACACGGCCTATTGGAATCCTCAATCAAGACCTGTTACCAATTCGGCTACCGACCCCTGTAACCTTAGTCGTAACCAGTAACTATTTGGAGTGATACTTTTCGTAGATATTCTTTAAGTGTGGATCTGTCACATGGGTATATATCTGCGTAGTAGATATATTGCTATGTCCAAGCATAGCTTGTACTGACCTAAGATCAGCGCCGTTCATAAGCAGATCAGTCGCATAGGAATGCCTAAGAGTATGCGGACTAACATGTTTAGTAATACCTGCCATCAAGGCATATCTGCTTACCAGTCTTTGAACACTTCTAGCTGTTAGTCTGTGGTAATTACCGGTTAAATCTACTTGTTTATTCCCACTATATCTAATAAATAAAGGTTTTGTGTTATCTGATCTCTCATCTAAATATTCCATAATCCATTTAGCAGACTCTTCACTTATGAATATAGGACGATCTTTTTGTCCTTTACCCCTAACCATAAATTCCCGTCTTTTCAAATTAATACTATCTTTGTTTAGTCCTACCAATTCGCTTACCCTAAGACCCGAACTAAACAATAACTCCAAGATGGCTCTATCTCTGAGGCCATTAACTTTAGAAATATCTGGCTGTGCGAACAATCTCTCAAGCTCCTCATTATTTAAGAAGGTAACCTGCTTTCTAAATGTTCGACTAAGCTCAATTTTATCTGCGGTTAGGGCAGGGATATCTCTTTTAGCACAAAACTTTAAGAAACTTCTAAGAGCAATAAGGTGGTAGTTTTGCGTTATCTTGCTCAGCTCGTCTGACGTATTTGTCCCAAGTCGATTAAGCCAAAGACGCCACTTTCGGACTAGCTCAGGGTCAATATCGCTAACTTTAATATCCCCAGCGAAATCTACGAGCCTAGTCAGGTAATGATCGTAATTCTCGATAGTATGTTGTGATCTATTTTGTTCGATTTCTAAATATTCTAGAAAGTCGGTTTTTGCTTTTGAGAAGAGCATAAGCTCATTCTAACATTGTGCGACCCATACAACTAGCAGTCACTTAGCTAAAACCCTCAAGCTTCTGCTAGAATAGATAGATAAAATTAAGCCGCAAGGGAAACATTAATGGAAAGAACTTTAGTTATCTTTAAACCCGACTCAGTGCAAAGAGGTATAGTCGGCGAGATAATAACCAGGTTTGAAAAAGTTGGTCTAAAAATTATTGGCATAAAAATGATAGCGCCAGATTATGAGCACTACCACAAGCACTATGAAGGAATTGGCACTTTAAAGACGCGCAAAGGCGACGAAGTTTTTGAAAGTAGCCTGAAAAGCATGCAAGAGGGACCAGTAATAGCCATGGTTTTAGAGGGTGTTGAAGCAGTTGAAACAGTTAGGAAGATGGTTGGTGCAACTGAGCCAAAAAGTGCATTGCCAGGTACCATAAGGGGCGACTATGCACATATGAGCTTCAATAGATCAACAGAGCTCGGACAAGGTATAGCAAATATTGTTCATGCTTCGGCTGACCTAAATGAAGCCAAGCAAGAAGTTGCGCATTGGTTTAATGATTCTGAGCTGTATGACTACCAAGTTGTTCATGAGCAATTCACTCAACCCAAAAAGTAGTTCCCTTTAGTATAATTAACACTTAGGTCCCCGTAGTTCAATGGATAGAATAACTCCGTCCTAAGGAGCAGATCTGCGTTCGAGTCGCGGCGGGGATACCACGCATGTATACTAAAAATGCTTGAATAACTGGTAAAATAAGCATATGCCTGAAAAAAATACAAAACCCCCAAAATACTTTGCCGACCAGTTTGATGACGAGGAAGTTCTTTACGTTTTTCATAGGCACCCAATCGTTATGCGAAAAGGCTTGATCCTTGGGCTGATGGGACCGTTAATCGGAGTATTACCAGCTGCTATTAAACCAAGTCTCGGGCTTAACGGCTTTTTTATAGGCCTGATACTAGGGTGTGTCGCTGGTTTAATCGTATTCTTTCCGAGCTGGGTTGGCTGGTACTTCAGCATTTTCATAGTTACGGACCAAAGATTTATTCAAATTACTCAAAAAGGCTTTTTTCATAGGTCCGTAGCAGACCTTAGTCTTAATCAAATACAGTCAGTTAATTATCAAATACATGGACTGCAGGAAACAATGCTAAGTTTTGGTACAATTAGTATGCAAACATATGTCGGGGATTTGGTAATACATGACGTTAATCATCCGGCAAAGGTGCAGAAAAAACTTTTAGGAATACTTAGACAAGAAGGGGTGAGTGAATCGCAATATCCTGTGATCGAGTCTACTTTAGGAGATGATGAAGAAGAAACAGAAGCGCAAGAAGCTTAAGCTACCTAGGCCAAATATCAGTTCCTTTAGACGTAAAAAGTCTGTTGAGGAGAAGGTTAGCGATGCTATTAGTGATGTACCAAGGATTACCAACGAAACTGTTACTGAGCATAGGGAAGACGTACTATCTAGCGCACGAAAGTATATTTATCCTCTTCAACACTCAAAACATAGGATAGTCAGAAACTCGATAGCAATATTCTTTTTAGTAATAGTTTTATTCTTGGGAATATGTAGTCTAGATCTGTATGTCTTTCAAGGTAACTCAGGCTTTATTTATGACGTTACCACTGTTGTACCATTCCCAGTAGGAAAAACGGGTGGCGGCTGGATAAGCTATGAATCATATTTGTTTGAGCTAAGACGAGATATGCACTATTACGT
>DATJNI010000009.1:0-28725 GCA_035508275.1 Candidatus Sulfotelmatobacter sp.
ATGGGTGGGTCACCTTGAACGGGCAACAGGCCTTGAATCTGGCTAGGGCTAGAGGTGATGAGTCGGCTGGTGACATCTCGTATGGTTTCCCTGACGGTGACTTCGAGAGAACGCTGCACCAGCGGCAAATGCTGCTTGCTCTCAAACAGAAAGTTACTACAGGTTCAGTCATTGCCAACCCTATTAGGTTAGGTCAGCTATTTGACGCCTTAGGTTCGAACGTTAAAACCGACTTTAATACCAGTAACGTCGAAAGACTTTATGATCTATCTAAAAAGATTCCTGACTCTAAGATAAAGTCACTAAGTCTTAATAATGCCAACGGTCAGAATCTACTTCAGTCTTATTACGCCGACGGCCAAGATGCTCTGGTCCCAGCTCTCGGGGTTAACAATTACTCAGCAATTCAATCTTACGTCGACGCTCAACTTCAGCAATAATCCATTTCTAGGGTGAAATTAGGATATAATAAGGAAGTAAACCCTAACTGTTGGAGACTATGGTGACGAACCTGGTTGCAAGCAACTACTTAAATACCTTTTTGCAGCGGCACCCTATCAAGAAGTACAAGAAGGGCGAGATTATTATTTTCCAGGGCGAAGTCCCTCGGCAAGCCTTTGCCCTAAAGAGCGGCATCATAAAGGCCTACAACCTAAGTGTTAATGGTGACGAGAAACCAGTAGCTTTCTATGAAAAAGGTAGCATGTTCCCACTATTTTGGATATTTAATAAAGCTGGTAGCGCCATTTACTATTACGAAGCTTTTTCTGATGAGGCTGAGGTTTACCTTGTTGAAAAAGACAAGTTGCTAGGCTTCATTAAAAAAACTCCGGAGCTAATTTATTATGAACTTGAGAAGCTACTGGTAGCTCAACTAGGAAGTTCTATTCGACTTAATGCTTTGCAGCACTCCAAGGCTAGCGACAAACTAATCTATACCCTACACTATCTGGCGCTTACTCACGGTAAACCGGCTGGCGAAGATATTGAAATAGATATGGATTTGACGCACCAAGACTTTGCTAACTTAACCGGGCTGACTAGAGAGACGGCAGCTACTGAGCTTAATAAGCTAAAGAAAAAAGGTATCATTACTTACGGCAAGGGAGTGCCCTACAAGCTTAATCTTGGTAAATTGAATCAACTACTTAACGACCAGTTTATCCAGGATATTAAGCCGGACTCTTTTGTTTCTTAGCAGCTGCAGCTGGCTGCTTTTTATTAGCAAGGGTGTCTCTAACTAACTTAGATAGGTTATGGGGTGCAGTCCAGGACTTAATTACGCATCGGTTGGCGCCCAACTTGTAGGCGGCGCTAATTTCTGGAGAATTCTCCATGTTGGTGAAAATAAGGATCTTAGACTTTTTCTTCTTTGAGTCAGGCCATTTCTGCAGGAACTCCAGCCCGCCCATTATTGGCATAAGCAGATCAAGTAGTACTAGATCTGGCTGAAAGTTTTTGGTTTTAGTGAAGGCCTCTTTGCCGTCAAAGGCAGTAACTACCTCATGACCATCGTGGGCCAGGATAATTTTATAGGCATTGTTTAGGTCCTTGTCGTCTTCTACCACCAAAATTTTTGCCACAGGCTAAACTACCTCCATTTAAGATTTAAAAGTATTTATACCACACTAATAGGTATTGGCATTGTCTAATTTTTCACTAAAGACATTATTTATTCGAGTTTAATTTTTCTAGTTCGCCGATTTTTGATAGATAAAGAGCGCGGCAAAGTGATATAAAAAGTGGTGCCCTTGCCTTCTTCACTCTTAAAGTCTATCTCTCCATCAATGCTTTCTACTAAGCCTTTAACGAGGTAAAGACCAAGTCCGGTGCCACTGGTTTCCCGTCTTATTATATTTGGGCCTCTAAAGAACTTAGAGAACACCTGGTTTTGATTTTGGGTAGGAATGCCCCAGCCGTTATCTGATATCTCGATATGGATTTTGGTTCTGCCGGCCTTGGTGACAATTTTTACCCAACCCTTAACTGGCGTGTATTTAATGGAGTTGGAAATAATATTGTTTATTATCTCTTTTAGGATGAGGATGTCTGTGCGTATCTTAGTTTCGCTACCCTTAGTGCTTTCGGCAACAAGTTGGATCTTTTTACTCTCAGCCATTAGCTTAAGCTCCGGCATAATGTCTTTAACTATCTCCTCTACGGTTGTGGCCTTTGGGGTGACTGTAATGGTGCCGCTCTCGATCCTGGTTATATTTAGTAGCGTTGAAATAAGCTCATTCATGCGGTTAGAAGCGTTAATGATCGTATCTAGGGCTTTTTTCTGGTCACTATTAAGAGGGCCCATAAAGGAGTCTCTTAGCATGTGAGTATAGGTCTTAACGGCCGACAAGGGTGTTCTTAGTTGATGTGAGGCAAGCGAGATAAACTCGCTTTTCATGCGGTCTACCTCCAGCTCCATGGATATGTCCCTAAATACTTCGATTGCGCCGATTGGTTTGCCATCTACCATAATTGGCGATACTGACACTGATGCTGGGATTAGGCTGCCTTTCTTAGATTGGACGTATAGCTTAGTCTCAACTACTCTTCCAGTTAAGTAAGCTTTGGTGATAGGTCGATCTATAACAGTCAAAGCGGCCCCCCCAAGGCTATAGGCAGTCACCGCCTTTAAGAAGGGTTTACCGATTAATTCTTTTTCACTAAAACCAAGGATTTTAGTAGCGGCTGGATTGACCCTGGTAATGCGGCCAAATTCGTCAGTCGTGATAGCCCCATCGCCCATCGAAAGAAAAATAGCGTCAGCCTCTGCCTGTTTAGTCAGTTCACTGCTAGAGTTAAAGTTTCGGGTTAGCGCTTTTTGCTTGGGCATGGAGCGTATCTCCCTATTAATATATTATATCTTATTTCTCTTGGGTTTTGGTAGATAGAGCTTTCTAATTTCATTAGTGTATTCCTCGACTATGTCTTGATCGTCGCAGATAAGACCGACAATTACCTTAATCCAATCGCTTAAACTTCTTAAATCTTCCTTAGTTATGGTTTTAGGGTCCTTATGGAGGTGATTCTCAATTTGTCGATTGATGAAACGGTCGGCAGCTGGGCCAAGATATACGTGGGTGATGGCAACGAGTCGGTCGTAAGTGGTGGGGTTCTTGACGCCAGGCATGACTACACCTCCTCAATCCTTATTAGCTTATTTGCGCCCCTGGCCATTAGATAGAAGCCCAGTCCGCTAATTAACTTAATGAGGGCTGACATTATTTCCCGGGAATTAAACTCTAAATGTCCGTAAGCTGGATCAATAGTTGAAAAGTACTGCATAGCTATAAAGCTAATAATTACTACGGCCAGGCCGCTGGCTATGACGTATAGAGACCTTTTAAAGATAATTCCGGGAGTTTTTTTGGCATAGAACAGCATATCGTAGGCGCTCGCTAGGCCAATGTACCAGGCGTATAGGTAAGGCAGTAGTATGGTCAGAATGAATACGGCAGTCGGCAAGTAGTATACGTTGGATCCGGCATTGTTGGAGGTAAAGTGTCTGAGCGTTTCGTAGGAGTAGAGAATGCCAATAACTAGATAAAGAGCCACCAGGAGTTTTGCGCTAGTTAGTTTTAGATCCAGCTTTTTCTTAGAAGTAATTCCTCTGACTGAATAGTAGATCAAAACAAAACCGAAAAGTGGCAGGATAAGGTTAACGTAGTTGGTGGTTATGATACTGGCGTGGTAAACGTCGGTAGAATAACCTTCAAAGAAATTTAAAAAGCGATTAAGTATGGCTGCTATAGGCAGACTTAAGGCCAGCAAAAAGATACCTTTGGCTAGCAGGCTAACTAGAGGAAATACTGTAGTCTTGCCTCGCTCTAGGTAGTGCGCATATATTCGAATGCGCCCGGCGGCATAAAAAGCTATTAGCCACACCAAAATAGCTGGCAGACTAACTAAGAACAAGGCTTGCTTGTACTGTGATGAGCTAAGATTGTCCAGATGCGCTGAGTTAGAGTGGTCCGGTAGGAAGAAGATTAAAGCTACGTAGACTAGACTTAAGAGTACCCCGATTGTCAGGGCTTTGAAGGTTGGTCCGCGGGATATTCTGCCCATTAGCATTAGTCTTCTCCGATTTGAAGATGCACGTTAAAAATTTTAATCACCTTATTTAAACACCTAGAGGTGTGGCTCTAAGTAAGATTTTAAACACTTTTCATTAAAAAATTATTAAATAAGCTAAATTCTTATGAATCTTCTGGGGTTTAAGGGATAATGATGTTTATGCATGAGCAAAGTTTGTCCCGTAGAATCCGACCGCAAACTATTTTCATACTCGCACTGTTTATAGTAGGGCTCTACGTGGTACTGCCGCAGATATCTAGCTTTCACTCGAGCATAAAGTATCTAACTTCACCGAAGATTGGCTATCTCCTTGTTGCTTTAACTTTTATCTACCTGACCTTCTTTGAAGCTGGGCTCAGTTATCTTTTGTTAGCTTTTCGCAAACTAAACTTAGCAAGAATGTTCTTTATTCAAAACGCCGTTATGTTTGTAAATAACTTGCTTCCGGCCGGTATTGGTGGGCTTGGCGCAAATTTCGCTTATCTTAGGGGTAAAAAGCACACTGCACCGCAAGCCGCTAGTATGGTTTATGCCAATAACACGATTGGGCTTATAGGGCACATGCTAATTCTGTTTGTTGTTCTTAGTTTGTCTCCGAAGAAAGACTTTGTGCCTAGTACAGAGAGTAAGCTAGTGCACGGCATCTTAATTGTTCTAGGGGTTACTCTGTTAATTATTCTACTAGCCGCTGTCATTTTCGGACGAAAGAAGGTAAGAAAGTTTCTTGGCGATGCCCTGACTCAGCTGGCTAGCTACAGAGACAGAAAACTAAAACTGTTTTTTGTGCTACTCGTCCAAATGTCATTAACGCTAAGTAACGTTGCTTGTTTGTTCTTTGCTGAGCGCAGCGTAGGAGTGCATCTGAGCTTCAGCTCCACCTTAATTATATTTACCCTGGGGAGTAGCATTAAGAACGCTACGCCTACTCCAGGCGGTCTGGGCGGTTATGAGGCTGGCTTGCTGGCCGGTTTTGCAGCCTACAAGGTTGATGCATCTCAATCTTTGGCAGCGGTACTGATTTATAGGCTTGTCAGCTATTGGATACCGCTATTAACTGGACTAGTTTCATTTATCTATAACGAGCGTAAGGGTCAGTTTGAAGTGGCTACATCTGGATCCGGTTGAAACGGTAGACAGAGAATGTCAAACACAGGACAAAGGTTATAGCCATAACTACAAGGTCCCTAGTTATGCCGAAGTGAGTGACTCCACTTAGCAAATAGCGAAGAGCGTCTACCATGTAGCTAATTGGGTTGACAGTGCTAATAGCTTTTAGAGCCCAAGGTACGTCATTCAAGGGGTATAGGGCACCAGAGAGGAAGAACATGGGCATAATTATAAGGTTGTTAATACCCTGAAATCCTTGGAAGTCATTGAGAGATGAAGCTAGGCCGGCACCAAAGCTAGTAAGCGCCAGGCACATAAAAACCAGAACCAAAAAAGCAACTGGTACAAGTGCCCACTCATAAGGACGGAAGCCAAAGAGGAAAGATACCACGAAAACTATAATGCCCTGGATTATGGAAATGGTTGCGCCTCCGAACGAGGAGCCCATTAAAATCTTTAGACGGCTGACTGGAGCCACCAGTAGCTCTGACAAAAAACCAAAGCGTTTATCCATTAATATCTGCATTCCCCACAGTAGTCCGGAAAGAAGCACGGTCTGGGTAATAATTCCTGGAACTAAGAACTCTAGGTAGTTTCCCTCTCCAGCCTTTCTATAGATGGCACCAATACCATAGCCTAAAGCCAGCAGCAGTAGTATTGGCTGACCCAAGGTTCCAATAAGTCTGGAGCCACTACGAACATAGCGTTTCATCTGACGCTGCCATAAGACAAACAAAACCCTAAAGTCGAATTTCATCGAAGGTTCCTATTGCGTCTAGCCATGCGCATGTTTAGGCCATTAAAGTCGGTTGATTCTTCTCGAATTTCTTTACCAGTCAAACTAAGATAGGCTTCTTCCAAAGATTTGGTTTTAGTTTCTCTCATAAGATCTTTACTGGTGCCTCTGTCGATAATCTTGCCATGGTCAATAATGGCTATGAACTCTGCTACGTGCTCAGCCTCGTCTAGATAGTGGGTGGTAAAGAATATCGTCATGCCCTTTTCTCGGGATAGCTTCTGAACATAAGACCACATTACGTTTCTGGTTTGGGTGTCTAGCCCAAGTGTTGGTTCGTCTAAAAATAGAACGGCTGGCTCATGAAGCAGACCTCTGGCAATTTCTAATCTTCGTCTCATACCGCCAGAGAAGGTCTTGACGTATGAGTTAATTCGATCGCTAAGCTCAACTAATTCAAGAAGCTCTTCTATCCTTTTACGTTGGACCTTCTTTGGCACACCGTAGAGCATGGCGTGCAATTCCATATTTTCATAAGCCGTAAGTTCTTCGTCGAGCGATGGGTCTTGGAAGACAATGCCGAAAGATTTTCTAGCACTGTCCCTTTCTTTGGTTACGTCATGGCCGTTAAGTGTCAGTAGCCCTGAGGTCGGACGCAGCATGGTAGTGAGCATCTTAATTGTAGTGCTTTTACCGGCCCCGTTTGGACCTAAGAAAGCAAAGATTTGGCCTTTCTTGACATCAAAGCTTATACCGTCCACAGCCGTAATGTCGCCAAATTTCTTTACTAGATTTTCAGCTTTTATTATCGTTTCTGACATTTATTAATTACTATTATACACTATCTCACTATACTTTGTATATGATCGTCTTGTTTAGACCTATTTGGGCGAGCTAGCTTAAAAGCTTTTTCGGTGCGAGCTATTGAAAACCTATTGTTGCTGCTCTTGGTTTGCTCTACTCAGTTCGTCTAGCGTTAGTGCGCCTTCGTAAGCTGCAGCCATCTGTGAGTATTCCGAAGAGGTGTGGTTAGATATAAGTGAAATGACCAGTGCCCCTGTACCAAGTAAGTAGCTGCTTGTGCTTGCCGGATGATGCGTGTGCAAGTTATCAAGAATATGTAAAACTTCTTCATAAGAAATTCCGGCACTCAAGACTGAACCTAGCAACCAATTGAAAGAGGAGCGCTGTTCTCGTCTTATCCGACTTTCTATATCATTTCTGAATTCTTGTCTGTCCATAAGTCAATACTATATCATAATAACCAAGTAAAGTCCAATGTTTTTCTTGACACTTATGCTTGTATCGTGTGAAATAATATATCAAAATATTCTAATGACAGAAGTAGGTAGCGGTAGAAAAGATGATACAGTGGCCTTCGATCCTGAAACTGACTTTGTTTGGCGTAAGGACAGAGTTTTTACGTGGCGCTATTTGCCAGGCGATCTGCTTCAGAGACTGCTAGATTTAGGCAAAGACGTGGACGGATTTCAAGCGATTACTTCGGCAGCGCTAAAGTCTGCTAATGCTTTATTGCACGATGAAAGTAGAGATCCAAATAGAGAGAGACTTTGTCGGAAAAGCTGTACAGGCATGTGTCGTTTAATGATGACGCCGTGTATAGTCTTTCGAGAGGTGGCGGAATCGTATCAAACTGGGGAGGCATCAAGCGGCTCCGTAGCCATTGGCATATCTTGCTACAACGCCAAGGTCGACAATAGGTTCTCTGGCGTGAACGGGCCAGCTCCAGTTAATCTTCATAAACTATGTTTTGGCAATGTAGTGCGACCCTATGATGGCCGAGACTGGTTTGATGACGGCTGTTACCGGGAAATGGAAAACTCAACCCTTAGACTGGTTGAAGTTTTGAGCGCGGAGATAGAGGGCCTTGAGGGGCGTCAAACGCTGTAGCTACTGGCCGAGGTAGATCCACCATGACCTGTCCAGTTGGTATGGTGAAATTCTCCCATAGGGGAATCGAGAAGCTCGTACGTGTGGGCGCCGAAATAGTCGCGCTGGGCTTGTATTAGGTTAGCTGGAAGTTTGTCTGAGGTGATGCTATCAAAGAAAGATAGTGCACTTGAAAGACCTGGGGTTGGTATGCCCTGGCTAGCACAGGTTGAAACTAGCTTTCGCCAGTCAGGCAGAGAGGCATTAATGGCGGAAACGAAAAAGTCACTTGTTAGTAGTGAGTCTAGCTCGGGGTTGCTAGCATAGGCTTCTTTTATGTTGCTTAGAAAGCGACTTCGAATGATGCAGCCGCCTGTCCAGATTTGGGCAATGCTTGAGAAGTTTAGCCGCCAATTAAACTTCTTATTTGCTGCCGACATTAGCATAAAGCCCTGGCTGTAGCTAATAATCTTAGAGGCGTAGAGTGCGTTTTTTACCGCTTCAACGTATTCCTCATGGTCAACTTCCGGATTGTCTCTGCTTTTTTGATATTTACTCGCAAGCGAGACCCTTTCATCTTTTAGCGACGAAGTGAAGCGGGCAAATAAGGCTTCTGCAATAACACTAATTGGTTGGCCAAATTCACTACCACTAATTACTGTCCACTTGCCCGTTCCTTTTTGTCCGGCGCTGTCTAGGATTTTGTCGATTAAATAAGATCCGTCCTGGTCCTTATATCTTAAAATGTCGGCGGTTATTTGTATAAGATAGCTTTCTAGTTGTTGTGAGTTCCAGCTTTCAAAAGTATTAGCCATATCCTCATTGCTCAAATGCACTAAGTCTTTCAAGACTTGGTAGCTTTCTGCGATGAGTTGCATATCGCCGTATTCTATGCCGTTATGGACCATCTTTACGTAGTGGCCAGCTCCGCCAGTCCCTAGCCAGTCGCAGCAAGGTAAGTCGCCTGCACCCTTGGCGGCGATTGACATAAATATGTCTTTAACGTGCTCCCAGGCTTCCGGAGAGCCACCGGGCATTAAGGCTGGACCGTGACGTGCCCCTTCCTCGCCACCAGACACCCCCATGCCTATATATAGGATGCCCTTGTCTTTTAGATAGTTCATTCTGCGTTCGGTATCGCTGTAGAGTGTGTTACCGCCGTCTATTAATATGTCGCCCGGTTCAATTAGCTGCAGTAGGTGCTCTATGGTCTCATCGACTGCTTCGCCAGCCTTGACCATCATTAATATTTTTCTAGGCTTTTTAAGACTTGAGACCATTTCCTCTAGGCTATGAGCGCCAATGACCTCGGTGCCTTTTGCTGGGCCGTTTAAAAAGTCATCAACTTTTGAAACTGTACGATTAAAGGCGGCCACCTTAAAGCCGTGGTCGTTCATATTAAGAATAAGATTCTGGCCCATAACGGCCAGGCCATAAACAGCAATATCTGCTTTAGTTTCGTCCATTAGTTATTAGTATAGTATATTTGGCTTATGCATAGTTATGATGTTTTTAAGGACGCGGGTGAGCTAGCGGATTACGTAGCTAGTCTAAGTGTTGACCTGCTGTCTAAGGCGGTTCAAAACCAGGGTTATGCCGTTTGGGTGGTAGCTGGCGGTAGTACCCCTTCGCTAGCTTACGGCATTATTTCAACTAAATATGCTTCGTCTCTAGATTGGTCAAAAGTTTACGTTATTTTAGGAGATGAGAGAGTTAGCGAAGAATCTTCGGACTCGAACTGGTTGGCAATAAAGGAAGAACTACTAGACAAGCTTGCGTTTGACGCGCATAAGCTTATTACTCCAAAGCACAGTGGTAGCCTGGAATCAGCAGCCAGCGATTATACTAAAAAGCTAGAGCAGTTATTTACTAGCCTTGGCAACGCAAGTGTTGACCTTATGTGGCTAGGCATGGGAGAGGATGGGCACACTTTATCTTTCTTTCCAGGGCAAGAGGATTTGTTTAAAAATAAAGATCTGGTAGTCGCTGTGAGCAATTCACCTAAGCCGCCGCCAGGCAGGATCAGTCTAAACCCGTTTGCCTTAGAAGAGACTAAGTGCTGTCTACTTATCGCTGCAGGTCAGGGTAAGGCCTGGGCTATAGAAGAGCTAACCAAAGAGGATAAAACTTTGCCAATATCTAGAACGCTTCAGGCTATTGCATCTTCAGGTGGAGACACTAGGGTGCTTTTAGATAAGGACGCTTCAGCCAGGGTTTAGCGGGATTGTAGCGCGTGCTAAACTTTTCTAAGGCAAGCTTTTAGCTTAAAGAGGGCTGGTTATGGCTGAGACTGGATTGTTTGCAAGCGTTTCTGGGGAAATCTTGGGCCACGGTTTCGTCTCTGTCGTAATTAATCTAATACTGCTATTTATAATCTTAAGTTTTCTTTTTAGGGCACTAAAGAATATACGAGATAAGAATCAGGAGAAAAGAAGTAAAAGAATCAACTTAAGACTTACTCCCTTGGCATTCGACTCTAAGAGTGTCCAAGATTCAGCCGGTCTGATCGAGACGCTACTTCTAAGCGGCAACAGCTACAGTTTTGAAGTGGTTGGATCTAAGGCGGGTGTTTCATACGAGGTAAATATGCCTCTCAAGGAAAAACCCAGCTTTATTCGCTCAGTTAAGTCTTATAGCGAATACGTTAGTGTTAGCGAAGTCGATGATCCTATAGGCGCTAACCAAGATTTTGAATGTTATCAACTCAAGTTAAACAACTCATTTATATACTCACTCAAAGATGTTTCGCTGGAACAGTCGTACTTAGGTGGAATTTTTAGTAATCTGAGCGGCGAAGATAAATTAATTCTGCAGCTAAGCGCTAAATATACGGAAATAGCAGGCTTAAGTAGGCTTCTGGGTAAATTAAAGGCAAAACGACGAAGACATTTTGTCTGGTTTATTCAAAAGCCAATAGAATTTACTAGTGTATGTCTTAGTAGCATTTGGTACCTTGCCTATAGGTATTACTGCTACGTGGTCAATAGGCCATACTTGCCACGTAACTTAATGACGCCCGGAGTTAGTTTGTCTAATGGTCTAAATAGGGCGGAAATTGAAGAGATTGACTCTAAGATTAAAGGAAAGCTCTTTAGCGTGGATATTCGTATGGCCAGTTACTCTAGTGATCCAGAAATGAGAGAGCGACTTAAGAACGACGTCTTAGGCGCACTTAAGAAGTACGAGAGTTTTTACCAGCATTTTGACGTTAAAAAACTAAGTAGCGCTGAGCCACTTAGGCATAGATACAATGATCACCGCGGTGTTTACCTGAGCGGCAAAGAGATAGCTTACCTATATAATCCGCTGGATGTTAATCTTTCGAGTTATTCTCAGAGAAAGTTATCTAGTCCAGTGCTGCCTTTGCCTTTGGGTCTAAAGGGGCGAAAGTATGATCTTAAAGTTGGAGATAATGTGTTCGATGGGGTTGAGCCGTTTGGGCTAACAAACGAAGAGCGTAAACGACATGTCTACATAGTCGGCGGAACCGGCAGCGGTAAATCCACCCTTATTAAGAGTCTAGCTATTCAAGACATTGACGCCGGGCGTGGTTTGCTTGTTATTGATCCGCACGGTGATTTAGCCGAAGAAGTGCTAGCTAGGGTGCCTAAAAAGCGTAAAAAGGACTTAATATACTTTAATCCGAGCGATATTTCTCATCCTATGCATATTAATCTGATGGAGTTGGATAACGATTTATCTGGGGATGAAAAGCTTTTGGCTGAGGATCTTATTACTGAGCAGATTGTTTCAATTTTTCGTAAACTCTTTTCAGGCGACGATAGCGGTGGTAATAGGCTGGAACATATCCTAAGAAACGCTATTGCTACCGCCTTCTATATTGAAGACGCTACAATCTTTAGTGTTTATAGGTTGCTAGTGGATAACCGCTTTAGGGGTAATGTTCTAAAAAAGGTTCAAGATAAAACGTTGCTAGCTTTTTGGGAGAACGAGTATGCTTCGGCAGGCAGTATGCAGCGAGTTAAACTTTCGATCGGCATTACCAGTAAAATTGGAAGGTTTTTAAGATCGGCCGTAACTAGAAGAATACTGGGGCAGCCTAAATCTTCAATAGACTTCCTCGGGGTAATAAACTCAGGTAAAATCTTAATTTGTAATTTATCTAAGGGAAAGATTGGTGAAGATACCTCTGCTCTGCTGGGCTCCATTGTTTTAGCAGAAGTTCAGCTTGCGGCCTATAGACGAGCTTCACTTAAGGCTAGTCAAAGAACTGACTTTTTTGTTTATGTGGATGAGTTTCAAAACTTTGCCACTAATTCGTTCCTTAAAATGTTAAGTGAAGCTAGAAAATACGGCGTTTACCTAACCATGGCCGAGCAATCTTTGTCTCAGCAAACAAGGAGCTACATTTCTAACGTACTGGCTAATAGCGGTACGGTTATTGCTTTTAAACTGGCTAGTCCTGACGATGAACGCTTAATACTACCACTGTTTGAACCATATTTAGCTAGAGGCAATTTATTGAGTCAACCAGCCTTTAATTTCTATGTTAGAGTCTCGGCTATAAACCCACTAGAACCGACTAGTGGTCAAACCAGCCTGTAGTCCCTAGATGTGACTAGCTATGAAAGCTAGACTCTTGGTCCAAGCATCCTTAGCTGCCGTCTCGTTATATGCGTATGGGTTAGTGTCATTGAAAAAGGCATGACCACAATCTGGGTAGACCACCGCTTCAAAGTTTACGCCTGCCTCAGACATATTTTTCTTTAGTTCTGGCAAGGATGTAATTAGACCCTCATCCTTTTCGCCATAGAAAGCTAGTATCGGGCACTTTATTTGTCTCAGTTGCTCTACGCTAAAGTCGGCATGACCATAGAACGGCAAAGCGCACTTTAGTTTTGGCTGAATGAGCGCTAGCTGGAAGCTGTAAGTGCCTCCAAAACAAAAGCCTGTTACGCCAATGCGGTCGGTAGCACCTGACATCTTATTTAGGTAGTCATAAGCTGCGAGAAGATTTGCTTTAGCTCTCTCAGCAAACTCTGGTGAATAAATTGGTGCGGTAATTTCTCTAAGTTTAGGTTGGACAGCGTTTCGTTTCTCTGGATTAAATAGGTCTTGAGCGTCCTGCGGGGTTAAAAGTTTTTCAACCTTTGTTTCAGCTAGTAAGTTGGGCGAAAGGACAATGTAGCCCTCAGCGGCATATCTATCGGCAATACTCCTAATGTGGTCAGTAAGACCCCAAATTTCCTCTATAACAATAAGACCGCCTTTTGGTTTACTTTCGGGCTCAGCTAAATAACAAGGTAAGTCATAACCATTCACGCTGACAGAAACATTTTTCCCCATAACTAACTCCTATCTTAAAGTCCTATATTTATTATACGCATCTTTTTGAAGAGCGTTTGTACAATAGTTGACTTTCTTAAGTAATATCTGCTATGCTTATAGTTAATAAGTTTTAAAAATAAAGGTTTGTCTCTAAACCCTAACAGAAGGAGCGACTGGCTATTTAATGAGTGCCACAAAAGAAATTCCGGCTGAAAAAACACACGAAGAGATAATGGTTATTATGGTGGCGCTGATGTTGGCTATGCTGCTGGCTGCGCTAGATCAAACTATTGTCGCAACTGCCCTACCTAGAATTGCCACAGACTTACATGGGCTTAATAAGCTGGGTTGGGTAGCGACTGCCTATCTTTTAACTAGCGCTGTTTCAACGCCCTTATATGGAAAGATTAGCGACCAATACGGCCGTAAGAAAATATTTCAGTTTGCCATTATTATCTTTTTGTTTGGCTCAGCTCTTTGCGGTCAAGCCCAGACCATGAACCAACTGGTGGCTTTTAGGGCGCTTCAAGGGATCGGAGCCGGTGGACTTATCTCACTTGCTCAAACCATTATTGGCGATATTGTTTCACCTCGTCAGCGTGGTAAATACTTAGCTTATATTGGTGCAATGTTTGGTGTAGCCAGTGTTGCTGGACCACTTCTTGGTGGGCTTATTACTGATGATCTGTCTTGGCGCTGGGTATTTTATGTTAATCTGCCGATTGGTATTGCAGCATTAATAGCGATTAGTACCAGGTTGCATCTACCCATTAAAAAGATAAAACATCGCATCGACTACGTTGGAGCTGTTCTTTTAACGCTAGCTGTTGTACCACTAATACTAGCAACTGTTTGGGGCGGAGTTACCTATGCCTGGGGTTCTTCTACAATTGTTTCGCTATTTGCCGGTAGTGCTATTTCCGCCTTGTTCTTTGTCTTCTGGGAAAAAAAGGCTGCATCCGAGCCAATTATTCCTATGAACCTCTTTGCTAACAGCGTTTTTAGTGTGTCTGTGCTTCTTTCACTACTGGCTGGAATTGCTATGTTTGCCACAATTCTGTTTATCCCAGAGTTTCAGCAAATTGTTAAAGGTTACTCTCCGGTTAAGTCGGGATTGCTGCTTCTGCCGCTTGTTGCTGGTATGCTTACCGCCTTAATTACTACGGGGCGGCTTATTACGCGTTATGGGCACTATAAGATATTCCCAATGATGGGTACCCTGATAGCAGCCTTTGGCGTCTGGCTGTTTAGTCACATCACTCTATTAACTAGCCAGGTGACTATAAGTCTTTGGATGATAGTTGTTGGAGTTGGTATTGGTTCGTTCCTGCAGGTTATGACGCTGGCTGTCCAGAATGCCGTACCGCAGAGCGAACTAGGGGTAGCAACAGCTAGTGCCACTTTCTTTAGAAGTATGGGTGGAGCCCTAGGTGGTGCAATATTTGGCACAATCTTAACGAATAGACTTAGCTTTCATCTTTCGCAAATATTGCCCAGACTACATGCCTCTACCCTGAACATTAGTGCATCGAGTATACAAAACGGCGCTGTGTCTAATTTAGCTGCACTTCCTGGACCGTTATCTCACGGTGTCTTGCATGCTTTTGTCTTGGCATTCCAAGACATGTTTCTCTATGCCGTACCAGTTCTACTGCTAGCCTTTGTGGCATCGCTATTCTTAAAGGAAATTCCACTTAGAACTAAAGCAAGAGGCAGCGAAGAGGTCTAAGTTGCTCCCTGTTAACTTTTGAAAGTCCTTGCAATTAGTGGGGATTTGTCCTATAAAGAGACTAGAATAAAGAGTGTTAGGAGAGGACATGGAAAAAGCAACAGATTCAAAAGTATTTTTTATTAAATTTGCTAAGCTGATAGCCTACTTGGCTTATCTATACTTCTTAGTAGCCACAGTATTCTTAGTAATTGGATTCTTTTTGCTACTGTTTGGCGCTAACCAGAACGTAGGTTTTGTTAAGTTCGTATATCATTTTGCGGCAGTATTTTTGCAACCGTTTAGGGGTATTTTCCCTACTCACCAGTTAACTGATAGAAGTTACTTCTCTGCCTCTGCTCTATTTGCCATCATTATGTATGGCATTGGTGCAGTACTGATTAACTCTCTAGTTACTTGGTTATCCTACCGACAAGCTAAATACCAGGAAGCGTTAAATAAGATAAGTTAAGGACCTCATGCCCCGTGCATCTTCCAATACCAAATCAAAGAAGCAGCTGGTGGAAGAAAATGAGGAATTGAGAAAAGAGCTTAAGAGTATCAAGACTCCCAAAAGTAAGAAGTTTGCTAGAGGAACTGGGTCGTGGGTACTAATAGTCATAGCTACCCTACTTCTGATGATCGGCAATATCTTCTTTTGGACTAGCTCGACTATCGTTAACAACCAGCGCTACATTAATGCTGTCGGACCAATCATTAAGCAGCCATCTGTGCAGACAGCCTTGGCTAGCTATACAACGGATCAGATATTTGCCAACAACAACGTTCAGGGCTATGTTAGTCAAGTTTTGCCACCAAGGGCTAGTTTCCTTGCCCCGCAGCTAACCTCCCAGCTTAAGGGCTTTACTGACGCTGCTATAAAGAAGGTTATTTCTCATCCAAAGTTCCAAGAGTTCTGGATTGCTACTCTAACTAAGACGCACAATGCTGTCATTAATATAGCTAAAAACTATAAAGGGAACGGCACAGTTACCGTTAACGACGTATATTCGCAGCTAACCAGTAATCTTAGCGGGACTAAGCTATCGTTTCTAGCCAATAAGCAACTACCTAGCAAGGTCAGCTCAATACAGATTGCAACAGTTGCCTGGTTGCCGGCACTCAGTACTTTTATTAACAACCTAACGCTATATAAAATACTGGCGATTGCCCTGTTCGTTATTTTGTCATTTCTGGCGGTATATATTAGCCGAAATAGGCGAAAAGCCGTTATTAAGCTATCGCTGAGCGTTCTGGTTGGTATGTTGGCTACGCTACTAGCTTTGAAGCTGGCTAAGGTTGGTATTGTCAATAGTGTGGCTTCGCAGTATAGCACAGCGGTTGGAGACAGCTACGATATTGTCTTTAAGGCCTTTATGACGCAGGTTGACGTAATTGGCCTAGTTGCACTGGTTGTAGCTTTGATCGCCTGGGCTACCGGACCATTCAAGTCCGCCAGTTATGTAAGGGGCAAAAGCGAAGCCGTGCTGTCTGGCCAAGCACATTCTATGGTCTTTCATAAAGAAAACACTTTTACTCTATACATAGGACAACACAAGAAAGCTATTATGATAACTCTGGCGGTTATAATAGCGCTGCTTATGCTGTTCATTAGCCTGACACCTAGCCTTATTATTGTCTATCTAGTTATCTTAGTTATTGCCCTTGGTATTGTTGAATTCTTGGCTGCTAAGAAAAACTCTAAACGCTAAAGCTATTTTGACTAACATATTTAACTCATTGACAAAAATGTCGTATGAGTACTATTATTAAGCCATCAATAAGATAAGTTATAGGAGAGGACTATGGCTAAGCAAAACGACCAGTTAAGCGGTTGGACAGGTTGGGTGTTCTTTGGTGGATTTATGATGATAATTCTGGGTATATTCCAGACTATCGCAGGTCTTACAGGCCTGTTAAAGCACAGCTATTACGCTGTAACCACGACCCAAGGGCTATTGGTATTCAACTACCAAGCTTGGGGATGGGTTGAACTAGTTCTAGGTATCGTAATCCTACTAGCAGGATTTTCACTGCTTCACGGATCGACCTGGGCACGGATTGTCGGTGTTATCTTGGCCGCACTTAGTGCAGTTGCCAACCTGGTAACAGTCAAGGAATACCCTGTTTGGTCAATAGTATTACTAGCAATTGACGTAATAGTTATTTACGCAATTACAGTCTACGGTGGCCAGCTAAAGCAAGACTAATTTAAAGTCTGTCTACAAAAAGGGCCGATTTAGATCGGCTCTTTTTTATTGTTCTGTTTCAGCACCAGTATTTTGAGGCCACAATGAGCTTTCTCTAGGAAAAAGCCTCGATCATCATATTGGGCTGAAGTGTTCCCTTCTTTGCAGTCTGTCATAAACAGACGAAGCTTCTCCCTTGCTTCTAAGATAGACAAACCGTCGTTCACTACAAAGTCGCCTAGTACGTTGCTATATAGCTCAACCTAGTGTCAATTCAGGCATCTTTTAACTGCCACCTATAAGTCTATCTTAGACAAAGGCTTCTCGAGTGATGAATTGATTAATAATACTCTTCTTAGTATTACTCTTCAGCCTGCAGTGCACTCGTTAAAACTTGAGCGTTAACAAAATTTATAATGTTGGCTCTCACGAACGGACTAACACCCTGGTAATATCCGACTGGCTTATGTTCTACTCCGTCGCCGGAGAAAGTTTCTCGGAATACGTCATTAGCTAGGAGCCCATATAGTTCATCTAAGCAAATTACTGCATTTGCAAGGTTTTCTTCGAGGTTTACCTTTTTGGCAGGCTCGTTGGTTGACGCGTCAAAAATAAAAGGTTTTTCATACTCATATGCCTCAACAGTTTCAGCTGAACGCCTATTAGCAGCATATTCGCTGGCGCGCAGTAAATGTGCTAAAACTTCTGACTTTACTGTGTCGTGGCAGCCGACGTCTTCTAAATATCGTCCCAGTTCAGCAAGAGGAACTTCCCCAAGAAGTCGCTTAGTGAAATCATGTGGCAAAAGTGCCGGTTGGTGCCTAACGTCTCCCACAAGAAAAGGTCTTATCCCTAGGTCTCCTAAGGCACTTGCTAATGCCCCTGGTGTTGCAGGATCTTTGCTACCTTCAGTTAAAGAAGACCAGGAGATAAACAGTCCAGGCTCTCCCATGCGGCGGCCGATACTCTTATATCTCATACTAGTATTATGTCATAAACTCGTAGGTATTACAAGTGTACCTGAATGTAATATAATCTTAGGTATGGGTGAAATTAAGGACTTACAGAAAAAGGTCATTGATTTTCGAGATAAACGAAACTGGAAACAGTTTCATAGCGCAAAAGAGCTAGCAGTTTCTCTTGTAATTGAAGCCAGTGAGCTACTAGAGAACTTTAGATGGCTTAAGGAGAGCGAAGTTGAGGAACGCGTTAAGTCGTCTAAGCAGGAACTATCTGACGAACTAGGCGACATTTTATATCACGTGCTGATGATTGCTTATGACTTAGATATAGACCTGGGCGTAGCACTTAGGGAAAAGCTTAAGAAAAACGCTAAAAAGTACCCCGTTAGTAAGGCTAAGGGGGTGAATACCAAATATGACAAACTGTAGCTAAGCGAAGGTTGCAGACAATATGTATCTTGCGAGACGTAACCGTGATTCAAGATTTTGCTTAACCATCTGAGCGAGGTTGGTTAGTAGTAGGGCGATTGATACCTGCTTGTATTCATGTGTGCCAAGGCGGTTACGCCTGTCTATAGATAGACCCTGATTTTGCTTCTCTGAAACTACTTCTACAGTAGGTAATTGCTGCACTAATGCTTTAACTGTCTCTTCTTGAAATTCTATATTAAGCGTTTCCAAAAGCTCAACCAGGAGAATCTCAATTCTTATTTCGTCTGCCTCCGAGAACTCGTCCCCGCTTACTTTAGCTTCCTGAGTTATCTTAATAACTTCACTAAGAGTTTGTAGGACTATCTCCTTTACCTCGTCTTCATTGGTGCCGAGTGATTCTATATACCCATTTAGCTCGTCTGGTAACTCTAGTGTTTGTTGCACCAGCGTAGCTGATGCTTCTGGTAATAAGGCGTCGGAACCAGGCATATCTAAAAAGACCTCTTTATCTAGCTCTATGTCTTGGTTTACTGCCTCCGCATAGGCTTCGGTTAAGCAAACGTTTGTTTCGGGGAATGTCAGTTCCACAGATTCGCTAATTTCTATGCTGGGATTTTCAAAATTAAATTCCTCACTAGGCACTTCAAGAATAAGAGGGCTGCTCTCTGGCAAAAGAACGTCTTCCAATTCGGTAATCGTCTGGACATCAGTCTCGCTGGCCGGAGCTACGGCTATGGCCAGGTCAATTGTCGCTTCCGTCGTCAAGGGCGCCTGTTCTGTAATAGTAGCGCTGTCTTCCGTCATGACCTTAACCTGCTTCTCAACAGCTGACTCTTTTTTTGCGACCAATTTAGGAGATGTCGAGGGGTTTATGTCTAGTGCCAGTGTATTAATTGACTCAGCTTTCACTGCTTCTGGTACAGCTCTGACTGGCTGTTCGTGGGGTAGTGGGCGATTTAAGGTCTGACTCCTTGTTTCTATAGGCTTCTCGTCTGACTTGTACTTCGTCTCATTTGCCTGGGCAGCATATGCGTCTAAGTGAGGCCTAGAAGGCACTGGATCGTCCTTCTTTACTTGAGTCTCCTCTTTCCTAGCCTCCAAAAGTTCTCTAATAGTCGGGCCTCTATCTGGGTCTTTTGCTGATTCAGCCAGTCTTTGAACCAACTGAATCCCAGCCTCGCCCATACCTTTAAGGTAAGGACAGCTACCCGGGTTTTCGCCGTAACGATCAATTAGTGTTTGTAGGTTGCCGCCGTGCTCTGGTACTGCCTCAAACTGTTCAACGTCAATTGCCGGTAGTGGTACTCCTTCGGATTGGACATTCACTAGATTACGCTGATCTAATTCAGCTGTACCTACTCCATCACCCATATATTAGGCCGCCGAACCATTAGATGAATTGGATTCTTGAGCTTCAAGCATGGCATGCACTCTCATGCGAATTTCATCAGGAGTGAGATCAAGTAGGTATTTACCACTATGAGCCAGACCGTAGCGAACAGTTCCGCTTTGGCCGTGCACTTCTATCTGGACTTCAGCAACGTCCTGAAGGTCGCACTGGACAATGAGATAATCCCCTAGTTCCCAATCCTCCTTAGTCAGCTCACGAGGCTGGCTTTGCTCCGGCGTCGTCATAACTCCATTATAAGCAGTAGTGAGATGATTGTCGATTAGAGACTATCTAAGATAGACGGTCTTTTCGTTATTAACAAATAGGTTAACTGATTTTTTGTGTCTTGCTCTTCGTCTTTTATACTTTGGAGTTCTCGAGCCATCAAGACACTTAACTGCCATAAGGCCTATAAAACTAGGTGAGCAATGAGCGAGAGTTGGTGTGGGCGCATAGCTTGGAGCGTTTGGTTTAGTTTTTACCTTCCTGCTAGGGTCATATTGATTGTCTATGTCCTGTTCGACTGAACGTCTTTTTACCGAGTAGGTTTCTCTAGAAGCACGAATTATTTCTTCGCTAAGGTCAAATGTAGACGCCGGCATGTCTAGTGTTGATGCCGAAAAAGCGGGAGTTTTTTCTCCTTCTATTGTCATGTTAATAACGATGTTTCTGTTATGCATATTGACTAGGTCATATTCCTCAAACTTTGGTTCAAAGTAGTGCTGCATAACTCTAGCGTCGTCAGCTCCCATACGAAAGGCTATCATGGTGCCAACATTGCCAAAAACAGCATCTTTCACGTCTTGAGACATCTGAGCGATGTATTGGTTGGCTACAGTTAGATTGAGCGAGTATTTTCTGGCTTCACTAAGAATTGTCGCAAAGCTGTCAGTTGCGAAGTGCTGAAACTCGTCAACGTAAAGATAGAACGGTATTCTCTTCTCCACTGGAACGTTGGCCCGGCTCATAGCGGCTAACTGAATCTTGGTAACTAGTAATGCTCCAATTAAGGCGGCATTGTCCTCGCCAACTAGGCCTCTACTAAGATTTACTATTAGGATCTTACGTTCATCCATAATGCTCCGAATATTAAAGCTACTCTTTGGCTGTCCTATGATATTCCGAACAATAGGATTAGCCGTAAAAGCTCCAACCTTATTAAGTACAGGCGCAACAGCTTCAGCCGCAAAGCGGTCATTCCAGGTTTCAAATTCAACTTTCCAGAAATTCTTTACGACCGGATCGTTTACATACTCTAGGACTTGCTTACGAAACTTTTTGTCTGTTAATATCCTAGTTATATCTAGCATTGTAGCGTCTGGGTACTCAAGAAGAGCAAGCAAGCTATATCTCAGGATGTACTCGAGTCTTGGGCCCCAAGATTCAAACATACGTTTCAGAACACCAATAATTTCAGAGGCTGTATGGGTTCTTAGCTTAGGATCGTTTACTTCCATAGGGTTAAAGGCTATAGGAAAGTCCATGTCGGCTGGATTAAAGTAGACAACATCTTTAACCCTGTCTCTTGGTATACGTTTTAATATACTTAATGCGTAATCCCCGTGAGGATCAATAACGGCAAAACCGTGACCACTATTGATGTCGGATATTGTCAGTAACTCAAGTAGGCCCGACTTACCAACACCGGTTTGGCCTAAAATGTATAGATGTCGACCACGATCAGATCTAGGCATACCAAATGCCAAGTTTTGGCCACGGAAGTTAGTCTGAGCCATTGGGCTAACTTCTGGCAGGTTCTCCTTAGTAGATACAGGTAGATTAGAGGGTGGTTCAGCGGTTTGAGATAGTGCCCATAAGATATACGGAGTTTCAACGTTGGTATGCGGTAAGTGATAAAGAGTAGCTATCTCTTCAATGTTAAGTAGGAGAGGACGACGGCTCAAGGCGCGAGCTCGGTATTTATTAATTACAGAGCTATCTCCGCTTACGTGGGATTGCCTAAAGCCGTTAAGGTATGTCGTATTAAACTGCTTATAACTTGAAACGATAGACTGTAACCTAAGGCTGGCCTCATGGGCGCTAGCACCACCTCTAAAGACTATTCGAAGCGTTGCTTCAAAAGCCAGTTTATGGCTCTTATCCTCTGCTCCGCTGGCCCTCGTTTGCTGATATTCGCTCAGCTTATTACTCTCAGCAGGTGAATTGTTTGGTGTAGCCCAAAAAGCTTTCATAAGGTCCTTGCCAAGACCCCTGGAACTACCTCTCACGCTAGAGATATAACGTTCGCTCTTTTTGTGCCAGTTAGGAGAGGCTGGGCGGATGACAAGCTGGATCCAAGCCTCTTCATTCTCGCTGAACTTGGTTAGAGTCGCGGTAATAGCGGCTAGTGGATCAACTTCAAAGCTTTCAAAAGTCTTGATAGGCAGAGCGTTGTTAGCGGTAAACTGCATCTCTGTAGTTACCGCGGCACTGCTAGGACTATTACCTGTTAGGGAGTAGTCTTCTACTTCAGATATTTGAACACTAGGGTACTGTGCGTAGATCTGCTCTTCAACGAAGTCTTTTAGACTAGCTGGGACGCAGACATAGAACCCTATTTTCTTTTTGAGGACGGCGATTTCAAAACTTATGCTGACCCTAGTTGGACCCTGGTAGAACTTGGTCGGAGGAAACATAAGTAGGCCGTGCAAGGAGGCAAACATCTGTTCAGCCGCCAATTCCTTTTTGTCATTAGTCCTGGGAACCTGCAGGAGGAGGAGTACAGTCTCATTGCCTATGGGAGCACCAGTCTCATCTTTAGTTCTAATTAGGCTTTTAGCTTCTAGTTTCATATTGTTCCTGCTTTAAGTTGGCGCAGGTTAACAGACATTACAAAGAGTTATGCCTAAAGTCTTAGCGACCAAAGGACTAACTCTTTGACAGAAGATGAACTGTAGGGCAAGCTGTCTGCATAAATTTTTGTTTTATTTAAAAGGTAGGCATTTTAAAAACTTATTTTGCTTAAAAAAGACCTGCCAGTATGCGCCCTCTAATACTTAGTAAAAAGTTTTAGAAATAGACGATGAAACTTTAGCAGAGACTTTGTCCGCCAGTTAGCGGAACAATACGCCGATCAAGCTCTAGTAGGTATAAAAACCGACTAGTGCAAAAACCGGAACATTTAACAGTTTGCTCGCCGCAAGTTCTTCCTAAAGAGTAATATTTCTGTTTTTCTAATTGTCTGGCTTCTATTTGCAGACTACAGAAATTCTTTTTGGGTTGAACTTGCGTTCAATAGATCTCCTGTTAGTCTGCTAAAGTGCCATCCAATCCCCCTGTCTGGGTTTGAATACTATCATTATACAATGACTGTCAATGCTTGGCAATGTAGGAGAGTTTTCTTCTATGAGTTAGCTGAGGAAGCACAGTCTTCTAGAGCTCTAGTAATGATTGCTTCGGTCTCGCCACGGCTAAAGAAACCTCTATAGAGGATATTTAAGCTCCCGTTTAGCACGTCTTGATCTTTTATGGCCATGAGTGGTCTAATTAATTCTCTAGCGGCGTAATAGGTAGAGGTATTGGCTCTAGGGATAGGATGATGTAGTCCGCTCAGTATATCGCTCCTGACGGTCTCTCTATCCATGAGGGGTAGATATTGAGCAGCCTCATCTACTACTTCCTTTTCAGGGTGGCCAAGGTTGATTCTAATATTAGCGTTGTTAAAAACGGCATTTTTAAGTTCCTCAAGAACTAACTGTATTTCCAGGGCCAATCTAGCTTCTTCGGTGCCTGTAGCCTCAACCGCTAAAAGTTCAGCTGCACTAGCAATTACTTCGGCGTAGGCTGTTTCTGGTGAGGTCATGTTGGTCAGTCCTAGAGCTAAGTTAATATTGCCTTTGTCTATCTCTTCCTGAGTTAGACCAGCATGTATGGCATGACCACCATTCTCGTGAAACGCTGTCAGTAAGGTCCTAGCTGCCGTCCAGCCTCTGGCAGGACTTGTGTTGAATCCGGCAGTAAACCTACCATGCTTAGTAGTCTCTAGATGGGCTGAGAAGGGGGCATCAGGAAGACACTGTAGTGCAAATTCGACTGGCTCGGGCAGGTGATCTAGTCTTCGTCCAAGTGCCATCCTAGACAGATGTATACCTGTTCCAAGTCTCCGATTGATCTGCTTCGAGTCTGTTAACCTATATTCCTCTCGAAAACGATCTGGGTCACTCTCTATCCTAAAGCCTTTATGTACGAAGGTTAGATCACCCAGTCGACCATAGAGCTGATCTATCTGCTCTATTGGAGCCAGCACCGGGATAAAGCCGACAGTTTTTTCGGAGTATTCATAAAAATCCACTTCCTCGCCCGTAAACATCCTAGCCCTAACTAGGTCAGCCTCAACCCTTGCCTGTAAATCTTGGGCGTCTTTTCCCTGCTGACCTTTGGCTAAATCCTGTAATCTCTGGTATTCCTCGACAACTTCCTCGATAGTATCGAAGTGCTTTGGCAGCCAAATCCCCGACAGGTTACTGTCTACCATGTCATGAGGGTCAGTTATGTAGGGGTTAGCACCGTAGTTGGTCTCTACATACTCAGAAAAGCCTTGTCTTGCTCGCATAAAGCCAGTCGGTAGATCAATCTCATGCATAAGCATATAATACCATAATACAACTTAAAAGTCTAGTTTCTGGGCGGTCGTTTCTCGTCTTTTTCACCTTTTCGTCCTTCTCTAGGACTCATCAGCATAAATAGTTATTTATGGAAAGTGAACTGCGGCTTGGAGATGCTGTTGCCAAAAAATGGCAATGATCAATCCAAGTCGCCGCCCGGAGGTATAGAAGTTTTTAAGTTCTTTCCCTCCGGGCTTTGACTCTTTTTTAGGGTAGTTCTAGGCGTTTTGGCGGACTAGTTGCCTAGTACGCGAATGTGCCTTTCCAGCCTCCTTTGGCGTTGATGGATATTCCTACACCTTCGGCGCCGTAGCCTTGGCAGTTTTCCACGAAGCCAGGAGCAGTGATGCCAAAGTTGGCATAACTGACGCCTTCCTCTCGGTAGTAGTTTGGCGCTACCTCGATGGAGTGGGCATTCCGTTCCTTGAAACACCATGGTGCCGAAACGTCGTCGAAGTGGTAGAAGCCACCCATCCCGTTCTCAGTAATACTGGACTCAGCATTGTTGCCGCACCAGTAGTAGTGGTTGATTTGGAGATGCGCAACTTCACCGAACGGCCATTCGTCGATGTCGATTCGATTCCACGGTTTCGGGTTGTAGTAACGGTCGCATGTACCACTGTCGGGTTTAACGTCCGCTACCGCCTCTTCTTCAGGGCCTTCGCCGAGTTCTGGTTCGACTCCTTCCGTTTCTGGACCACCTTCACCGTGTGACTTGATTCGCTTCACCTTGGTTTTGACGTCTGCCCTGATCGCTTCGATGACCGCCATGTTGTATGGCGATACCTTCGGAACTTCAGGGAGATTTTCGGCGTTTACCTGCGGATCGTTGGCCATGACCTGTTTGGCCAGACTTTCAACCGCGGGCTTCCCAGCCTTAATTGCAGCGCTTACTGCAGACTGGGCTTGGGATGCGTCCGACTGCACCTCTTCTGCGTATTGCACCTTTGGCGATACGCTTGCACCGTAGGCTGGCACCGACACCACTGAGGGTGCGATAACCAACATTCCTGTCAAGCACACTACAGAGAGTGCCCCCGACAGCTTTTTCCAGGACAACATTTTTGCTCCTCCTGAGTTGTGCACTACAAGATACTTCCTGCTACATGAACAACAAATTCAGGCTGTTGTCTATAGAACTACCTCCTAATTGTAAAAGAGCCAGAGATTCAGCTCCTAATGGGGTTGAACAGAAATTATTATATAAGGTTTGTCAAATAGTTGCGAGTTTTACGGAGTTAACTGGGCTGTTTTTTTTGGAAAAGCTAGCTCGGATTTAGCTACTATTTGCAGTCTTTAAGGACGACTAATGAGTCAGCGCTGCCATCTACAGCATTTACTACTGCCAAATAGCGTGAACCATCGTCTCTAATTGCTATTTCGTGCGGACCCCTTCCAATAGTTTCTGTCGAGTGGGGCACTGTGTCATGAGTTGAAAACTCATATTCGTTCATGAATGTAACCTTAGGGCCAGACTCGGAGGGCTTAACTATTACCTGTCCGTCACCAACAGAAGTTAAGTCTACGCTTCCAACCTCAACAGACTCGCCGACATAGATTCGACCGTCATTAAGTCGTCTAAAACGTTCAATATGATGTCCACTTTCGCCCTTACAGCTAACTGATGCTAAAGGATGGGACAGATTTGGCTTTACTCCACCTTGAGTGCTACTACCGCAAGCATTCAATACGCTTGCGCCGGCAAATAGCGAAAGAGCCAATGCTACATTTTGTTTATTGAGAATTTCAGACATACTAACTCCGCTTAATTATCGATATTATATCAGCAGTTAGTATATTAAGTCAAAATTAGTTTAGAAATAGAAAAATGTATTGCCTCAATCTGTCTTTTAACGGCAGAAGTTCTTAAGCCTATAGCGATAAGCAACCCTACTCTTCCCCCGCAGAAACTGTGCTTCAAACGGCCTAGCTAATAAAAGATTTAACTAGGGCTAACTCTATCAAAGAAATCTTGAGCGTGTCTGGCCACCGTATCTCTTACTGCGGCAGAATAACATAATTCTTGATCAGCTACTAAAATCTGTGTACCGTCGATTTCTAATGATAAACTGGGCTCCATATTTGTGTTTGTAGACGATGCTATATCGAAAGTTTCACCCGCTTCACCCCTAAGCTGCAATCGTTTCAATACTACTGGGCCAGCGTGAATACCAACAATTTCTGACTCAACTTTAGTCCAGGAAGGAGTATATGTGTATATGTATCGAGGAAATGGGCTTGCATCATATGCCTCAGCGCCTTTTAAAAGCGTAGCTATAACTACCCTTCCAAGCGTATGTTTATTTCCGCTGTCAGACTGCGGAGTAAAGTCACCGCTTAAAGCGTCCAGAAGAACTGGTTCAACAACAAAGCCTTTTAAACTTCTCATAAACTTATTATACTATAAATAGTGCTATAAAGCAATACATGGCTGGGACGGAGGGATTCGAACCCCCGAATGCCAGGACCAAAACCTGGTGCCTTACCACTTGGCCACGTCCCACTAAAACAGATTAAATTTTAGACTATAAGCGCTACTTAAACAACTAGCAAACCGTTTACTTTTTAGGGGTAATCTGTTAATATATGCCTTAAGAAAGTTGTTATGCCTTACACTATGCCAACTGGTTCTGCTGACTATATATTCCCCTTAGAGATAAATAAATTAGAGGGTAGGATGCTAGTGGCGCCTTCTACCACTAATAAAAACAAGAATATCCTGCTTGTTTATGGCCATCATGCCATGCTGGAGCGATGGTGGAGTCTAGTTGAGAATCTGACTGCTTATGGCACGGTTACTATGCCGGATCTACCAGGGTTTGGCGGTATGGATAGCTTCGCTAAGATTGGTATAAAGCCAGATATTGATGCTTATGCTGACTATCTCGCTAGTTTTATTAAGCTTCGTTTCAAAAGAAAAAGGATCACAATTGTTGCTATATCCTACGGCTTTGTTATTGCAACTAGAATGCTGCAAAAACACCCTGAACTATCTAAAAAAGTCGATCTTTTAGTGTCTATAGCTGGATTTATGCATCACGACGATTTTCTCTACAGCCGAAGACAAAAAGTGTTTTTTCGTTGCGCAACTAGGTTTTTTGCGACCCGTCCAGTCGCTTTCTTTATTCGCTACGGCGGTTTGAACCGACCGGTCCTTACGTTTCTGCATAAAAAAATGCCTAATTCTAAGAGACGCATGATAGAAGTTACGCCGGAGTACTTTAAGCAAACTATGGATTTTGAGATTAAGATTTGGCAGGCTAATGATGTTAGAACTCACTGGCTGACTTCTTATGAGTTTCTAAAGCTAGATAACTGTAACTACCGAGTCCTTTTGCCTGTTGTTCACGTTGTTTCCAAGCAAGACCATTACTTTAATAACGATATTGTTAAGCAGCACATGCTAGTTGTCTTTACCGACTATAAGAGATATACCGCTAGATCTAAAGCGCATACACCTAGTGTGCTGGCTACCAAGAAGCAGGCTGGGGTGATGCTGCCGACGGGAGTCAGGCGTCTGCTGGACCAAGCTTAAGGTGATATACTAGGAATAAGAATGAAAATTGGATTAGTTTGTCCATACAACATAAACAAGCATGCTGGTGTCTTGGAAGTGGTCTTGTCTTTGGAGGACGGGCTGAACAGCCTTGGCCATGAAGTTAAGATAATTACCCCTAAACCTAGAGGCCATGACATTAAAGAAGCGCCCAATATTATCTATCTAGGGACTTCGACGGACTTTCGTTCTCCTGCTTCCACTACTACCCAGGTCTCTAGTTCTGATGATGCCGAGAAGATAGATGCGGTTTTTAAAGAAGAGAAGTTTGATATCTTGCACTTCCATGAACCATGGGTGCCACTTCTCTCTCGTCAGCTATTGCAGCGCTCTACGTCCGTAAACATTGGCACATTTCACTCTAAGGTTCCAGAAGCTATTATGACCAGGACGCTAATTAAGGTGGTTACGCCTTATCTAAAGAGCGTTATGAGTTACCTGCATGAATTGACGGCCGTATCTCCTTCTGGTGCAGATTATGCCGCCACGCTGACTGATCAACCAATAACCATCATCCCTAATGGTATTGACCTTAGTAAATACAAAGCTAGGAAGCCGACTAAGAAGTCCGATGAGGAGACTATCCTCTATATTGGTCGCTTAGAGGGCCGTAAAGGCGTTAAGTACCTGCTACGTGCCTTTAAGCTCTACAGTCAGGAACACCAAAATACCAAGCTTATAATAGCCGGAGATGGGCCTGAGAGAGAAAAGTTGGAGCTGCTGGCGGAGGATCTAGATATAAAGAATGTCTCTTTTCTTGGCTTTATTAGCGAAGAACTTAAAATACAGCT
>DATJNI010000010.1:0-15974 GCA_035508275.1 Candidatus Sulfotelmatobacter sp.
AATTCTAAGGATATTGCGTTACTTACCTACGGTGTAGAGGATAACGGGCTAAACCAAACCTACCCGACGGAAACTAGTGACAGCGACTCTACCGTTACTGTCGATGATCAGTTGTTTGAAGGTCTAGTTCAGTATAGAGATGACACAAAGGTTGTACCGCTGCTGGCAACTAGCTGGTATAACCCTAACGACACCACCTGGGTCTTTAATATAAGGCACAATGTTAAGTTCCATAGTGGGCGTACCTTGACCGCCGCAGATGTTAAATACAGTCTAGATTACGCCGTAGCCAATCAAAACAGCAACTCTGGCGGCACATCACTGAGTCTAGCTAGCACTATTAAAAGCGTTAAGGTAGATAATCCTTATCAAGTTACTATAACCACCAACGGGCCAGACCCAGTGCTTTTGAATCGCCTTGCCTTTCTCTACATTGTTGACTCTAAGGCAAAACTCGGCGATCCCGATGCTGGTACCGGGCCATACATCGTAAAGCCTGGGACTAAGTTAACCTCGGGCTCTGCCTACCTGCAGGCCATCAACGACTACTGGGGTGGTCATATCTATACAAAGTCAGTTCATATTATTTTCTACGCAAATGAAGCAAAACTTACTCAAGACATTCAGGACAAAAAACTGAGCATAGGCGGCAACTTTACGAATAGCCAGCTGGCACAAATTACTTCTTCGCACGACTACATTAATATTCATGAACTAGGGGTAGACTTTCTAGGTCTTAATACCGTTCAAGCAGGAACGCCACTTACTTCACTTAACGCCAGAAAAGCTATAACCTACGCTCTGAACATACCGGCTATAATAAAAGCCTCAGACCTGAAAGGAACCGCATTAAATCAACTTATACCACCCACTCTTCCAGGTTATAATCCGGATATTCCTGCCCAAGTATATAACCCAACTAAGGCTGAACAGCTACTGGTCGGTGTGCCCGATCTAGATAAAACACTTACTCTAGACTATCCTATCGGTGACACCCCTCAGGTTCAGGAAATAGCAAAGGAATTAAATGCGGTCGGCTTTCACGTCCAGATTCAACAGCAGAGCCTAAATAATCTAATAAATACTTTAACGTCTGGGACAGCTCAGATGTTCTACATAGGCTATACCACTAACACCTTGGATGGTCTAGATATCATAAATAATACCGTTCAAGAATTGCCGTATTATATGAACGCGGAGCTTACTAACCTTGCAAACCAAGCAGCATCTAACCTAAATGGGGCAGCTCGTAGCGCTACTGTGCAGCAAATGGAACAGATAATTTACGACAATGCGCCTGTTGTGCCAATCCTTAATACAACCGCCGTTTATGTGCTAACTCAGCCTTACGTAGTTACGCCCAACGATCCATCAGCGGGTATCGGTGCTTATTTCTGGCAGGTCTATAAAGAATAGGCATGAACCGCTTTGGTATAAGGGGGCGCTTCTTACTCCTGTTGGTTGGGTTGACGCTGTTAATCTTTATTGCAATTACCCTTTTAATTGTTCGGCAGAATTCAGCTACCTTAAAGACTAACCTAATTAATGAGTCTAAGTCGTTTTCTTCTCTAGCCACCCAGCCTATTGGTGTAGCCTACACTACCTATAACAGTTCAGGCACGCTTAGAATAACCCAGGAGATAGATAGCTTCACCAGTCTCGATCAGGATATTAACCAAGTTGAGGTTATTAGCGCAGATGGTAAGGTTGTTTATCTTAATAACTCAAACGAAAACAAGATACCTGTAAGTTCAGCCGTTGCAACCAACATTAATCCAACGTATTTATATAACTCTTCTGGAGAATTAAGTGCCATTGTTCAGCCTTATGTAGATTCTTATGGAATACATAGTTACGACGTGGTTTACGGAGTTTCATATAACAGCGTGAATACGGCTATCGGAAAGATTGTCCGCTCTATCCTCTTGCTTAGTGCCGTGATCTTGGTTTTTGCGGTGGTAATATGGTACTTCTTTATTAACAAGTTCCTACTTAAGCCGGTTGCTGAAGTTAGTCATAAAGCCCTGTCCATTTCTCAGGGTAATCTTGATACCAGAATAAGTCTGGGTCGTAATGATGAGATTGGTGATCTAGCTAAAGCCGTGGATACTATGGCCAGTTCCCTAAAAGAAGATATAGCCAAGCTTGAAGCAATAGATAAGCTCAAAACTGAGTTCCTTATGATAACCGCACATAGTTTGAGAACTCCTATCACCATAATTGAGGGGGCCCTAGACAATATTAAGACCAGCAAAGAAGCGGATGATGGTTTAGCTGTCGAAATAGAGCAAGTAAGTTCTAACGTTAGTCGCCTAAAAAGTTTTGCTGAGGATGCTTTGGCTATTTCATCTATGGAAGGCGGCAAGCAACGCTCTGTAGATTTGGAACCCATGAGTATGTCTGAGGTATTAACGCCCATTTCTAAAGAGTTTACGTCTCTCGCTGCACAGAAAAAGATAAAACTAACTACAAATATCAATACGGCTTCGTTTGCCAAGGTAGATAAGCCATATTTTCATACCGCTATATGGAACTTACTAGATAACGCCTACAAATTTACTAATGAAGGCGGCGAAATCGGTTTAACTGCGCATGATAGAGCTGGCAATATTGAAATATCTGTTAGTGATAACGGTATAGGTATTTCTGAAGAGGAAATACCTCATTTGTTTACCAAATTTCATAGAGGAACTTCTACGCTGCAATACAACTATGAGGGTACTGGGATTGGTTTGTATCTATGCAAATTAATAGTCGATCAGCATGGTGGAAGCATAGGTGTTGTTAGTAATAAGGGTAAAGGCAGTACCTTTACCATAAAGCTACCAATAGTTTCTAAAGAACAAGTAAAAAGTGTCTAGAGTTTAGTGTTTGTTATGTCCAGGCCTACCTGACACGGCACTGGCTGCGGTGTGATGGACATGGTGTTCATGGCCGGGTTCGGTTGCATATGTGATTGCTTCACCGGTTACGCCGGCTGCAACAATCCCAGCAACTATCCAAGCCAAGGCTCTGTTACTTAGGTCGCCGGGTAATAGTTCGAACGTATAAGGTTCTTTGCGTAAATTTGCAGGATCATTAATGTCCCCTGGGTGCTCGTGGGGCCCATTAACATCTTCGTTTTTGACTAGAAATTCGTTTCTTCGAAATTCATCTAACATATTTGTATAATACCACTGTTTTTCTATTTAGTCAAGAATGCTTATGCTTTTACTCCTCTAGTAAGTTAGTTTAAGAAGACTGAAAAATGTTATAATAGGGTAGATATAAACCCACCTTGCACAACCCTCTGCCGCTCGCAGAAAAATAGGGAATGTGGTATTCACTTGAAGAGCAACTAACATCTTTGGTCGATAATGTTGGTTTTAAGATGTCTACTAAACAAGGAAAAGGATATGGAAGAAAAGGCTGAGAAGAAGTCGATGAAAGGCTTACATGACCAGCACCGCGAGGACTACTGGGCAATGAAGAACTGGCGCGCCTGGGGATCATGGTTTAGCTGGGGTTCACCAGTTGGACTAGGACTGTTCTACGCTTTGATAATTATATCTACCGGTATATTTATCTGGCTTTTGCACCACAAGTAGAATTGTCCTGGGTATTAAAACACCACCTAACCTGGGTGGTGTTTTTTTGGTTAACGTTTTTTAGAATGAATAGTAAATTGCTAAACTGTAAAAAACGAGCATAGAGATATAGTTCTGCTTTATTCTGCCAGGACTAAGGAGGATTTTTCTTATACGAGTATATTTGAGAAAGCCCGTGAGGAACTAGGGATAAAGACGATATATGCCGTTACAGGTAAGGACCATCCGCTACCTAATAGGCATAGCCGTCATGGACGAATTGGTATGGAAATGATTAAAAGCGAAGTTCCAGATTATACAGAGCGGACGTTTTATATTTCTGGCACACAATCGATGGTTAAATCAATGCAGCACATGTTAATAAGTCATGGGATACCAAGACACAACGTTAAGACTGACGATTTTTCTGGATATAACTAGAAAGTAGGCTGTAATTGGAGGGCCCAGTGGGACTCGAACCCACGACACCCTGCTTAAAAGGCAGGTGCTCTAACCGGCTGAGCTATGGGCCCACTTTAGGAAATTAACTTCTCTCATTATCCTTACTTTCCCTGAAAAGTCAATCTAGCGTAGGTGTTAATGCTTCTTATGTTTGCCTCTAAGTAGGCCTGCATGAGGACGCTGAAGCCAAAGTACCAAAAGACAGACCAGAGCACTAGTGGATACAATAATATCCTGCGCATCTTTTAGGTGTTGCCAAAGGTTTGTGTCTATTAGGCTTTGGCTGGCGCTGGCTGGGAGAAGAGGTGTTAACAATAGAGTTCCTAGTAGCCCTACGCCTATGGCTGGTAATACATTAAGTAGTAGCTTTGGGTAACCGCTAACAGTTCTAACCATAAATATGGCAGTCAGTACAACTGGTAGTAAAAGTAGCAGTATTTTTATAGAGCCATTACCGCTATCTAAGCCCTTTGGTACTTCAGCTGAGAAAAGAGTCAGAAACTGATGAGCATCTGGGGCAACAAACTGTACTAGCACATCACCAAGACAAAGACTTAGGAAAACAATAGCAGCATTTATTCTGAAAGCTAGGATGATTACAACAGGTATAATCACCATGCCAGCGAGGATATATTCAGCATTCATATAACTAAACTATAGCATGAGCGCTTATGTTTACTTTAAGCGCCAACTCGGTCTTTTCTTCGTCCAGTCTTTGCTATCTGTTCAGCGTAGATAATTATCTTCTCTGCGACGTTTTTACCAGTTATATTTTCGACTGCAAAGCCCGGTGAAGAGTTAACTTCAAGTATTAGTGGTCCCCTGTTTGATCGCATCATATCGACACCGCATACGGATAGTCCGAGGGTTTTGGCAGCTTTTTGAGCCATCTTTCTTTCTTCCTCGGTAAGTTTAACTGTAATAGCAACGCCGTTTTGGTGAAGGTTGGACCTGAAGTCATCATCTAGGCTTTGGCGCAGCATGCTAGCAACTACCTTGCCATTAACAACTATTGCTCTAATGTCTACACCAGCACTCTCTTCAATGAATTCTTGGACTAGAAAGTTTACCTCTTCTACATAGAAGGCCTGCATAACAGCTAGAGCGGCTTTTCTGGTTTCAGCTAAGACCACTCCGTTGCCGTGGGTCCCTTTGGCTACTTTAATAATTACCGGGGCTCCACCAACGGCTTCAAGCACACCATCAAAGTCGGCGGTTTCTCTTGCTAGCACGGTCTTAGGCATGCCTAGGCCAGCTTTGGATAGCAATTGCAGGCTTCTTAGCTTGTCTCTAGATCTAACTATTGAGATCGAGCTGGAGGTAGTTGGGACGTTTTGCATCTCAAACTGCCTGACTATTGAGGATCCGTATCTTGTTAGGCTGGAAGCAATTCTAGGAATAATGACATCGACGCCAGTTACTACTTGGCCTCGGTAGTAAACTTGAGGCTCACCTTTTTCCAGGGTTACATAGCATTTTGCGTAGTTAAGTATTCTAACTTTGTGACCACGCTTAATAGCCTCCTCTTTCAGTCTTTTGGTTGAGAAGTTGCCTGGTCCTTTAGATAAGATAACTATGGTCATTATTTGGTCCTTTTCTTGCTCTTGGTTGTCTTCTTATGCTTTATGTCGACAACGAACTTGCCCCTTAGGATATTGCGGCCAATAAGTATAGGATAAACCTGCCTGGAGCGATTAGCTAGAGTAAAGCTTGCGTTTACTTTGCGGCCATTAACTTCTGCCAGTAACTTAATCATGTAGCGATCCTCAATTCTGCCAGTAGTACTTTTAACCTTAACTTCTTCGTATTCGTTTGTCTGGTAAATTACTCCTGTGTATTGGGGACTTGATGGTGCAAACAGAGTGAATCTTAAGACGCCATTCTTCTCTTTGATGGCACTAGCCCAAATGGCGGATATTTTAGCCCCGGTATCAACTCTGGCGGGGATCTTTTTAAGACCCAGCTTTGGGAAACTAGTCTTTGCTACGGGGCCTATTACCTCTAGTTTGCTCATGATAATTTACTTTGTCTGACCTCTTAAAGATTATATTATTGATCTAAATTTAACACTAGTAATTTAGGGCTATATTCTACAACTTTTTTAAGTTTTTGTCTATACGTAAAGGCGTCACGGACCTAAGTGGTGGTGAAGTACCCTTTTGTAGGCAATGTATATAACTACCAGCATTATTAGGGCCAAACAAATTAGCATTGGTATAAAGCCATTTTGATCTGTGTTTTTTAGTTTCATTTACCTATATTATCTATCCAAACAGAGAGTAAAAGCAAGCCTTAAGCACTGTTGCTAATTTATACTTCTTATGGTATAATGACCTTATGTCAGATACCCCCGAGAAACAAACAAAACAGACGCCTGTATTACATATGAGGCCGGAGGGGTATTTTTCTGCTACCGATCCAGAACTTTTGGATCAGTTAAAGAAAGAGCTTGAAGAGGGTGGTGTTATAGTGTCAAACCCACTTTTTAGTGGTTTCGATGGTGCGGGTATTAGAAGTGCGCGTGATGTCCCACGAACCGACGCTATATTTGGTATGAATGAAGCTGGGTGGCGAGAGGCTATAAAGCTTCACGAACCAAATCCCTTCGAATACGCCGAGGGTTATGATGTTCCGTGCATTGGTGTATATGAAGGCAATGAGCTTAGCGAAATATATGCAAGTGACATTGATCAAGATTCAGACTTGAGTGAAAGAATTCAACTCTCGGACATAGAAATTGGCGAGAACTTATCTAGTATGCCAACCAATCAGCCAGTTCGTGAGGCGGTTGTGCACCGGCATTATCCAGAAGGAAGCCCAGTGGATGCGTTAGTAGCTTTAGTTTTTGTAGACAGATAGAACGCTATTTCTTATTAAATTCTTCGAGTACTCTCTTCTGATCACGACTCAGTCGAGTTGGGGTGTCGACAATTAATGTGACTATGTGGGGACCACGAGAACCGCCTCTTAGATGTGGCACACCGTGATTGGACAGCTTAAAGTCAGAGCCAGATTGCGTACCTGATGGGACTTTCATGGTTACTGGTCCGTCAACTGTACTAACTTCTATTTCAGTACCAAGGGCTGCATCAACCATGGGTACATGCTCTTCGCTCAAGATAATATCGCCTTCCCGCGTGAATTTTTTATGAGATTTTACTCGGATGTTGATATATAGATCGCCTTTCGGGCCATTAGCAATGGCTTCGCCGTGTTCTCTTAGTCTTATGGTTGCGCCGTCGTCTACACCTGCTGGGATTTTTAGGTCTAGGTCTTGTTTCCTTCGAATGGTTCCTTTGCCTTTACATTGAGAGCAAGGTTTTTCTGGTATTTTTCCAACACCCTTACATTTAGGGCAAACAGCAGCTTGTTGAATGTTACCAAAGATAGTTTTGGTTAAAGTAACTACTTGTCCGCTGCCACCACATTGATCACAGGTTTTTAGCTCATAACCAGGTTCCACAGTTGTTCCTTTACAGTGTGGGCAGGTATCCTCTATATCCATACTAATCTTAGTTTCTGTACCGAAGACTGCTTCCTCGAAAGAAATCTCAATACTGGCTTCAACGTCTCTTCCTCTAGTTTGACGTTGTGGACCGCTGCTGCGACCACCACCAAAGAAGCTATTGAAGATGTCGCCAAGGCCAAGATCGCCGAAGTCAAAGTTAACGTTTTGAGCATTACCGTAAGCACCACCAAAGGGGTTACCGGCGTTGCCACCGACTCCGGCATGACCGAACTGATCGTATCTCTTTCTTTTCTCTGAGTCTTTTAAAACTTCGTAGGCTTCGTTAATTTCTTTAAACTTTGTCTCATCACCGCCTCTATCCGGGTGGTGTTCAATAGCAGCACGTCTAAACGCCTTCTTTATTTCGTCAGCAGAAGCGCTCTTACTGACACCTAAAACTTCGTAATAGTCTCTTTGAGCCATTTATATATTCTATCTTACTGGCTCTATTAAGCCCTTTAGTCTTTCTTGTCGTCGACTACTTCACCCTCGATAGCTTCGTCTTTTTTGTCATTGTCTGCAGCATCGGTTTTTTCTTCAGTATCTTCGCTAGTGCCGGATTGTTCGTACATCTTAGCTCCGATTGGCATCAGTTTGTCGTTTAGTTCCTTAGCAGCTTTTTCTAGGTCGTCTTTGGTTGCTTTGTCGTCGGCTAGGATTTTCTTAGCTGACTCTACAGACTCGTCTAGGGTCTTTTCGTCTTCTTCACTGATCTTGTTGGCATAGTCTTTCTTTAGCTTCTCAGCCTGGTAAACTGCGCTATCCAGAAGGTTACGGGCTTCAACCTCTTCCTTCTTTTCTTTGTCCTCTTCAGCGTGAGTCTCGGCTTCCTTAGCCATTCTTTCAACCTCGGTTTTATCTAGATTGCCAGAGCCGCTGATAGTAATGCTTTGTTCTTTGCCAGTACCCTTATCTTTAGCAGTCACGTTTAGGATACCGTTAGCATCGATGTTGAAGGTTACTTCAATTTGTGGAACTCCTCGTGGGGCTGGGGGAATACCGTCTAGGATAAAGCGGCCGAGAGATTTGTTACCACCGATCATTTCGCGCTCGCCTTGGGCTACATGGATTTCTACCTGTGGCTGGTTGTCTGCAGCGGTTGAGAAAACTTCGCTTTTGCTTGTGGGTATTGTAGTGTTTCGCTCAATTAGCTTAGTCATGACGCCGCCCATAGTTTCAATGCCCAGGCTTAAGGGGGTTACGTCTAGCAGAAGTACGTCTTTAACGTCGCCTTGAAGAACTCCGGCTTGGATGGCAGCACCGATAGCGACTACTTCATCCGGGTTAACGCCCTTCATTGGGTCTTTACCGAAGATTTGTTTAACCTTTTCTTGAACGGCTGGCATCCTAGTCATACCACCAACTAAAACAACGGCGTCAACGTCACTAGCCTTGAGCCCTGCATCCTTTAAGGCTTTCTCGCAAGGACTAGCGGTCTTATCTATTAGTTCACTAACTAAGCTTTCTAATTTGGCCCTGGTTAGCTTGTACTCGAAGTGTTTAGGGCCATCAGCGTCAGCAGTTAGAAATGGTAGGTTAACATCTACTTCTTGGGCTGTACTTAGTTCAATCTTAGCCTTTTCGGCCTCGTCGCGTAGTCTCTGCATGGCAGCGTTGTCTGTACTTACATTTATGCCGCTTTGCTTTTTGAATTCTTCGGCAAAGTAGTTAACTAGCACACGGTCAAAGTCGGCACCACCGAGGTGAGTGTCACCGTTAGTGGATTTAACTTCGAAGACTCCGTCGCCCAGCTCAAGGATGGAAATGTCGAAGGTACCACCACCAAGGTCGTAAACAGCGATCTTTTCGTCCTTTTTCTCGTCTTTATCGAGGCCGTAAGCTAAAGCGGCAGCAGTCGGTTCGTTAATTATTCTTTTTACTTCAAGTCCGGCTATCTTGCCAGCGTCTTTAGTGGCTTGTCTTTGGGAGTCGTCGAAGTAAGCAGGAACAGTAATTACTGCCTCTGTTACCTTATCTCCTAAAAAGCTCTCGGCATCTGCTTTAAGTTTAGATAGGATCATAGCGCTAATTTCCTCAGGAGAGTATTCTTTGCCGTCCATCTTAACTTTTACGCCGTTACCACTTTTAACAATCTCGTAGCCCATAAGCTTAAGGTCTCTTTGGACTTCTTTGTCGGAGTAATTTCGGCCAATTAGTCTTTTAACTTCGTAAACTGTGTTTTTTGGATTAGTTACTTGTTGACGCCTGGCAACCTGACCAACTAAACGTTCGCCGTTCTTATTAACAGCCACGACGCTAGGGGTTGTTCTGTTACCCTCTGAATTGGTAATAATCTCTGGCTTTCCTGACTGCATTACTGCCATAGCCGAGTTGGTCGTACCAAGGTCAATTCCAATAATTTTGCTCATATACTTACCCTTTCACTCTTAAATAAACAGGATTAAATGTTTCTATACCTAGTTTACGGTAGTTAGCACTCATTAGTCAAGAGTGCTAGATGTTGTAATTATTTACTCGATACCTTTACCATAGCGTGGCGGATAACTTGACCGTTTAAGGTGTAGCCGGGCTGAAGTTCCTCAGAAACTATCTGCTCTGTGCCCTTCCCGTCTTCAAAACTTATTGCCTCATGTAACTCAGGGTTAAAGGGTTCGCCAACAGTCTTTATTTTCTCTACACCCATACTGGAAAGTGTTTTTTCGAACTGTTTTAAGATGTTTTCTACGCCTTCTACGTAAGAGTTGCCCTCAAGCTCTTTTGGTACGTGGGCAAGAGAGCGTTCTAGGTTATCTAGTGGGGGCAAAAGCTCATAAACTACAGAAGACTTGACTCTATTTCTTAGCGAGGTTAGTTCCTGTTCGTGACGGCGTCTTAAGTTAATAGCGTCAGCCCGCTCTCTTTTGAGAGCTTCGGCGAGTTGTTCTACTTGTGTTTTCAAAGCCTCAACCTCAGTGTTGGCTCGTTTATGGGGCTTTGGTTTAGGGTGATCGCTCATTGGTTTTTTAGCCGTAAAGACTATCCTCCAGTTCATTGCCAGCTCTAGAAACTAGATTCATGACATCACGGTAGCTTTGACGTGTTGGTCCAAGGGTTCCGATGTAACTTCTATCGCTAAAGGGGCTTCTGAAGCGGCTAATTATTAAGGTGCATCCAGCGTTGCCGCCAATCGGGTTCTCTTGGCCAATATATACACTTAAGGGCTTATTGGGGGCTGCTTCTCTTAGCCAAGGTTCTAGGTTGTCTAAAAGACCGGCGACCTGTTGGACCTGAATGCTATTCATAAATTCTGGTTGGCCGAATAGGTTAGATAGACCGCTCATATATAGCTGGTTACCGATGGTAGCAAGACCTAGGTTGTGAGTCAGTTCGACTAAAGTATCGACGGCGTTTCGGATCATTCTCTCCGGGGCACCAGCATCATGTACTCTTTGAGTTAGGGCTTTTTCGGCGCGCTGTGGTGTTTTAACTTTTTGGTCGCTTAGATTGTTAACGTAGAAGCGATAGCCTTTGTCGGTTGGGATTCGACCGGCACTAGTGTGAGGTTGGTGAATGTATCCAAGCTTTTCTAGTTCAGCCATTTCCGCTCTAATAGTCGCGGAGCTGACATTAAATAGCTTAGCTAAAAGCGTGCTGCCGACTGGGCTAGCTACTTCCGCGTACTGTTCAACAATGGCATTTAAGATGCTCTTTTGTCGGTCTGTCATTATCTAAAAGAGTACCGTTTTAGCACTCTTAAGTCAAGAGTGCTAGTTGGTTGTTTTAAGATAGGAGTCGATGTCTTTTTGGAGTTTTTTGGCAAGCTTTCTTGCCCTGTGGTCATCGGCTGGATGATCTGGGAATGAGTCAATAATATTTAGTGTCTCCTGTGTTACGCGGTTAAGGTCATCATTAATGACGGCCACATAGTCGTTGGTGGTAAGTAGCTGGTTTAGTTCATCCTTCGCAGTTTTAAGTCGTCGAACGTAGTCACTTACGTCAACTTTATCGCCGTAACGAATATCTATACGTTTTTGCCAGGTGTCAAAGTCTGGAGGCAGGATATATATAGCCAGAACGTTTTTATCTACCCCTTTGTACTCACCTACCCCCTGAATTTCGATGTCAGTGACAGCCGTTTTGTTCTCCTTATTTGCCTTCTGTATTTCGGCGATAGATGTAGCGTAAATGTTTCCTGAGTAATACTTAGCCTCCACTAACTCATGGTTGTCTAGCATCTTTTCTAGTGTCGGGCGATCTACGAAATAGTATTCCTGGCCGTCTTTTTCTAGAATGCCGTGGTTATATCGAGGTTTCCTGGTGGTATGAGAAACAAGGTGATGGAATTTGCCGGTAGCAAGTATCTTTTGTTTAAGTGAAGTTTTGCCGACACCGCTAGGACCAACGAGTAAAACGATCTTAGTTTTTTTAATAATATCTTTGGCGGAATCCGGCGTGCGGTAGTTCTTTATCTTTTTCTCTAAATCCATATTTAATTTTAACATGCGAGGATTTAACGCCTGAGCATGACTGTGAAGGCTTCGCTTGGAATTTCAACTCGGCCAAATTTCTTAAGCCGTTTTTTGCCTTTTGCTTGTTTAGCTAGAACTTTCTTTTTTCTAGTAACGTCTCCGCCGTATAGACCAACCGTTACGTCTTTTCGGTAAGCGCTGATGTCTTCGCGGGCGATAAAGCGGCCGTTGATGGCTGCTTGCAGGGCAACTTGGAAGTTTTGTCTTGGGATGATGTCTTTTAATTTTTGGACTACATTTCTACCTAAACTTTGGGCTTCGCTTCTATGGGTCATGGTGCTAAGAGCTGAGACCATTTCTCCAGCCACGTAAAAGTCGACTCTTACAAGATCCTCTTCGCGGTAGTCAGATAGCTCATAGTTAAATGAGCCATAACCGCTGGTTAGACTTTTAAGTTGATCGTAGAAATCTGTTAGTAGGTTAGCAAGAGGAGCCTGAAAATTTATAACGGCACTATCTTCAATGTAGGAGATATTTTTTTGTAGTCCACGCTTAGAAGATATTAGCTGCAGTACGGGGCCAACGAATGATTTGGGAGCTACTACTTCGCCGTCTATCCACGGTTCTTTGATTCTTAATATTTTTGCCGGATCTGGTAGATCAGACGCACTCTTTATGTCCAGCTCTTCACCGGTGTTTAGGTCAACTTTGTAGTCAGTTGAGGGATTGGTCACAACTAACGATAAGCCATATTCCCTTTCCAGTCTTTCTTTTACGATATCCATATGAAGTAGGCCAAGACAACCAATGCGCATACCAAAGCCAAGGACAGGTGAATTTTCTTGTTCGTAGATAAGAGCGGAATCACTGAGGGCTAGTTTTTCTATAGCCGCTTTTAGGTCGGTGTAGTCTTCGCTGCTTTCTGGGAAAAAGCCAGCGTAAACGAAGGCTTTAACGTCCTTATACCCAGGCAGTGGTTTGTCTGAGGGTGAGTCACTTAGAGTAATGGTGTCGCCAACCTTAGCATCACGAGTGGTTTTAAGGTTGGTGACAATGTAGCCTATTTCGCCGGGCGTAAGTGAACTTGATGGCTTCATTTGCGGAGTTAGCGAGCCAAGCTCTAAAGCCAGCCCCTGGCTGCCGGTAGCTATGGCTTGAAACTCCTTAGAGGTATTAATTTGTCCGTCAAATATTCTTACGTAAAGAACAACGCCGCGGTAGTCGTCGTAGTAACTGTCAAATATTAGGGCTCTTAGATCGGCAACACTAGATGGTTTTGGTGGAGGGAGTTTAGATATTATTGCTTCTAGGACTGCCTCTACGTTTTTCCCAGTTTTGGCAGAAATTTTAATAATGTCTTCTTCTTTGCAGGATAGCAGACTAATTATTTCCTTAGATACTTTGTCCGTGTCAGCAGCCGGCAGATCAATCTTATTAATAACCGGTACTATTTTTAAATTGGCTTCTATGGCTAAGTAGACATTGGCTATGGTTTGGGCTTGGATGCCTTGGGTAGCGTCAACGACTAATAGCGCACCCTCGCAAGCTTGAAGGCTTCTCGATACTTCATAAGCAAAGTCAACATGACCAGGAGTGTCTATTAAGTTAAGTTCATACTCCTTATATTTCATCCTGACTGGAGCTAGTTTAATGGTTATGCCTCGTTCTCTTTCTAGATCCATTTTGTCTAGTAGCTGGGCTTTCATGTCACGCTTCTGCACCGTGCCGGTCAATTCAAGTAGGCGATCGGCTAAAGTCGATTTGCCGTGGTCAATATGGGCAATGATACAAAAGTTACGAATGTGGCCTACGTCCATAATGTTTCCTGGTTTACGATTCTAGTCTTACCGGTGCTAGAACTACTTGTTTAAGCTTTCGTATTATTGGCTTAGCTTCTTCTAGGTCAAACAGGGCGGAAACAGCTAGCTGCACCGAGAACGTAACTACGGTTATGAAGAAGAGCTTGCTGCCTAAGGAAAAGATACCATGCTCGTTAGCTTCAAGCGGGTAGAGAGAAATCATAATAAAGGTGGCGACAACACTAAAGCCAGTGACAGATATTATCCGACCGACACCTCCCCAGAAGTATCGATCAAACAACCGTGGGTCACGAATAAGCATAATTACAACTAAGATAAATACTTCTACGGTTGCTACTACCGACTGAGCAATGGCTAGCCCTTCTACGCCGTAGCGTGATGGATGAGATAAATCGACTGCTAGAAAAACGTTTAGAGTAATAGTAAAGATTGAAACGTAAAGCGGAGTTCTAGTGTCCTTGTTGGCATAGAACCACCTTGAAATTATGGAATAGAGGATCCTAAAGAATATGGCCAGGCATAGAAAACCGAATATGTCAGAAATTTGGGGGCTGCCTCGTACGTAAATCATTCTAGCGAGGTAGCCTCGACAGAAGTAGCAGATGACAACCGTTGGAGCGGCGATCCAGATCATGGCCCGAATGACCATCAAAAAGTCTTTCCTAAATAGATCGGGGCGTTTTTGGCTAAGCCGAGCATTGAGTCTTGGAAAGGCGGCCGTTGCTATGTTGGTACCAATTAATAGGATCGGGACGGTGCTTAGTATGAAGGCGTTGTTGTAGTAGGTGATGTTACCTGGACCCAAGTTAGATGCGATGTGGGTTTCAACGACGTTTTCAATTTGGTCCATACCTTGGTCCATTGACCGCGGGGGTAGGTTATGAAGAATTGTATGAAAATCTTTACTCTTCCATTTAATGCTCGGGTGCCAGTGAAAGCCTAGTTTCCATAGTCCCATGCTTACGATAAGCAACTGCAGGAAAGCACCAATAAGGGCACCGACGCCTAGTCCAACAAGACCAAGACTGCCTTTAAAGACAAAGATGCTTAGGATTATTGATAGGTTATAAAAAAGTGGAGCGATGGCATAGAAAAAGAACCTGCCCATTGTTTGCTCTGAGGCTACCAATATTCCAGATATGGTGAAAAGTAGTGGGTTAAAGGAAATTATGCGCATTATGTCGACAGCGTTATGCAGCTGCGGTGGAGTCAGACCTGGTGCGACGACATATTTAATTAGCGGTACGGCAAAAACAAACATAATAACGCCAACAAAGAACATAATTATTGCCAGGAAATTAAGTAGAGACATAGATAGCTCCCAGAGACCTTTTTTATCTCCCTTATGGAGATGGTCAGCTAGGATAGGCATGAAAGCCACACCTAAGGCGCCAGCAGCAATTGTGTAGAAAAATAGATCAGGTACGTTGAAGGCGGCAAAGTAAGCGTCTGTAGAATGTGGTCCGACTGTTGGGAAGTTAGCATTAACTAGCTTAGTCCTTAGAAAGCCAAGTAACTGGCCTAGAACTGAGGTTGCCATCAAAAGTACAGCAACATTACCTATGCTGATTCGCATTTTCTTTTTTGAGTCAGTGGTCGCTACGGAAGGATTCATTTAGCCACTAGTATAAAGCAGCTGCTGCAGGAAGTTTAGCCCCTTTTAGCAAAGTATCCACTTCGTCAGCTTCGACAGTTTCTTTATCTAAGAGTTTGTCCTTTAGGACTTCCAGTTTATCTACATTAGCTTTTATTACTACTCTAGCCCTGTTAGCAGCTTCAGTTATTAGTCCTTCGACTTCGTCGTCAATGACCTTAGCCGTTTCGTCGGAATATTCCCTTTCGTGGACAAGTCGGTCGATCATCATGCCATCGTCAACGTGGAAGACTTGGTCTCTTAGTTTCTCGCCCATGCCTTGGTTTATAATCATGTCTCTAGCGAGTTCAGCTGCTTTTTGTAAGTCATTGCCAGCTCCAGTGGTAATGCGGTCACGTCCAAAGATTACTTCCTCGGCGATACGTCCGCCAAGGCCTCGAGCTAACATGTCTTTAAACTGAATCAGTGAAACAAATACTCTGTCTTCAGGCGGGATGAACCAGGTGACTCCGCCAGTACCACCTCTTGGAATAATGGTCACCTTGTGGACTGGGTCGCTGTCTGGCAGAACATGGCCAACTAGAGCATGGCCCGCTTCGTGGTAAGCGGTAGTTT
>DATJNI010000011.1:0-55256 GCA_035508275.1 Candidatus Sulfotelmatobacter sp.
GCGAAGAACTAGACTCTCTGCACGCTAATGTCAATAAGGGCAAGAAACTAACAGTCACTAGCGAGGATGTAGCTGATGTTGTCTCGAGAATCACAGGAGTTCCCGTTAAGAAAGTTATTAGAAGTGAAGCCAAGTACCTGCTTACCCTAGAAAAGACGATTGGTAAATACGTTATTGGACAGCAGGAAGCAGTAACAGCTGTCGCTAAAGCTATTAGACGAAACAGAAGCGGCATTGGTAGCGAAAAACGCCCAATTGGCTCTTTTGTCTTCCTAGGCCCAACAGGAGTAGGTAAAACCGAGCTAGCCCGAGTGTTAGCCAGAGAATTCTTTGGTAGTGACGATGCTCTAGTAAAAATAGACATGAGTGAATTCGGCGAACATCACAACGTATCCCGACTAGTTGGCGCCCCAGCCGGCTACGTAGGCTACGATGACGGCGGACAGTTAACCGACAAGATAAGACGCCAGCCCTACTCGCTGGTACTGTTCGATGAAATAGAGAAAGCTCACCCAGACGTCTTTAATATGATGCTACAAATCCTAGAAGATGGCTGCATCACCGATGCTAAGGGTCGCAAGATAGACTTTACTAACACTATTGTCATCATGACCAGCAACATTGGCGCAGATAAGTTGCAGAAGGAAGCTAATCTAGGCTTTAGTGCGCTATCTAGAGACGACTTAAAAGACCTAACCACCATGCACGAAACCAACAAGACTCAGGTTCAAGACGAACTAAAGAAATTGCTGCGCCCAGAACTACTTAACCGCATAGACAAGGTAGTGGTCTTTAGAGCTCTAACTAAAAAAGATATCTTTAAGATTATTGATCTGCAGATAAACGAGTTAAAACAGCGACTGCAGCGAAAAGGTATTAGCATTGAGCTATCTAACGCTGCCAAGCAATACCTGCTCGAACAAGGTTACGACTCTAAGAACGGCGTTCGCCCACTAAGGCGCCTTATACAAGATACAATTGAAGACCAGCTAAGCTTAAACATTTTAGACGACAAATACTCCAAAGGTGATATTATTCAAGTAGCTACCAAAAAGGGCCAACTTGAATATGCCGTTACCAACGAGTAAACGCTCACACTTTACTACAAAGATACTTGCTAGCTTAATCCTAGTGATCGGTGCCGTTTCCCTTATTTACGTCAACCGCTACTCAATTTTTGACTGGTGGCGACTAAGGAACTATCACACTCCAACTCAGGTACAAGCCCTTATTAACGACGATACCATGACACCACTTGGTGCCACTCTCTTTAAAATTAACTATCCCTCAATAGAAAGCGTCAAGACCTTCACTCTCAATTGCCCCAATAACGACATTGAACAGTCACTGGTCTTAGGTTGTTATCATCCGGTCCAGGAAGGCATTTTTCTTCTAAACGTTAACACCCCAGCTCTTAACGGTGTCATGCAGGTAACGGCAGCACACGAAATGCTACACGCCGCCTACGACCGGCTAAGCGCAAGTCAAAAGACTAATGTAGATAACATGCTTCTAAGTTTTTACAAGCACGACGTACATAGCACTGTAATAATTAACGAAGTAAATATATATAAGAAGACTGAACCGGGAGAAGTCTTAAACGAAATGAACTCAACCTTTGGTACAGAAATAGCCGCTCTTCCCGCAGATCTTAACAAGTACTACTCCCAGTACTTTTATGACCGTCAAAAGATAACGAGCTACGCTGCTAGCTACCAAGGTGCACTACTAACACGACAATCCCAGGTAAATGCAGACGATAACCTACTAACCAGACAAAAAGCCCAGATAGATGCCTTAGAAAATGAGCTAAACGCTCGTCTAGCAAGCATTAACTCCCTCCAGACTCAGCTTAGTGCTCTTAAGTCCAGCGGCAACGTGACGGAATATAACGCTGGCGTACCGGGATATAACGCCCTTGTCTCGGAGTATAACTCTCAAGCTGCCCAACTTCAGACTCAAATTAACCAATATAACGACCTTGTAGCTAGCAGAAACTCGGTGGCCCTAACTGAAAACCAACTATACCAAGCATTAAGCGGTAACCCTCAGCCTATCAAGTAAGTCTAGTGAGAGGTGTTACTGCCGGTTTTGCTGCCAGCAGTATTGCTGCCCGAAGACTGGGGCGCTGCTGGGCCATAAGACATATTCTGTGATTGTGTTGCCGAGTACAGCACACTATCCGTGACTGTTGCAGACAGACTTGCGCTTCCATTACTAGTCGGGGTATATGTGAAAGATATGGTGCTTGGGGAGTTAGTTACATTAGCTGTGTGTATGACCTGTCCTCCAAGCGAGAAGGTGACTGTTCCCGGAAACTGCGGATAGGAGGGGCTAGACAAAGGATGAGTACCCTGGGTTACGGTTGCCGTTATGGTACAGCTAGGAGTACACGTAGATGGGGCCGTTAAGGTAATAGATGGCGGAGAGTCATTACAGTTATGGACATTATCTACGCTAGATATTACTTTAGACCCAGTACCTCCTTCCAGCGCAGCAGTACTTGTCAGCGTTGGATAGAATATGTCTATCGAGAACGAGTTATCGTTGCCACCGTAAACAGTTTCACGAGCTGCTGACGGCGTGCAGCTAGTAGCTAGTAGACCTGAGACCTTGTCGAGAACTTCAGTAGAGTTAGTGCCACTATTTTTACCTGCGTACCATGAAGGGTAGAGGTCATCAGTTGGTCCCGGTACCTCAGCACCGAAGCCGGTAGAAACTCTTTGGACAAAGCCGGGCAACACCTTAATGTTCTTCGGCTGGACCCAGTTAACTGGTTTGGTGTGTAGGGCATCGAGAGCCTGCTCCATCCAGGTTCGAGTAATAGGCTCAGTAATGTCTTCAAAGTGACCCTCTTCAAGTGGTTGATTCAGTGTGTGATATCCTGCAAAGCCAATTACGGCATACTGCGTTGACCAGGCAGTCATCACTCCGTTATATTCCTGGTTCTCGGTACCAGTCTTAACGGCTATGTCCCAGCCGTCGTAGTTTTGGAACTTCTGGTAGGGCTGCAAATATGTAGCTCTTGGGTCATCAAGAATGCTGTTTATGATGTAAGCAGTATCTGGGTCATATACTTGCGTAGCTTTAGGCTGGTGCCACTGGTAAACGGTTTTACCAGCCGCATCAGTAATACTAAGAATATATGTCTGAGGTATTTCTTGGCCTAGTCTTGCCAGCGTTGAGTCGCCGTTAACTTCTTGGTCAAGAGGGACATAACCGCCTCCAATTGCTGCTGAACCGTAACACTGAGTCTGTTGAGCGGCAGTTGCCGTGGCTACATCGACGCCGTTTTGGTAACAAGCGTAGGCATTTTTAACACCAATAGCGCTGTTAGCTAGCGAAATCCACTTATCTACAGATTTCGTATAAAGCGGACTTTTATCATTGGGCACTATCTCATAGGAAGCCTTAACAGCTGGAACGTTTCTCGATCCAGCCAGAGCATAGCGAATAGTCTCTGGGCCAGGATAAACAAAGTTGTCATCCCAAAGGCAGTTTCCGCCGTTACTGGTAGCGGTAGGCTGAGCCTTATTGGTACAAGGATAACCAGGCAAGGGTTGTTGGACGTCGTAGAGAACTGAGCCTGCCCCAGCATCGGTATTGTTTTGTATTAGACCAGCGTAAAGAAAAGGCTTCATGCTTGAGCCAGGCGATATGGCAATGTTGGTGTAGTTAATTTGCCCATCTGTTGGATTATTAAAGTTTTCCCCTCCCACCTGAGCCACCACCTGCCCGTTCTTAACGTTCTCAGCAACCATAGCTTCCTCGTCGCCACCAACATCTGCTACATTCCTGGCATTCTTAGCAACGTCCTGTTCGGCGTAGGCTTGCAACTGGGTGTTAAGCGTAGTAATAACTTTCCAGCCGCCATGAGCCACTGTGCTGGCTCCATACTTGTTTATTAGCTGCTGCTTGGCTGCCAAGACAAAGTAAGGCGCCTGGATGTTTTGGTACTTAGACTGTTGCTGGTGCACTTCGGCCAGAACGTTAACGCCCATAGCGACAGTGGCCTGCTGCTGCGTTATGTAATGCTGCTGGACCATTAAAGTTAAAATGTAGTGTTGACGAGCAAGTAGAGCCGGGGCACTAAAAGTCCCTTCTGTCACTGCTGGGTTAAACTGAGGCCCAGCATATGGGGAATAATAACTCGGCGCCTGTGGGATGGCCGCTAACATTGTAGCTTGAGCTAGCGTCAAGTTCTTAGCATCAGTTTGAAAGTAATCTTGGGCGGCACTTTGGACGCCGTAGTCTAATCCGCCATAAGGCGCTAAGTTAAGATAACCTGTCAGGATATCGTTTTTGGAATATTGCCGCTCCAGCTCAACCGCTAAAATAAGCTCTTTAACCTTACGAGTAATAGTCCTGTCATCTGTCCAGCCTTCATCTAGCTTAACTAGTTGCTGAGTAATAGTTGAACCTCCCTGCAGGGTCCCGCCACCCTTAAGGTCATCTACGGCTGCTCTCATGATGCCTCTAACATCGATAGCTCCTTCGTGGTAGAAATTCTTATCCTCTATAGCAACGGTAGCCTCTTTCATATACGGAGAAATGTCTTGACTGGCAACTGGCTCACGCTTAACAGAGTTGTAGTCGGTGAAAAGTAAAACTTTCCCGGTACTATCGTAATAAGAGATGTTACCACCAAGATTACCGGCCAAGTCTTTAATCTGCGGTAAATCTTTTCTAAAGTAAGCAAACAGTCCAATAGTTAGGAAAAAGCCAACGACTATTGAGGCGCCAACAATCTTTAACGCCATTATGCCGCCTTCACGACTAAACCAATAGTCAGCTAAGTGACTAGGCTTCATTCTGTAGGCTAGTCTTTTCCATCTGTCTTTAGGTAGAGTACTAAGATAAGCCGCCCTTTTAGCCTGGCGCTCAGCCTTAGTAGCTTTGTGTCTATCGGTCAGCGAACGATTAATTTTAAGAGTCTTCCCGCTTTTCGTGGAAACGACGTTCTTATCTACTCTTTTTCGCCCTGTATTTTTACCCACTTCTTATAGACCCCTGAAGGATTTTAGGCATAAAATCATAATTGTAAGTATATCAAAAGAAGCTCAAATTATTTATGTTTTTACTCAATAATTTTCAGCTTATTGTAAGCTTCAGATATAATTGTCCTTATCTATGACTCTGAAGGAAGAATTAACCTGGCGTGGACTTGTTAATCAGACCACATATAAAGACCTAAACGAACTAAACGACAATCCAATAACCTTCTACTGGGGCGTTGACCCTAGTGCTGACTCTATGACCATCGGCAACCTAGCCGCCGCCATGATGGTTAAGTGCTTTATGCGGTACGGGCATAAACCGGTTCTGCTCATTGGCGGCGCCACTGGTCTAATTGGCGACCCAGATGGTAAAAGTAAAGAAAGAGATCAGGTATCCCAGGAGCAGATACAGAAAAACAAAGAAGCCATTGTTAACCAGTACAAGCGTATCTTTGGTGGCCAAGACTTTGAGCTAGTAGATAACTACGACTGGTTTAAAGACTTGCGCTACCTAGATTTCCTTAGAGATGTAGGTAAGCATGTACCGATGAGACAAATGCTAGCAAGAGACTTTGTCGAAAGTAGGCTAGGCGAGGGCGGAAGCGGCATTAGCTACGCCGAGTTTAGCTACGTATTAATCCAAGCCTACGACTTTCTCCATCTTTTTGAAAATAAAGGAGTTACTCTTCAAGTTTGCGGTGCCGACCAATGGGGCAACTCAATTGCCGGCGTTGATCTAATAAGACGAAAAACCGGTAAAGTCGCTAATGTCTTTTCTACTCCTCTAATTATTGACCCAATCTCTGGACAAAAGTTTGGCAAGACCGAAGGCAATGCTGTCTGGCTTGATCCTAACAAAACCAGCCCAACTCAGTTTTACCAGTTTTGGATAAATGTCCCCGATGACCAAGTTGAATCACTGCTAAAAATCTACACCGAACTTTCCGAGGATGAAATTAAAGAATCAATTGAGAAGCAAAAAGCCAACCAAGCCGAACGTCCTGCTCAAAGACTGCTGGCTGCTAGTGTCACTAAAATTGTCCATGGAGAGGAAGCCACTAAGACGGCTGAAACCATCACCAACATTTTAGTCGGGCAAACTGACCTAGCGAGCGTAGAAAGCGAAGATTTACTTAGTACCGTAAGAAAAGAAATTCCATCAGTTAAAGTGAGCGAGACAAGTGAAATAGCTGAAGCCCTAGTTAGTAGCGGTCTTGCTAGTTCAAAATCGACTGCCCGTCAGCTAGTTCAGGACGGCGCAATCTCTTTAAATGGACAAAAGGTAAACAGAGATCACCTAGAACAAGCTGACTTTAAAAATGGTCGCTGCCTAATTCGCCGCGGCAAAGCCTTTAAGGACAGCGGTCTACTGGAGCTTTAAAGCCTAAGCAGATGAGCACGCCACAAACTAAATCTAGCCAGTTTTCGACCTATAGATACAGCGCACCTCCTAAACCACCAAAGAAAAGGCGTAATATTCATTGGAGTTTAGTCTGGCTAGTCCTAATTCTAGCCATAGGAATTGGGGCATATTTTTATCACGCTAAACACGTTAAAGCTATCAAAATTCCGCTTACTAAAATTGTCATCTCAGTCCCGCCAAAGATGCCTAGCGGACCCAGTGCGGCCGCCTTGGGCACCATGAGTAGCAGCATTAACGGCGTTATTGGCGCTAACAGTGAAATAGATACATCGGTTAGCTTAATAGATTTAAATACCGGCGCAACAGAGCACTACGGGGTTAATCAGACATTCCAGGCTGCCTCGACAACTAAAATAATAACTGCAGAATATTTTTTGCACGAAGTTGAAGCAGGTCAACAAAGCCTAAGTGAGAAGGTTGGCGGCAACAGCGCAGGCTACGAACTACAGCAAATGATAGTCGTCAGCGACGACGATGCCTGGGAGGACTTGAACGAACAGCTTGGCTACAACAACTTACAAGCCTACGCATCAAGCGCTCTAGGCGTAACGGATTATGAGGCCTACAATAACTCTCTAAGCTCCGGCGACATTGCTCTAGCTCTACAAAAACTCTGGAATGGTTCACTATTAAACGCTAGCGACACTCAGCTACTCCTTTCCTACCTAAAGCAGGCGAACTACAGGGAATACATAGTCCCAGCCGTACCAGCCCAGGACACTATTTACCATAAGATAGGACTCTACCAAGACTACGTTAACGACGCTGCCATAATTACCAATGGCAACAAAGCCTTCGTAATCGTAATATTCACTAATGGCAACGGCGAATACAACTGGCCTGCTAGAGCCATTATGATGCAAACCATTACTAAAGCCGCCCTAAAAGCCTACTTTAATCAATAACAGATAAGATCAGAAAATTTAGTCTTCTCTGGTAGAATAAAAGTAGTTACTAAAAGATAAGGCTAAAATTTATGCCAGAAACTAAAGCCGCCAAAACCAAAAAGGCAAAACGAAAGAGCGATCAATATAACGATCCTAAGCACAACTACCTACATTATTGGGACGGTCGTCAGTACGAGCATTTAGCCGAGGAAATTGCCATTAAAAAACTTTTGAGCGGCAAGCATTTTAAGACGGCCGTTGATGTTGGCGGTGGCTACGGTCGACTCTGCGTCCTACTAGAAAACTACTCAGACAAGGTAACTCTAGCCGAACCGTCTGAGCAGCAGCTCGGTATCGCTAAAGAATTCCTAAAAGACCACCCAGAAATAGATAGGCGCCTCATGCAGGCCGATGATCTTAAGTTTGACAACGGCCAAATTGATCTAGTAACTATGGTAAGAGTCATGCACCACTTGCCGGATCCATCTAACGAATTCAATGAAATATCCCGGGTTCTACATAAAGACGGCTACGCAATTATTGAAGTAGCTAACTACTTACATATGCTAAATCGCCTAAAACATCTAGCAAAGCTTAAGAAAATGCCGGTAAAACCAGTAGACATTCGCTCACCAGAACATAAAACCAAGGATGAAATACCTTTCGTTAATCACAACCCAGAAACAGTTAAGAGACAACTAGCACTAGCTGGTCTAAAGGTGGAGAAAGTGCTATCAGTATCTAACCTTAGAAACGTTCATCTTAAGAAAATCTTGCCAAAAGAAGTAATGCTAGGAGCAGAAAAGATAGGTCAGCGACCTCTAGCTACGGTTTACTTTGGCCCCAGTATATTTTTCCTAGTCAGAAAAGCTGACTAGACGTCCGCTAATGTAAACTAGAGCTATACCATGGAGTTATCAAGTAAAATTACTGAAGTTGCTGGTATTGGGCCTAGCGTAAGTGGTAAATTCCATCAGCTCGGCATTTACACAGTCAGTGACCTTATTGAGCATTTTCCTCGTAGATATGAGGATTACTCGAACGTAACCGACATTAATAGGCTTAAACCTGGTCAAGTTAGCCTGAAGGCTAAAATAACCAACGCACGTGGTCGCTACGTTAGAAATAGGCTACATATTACTGAAGCTATAGCTAGTGACAGCACCGGTAGCGTCAGACTAGTCTGGTTTAACCAGCCCTACCGAGCTGAATCAATAAAGCCCAAAGAAGACTACTATATCTCTGGTAAATTTGAGCTAAGACGAGGCCATCTATCCATAAACTCCCCAGCAATAGAACTAGTTAGTGACTTACCTGCTAACACCGCTTCAATCCTAGCTGTTTATCCCAGCATTAAAGGCCTGGATTCACGAACCTTTAGACTAGCCATCAGAAAACTAACCCCAGTTTTTTCTAAACTAAAAGAAACTTTGCCGCCTGACCTAATCAAGGAACACCAGCTGCTACCTAGAAGCGAAGCCTACAGTCAACTTCATATGCCCAAAAGCACAGAAGCTCTAACGCAAGCTAAAAGACGACTTGGCTTTGAAGAGGTCCTAGAACTAAGTCTGGCTAGCCTACTAAATAAGCAAGAAAACGCCCATGAAAAAGCCCTAAGCATTCCAATTAACGAGTCTCTAGCCAAAGACTTTATTAACTCCTTGCCATTTAAGTTAACCGATGGCCAAAGAATAAGCATGTGGCAGTCACTTAAAGATCTAGATAAAACCGAGCCCATGAATCGTCTAATTGAAGGTGACGTCGGCTCAGGTAAAACAGTTGTAGCAACATTGCCAGCTCTTATGGCTATGGAAGAAGGCCATCAGGCGGCTTTTATGGCACCCACGGAAATCCTAGCTCGCCAACACGAGGAGACCTTTAAACGTTTACTAAAACCAATAGGACTAGACAAGAGAGTAGTTCTGCTACTCGGCTCACTTAAACCAGCCGAGAAACAAAAAGCTCTAGACAAAATTAAAAACGGTCAAGCCGGGTTAATTGTTGGTACCCATGCCCTAATTCAAGAAAAAGTAGACATGCACTCTCTTGCCCTAGTCATTATTGACGAACAACACCGTTTCGGCGTTGATCAGCGAAAGGCTCTCATGCTTAAAGCTGGGCACATGCCGCACGTTCTTAGCCTAAGCGCTACCCCCATACCTAGATCCCTAGCCTTAACCCTTTACGGCGAACTAGACATATCTTTACTGAGCGAAAAACCCTCAGGTAGAAAAGAAGTACTAACAAAAATTATTGGCCCAGCCGAAAAAGCCAGAACCTTTGAAGCCATAAAAAAAGAACTAGATAACGGTCGACAGATGTTTGTCGTTTGCCCAAGTATTAGTGAGTCAGCCAAATTAGATATCAGCTCAGCCGAGAAGGTATATAGCGATCTTAGTAAAAAGGATTTCAAAGACTACAGAGTTGGCCTAATTCATGGCAAGCTTAAGCCTACCGACAAACAAAATGTGATGCAGGACTTTATAGATAGAAAAATAGACATTCTAGTAGCAACTACCGTCATTGAAGTTGGCGTAGACGTGCCTAATGCCTCCGTTATGCTCATAGAGAACGCTGAACGTTTTGGTCTGGCTCAGCTTCACCAACTTAGAGGCAGAGTCGGCAGAGGTCAAGAACAGGGCCACTGCTATCTAATGCTTGAAGACAGCGAAAACCCTTCTCCTAGACTAAGAGCCATGGTTAGCTCTAGCGACGGCTTTAAGCTAGCCGAACTCGACTTAGAAATTAGAGGCCCCGGTGCTATCTACGGTCTATCTCAGCACGGTGCTCTGGATCTAAGAATTGTTAACTTGAGCGACACTAAGCTCATAAGCGAGGCAGTTAAAGCAGCTAGGAAGCTAATTAAAAACAACTTTGATCTATCTAAATACAAAACACTTGAGGATCGTGTTAATAAACTAAGAATTGTGACAAACTTAAATTAAATGAGAGTAATTAGCGGCACCTTAGGCGGCAGGGAAATAAGCAGCCCCAAGAAAAGCAAGATCCACCCCATGAGCGACAAAATGCGGGGCGCCCTATTTACTAGTCTTGGAGACATTAACGAGCTAGATATTCTCGATGCCTACAGCGGTAGCGGTGCTATAGCAATAGAGGCAATAAGCAGGGGCGCCAACCAAGCCATAGCTCTAGACAACGACCAAACCGCAATCGATACCATAAAACAAAACATTAAAGTCCTAGGAATTTCCGACCGAGTAAAAGCTATAAGGGCAAGCATAGCTGGCTATCTAGATAATAACCCCGACCAAACCTTCGATATTATCTTTGCCGACCCACCGTATAGCGCAGTAAACGAACTACACCTTAATAAGCTAGCAACCCACCTAAAACCAAACTGTATATTTGTTTTATCCTGCCCCGGCAAAAGTAATCCTCTATTAATTGAAGGACTTAAAGAACTAAAAAACAATGTCTACGGGGACGCTCAACTAGTGTTTTATAGGAAAATTAGTTAAAATTACTCTTGCTTTACCACTAAGACGCGCGGATGTGGTGGAATTGGTAGACACGCTAGCCTTAGGAGCTAGTGCCCTTACAGGCGTGGAGGTTCAAGTCCTCTCATCCGCACCAGTTCACATTTGCGTTACATTATTTTGACAAACATAACAGGGGCGAAGTAGCTGCTGTGGAGGTTTAATCGGGGTAATAAAACCCGAACAAAGGTTTTCCACAGTCACAACAGTCCCCCCTGTTACTGAGGTTCAAGTCCTCTCGGGTCGAGTACCGGACGTAAAACCGGTACATACATTTCGCCGCTTTCATTACTTCTTAGACTTGCAATAAGGTGTACCGCAGTACGTACTTTCTACACCATATTGTGGGTTGTCCGTCCACCCCACTGAGCCTATGGTTGGCGCATGCCCCGCATGTCAACCAAACGGTATCTCCACATCCATCACGCACTGCGTACTGTCTGGCTTGAGGAGAAGCACGTGTTCGCCCAAGTCCCGCCTAAAGAACAGTGGGAACTACATCTCTTCTTTACCCCAGCCAGAGACATGGACGACAGTGCCCTGCGCGACTATCGCAAGCTGATCACTGAGCGCCACCCAGCCTTGCCTCACCAGGCTGGCAAAGCATTCAAGGAGCTCGTCCTCGTCCTACGGAACAAGCGCCCATCCCGTGCCGGTTTCAAGGCTATTTCCACTCGAAGTGGTCCGATCATGATACGCCCTACGGTAAAGCCCGAGATCGACGTCGACACGCTAGCCAAAGCCCTGATCCAGATAGCCAAAGAAAATCCAGAAGGCTTTCTTGGTGGCGATTTAGACCTTACCAATTGAATCCCATGCCGAAGAACCCCATACGAGCAACAGGCTATTGCTGGGAATGCTATCTAGGCTCATAATTGCGTGCATGGCTAATAGTATGGCCTCAGACCCGGACACCTTTTGGATTGCACTCGGCGCGATTGGTAGCATGGCGGCTGCAATCGCTGCAGTGTATCTCGGAGTTCTGCGTGCACGGTTTCGTCGACCAAGCCTCTCTGTGCATGAGCCGACTGTTGGCAGAGAGCTCATCATTGCTGGAGCTTTGATCCGGCCTGACATGGAGGACCTCCAGGACTCTGCGTGGGTCCGTCTGCGCGTATCTGCGAAGGAGGGCAAGGATGCAGCGGAAGATGTCGAAGTCATCATCTTGGATGTCCGCGAGGTTGAGAGACGTCACAAAGCAGCGAGTGCACGAAGGGATGCGACCGTTGCCGGCAGTTCGCTCGTGTGGTCGTTTAGCAAAGGCGGAGTAAGAGCGCATATTCCATCGGGCGCAGAGCGCATAATTGACGTAGCTGCCGTATTCGAATTGCAACGGGTCGACGGCCTGCATCCACTTGTACTTCAGGTGGCTTCGCCGCCATACGATGGTCGACATGAAGTCACATCTCTTGTGACTGAACTCGATCTCGCTGTAACAGCCCGCAATACAAACACGATCAGCTATTGCATAAGAATCAGGTATGACGGCAAATGGGACGACGCCGGCGAGGATGTTTGGGAGCACTTGAAAGTCGAGTCGGTCAAAAGGCTCGACTAGGCAAGCTCAACAGTGTCCCCCGACAGGTCCTAGACGTTGGCCCTTGCAAGGTGGATAATTAACACATGCTTGCCAGCACACACTTTGGTATCACGCGGAAATCTAACGACGATTGGTTCGACACGATCTTAGACGTTGACACAGCGCTCTTCGTCGACCCATTTCTGATCTTCAAGGACACTGAGTCCTTCTGGGCGACCGCTCACGACACCCTGATCAGCCACTTCGACGAAGCTTTCACTTTAATCGCTGAAGGCTTGCTGAATCGCAACAGCCTTCAGTACCGCAAGGCAGTTGAGTTGCTCATTTTTCACGAGCCGCGAGAGCTTTGCCTTGGATACACGGCGCTTGGAACTCGTGGAGCCGGCAGTAGCCGTGGCTTCGCATCTGATATGGCGGAAGCGATCACTGAGGCCATTCGGCGAGGGTTAAGCGCCCCTTCTCACTTCGAGGAGCTCGGTATATTGCGAAGCGGCATCGGACCGGATCGCATTTCTGACGCTACCTGCACGATCTTGAAGGCCCAGCTTATTGCTTATACGCAAACCGTCGCAGAACGCCACAACATCAGTCTTAGTAACCATCAACTCTACGGTGCCGAGTTTGATACCCAGAGGAAACGCTTCAGAACAAAGACCGTAAGAGTTCCGACGAATCCGGTTACGAACGGTCCCCTGCTGTTCGTGCCGGAGCGATTTCTCGATGACTTGCCGACCTTAAGCCCCGGCTCATGGTGGAAATACTACGAGGCAGAACAGTTACGAGAAGATCTCAATTACGAGGTCATGAGCAAGGTCAACAAGGATGTTATCGTAAGCACCGCGCGCCAGCACACTGAGTCCGTCCGTAAGTGGGCTCAATCGGAAGAAGATGAGCCGGCGACACCCTACGATCTAGAACGAGATCGCAAGGGAGTTGTGCAGTGGGAGCCCGCAGCAACTGAGTTCACGACCGAAAACCCGCTGGTCATCGGCCCACCCGCTAACGAGGATGAGTTCAAGAGCGTTATCGAAAAAGTGATAGATAGATTCCGCCTATACATTGAGGAGCAGGGAGGCTGGCGGCTCTTGTGGGACGAGGGGAAAGAAAAGGAAGAGCTCGCCGCTCAGCTGCTCTTCTACGGTATCGCGCGATGCTACTGCGAGGCCAACAACGTCGTCGTTAGCCGCGAGGTGGAGTTGGGGCGTGGCCCAGTCGACTTCACATTCTCAAATGGCTTCAAGCACAGGGCTCATTTGGAGGTCAAGAAGCTCAACAATGGAAAGTTTTGGAATGGGCTTGACAGGCAACTGCCGTCCTACATGGTTTCTGATGGCGTTCAGATGGGTTGGTTTATCGCGATTCGTTACCGAGACGGAAAGAAGTGGGACACACGCGCTGCAGAGCTACCGGCTCGAGTGAGCGCAGCAGCCGACGCTCATGGCATCGAACTGAAAGCCTCACTTGTCGATGCTCGCCCAAAGGCTTCCGCGTCTCGGCTGTGAGCCTGGGCGGCGTTCTGTCGCCCATGCCGCCCTTTGCTCACCCTGACGACGGCCGGGGGCGAACTAGGTTACTACTCGTCTGAGCCGCTCGGCAATCTACATCTGGAGCGGGATGTACGGGTAGGTTCCGCTTGTGCTTGCGCAATAGTCCTTCCGGGCGCACACTGGAACTACAAAGGAGTCCCAATGAGCACTGCTCAGTCACGAGGCCGGTGGGGAGTCTTTTTCTACTGCATCCTGGTCCTGGCGGGCCTTATTGCTCTAGCCATACTGTACGGCAACGGCGAATTCAATTCGATTACTGGGTCGATACCCAAGGCAGCTTTCGTGGCAGCCTGGGCCGGCGCACTTGGCGGTATCGCGATCAGCTTCAAGGGTGTATTCGACCACCCCGTGAAGCAGGATCCTCAAAGCCCAGTCAAACAGGTTCTCTGGACTAACGAGCTGCTGCCGTGGCACTTGGGGCGACCGTTCACCGGCATCATCGTTGGCATCTTCGTTTACGTAGCTCTCCAGGCCACCTACCCAAACGGTCACCCCTCAAGCCTCGTGTTGGCCGCGGCTGCGTTTGTGCTCGGTACTCAGGAGCGGGCCTTCTTCGCCTTCATTAAGCAGATCGGCGCAGTAGTCGTGAGCATTCCGCAACAAAACAGCAAATCTAAAAGCTCTAGTTCTGACTCCTAGCGGCTCTAGGCGCGCCTACTCCCACTCGATCCTGCCAACCCATACCTCCCCTTGCTCACCCTGATGACGGGCGAGGTCTTGTGCTTCGCCGCCACAGACAAGAATGTGCTGATTGTGTCGTAGGGCACCTCGCGTTTCAGTCGTTGCTCGACTCTTAGCTGCACCTCCTTAGGACGTTGTCCGCCACTTGAATGCCTGAGGACAGTCAAGATTGTGGCCTGCACGGTGCCCATGGGCAGGCGTAGAATGGGTCTAGAAGGCAGCATTTGTGGGCGTTTTCCGTCCATCAGCTCACGAACCGCTCTAGCTGCAGCCTCAACCCTCGACCAGTTTTGAGGGTTCAGGCATCCGCCTCCCGTGCGCACCATATTATCGACGTTCGAACCTCACGGTTTATTAAGCACTAACAGAGAGCCAACCCTTTACACTAATCTGTTTAGCTGTTAATATTTATATAAAAGCAACAAAGGTAAGTCTAAAAGAGAGCCTAACCTAAAGGCAAAAAGTACTAAACTCTAAACGACCAGGGGAGAATAGAACTGAAAACCCAGCTTAACCAGCCGGCAGTGTATATAGCTAGCTTAGCTTTGGTTATTATCCTAGCTCTAGTTTTCCATTCAGCTATAGATAAACAGATGAGAAAGTGGAAACTTCTACCAGAACCAGAAAAACTAACCGAACTATACTTTACTCATCCTAATAACTTACCCTCAACTTATACTCCAGGCGAGCAACAAACCGTTAAGTTCACAACCCACAATCTAGAATATGCAACAACTAGGTATAACTATGTTATTACAGAGACAAATGTCGCTACCAACCAAAGTCAAGCTCTGGCTAGTGGCAGCTTTTTACTACGCCAGAATACCTACCAGAGTGAGTCTGTGAATATTTCCACAGTCGACCTAGGGCAACAAGTTAAAATAGCAGTAAACCTAACGAACGTTAAAGAGAGCATAGACTATTTGCTAGCGAGGAGCGGTGCATGACAGACTCAAAGCATCTTGTGACGGTAATAATACCTTGCCATAACGAGGAAGCAAGTATCGCTAAAGTAATTGAAGGCTTTAAAAAAGGCATGCTTGGCAAAGACTCCTTTACTTTTGACACTTTAGTTGTAGACAACAACTCCACCGATAAAACCGCCGAGATAGCCAAAGAAGCTGGCGTACGGGTCATTAATGAGCCTCGTAAAGGCAAAGGCTACGCTATGCGTACCGGATTTAAGAATATAGACCCTAACGCAGAATACGTAGTTATGATTGACGGCGATGACACCTACCGACCTGAAGAGGTTATGCGTTTACTTGAACCCCTTCACAGTGATTTCTGCGATGTTGTTGTTGGATCCAGGCTTGGCGGCAAGATCCATGGTGATGCAATGAATTTTGTTAACCGTGGCGGAAACTGGATTTACACCTTTCTAGTTAGAATCATATACAGACTAAACGTTACCGATGTTTTAAGTGGTTACGTAGCTTGGAAGAGAAGAGTTATAGACAACCTAGAGCCACACTTAAGAAGCCAAGGATTCGCTATTGAAATGGAGATGATCACTAAAATGTCTAAGCTTGATGTTGGACTCTACTCAGTTCCCATTAGTTATCACCAAAGAAGTGGCTTCTCAAGCCTTAAGCCCTTCCATGATGGCGCTAAGATTCTTAAAACGTTTAGTAAAAACTTAAGGTGGAGCTACTCTAAAAACATAGACGATCTAGAAAAAGAGATCTAATGTTAGGGCGTTACTCTCAGGATTGTCTTGGCAAGGTGAGGTCTCAAAGATGAAGGTATTGATAGTGGTTACTCACTTCCCCCCTCACCTAAGTGGGCTGGGAGTTGTGGCGGAGCAACAGGCTAAACGTTTGGCCAGCTTAGGCTACGAGGTTAGCGTTCTAACAAGCGACTGTAGCTCAAAGCCCGGCAAAGAGGAAAGGGAAGGGTATGTAATATACAGGGTTAGGGCTTCTAATTTTCTTGAGGACCACATGGGGGCACCATATCCAATCTTTTCGCCAACGATTCTATATAAAGCTCGGAAGTTAGCGAAAGAGTCAGACGTAATACACCTTCATGACTCATTCTATATATCGTCGTTCGTTGTAGCGTTCTGGGCTAAACTCTATAGAAAGCCCTTTGTCGTGACGCAACATATCGCCATAATCCCTCATCCCAGTGCTTTTGCTATGTTAGGGCAAAAGGTGATGTATAAAACAGCCGGTAAGTTTGTTCTGCGTAACAGCAAGAAAGTCATCATATTAAATGATAGGGTTAAGCAGTTTATTATTAATCTAGGCATACCAACAAGGAAGATAGCGAACATCAACAATGGTGTGGATTTTAACGTCTTCTATCCAGTCAGGGGTGTAGAAAAGAGCAAGATTAGAAGTAAATATAGACTCCCCGACAATAAAGTTTTAGCTTTGTTTGTCGGTCGTTTTGTACCAAAAAAAGGTTTCCTTAAATTGATGGACGCCTTGAGCGGAGATTATGCGATTGTCTTTGTAGGCGGCGAAAGACCACGATCTATCAAATTTGATGGACGTACATACTTTCTAGGCGCACTACCACAACTTCAGACAGCAGAGGCTTATAAGGCATGTGATATTTTTATACTGCCGTCGGAAGGAGAAGGGTTTCCACTTTCAGTTCAAGAAGCAATGGCTTCGGGGCTGCCAGTCGTTACCTCTAACGACCGTGGCTATGACTCTTATGCTTTTGACGAGAATCTACTATTTTTAATAAAACCTGAGGCCGTATATATAAAAAGCACACTGACTAGGTTGGCAAAAGACGAGATGTTACGTAAATGCATGGGCGAGTATTCATATATGTATGCTAAGGAGCATTTTAGTTGGGAAGATAATATTAACAAACTTACTACTTTGTATGGAAAATTAACGGTCTAATCTTATGAGATTAAATATCTGTTTTGTAAAGTATGCTACATTCGGAAAGATCATTTGGTGGTATGCACGATGAAAATCGTAATTGTTACGCCCTATTTTTATCCTAAAATTGGCGGCTTAGAGATGCACACCTACCATATTGCTAAGGGCTTAAAGAAAAGGGGTCATGCGGTTACGGTAGTTACGACCCAGCACGAAAAAAAGTTAAAAAGCGTGGACAGTTCTTCGGGCATTAAAGTGATACGACTCAAACCAATGTTTAAAATATCTAACACTCCAGTTAATATTCTTTGGTTTTTTAAGGTCAGGAGGATCATTAAAAAAGAGGATCCGGACATTATCGAAGCTCATTCTCCAGTCGTCGGACTTGCCGATCTCGCCTATTTAAGCAGAGGAAACAGAATATTTGTCATAAAGTATCATGCGGGTAGTCAGAAAAAAGGTAAGATTCACACCGACATATTTATAGGCTTTTACGAGAGATACTTGTTAAAAAGAATATTTTTGAAGTCTGATGGAGTAATGGCGGTATATCCGCAATTTGTCACAGTCTTGATAAAGGACAGAAGAGAAGTGGCTTTTATCCCGCCCGGGGTAGACGCCAGCAAATTTAAACATATAAAAAAAGAAGAGGTAAGACAAACGGACATATTATTCGTGGGGAGGGTAGAGAAGTCGTCTGAATGGAAGGGTATAGATTTGTTACTTGAAGCAGTAAAAGAGATTAGTCAAACAAACCGAGAGATAAAGCTGAATATTGTTGGCGAGGGCGATGCGCTCAACTTTTACAAAAATAAAACTCGGGAGATGAATATTCAAAAAAATGTAATATTTTCTGGAGCTCTAAAGGGCCAAGATTTAGTAAAGGCGTACAACAACACAAAAGTTCTTGTACTGCCTTCCAAAACATCAGCAGAGTCTTTCGGAGGGGTTCTCATAGAAGCTATGGCCTGCGAAACACCAGTAGTAGGATCTAACATTGGAGGAATTCCGAATGTAATAATTGATGATGTAAACGGCTATTTATTTAAGGCTAACGATGTTATTGACTTAGTCAAAAGTATAAATCTTTTGTTAAATAATCCTGGCAAGTCTCTAGAATTAGGCAAATATGGACGTGCCTATGTGAAAAAAAACTTTACTATTGAGCATCTTGTTGAGAGAACGGAGGCTTATTTGTATACGCTGATGAATCCCAGGATAAAACATATTACGCCTACCTATCTTCCGTCTATAGGAGGAGTACAAACTGTCGTGTATCAACTAGCCAAGCGTCAACATGAAAAGGGACTTGGAGTGGAGGTGGTCACTTCGAATAACAAAGCATCTCATAAGAGGCAAGATGATGAAAAATTCAAAGTAACTCGACTAACCTCAATTAAATTTGCTCACACAAATATCATGTTTGGACTTTTCCGAAACATCCTAAACTCTCCCAAAAACACTATTCTACATATTCACGTAGCTCAAGCAGGCATTCCGGAGGTGTCACTGCTGGCAGCGAAAATAAAGAAAATACCAATAATAATGCATGTCCACACGGATGTTGAAAGGTCGGGAACGTTGGGCTATTTTCTACCCCTATATAAGGCGATATTCTTAAGAAACGCCCTAAAATACTCAGACTGCGTTATTGCATTAAGTTCTTCTCAACAAGAGCTTCTATTGAGAAAGTATAAGCTAGGCAATAAAGTTGCTGTCGTGCCAAATGGCGTAGATGAGGCGTTCTTCATCAATAAGAAATTTAACAAAAATGTAAGTACACTCAACTTACTTTATGTGGGTAGATTGAGCACTGAGAAAAACGTTGATAAAGTGATTGAAGCAGTCAGCGCAACAAAGGTACCGATACAATTTGATATTGTAGGAGATGGACCGCTTCGAGATAAATTAAGCGCCAACGTCCCCCAAGAGCACAGAAAGATGATCAAGTTCCATGGAGCAAAAATGCAAGACGAGATCATTGACTTTCTGAAAAGTACAGACATTTTTATTCTTTTTTCCGATTACGAAGGGCAAAGTCTTGCGCTATTGGAGGCTATGGCCACATGTACCCCCGTAATAACCTCAAATTTTTATGGAGCAAAAGAGATTGTTTCGTCTAGAGGATTCGTTGTGGAAAGTAGTGTGAGCGAATTGACGGGACTGTTAGAGAAATTATACGCTAAGCCCGAGATAATTATTCCAATGATTAACAATTTAAAGAGCACTCGAGAAACTTTAGGTTGGGATAGGTCGGTTAACAAATTAACGCAGATTTATGATGAAATTTACCGTCGTTAAAAAATGCCCTAATGTCGTGCTATTGATCTTAGCAAACATAGTTTTATTGTCGCTAAGCATAATACTCCCACACTTTTACTCTTTTCCCTTCGTAATTTGTTATACCGTCTTGCTGCCAGGATTCTTGCTATACTCTTTAATTGTTAAAACGCTCGTATACTCTTGGTTCGCCACTCTAAATATTCTCGGGCTTGGACTGTTCTATCTCATAATCATCGCCTTGCTGGAGAATACTATCCTGCACTCTATAGGCACCTTTGAGCCGCTGAGACTACTCCCACTATTAGCTTTCATAGGAGTATGCAATTTAGTGTTATCTACGGTTTGTAAAAAAAGGGTAAGTCTTCACAAGCCTAACTTTACTGGGTCAAAGAGGATTGATTACCTGGCCGTAACTATTCCAATACTTTCCAACATACTAATTATTTTCGGGGCTATAAGGTTAAATAATTTTCAAAACAATGACCTTACTTTGACTGCTTATGCACTAATTGTCGCTGTATTCGTGTTTATTTTGTTTAAGCACGACAAGCTAAAAAGCTTTTCTATTGTTAGCTCACTATGGTTGTGCGGTCTAGGAATAATCTTATCCGGCTGGCTACGTAGCAACTACGTGTCTGGCCCCGACATTAGCATGGAGTATGAGATATATCGAACAGTACTTAACTCTGGCTATTGGAGTATATCCGAATTTAAAGATGCATATAATGCCTGTCTGAGTGTTGGTCTACTAACTCCAGTTTTATCTGTTATTACAAAATTATCTGGCGCTCTTGTATTCAAGTTTGTCGTTCCTTTGATATACAGTCTTCTAGTACCGACGGTATACTTAATATCGAGAAGATTTTTGTCTACTGGGTTATCGGTTGCTGGAACAGTATTCTTCATGGCACAGCCTGCTTTTGAAGTCTGGTGGAACATTCCTATCAGACAAGAAATTGCTTTTTTCTTTTTCGGCTTAATGATCCTTAATATGGTTTACTCTAAAAGCCATAACGCAAACAGAGTGACTCTCTTTCTACTATTTCTATATGCCGTAATTTTAACTCATTACTCAACGGCCTACATAGCCGTAATCCTATTTATATTAATTAATATTACGCATAGTGTGCTACTAAGAGGGGGTCGAGGAAAAAATGTAAAGGCAGACATCTACATACCGAGTCTAATAGTAATAATAATGGCCACGGTTTCTGTATTTGCTTGGTATTCGCAAGTCACATACGGCTTTAATAATGTTACTGGGTTTATAGACAAAAGCATTAATAATCTGGGTGCAATATTTGAGAATGATAGCCAGGGGCAAGGACAATCATTTGCCAGCCAAATAGATTTCCTTAGTAAGCCGGGCACTGTAAGCACTAATTATAGGCAGCTTTCTACCGAAATAAACAGAAATGCTAAAAGAGAATTTGGTGCCTCTAATTTACTTCATGGCACAAGCGAACTCCAATTACATAGCCCCTACCCTGAGAACAGTTTCTTCAGTAAACTTGGTACTTTAAGGCAATTTATTATAGTAATGAGTAAATTGGCTCTTCTTGTTGGTGTTGTTGCAATTTCATACATATCATTAAAAACAAAAAAATTATTTTCATACTCAGTACTGGTGATAGCCTCGATCATATTTTTAGTGCTATCCTCTGTAATCCCATTCTTTTCAATAGACTACAGCCAGGCAAGGATGTACCAACAGCTCTTAATAGTGATGTCGGGAGCTATTGGCGGGATCACTCTAATAAAACGAGAGAAAAACAGCTACAGAATTTTGTCTTTGTTCGTAGTGGTCTATTTCTTCTTTAGTTTGTCTTTATATAGTCTTCTTTTTAGGAACAATAATACGCCAATGAATTTTAATAACTATGGAGAGGACTACAGCCTGTACTATGTTCATTCGTCAGATTATTTCGCAGCGAATTGGATAGCGGGAAACTACGACCATAAGTCGATTGTCGCCGATAGCTTTGCAGACTATAAATTAAGGCTGTCTGGGAATGCCAGCTTGAACAATAGGTTATGGCCATATTTGGTTACATCCACTATACCAAAAGATTCATATGTATTTTCTGACTATGCCAACTTACAGACTAAAACGTCCTTCACGGCGTATCAAGATGGAATAATTACTTATGTCTATCCGTATAAAGCTCTCAATAATAGCAAAAATTTGGTTTATTCGAATAGCAAAGACATTGTATACAATTAAGACAGTAGACTAGTTTATATAATTGTAACGTTTGCTGAAGTAGAATAGATATGTAAGCACAATCATTTCCGCTAGCAGGATTACTATACCTACCCACCACATATGCAATTGTAGTTTGAGTACAATAAAAGCGCCAAATAAAACCATAAAACTATAAACGGTATATATGTAGCTTACTTTACTTAAGTTTTCCCTTACCCTAAACAATGTCATAAGAACGTAGTTGACAGACTTAGGTACGGAAACGATGGACAGTAGAAGTAGTAGAACATATCCGTTAGTAGCGTACTGATTGCCAAATAGCCCTAATATAAACCACCCAAACAGGAATAATATTAATATGGCGGGTAACAGCATGAAAATTATGAAGCGCACACTTTTAAGAGCACTGGCGTTTAAGCTGTCCTTATCCCCCGCTCCTTCGGCAAAAAGCGACAATGAAGTTGCCTGAGGTATCACTACCAAGCCATTTGTGATAGTGGTAACTATATAAAAATAGGCAGCATACCTTGCCCCACTTGTGATTAAAATAACTGAAGGCAAGAAATAGGTTGGTAAAACAGAAAATGTATTAATTAAGTAGCTGTGAGACGTGTAATTTCTTAATTTAGTCAGTAACTCAAGATTTATCTTGGGCGAATAGCTATAGTTAAAAATAACCCTCATCGCTATAAGGCTAAGCACCAAAGCAATTGAAATGGATAGTGCATGAGAAATTAATAATCCTTTAATGCCCAAGTTCACAAGTAAAAGTACTAATAATATCCGCGTTATACCAAAGACGATATTGATTATTAATATAAATTCCGATCTTTTTATTGCGATGAAAAGATTGTTAGTTAGGCTGTTCCAAACGTTGATCACGTAGAAGATTATAAGCAGGCACACTGCTAAAACAGAGCTGTCCAGGAAGTCATACTTTTTAGTAGTTATTTTAAGTATGGTTACGTAGATGACAGAAACCAAAACAGACATAATGGCAGTGGACGTTAAAGCCGTATTGGATATAGATTTAATATTTTTTGTTTTTGCAACATGCCTTATTATTGCGCTGTCAAAGCCCAACGCACTAAATAAGGCGATAATGCTTGATGCGGCAATTAATGTGGCCGCTATACCAACATCAACCGTTGTATATCTACGTGCAGCAATGATCCAAAATATAAATCCCAGTACGCTAAGGCAAGCAGTATTTAGCATCAAATATATAGAATTCCTATATAAACTATCACGCATAAAATGCCGATAAGTTCTTGGCGTTAGTCTTCTTGTAGCATCCATTTGTAGCTAACCGCCCAAAATATTAGTGAGTACAATATAAAGAAGACCATTCCTGCGTAAGTATGGAACAAACTAAAAGCTATCTTGGGGTTTACGTAGTACCCACCTAGAATCAAAATAAACACTCTCAATATATTAAAGATAAGCAGAACTATTAGTCCAACAGGAAAAATGTAGAGGTACTTTTTGTGGTTCAGCACCCTCCAATCAAGTATCCCTACTAGCGCGTAAAGAGCCGAAAACAAGGCAATAGATTCAATGCCGGAACAGTACTCTGCAATATTTATCCCGAACTTGCTAAATACAAGAGTCCTAGGAAGAACAATAGTAGAGGGTATACCCAAGATACCCATAAGCCATTTAACGCAGTGCAGTACTATGCCGGAGAGGAATTGCCATAATCCATAAACCAGGTACAGGAATGCATAGAATCCAATTATCAACAATAGAGCTATCTTTAGCTCCTTCTTGTAGGCTTTGGCTAGAGTTCTGAGGTTCGATGGTCCAAAACAGCCTCCAAGAGCAAAGATTATGCTGCCTACTATTGAGGCGTTAATAAAAAGAGGCCAACCACTACCGGTTTGCCCAGAAATTAGCTTGCCGACACCATACCAAGCTCCATAAAAGGTAAGTAGCGATAGGACCAACCAAATAATGTTGGTTTTACGCCAGCTAGCCAATGTCACGTGCTTCGAGTTTCTATAGATAAGTAGCGCCAGAGCAAGTACCCCAAACAAAAGAGACTTCCCTAGACCACCGTAAATTTCAAAGCCGTCTTTATTAACCAAACCATGACTAATAATTCTTGGACCTAGGAAACCTGAGTAGATAATAAAGATAGCAAGAAAAACTGCTGCCCTTTTGTAGATCTGGACAGCAGTTTTGTTGTGTTTTAAGAAATCGTGTTTAGGCTTCGTGACCACTTGCGTGACGTCGACGTACTACTAGGAAAGCTCCACCGCCAATCATAGCTGCAGAAGCTGCTGTAATTAAGCCAAACTCTGGTACTAGAGAAACGTTCAGTAGTGCAACATTTAACTTGTTAGTCTCTTCAGTTGCTGTACCGCTGACACTACCACTCTCGCCGCCCTTAGTAGCAGTTACGTTAATAGATGCGCCAGTTGGGCAAAAATTCTGCTGGATGTTAACCAGGTATGTTCCTGTGCTGTTGCTCTTGGTTGTTTTAGTCTTAGTACCACAAGTAACTACGACTGACGCCTTAGATACAGGGTTGCCGCCTTCAGTCACAACACCACTGATTGATGTTTGCGAAGGTGCCGCAAAGCTTGTAGCTGGTATAAGTAAAGCTAGTACCGCTCCACTTGCCAATGCTGATAGTAATTTCTTCTTCATGCTTAACTCCTTAACACACCCTTGATAACACTTTAGTAATAATATAATGCTCTTTTATGGCGCTCTTGGCAACATTTATATGTTGTATTTTTAGACATCTCTGTATTAGTGATTCATTATTGATATAATTAATCGACGTGACAGTAAGAAAATTCGCTCAAAAACTATTCCTAACTCTAGCTATCTACGGCTTTGCCGGTTGGGTATACATAGCTTTGGTTGCACTTGTGCACCCACACACTCTAGGCATGCAGCTAACTCACTTTACTAAGTACCCACATGAGGATACCTTCGGCGAGCTGTCTTTCGTAGTTTCTTTTGTAAGCTTCTTTATCTATCAGCTAATTCGAGACGAAAAGAAAAAGTAGTCTATTTCTTCAAAACAAAGCTAACTACTAAACCTATATAAATAAGCTTAGCTGTAGCGTTAATAGTAAATGTTAAGATAATATTCTTTCTCTTATAATAAGTGAAGGATAATACTCCCCCCATAATCAAAGCTACGGGAAAAGTAAGCCATGTGCTGTGGTTGAGCGTCAAGAATACATAAAGAATGGTTGTAGCAATAGCAGCCATGGCTGGTCGAAAGATTATCTCTCCCTGCTGCTGTATAAGACCTCTAAGCAGCATTTCCTCGGTAAAAGCAAAAGCTACTGCCGCTAGAGCTATTAACGGCCATGAGTAGCCAACAAATGGATAATGATGCCTTAAGAATAAGTAGGCAATTGCCCCAACGACTTCGCCGGTAACTATCATAATAGGTAGACCATAGCCGTAACCTTTTAGCTTCAGAGCAGTTTTTAGCTCTGGATACTCTAAGGTAAACATATACCTATAAATAAGAGAAAGTAGCAAAATGACTGAATAAAGTATGACAGTAGAGCCAATAATACTTTTAGGCATAACGCTAGCTACCACCATATTGGCTACTGGGATAATTGACGCGCTAATAGCAACTTTTCTAGACTTATCACTAATAACAGCTAAAGCCGCTAGTCCTGCTAGAGCTAGAGCGTTTATATAAATACCGACTCTAGACGCCCAGAACAGTGTAGCCTCTGCAGCTACAATTAGTCCAACAACAACTAACCATATCCGGTAGTTAAGCCCCCACTCCCTAAGAGTTTTCACTAACTGCTTTCTTTTCCTAGAGAAGTACTTAGTAGATTTTGTATTCTCAAATTTATTAAAGTTATCTTGAGAAAACGAGGTAATACCCTTGACTACTGCCCCAATCCCTCCAGTTAGACCTTTCCAGAAAAGATCAATACCGGCCCTTAACTCTTTAAGGAAGTCTTTCAAAGCACACTCCTTTGAACGTAGAAGGCATAAATAAGCAGTCCAGTTAGAACTAGAAATAGCGGAAAAAAGTATTTTAGCTCTTTACGTTTTTTCGGCTTAGCCTCTGAATAAACCAGCTCCACAACAATTAAGGCAGCAATAAGAAGGACGGTATTAAGTAGTAGTACTGTCTGTCTAAGATCAAGTATTCGCTCCAGTGGAAAGTGAAAAAACATGAGGGGTTAATAAGTCTCCAAAATCTAGCATAACAATAATACAAACTGCGTAAAAAGTCAATTTAGTTATATACTAATCATGTTTTATGCTTAGAAGTCTGTATAAATATATTAGTTGCTAGTCAGGCTTTCGGACCATGCGCAGCAAAAATAAGTGCTAGGCTGGATAGTTGACAATCCCCAGAAGTCGGGTATAGTAGCTTTTAAGAATCTTATAAAGGAGTACGTATGCCCGGACGTATAAATGATGAAAGTTTAGCGTATGACATGGCGGTAGTGATGGATCCGTATATGACTACAGCTTCCCAACTGAGAGTATATTTTGATCAATTTTGCGATGCGCCGCCAGATGAAAAAAGAGCTTACGGAGTTGAAGAACTATGGTCTACTAGAGACGCTGAATCGACCTCATTATTTTTAGCCGCATATATGGGAAGGTTTAATAACGGCACTTTGGCCCATCGCCTTGGGCTGAACGTCCAAGCGTACGTCAAAGCAGCTCATGAAGCTGCGGAAGATATGGACCACCAATACAGAGTGAGCGAAGAACTTGAAGAGGTTGGGAATCAAGTCACCTTTGGAGATGTTAAAACCTTTGGCAGTTATACCTTCGAGGAATTATCTGAGCTTAGCGATGAGGGAAAGCTAACTGCCTTGAGACGCACCCAAGCCAACAAAGCCTTTGTTGAAGAGTTAGCGGGTATATTCGGCGTTGAGGATCTCTCTCAGCTTGGCGAGCATGGCATACTACGTGTGTTGAGGCTAGGCAACACAATGCTGCACGGCGGCGGTTATAGAGAGATCAGGTAAATACTGTTAGCGGCGGTTATACGCCATCAGCTGACAGTTATTCTTTTTGGAAGAACGGGTAACATTAGCCTGATTTGACATTTTACTTAGTCTCCAATCAAAAAAACTAATATAATACCTACTAACTATGCCATTATCTACTAAGCCATATAGGGGTGCTAGAGATTTTTATCCTGAAGACAATCGTCTTAGAAAGTATATTTTTTCTGTTTGGCGTAGTGTAGTTGAATCTTTTGGCTACGAAGAGTACGACGCACCAATTTTAGAGCCAATGGAGATATACGCAGCTAAAACTGGAGAGGAAATAGTTAAGGATCAGACTTACTCCTTTAAAGACCGAGGCGACCGCCAAGTCGTCATAAGGCCAGAAATGACCCCTACTGTTAGTCGAATGGTAGCCGGGAAGCGCCAAGAACTAGCCTATCCACTACGTTGGTACAGTATCCCTAACCTCTGGCGCTACGAGAGGCCTCAGAATGGACGCTTAAGAGAACACTGGCAACTTAACGTAGATATTTTCGGCGTTGAATCACTAAACGCAGAAACAGAGTTAATAAACATAGTTGACGCAATTTTCAGGAAGTTTGGCGCTAATGAGACTATGTATGAGATTAGACTTAATAACAGAAAACTCACAGACGCAATTCTTAAAGACTATCTGAAACTACCAGACAAGACCGCAGATAAAGTTTCTAAGCTCATTGATCGCTATCATAAAATGGACAAAACCAAATTCGTTGGTGCTCTTGACGACATTCTCTCTGCCAAGGAAAAGGAGCGAGGCGTAAGCGAAAAGCTTATGAGCTTACTTGCTAGTAAAAACCTTAAGGATTTGCCTGATGAGCTTACAAAACTTGCGGCCACTAAGGAACTAAATCAGACCTTCGATTCACTCAAGGCTCTAGGCATTAAAAACACGCTCTACGATCCAACTCTTGTCAGAGGCTTTGACTACTACACCGGTATCGTCTTTGAGGTTTACGATAAAAACCCCGACAACAACCGCTCCATGATGGGAGGAGGCCGCTACGACGGCTTGGTTGGCCTATTTGGTGTCAGCCCAGTCCCTACAGCTGGTTTTGGTTGGGGCGACGTAACGCTTGAGAACTTTTTAAAGGGTCACCACTTACTACCTAATTTGCCAAGCGAAACCGATCTTTATGCAGCTATCATAACCAAAAACAAAGAAGGCGCCTACGGTCTTATTGCCAGCCTTAGAAAAGCAGGACTAAACGTAGCAACAGATATCTCTGGACGTAAACTAGCAGCTCAACTAAAGACAGCTAACAAAAAGGGCGTAAACTCAGTAGTAATTCTTGGAGACGATGAACTTAAAAGTGGCAAAATTACCCTGAAAGACATGTCTAGCGGTAAAGAGATTCAGCTTTCAACTAGCGATCTAATTAAGAGGTTTAAAGGCTAAATGACCGCAACAAACCATGCCTTAACCGGCGCTGTCATTGGTCTAGTCGTTGTAAGTCCAGTGATCGCTATACCAGCCGCCTTTCTATCTCACTACGCTCTGGATATGATCCCTCACTTTAAAGCGTCACTGGAACTAAAAAGCCTTGTTAAAACAAAAGCCTACACCAAGTACCTTATTACCGAAGCATCTCTATGCTTTTTAATAGTCCTGGGCCTTTTCCTAAAACAACCCTACCACTGGCAAATAGCAATTATCTGTGCCTTTTTGGGCGCGGCCCCAGATCTACTGCAAATAAGAAGATACCTGTACTTAAAGAACAATAAGAAGTTTAAGGAAAATTGGAGCGAAATCCTGTCTCGTAAAATTCAGTGGTTTGAGCGCCCCATAGGCGCTGTAGTGGAAGCTGCTTGGTTTATTGGGATGGGTACCAGCTATCTTATCTTAACCGGTATAGTAAAAAACTAGATAATCTGTTAATCTAAGTCCCTATGACCGTAGAAAGCACACAGATTAGCCCAACTAGACTGAAGATTAGAGTCAGCGCTAATAAGGACGAACTAGACTCTATTAAAACCAGAGTACTTCTATCTTTAGCTAGCGACGTCAAGATAGCTGGCTTTAGAGAAGGTAAAGCCCCTGCTAATTTAGTAGAAAAGTATGTCGATCCTAATCTACTTAGCAATCAGTTTCTAAATGAAGCCGTCAATGAGCTATACTACAAAGCCATAAGACAAGAAAAGCTAAGAGTAGTTGCCCAACCCGAAGTTAATATAACTAAATTTGTGCCTTTTGAAACGCTAGAGTTTACTTCTGATACTGACTATGTTGGCCCGGTTAAGCTGCCAGACTACTCTAAGATCAAAGTTACAAAGGACCGTGTCAGCGTAACGGCTAAGGACGTAACCATCGTCTTAAATAACCTGGCTAGTCGCCAAGCAGCAAAAAAGAGCGTTACTAGAGCCTCTAAAATGGGCGACGAAGTAAATATAGACTTTAAAGGCGTTGATCCTAAGACTAAAAAAGCTATCCCAGGAGCTGAAGGCGCTAAGTTCGACTTAATTCTCGGTAGCAACTCCTTTATTCCCGGCTTTGAAGATGAATTAGTTGGACTTAAGAGTGGTCAAGATAAGACGTTTACCATTACATTTCCAAGTGACTACGGTGCAAAAGAACTTCAATCTAAGAAAGTCGAGTTTAGCGTTAAGGTTAACGAAGTTAAAGAACTTTCAACTCCAAAGCAAGACGATGCTTTCGCTAAGACCATCGGTCCATTTAAAACGCTGAGCGAACTAAAAAGCGATATCAAGAAGCAGCTCACTTTAGAAAAGGAAAAAGAAAGTAGCGTAAAGCAAGAAAACGACCTACTTAATGCCATTGCCGAGAAAACTACAGTCGCCATTCCAGACTCTCTTATTGAGCAGGAAATTGATCGCCTAGAAGAGGAAGAAAAAAGGAACCTTACTTACCGCGGACAAACCTGGCAGGAGCACTTAAACGAAGAAGGCATCGATGCTAAGACTCATAGAGACAGACAACGACCTGTAGCTGAGAGTAGAATCAAGTCCGGGCTAATCCTAGGTGAAATATCTGAAAAAGAAAATATTGAGGTATCAGATAGCGAAGTTAACGCTAGGGTAAGCGAATTAAAGAAGCAGTACACTGATCCAACTATGCAGGCTGAGCTAGATAAGCCAGAGAACCGCCGCGATCTTCACAGCCGTCTAATGATCGAAAAAACTTTAGACAGACTTAAGAAGATCAGCAGCTAAATTAGCACTCCCACTTGACGAGTGCCAAACACGGGATATATAATACTTTCTATATGAGGAACCAAATTTTAATCCCAACAGTTATTGAAAATGAAGGCCGCTATGAACGTGCCTACGACATATACTCTCGCCTATTAAAAGACCGAATAATTTTTCTAGGTAACGACGTTAACCAAGCTAGCGCTAACATAGTCGTAGCTCAGCTTCTTTTCCTTCACGCCGAAGATCCCAAAAAGGATATTAACTTCTACATTAATAGCCCTGGCGGCAGTGTTTATGACGCTCTAGCTATTTATGACACCATGCAGTACGTCTCAAATGACATCCAGACTGTTGGCATAGGCGTCCAAGCCTCAGCAGCTGCATTCCTACTAAGTAGTGGCACAAAAGGCAAAAGATACATCCTGCCTAACTCCTCGGTAATGATTCACCAACCATCCAGCGGCACACAGGGTAAGGTTACTGATCAAGAAATAGATCTCAAAGAAGCCTTAAGAGTCAAGAAACTATTAGAAGAGATAATGGCCAAAAACACAGGCCAAAAGCCTTCTAAAATTCACGAAGACATGGAAAGAGACAAGTGGCTAAGTTCAGAAGAGGCTGTTAAGTACGGTATCGTAGATAAAATCTTTAAGACCAAAGACCTAAAAAAGTAAGCTATTTGGAGCACGCCCCCTAACTTAGCCTAGCGTAAAGCACAGTATTATGGTATTATATCGCGATGGCAATAAACGTTGAGACTATTGACGGTTCTAATATAGAAACAGGATTTTGGGGTCCAGACATAACTAAGGTTCAGCTGGGCGACCTCGCGCCTATAACTACACAGCAATTTGCTGGATATGCAGGACTAGCGCTGGCCGATGTAATTCCAACTCTTAACTCAGAGTTTAAGCAGAGATTTGCAGTATCCGTTGCCTTAGAACGCGTCGTAATTGAGTCGCTACCAACACTAGTTATAACTGGTAAGTTTATAGCGCAGACTACAGAGGAACTTTTGGACCAGTTTTTTACTGTAGACGAAGAAGATAAAGAAGAGTTGGCCTTTGCCTTAAGTGCTGCTCTAGCTCCAACTAGAGAAGCCGAGTATTACCCAGAGAATCCTTTCAGTCTTCAGACAGATGATCAGTCGGTGCGAATTGAAGACTTAAATGGAACCGGTTACGCCATAACAGGGGAAGAATTTGCACGCTTCACTTTTTGGATTATGCGTGGTGGACTAGCCGGATGGGACCAAAGCGGCGCTTATAGCGAGATTAGGTCTTTAGCCGAGCGCTTTGACGAACTTTTGTCGGCTGACAAGTAGGACATACAGAAGAGTGACAAAACGCTTAAGATATATTATAATATAACTATGCCAGAGACGTTAAGATTAGATCTTATGACTGAAGAAGCACAGAACGCTATTGAAGGCATTCAGCCAGACATTGCAATTATTGCTAATACTGACCCTAGGCAGCTTAGCAAATCGCTTCGTGCTAACGTCTTTGTTGAAGGTGAAAGCGAGGAAGCACGGCAAGCCAATGCTGTCTGTATGTTGCAGTCCGTTGAGATAAGACACACAAGAGCCTGGCTGGCAAGACGTACGCGCTTCGCGGCAACTGCTCTATGTGCGTTAGTATTCTCAACTGGCGCCGTAATTCACGAAAACAGTAGGGCAGCCATTAAAGCAAATCACGGAGTTGTTGGTAGGGGCGAAGTTGAATACTTTGATGACGGCCTTGCCCTGATTGTTGGTTCAGGCATAGGCGGAGCTGTCGGGTATTTAGGGAGTATGCCGTTCGAGGGTATAGCAGCTAGAAATCGGGCGCGTAAAATGGTGAATTGGCACATTGACAGTACAATGGGTCTTCGTATACAATAGTACTCAAGAAGTAGTGTAAGTTTATTATTCTGTTTGTTAAAAAAGCAGCAAAAACTATTTAAGCTTAGTAACCTTCGGCCGAACCAAAAAACATAAAAATACCAGTGTAAGTTATAACCAGGCGGGTCAACTTGCTAATGTTTTTATATAAAATACTAAGTAATTTTGAAGGGGAACTTTGTATTGCCTATGCCTAAGAGTGCAACTAAAAAGCCGAGAGTGTCGTTTACTAACATTGACGACTCAATTAAGCTACCAAATCTAGTCGATCACCAAAACCGCTCATTCCAGTGGTTTGTTGAAGAGGGACTCGGTGAACTTCTCGCAGAAGTCAGCCCGATTGACGACTATACCGGCAGCAAGTTATCACTAACATTTAAGGATTATCACTTTGGCGCTCCTAAGCTAAGCGAGGCCCAAGCCAGAGAGAATAACGTCAGCTACGAAGCTCCTTTAATGGCTAAAGTTGAGCTAACCAACAAGGTCACTGGAGAAGTTAAGGAAACTGAAATCTATCTTGGCGACTATCCTTGGATGACCACTCGTGGTACGTTCGTAATTAATGGTGCTGAGAGAGTAGTTGTTAGTCAGTTAATCCGCTCTGCTGGTGTTTTCTTCACCAGTGAGCCACATGGTTCAACTAATTTCTACGGTGCTAAGGTTATCCCAGGTCGTGGTGCCTGGCTAGAATTTGAAACCAGCGCAACTGGCGCTTTGTACGTAAAGATTGACCGCAAACGAAAGATTGCTGTTACTACGCTACTACGTGCCCTAGGTATTGGCGAAAGCCGAATGAGGGAGGTCTTTAAACACGTTGACACCGGCCCCATTAACTATCTAGAAGCAACCCTAGAAAAGGATCCAACAAGGGGTCAAAACGATGCTTTAATCGAAGTATATAGAAGGCTAAGGCCAGGTGATTTAGCAACAGTAGAAAACGCTCGCAGCCTTATCGAAAACATGTTCTATAACTTCAAACGCTTCGACTTCAGCCGCGTCGGTAGATATAAGATAAACAAGAGGCTAAACCTAGACATTCCAAACACTATGGAAAACCGGGTTATGCACCTTGAGGACATTGAAGCAATTGTAGCCGAGCTAATCAGACTTAATAACACACAGGAGCCAGCTGACGACATTGACTCCCTAGCTAATAGACGAGTCAAACTAGTTGGCGAACTGGTTCAGCGTCAGTTTAGGATCGGTCTTCTTAGGATGGAGCGAAACACTAAGGACCGAATGAGTATGAGCGACATTGAAACAGTTGCGCCTGGTCAGCTAATTAATGCTCGCCCAGTTGTCGCTGCTGTTAGAGAATTCTTTGCTAGCTCTCAACTGTCTCAGTTCATGGACCAAATAAACCCACTCAGTGAGCTAGCTCACAAAAGGCGACTAAGTTCCATGGGTCCAGGTGGACTATCCAGAGAACGAGCCGGTTTTGAAGTACGAGACGCTCACGCTACTCACTATGGACGTATTTGTGCCGTAGAGACTCCCGAGGGAGCCAATATTGGTCTAGTGCTTAATCTAGCTAACTACGCTAGAGTTAACGACTACGGCTTTATTGAGACTCCTTATAGGAAAGTAGTAAACGCTGTCCCAGCTAAGGCGGCTGAGGGTCACATTGCCCGCGAGGACCTGCTTGACGATAAGGGCAAAGTAATTGTAACTAGCGGTAGTAAGATTACTGCAGCTCAAGCTGCAAGACTAGCCAAAGTCGACACTAAAAGAACTTGGCCAGTAAAGGCTAAGGTAACAAACGAAATCATATATCTAGACGCTGCCGAGGAAGAATCAGCCATTATTGCTGGTGGCGGTAGCGAAATAGACGACAAAGGCTACTTTGTTCACGACCGAGTTAGCGCCAGAGCTTATTTGCAGCCTGGTGAAGTTGAGTCTGATGAAGTTACGCACTTAGACGCTTCCCGCAACCAAATTATTGGTTCCAGTGCTGGACTCATTCCCTTTATAGAAAAGAACTATGTCTATAGAAGCTTAATGGGTTCTAACCAGCAACGTCAGGCTGTACCCTTAATTCAACCCAATGCCCCTATTGTCGGAACCGGTTTAGAGGGTGACGCCGCTAGAAACACAGGTCAAATGGAGCTAGCTGAAGACGCAGGAGAAGTTGTCTCTGCTAGCGCTCAAAAAGTAGAAGTAAAGTATAGAAACGGTAAGAAGGTTTCCTACGAACCGCTCAGGTTCACAAGAAGCAACGAAGGTACCTCCATCAACCAAAAAGTAGTAGTAAGTAGCGGCGATAAAGTTAAAGCTGGCGACGTCTTAATTGAAGGCATGTCCATAGAAAACGGTGAACTAGCTCTTGGTAAAGACCTAGTCACTGCCTTCATGCCCTGGAGTGGCTATAACTTTGAAGACGCAATAATCATTTCAAGAAAACTAGTCGAAGACGACACCCTAACTAGCGTACACATCGTCGACTTCATGATAGAAGTAAGAGAAACCAAACTAGGTCCAGAAATTGTTACTTCCGACATCCCTAACGTTTCAGAAGAGACTCTAAGACACCTTGACGAGGACGGTATTGTCCGCATCGGTGCAGAAGTCCACCCTGGCGACATCCTGGTTGGTAAGATTACCCCTAAGGGTGAACAGGAACTTTCTAGCGAAGAAAGACTACTAAGAGCTATCTTCGGTGAAAAAGCCAAAGAAGTCAGAGACACTTCTCAGCGCATGAGTAACGGTAAACACGGCAAGGTAGTCGGCGTAAAAGTCTTTAGCCGCGAAAACGGCCACGAACTTAAAGCTGGCGTCATTATGCAGATCCAGGTCTTTGTTGCCCAAATGCGAAAGATTGCAGTTGGCGACAAGCTTGGTGGCCGACACGGTAATAAGGGCGTAATTGCCAGCATTCTTCCAGTAGAGGACATGCCTTTTACAGAAGACGGCACACCAGTAGACATAATCCTTAACCCTCTAGGCGTACCAAGTAGAATGAACATTGGTCAGCTATTTGAGACTCACCTTGGTATGGCAGCCAGAGCGTTAGGCTTTAAAGTTACCAGCCCATCATTTAGCGGCGTTCCAGTCAGTAAGATTGAGAGCTTACTTAAAGAAGCAGGACTACCAGGCGACGGCAAGCAGCAGCTATACGACGGACGAACCGGTGAAGCCTTTAGCGAGCGAACTACCGTTGGCTGCATGTACATGATCAAACTAAACCACATGGTAGCGGATAAGATCCACGCCAGAAGCACTGGACCATACACTATGGTTACCCAGCAACCTTTGGGCGGTAAAGCTCAAAACGGTGGCCAAAGATTCGGAGAGATGGAGGTCTGGGCCCTAGAAGCTTACGGTGCTGCTAATACTCTGCAAGAAATGCTAACCATTAAATCTGACGATGTTTACGGACGAAGCAAGGCCTACGAGTCCATAATTAAAAAGACAGCCATAGTTGGGCCAAAAGTACCAGAAAGCTTTAACGTACTAGTTAAAGAGCTTCAAGGGCTTGGTTTGAAAGTAGACCTTGTTCACTCCGACCAGGTAGTTGATGCCGAAAAGGTACTGGCTACCAATATCCACGAAGAAGCTACCCATCCATCAGAAGTAGAAATGCCAGCCGATGCCACCAGCGGCGTTGATGTAAGCGAAGAGAACCTATCACCGGAAGACTTTACTGGAGCTGAGATAATTGACGCTCCTGACGCCGAACCGCTAGAGGTAGCAGTAGGTGAGGATAGTAGCGCAAAAGCAAGTAAAGAAGGAAAGGCGGATAGCTAGATGACACCACAGAGATTTTCATCCAACTCTACAGACATTGCCGACTTTGACGCAGTTCGTCTAGCCGTTGCTAGTCCTGCTGACATACTAGATTGGAGCTACGGCGAGGTTACTAAACCAGAAACCATTAACTACCGTACCCAAAAGCCGGAGCGTGATGGTCTGTTTTGCGAACGTATCTTTGGTCCAGTTAAGGACATTAACCCTCATGATGCTAAATATAAGGGGGTAAGAAGCCGAGAAGCTGCCGTAGATAAGAACGGTGAACTAGTTACTAGAAGCATTGTTAGACGTGAGCGTATGGGCCACATATCTCTAGCCGTGCCGGTATCTCACATCTGGTTCCTTAGAGGCACCCCAAGTGCTATGGGCTTGCTACTAGGTCTAACCGTTAAGAATCTAGAACGCGTTGCCTACTTTGCTAGCTACGTCGTAAAAAGCGTAGACACGGATAAGCGTGACCAAATCCTTAAAGACAAAGAAGCCGAATACCAGGCTGCCCAGCAAGCTATCAATCTGCGCTACGAAAAGGATGCTAAGAAGGAAGGCGCTGACGTAAAAGCCCTAACTGAAGAGCAAACTAAAGAGCAGGAACAGCTTACTAAGGACTTTGAAGCCTACGCAGAACAGCTTAACGCCCTAGAAAAGCTTAATCTAATTAGTGAAACTGACTACCGCAACCTACCTAACGAATTAAGGAAGCTAATAACTGTTGGCATGGGCGGTTCAGCGCTGAGAGACTTACTAAGCGAAATTGACCTTAAAGAGTTAATTAAAGACCTAAGCGAAGAAGCTGAAGGTGCTAAGGGCCAGAGACGAAAGAAGATAATGAAGCGTCTCAGGCTGCTAGAAAGCATGGACAGAGCCGGCATTAAGCCTGACTCCATGTGTATTAGTGTGCTGCCAGTAATTCCTCCGGACCTTAGACCAATGGTTCAGCTAACTGGTGGTAGATTTGCTACCAGTGACCTTAACGACCTCTATAGGAGAGTCATTAACCGAAACAACCGACTTAAGAAACTAATGGATCTTAATGCTCCAGAAGTAATTAGACGAAACGAACAGCGAATGCTTCAAGAAGCAGTTGACGCTTTAATAGACAACAACTCAACTAGAAGCGGTCGAGCCGTAGCAGCTACTGGACAGAGACGAAGACTAAAGAGCCTTAGCGACATGCTTAAAGGTAAACAAGGTAGATTCCGCCAGAACCTACTTGGTAAACGAGTTGACTACTCCGGACGATCAGTTATTGTCGCTGGTCCTCAGCTTAAGATATATCAGTGTGGCCTGCCTAAGATGATGGCTCTAGAACTATTTAAGCCCTTCGTAATTGGAGAGCTAATAGCTCGGGAACAAGCCCATAACATTAGAAGTGCTTCACGCCTTATTGAAATGGGCGAAACTGTAGTTTGGGACGCACTTGATGAAATGATTAAAGACAAGTACGTTCTTCTTAACCGAGCCCCATCACTGCACCGACTAAGTATTCAAGCCTTCCAACCGGTTCTAATTGAAGGTCGCGCTATTCAGCTCCACCCACTTGTCTGTAAAGGCTTTAACGCCGACTTTGACGGCGACCAAATGGCTGTCCACTTGCCTCTAAGCAAAAAGGCTCAAGCTGAGGCTAAGGACATAATGGCTGCTAATAAGAACTTACTAAAGCCAGCCGATGGCTCACCAATCCTACATATTGAACAGGATATAGTTTTAGGCTGCTTCTACCTAACTTACGAGAAGGCTAGTTCCAAGGAGAAAGCTAAAGTCTACGATAGTCTTGATGAGGCCCTCATGGCCCTAGATTCCGGAGATATTACCCTGCAAAACAAGGTAATGACCATCTTTAAGGGCAAAAAAGTTGAAACAACCCTAGGCCGACTGCTTTTCAATGAAATCTTCCCAGAAGACTTTCCGCTGCAAGACCAGACTATGACTAAAAAACGACTGCAACGAGTTATGGCCAATGTATACAACCGTTACGGTCAGGAAAAGACTAGTGAAATAGCCGACGATCTTAAGGATCTAGGCTTTTACTACGCAACTAAGTCTGGTCTCAGTATGGGTATGACCGACTTCGAACCAGTTAAGGGACTAGATAAAGCTCTTGATGCTGGTGAAGAAAGAGCCGTTGCTGTTTACGACCAGTACGAAGAAGGTTTCATTACCGACGAGGAAAGGCACCGTCTAACTGTCGACAACTGGTCAAAGATAGACTCTAAAGTTCAGGAAATGCTCTCCGAACAGCTAGCCAACCAAGACTCGTCCATGGCTATCGCCATTAACTCTGGAGCGAGGGGTAACGTATCTCAGCTTAAGAACTGCGTAGGTATGCTTGGCGTACTGCAGGACGCCGCTGGTAATGTCATTGAGCTGCCTATTAAATCCGGTTACGTAGTCGGACTAAGCCCACTAGAGTACTTTACTGGCACAAGAGGCACTAGAAAGGCTCTAATCGATATTGCTCTTAAGACCGCTGACGCTGGTTACCTAACTAGAAGACTAGTCGATGTCTCTCAAGACGTCTTTACCCTTGAAGGTGAATCAGACGACCCAGGCTTTGCAATGCTAAGAGAAGACGCTGAATACATCGGTGTTGAGTACGGCGAAAGACTAATTGGACGCTACGCTGACGAGACTATCAAGGGCGTAGTTAAGAAGGGTCAGCTAATTGATCGAACTATCGCCGAAGAAATAGATAAAGACAAGAAACTGGACGGCTTTAAGATAATGAGCGCACTAAGTTGTACTAACGTTAGAGGCGTATCGCAGAAGTCTTACGGCGTGGATCCGGCTACAGGGGAGCTAGTTGTTGACCATCACCCAATTGGTGTAATAGCCGCTCAGAGTATCGGTGAACTTGGTACCCAGCTAAGCCTAGACTCTAAGCACCGTAGTGGTGCCGTACTAGCCGATGCTACTGCTCAAGGTCTTTCCCGTGTTGAGGAGCTTTTTGAAGTCCGAACACCAAAGGGACAAGCCTACCTTACAGCTATTAGCGGCAAAGTTAATACATGGGAAGACGGCGATCACTACGTTGTCCAGGTTACTGCTAGCGCTAAAGAAAAGGTAGAACTTAAACTTGGCGAGCGAAAAAGCACAGTTAAGAACAACCAAGAAGTTCAAGCCGGCGATGTAGTTGCTAGTCTTGAGGATGCTTCAGAACCACTAACCGCCCCTATGGCCGGTAAGGTTCAGGTAACCAAGAAAGTCATTGTCATAACACCGACCAAGCAAAGCGTAGTCCGCTATGAAATCCCTGGCTTTAAGCAGCTAGTAGTAGAAGATGGTCAAGAAGTAATAAGTGGCCAAAGACTGACTTCTGGTTCAATTAACCTTCACGAGCTAATGCAGCTGCAAGGTGTTGAATCAACCCAGCGCTACATAATGAACGAGATCCTAAAGATTTTTGCCGGTCAGGGACAAACTGTTGCCGACAAGCACCTAGAGATAATTGTTAGACAAATGTTCTCTCGTGTTCAGATTGAAGAAGCTGGTGACAGCGACTTCGTGACTGGTGACGTAGTTAGTAAGCTAGCGGTTGTAGAAACCAATGAGCAACTAACAAAAGCCAAGAAACAACCCGCTAAATATAACCAATTGCTACTTGGCATAACTAAGGCCTCACTAAGTACTGACTCGTTCCTAAGCGCAGCTTCCTTCCAAGACACAACAAGAGTGCTAATTGCAGCCGCCACAAGCGGCAAAGTCGATAAACTCTACGGTCTAAAAGAGAACGTTATCTTAGGCCGAAAGATACCTGTTGGTACCGGTGCCCACGACTACGTAGATGAAGTTGAAGAAGATAGCGTTGACGCTCAGCTGATTGACGCTTGAAAAGCAACGACTCATCTGTTAAAATGCTTAACGAAGTAGCTTTTGTTAACCCAAGCGAACTAAGACTGAAAAGTCTTTCAGTGCTAAAGTTACGCTTTAAAAGCCTTACTGACGTGAATTTAAGGAGAATTAATTGCCAACAATAAACCAACTGGTTAGAAAGCCTAGAAGCAAGTCTTCTAAGAAGTCGGCTTCGCCGGCTCTCTATAGAGTTGTCAACAATCTCCAAACCAAAGTCTACGAAAAGCCGGCACCATTTAAGCGTGGCGTCTGCGTTAAAGTAACGACTAAAACTCCTAAGAAACCAAACTCAGCCTTACGAAAAGTAGCCAGAGTCAGACTATCTAATGGTTACGAGGTCTGGGCATATATTGGCGGCGAGGGCCATAACCTTCAAGAGCACGCCGTAGTACTAGTTCGTGGCGGCCGAGTAAAGGACCTTCCTGGTGTTCGCTATCACATTGTTCGCGGCAACCTTGATCTTCAAGGTGTTAGTGACCGAAAACAAGGTCGCAGCAAATACGGTACTAAGAAGGGCCAGAAGTAATGCCCAGAAAAAAGACCAAGTCCTTAGTCCGAGATATCCCAGGAGACCGACTATACAACAGCGAAATGGTGGCCAGATTCATTAACAGAGTCATGCAGGATGGTAAAAAGCAGGTAGCTGAGCACCTAGTATATGGTGGCATGGAAGACGCTGCTAAAAAACTTAAAGTAGATAACCCTCAGGAAGTATTTGACCAGGCGCTCCGCAATGTTCAGCCTCACATGGAAACTAGAAGCCGACGTGTTGGTGGCGCTAACTACCAAATACCTTTTGAGGTAAAAGGTCAGCGCCAAAGACATCTAACTATTATGTGGTTTGTGGCCGCAGCTAGAGCCAGGCAGGGAGTAAGCATGAGAACTAGAATTGCTAATGAACTAGTTGATGCCTACAACAACCAAGGTGCAGCCGTTAAAAAGCGCGAAGACACCCAAAAGATGGCTGATGCCAACCGAGCCTTCGCTCACTTTGCAAGAAATAACTAAGCTAACGAGATATTTAAAAGGTAATTTATGCCCAGTAAGAAAACTCCAATTGAGAAAATCCGAAACATCGGCATCATTGCTCATATTGACGCCGGTAAAACGACTACCACCGAGGGTATTCTCTATAGGACGGGTTTAAAGCATAAGATCGGTGCGGTCCATGAGGGCGAAACTACTACCGACTGGATGGCCCAGGAGCGAGAGCGCGGTATTACTATTGTTTCAGCCGCTGTTACTTGTTATTGGAAGGATCACCAAATCAATATCATTGACACTCCAGGTCACATTGACTTTACCGTAGAGGTAGAAAGAAGCCTGAGAGTGCTAGACGGTGCTGTAGTGGTCTTTGATGGCAAGATGGGCGTCGAGAGCCAAAGTGAAACAGTCTGGCGTCAAGCAGATAAATATAACGTACCGAGAATTTGCTTTATTAACAAAATAAACCAAACCGGTGGCGACTTCTATAAATCTCTCGAATCCATCCATAACCGTCTAAGCAAACGGGCTTTCCCTATTCATTTGCCAATTGGCTTTGAGCAAAAGATTAACGGCGTTGTCGATCTAGTTAACATGAAGGCCTACACCTACAAGGAATTTACTGATCACGAACTAACAGAGACCGAAATTCCTGAAGACATGAAAGATCAGGCTAATAAGTACAGAAGCCTCCTTATTGAAAACGCTGTAGCTGAGGACGAAAAGCTTCTAGAAAAATACCTTGAAGTTGGCGAGGAAGGATTAAACGACAAAGAAATTAAAGAAGCCATTAGAATAGCAGTACTTACTGGTAAGTTTTACGCTGTAACTGGCGGTGATGGCCGAGGCGTAATTGTTGAGAAAGTACTGGACGCCGTCAACGAACTACTACCTAGTCCGCTAGATAAAGCCTCTACTTGGGGCACTAACCCTAAAAACGGCGACGAAGTTGAGAGAAAGCCAAATGAGAGCGAACCTTTTGCTGCTCTAGCTTTTAAAATTGCTACCGACACCTTTGTTGGCAAGCTAGCCTACTTTAGGGTCTACTCCGGTAAAATAACGGCCGGCAGCTATATCCTTAACAGCTCAACAGGGGATAAAGAAAGAGTTGGACGAATAGTTAGAATGCAGGCAGATAAGCGTGAAGACGTAAGCGAAGTAGGCGCTGGCGACATTGCTGCTATCGTGGGACTCAAAAACACCACTACCGGCAATACTTTGAGTGACCAAGCCCACCCAATTGTTCTAGAAAGTATTACTTTCCCAGAACCACCTGTTTCCATTGCTATTGAGCCTAAAACTAAGGCTGATCAAGAGAAGATGAGCCTCGCTTTGCAGCGTCTAGCCGAAGAGGACCCAACATTCAAGATCAACGTTAACGAGGAAACCGGACAAACAATAATCCGTGGCATGGGCGAACTTCATTTAGAGATAATTGTCGATAGAATGAAACGAGAGTTCGGCGTCGAAGGTAATGTCGGCCAACCACAAGTTGCCTACCGGGAAACTATTAGAAAAGACGCTGTTGAAGTTGAGGGTAAGTTTATTCGTCAAAGTGGCGGTCGTGGTCAGTACGGGGACGTTTGGCTAAGACTATCGCAAAACGAACAAGGTAAAGGCCTAGAGTTCATTAACTCCATTAAAGGCGGTGTTGTTCCTAGCGAGTACATTAAGCCGGTGGAGCAAGGTATAGCAGAAGCTATGGCAAATGGTGTAATCGCTGGCTATCCAGTAGTAGATATTCGAGCTGAGCTATATGACGGCTCTTACCACGACGTTGACTCCAGTGAACTAGCCTTTAAAATAGCTGCCTCCATGGCCCTTCAAGAAGGTGTTAAGAAAGCAAACCCAGTACTACTTGAACCAATTATGAAAGTGGTTGTTGTCACTCCCGAGGAATTCATGGGCGATGTCATCGGCGAGCTTAACTCAAAAAGAGGCCGCATTGAAACCATGGACGACCTAACTCCGGGCATAAAAGAAATAAAGGCGTTTGTGCCACTAGCGGAAATGTTTGGCTATACCACTAATCTTAGAAGCAGCACACAAGGCCGAGCCAGTTCCTCTATGGAGCTAGACCACTACGCTGATGTTCCGCCAAATGTTGCCGAGAAAATTATATCCAAGAACGCTAAATAGTTTACTAATAGCTAAATTGAGGATATAATATACATATGTTTAAAAGAAGCCTCGCAAAAGAAGAGTGCCCAGTTAAAACCCTACTTGAGCGTAGGCAGAACAATGGCTACACTCCCACGCAAAACGACAGGATATTAGCTCATATCTTAGAAAAGAATGGCGTAACCAGCCAAGAGTTATGTCAGGGCTGCCCTGGGCCTGAAGTCGTAGGCAGAGTTTTTCTAAGACTAGTCTGCGCTTCACCGGTAGTTGAGGGGGCGCAAGTGCTGGTAGACAAAGAAGTGGAAGAACTGCTTTTTAGGCCAACTGGGACTGAAGCAGCAATGCTAGAGGCCCACCCCCTAAAAAGCTCTAGCGCTCAACCTTCCTAAAGGGACTTTACAAACCACCCAACTTTCCCTATACTAACATCGGTAAATTGCGTGGGACATTGTATACCCTTGCAGTAAAGTATAAGATCAGACTTCTGCTTTAGAAGTCGCTAACAACCCCGAGGAGATATAACCTTATGGCAGAACAATTCGACCGTAGCAAACCACACATTAACGTTGGCACAATGGGTCACGTTGACCACGGTAAAACTACCCTAACCGCAGCAATCACTGCTGTACTAGCTAAGAGATTGCCTTCAAACGTCAACAAACCAGTTGCTTATGACCAGATAGACAATGCGCCTGAAGAAAAGGCTCGAGGCATAACTATCGCTACTTCCCACCAGGAGTACGAAAGTGAGAAAAGACACTATGCTCACGTTGACATGCCAGGACACGCAGACTACGTCAAGAACATGATTACCGGTGCCGCTCAAATTGACGGCGCAATCTTGGTAGTTGGTGCTAATGACGGCCCCTTGCCTCAGACTAGAGAGCACGTACTATTAGCTCGTCAAGTTGGCGTTCCTTACATCTTGGTATTCCTAAACAAGATGGACCTAGCGGACGCTGAACTAGTTGATCTAGTTGAGGAAGAAATTCGTGAACTTCTAGAAAAGAACGGCTACGACAAGGATGCCCCAATTATCCGGGGCTCTGCTACCAAAGCTCTAGAAGGCGACAAAGACTCTGAAGACGCCATCATGGATCTAGTTAAGGCTATGGACGAAAAGATCCCTGAGCCTAAGCGAGATCTCGACAAACCTTTCCTTATGCCGATTGAAGATGTTTTCTCAATCAAAGGACGAGGTACTGTCGCAACTGGTCGAATTGAAACTGGTATCGTTAAAATTAACGACGAAGTAGAAATTGTCGGTATTCGACCTACTAAGAAGAGTGTTGTAACTGGCATTGAAGCCTTCAAGAAGAGCCTAGACCAAGGTCAGGCTGGAGATAACGCTGGAATTTTGCTAAGAGGAATTGAGCGTGACGACATTGAGCGTGGTCAAGTTCTAGCAAAGCCAGGCACAATTACTCCACACACTGAGTTTGATGCCGAAGTTTACATTCTTAACAAAGACGAAGGTGGTCGACACACACCATTCTTCAAGGGCTACAAGCCTCAGTTCTACTTCAGAACTACCGATGTGACTGGTGAAGTTGAACTTCCTGCTGACAAAGAGATGGTAATGCCTGGTGACACAATTACCTTCAAGGTTAAGTTGCTAGCGCCAATTGCTATGGAACAGGGCCTAAGGTTTGCCATTCGTGAAGGTGGCCGAACCGTAGGCGCCGGTGTTGTTACTAAGATAGTCAAATAGATGCCAGACACCAAGAAAGCCGACACTAAGCAGCGTATCCGAATACGTTTGAAGGCTTATGACCATAAAGTCATAGATCAAGCCAGCAAACAGATTATAGACACTGCTCTTAGAACCGGCGCCACCTTGGCTGGCCCGATACCACTTCCAACAAGAAGAAGCACCTACACTGTTATTAAGAGCCCTCATGTTTACAAAAAGGGCCGAGAACAGTTCGAAATGCGTATCCATAAACGACTAATTGACGTTTATGATCCAACTCCTAAGACTATCGACTCACTCATGAGCCTGAGCTTACCTGCTGGCTGTGACGTCGAAATCAAAATGTAGCTATAGTAGAATTTGCAACATATTGACAGAGGTAGCGCATGCATGTTACCCTATATACAGTAAATCTCTAGTTTAACTTGGCTTAGTGCCAGGCAGGTCTACTTATTAACAGAGGTAGAAACCACCCACTGCCAAGTTGCTTTATTTACGCCTAAAGTAATTAAGGAAGCGAAAGGGTTGCTTTGAAAGCACTAATTGCTCGTAAAGTAGGAATGACTAGCGCCATCAATAAGGATGGACGTGTTGAAGCTGTTACCCTTCTTTCTGTAGAACCCCAGACAGTCGTATCACATAAAACCCTAGAAAAAGATGGCTACACTGCCGTACAAGTTGGTACTGGCACATCTAAAAAGCTAAGTAAAAGCGTTACCGGTCATGTTAAGCCGGCTAAAGTCATGCCCAAAGTGATTAAGGAATTTCGCCTAGAAGAAATCTCAGAAGATTTAAGCGTCGGCAACAGTTACGGAGCCGACGTTTTTAGTGTCGGTGATGAAGTCTCCGTTACTGGGCTAAGTAAAGGCAAAGGCTGGGCCGGCACAATTAGGCGGCATAACTTTCATAGGGGCCGTAAGACTCACGGAGGTCGTTCCTACCGTCGTCCAGGCTCAATTGGCTCTATGTACCCTCAGCACATCTTTAAAGGTACGCGTATGGCTGGCCAGCTTGGACACACTCAAGTTACTGTTAAGGGCTTAAAAGTGTCGTTAGTAGAGCCAGAAAAGAACCTGATTGGCATTAGCGGTGCCGTGCCAGGACCTAAGAAAGGACTAATAGTCCTTAAGGGGAGCAAGTAATGGCAGTTAACACTTATACCAAGTCTGGCACTAAAGCTACTACTCCCGCTAAACTCAGTAAGGATGTCTTCGGCGTAGAAGTCACTAACCACGAATTAATCAAGCAAGCTTATATTTCCTACCTGGCAGTTGGCCGAGCTAATCTAGCCATTACTAAAACCCGAGGCCTAGTTCGTGGTGGCGGCAAGAAACCATGGCGCCAAAAGGGTACTGGTAGAGCCCGTGTCGGCTCTATTAGAAGCCCAATCTGGCGTGGTGGCGGCATAACCTTTGGCCCTACCGGAGAAGAAAACTACGTTAAAACACTTAATTTAAAGGCAAGAAGAAAGGCTTTAACCCAAGCCTTAAGCCTAGCTTCTACTGACGGAAAAATAATTGTTATTGAGTCGCTTGAAGCCACAAGCGCTAAAACGTCTGACCTAAATAAGCTGCTACTTAAGATTGGTGCTACTGGACGGGTGCTAGTTGTTTCAGATAAGCCAAGCGAAAAGCTTTATATGGCGTCAAATAATATGCCAAATATCAGCATTATTAGTGCCAAGTACCTAAATGTTTACGATATTATCAACGCCGACCAAATTGTTATCACCAAAGAAGCCCTATCCGTAGTAAACGCTTGGCTAGGAGCGAAAGGATAGATATGGACAAGACTGTCATCCTAAAGCCCAGACTAAGCGAGAAAACCTATGCTCTAAGTGAGTCTAGAGTTTACGTAGTAGATATAGACAAGAACCTAAACCGACACAGCGTTGCTAAAGCTATAGAAAAGCAGTTTGAAGTTAGTGTAGCTAAAGTGAACATTGTAAACGTTAAGGGCAAGCGCAAAAGGATTATGAGCATAACTGGCAAGCGCTACCAAAACAAGAAAGGCCAGCGACCAGGCTACAAAAAAGCCTACGTAACCCTAGATGAAGGCCACAGCTTACCTTTCTTTGCCGCCGTTGAAGAAGAACAAGAAAAGGAAGCCGCTACTCAGGCCAAGATAGATAAGGCAATTGAAAAGAAAGACGCTAAAGAGACTAAGAAGGCTACTAAAAAGCGTGGACTAGCACGGCTACGTGGAAGCAAGAAGGACGAGGAGTAAGACTATGGCTATAAAACAATTCAAACCAAATACTCCAGGAACTCGTGGCATGACGACTCAGGATTTCTCTGAGATTACTACTAAAAAGCCCTTAAGAAGCCTAATAGCTACTAAAACCCGTGGCAGTGGCCGAAACAACCAGGGACGAATCACCACTAGGCATAAAGGCGGTGGTGCAAGAAAGTTTTACCGACTAGTTAACTTCAATCTACCAGTTGGCATAAGCGCCAAAGTAGAACAGATTGAGTATGACCCAAATAGAAGTGCCCGTATTGCGCGAATTAAAGAAGATAAGACCGGCACTTACCACTACATTATTGCCTCTAGCTCCATGAAGCCAGGACAGAAGATTGTAACTGGCGAAGACGCGTCCATAGAAAACGGCAATCGACTGAGCCTTAAAGATATCCCAGCCGGCTCTATGGTACACGCTATTGAGCTAAAGATTGGCGGAGGCGCCCAACTAGTTCGTAGCGCTGGCAATAGCGCCCAGCTTATGGGTATAGACAACGGCTACGCCCAAGTTAAGCTTCCAAGCGGTGAAGTTAGATTAATTAACGAAAACTGCCAAGCTTCAATTGGAGTTGTTGGCAATGTCCAGCACCAGAACGTTAAGATCGGTAAAGCCGGACGAAACCGTCACCGAGGCAAAAGACCATCAGTTAGAGGAGTTGTTATGAATGCCGTAGATCACCCTCATGGTGGTGGTGATGGTGGACGACACGGTGTAGGCGGTGGCAAAGACCACGGCTCAGCACCAAAGACTCCATGGGGTCAGAAAACCCTTGGGTATAAGACCAGGAGACGTAAGAGCACGACCCAATACATTGTAAGAACTCGCCACGAGGCGAAGAGGAGATAATTATGAGTCGATCACTAAAAAAAGGACCATTTGTAGACTTTAAGCTTGCCAAGAAGGTTACGGCGTTAGCAGACAACGACCGAACAATTGTAAAGACTTGGGCTAGAAGTTCTGCAATTCCACCAGAGTTTGTCGGTAAAACCATCGCTGTCCATAACGGCAAGGTCCACGTACCTATTTTCATTACCGAGAACATGGTCGGACATAAGCTTGGCGAGTTCGCTCCAACAAGGAAATTTAAAGGCCACGGCGGCAAGTTAGCCAAAAGTCAGGCGTAAGGATTAAATATGAGCGTTAAAGCAGTAGCCAAAGGAGTAAGCATTAGCCCACGTAAAGTAGGTGTTGTGGCTGCTCTAGTACGGGGCCGCAGTGTTAGTGATGCTCTAATTATTCTTGACCACACTCCAAGGCGCAGTGCTTTGGCTGTTAAGAAGGTTATCGCCTCCGCTGCTGCAAACGCCGAACATAACCACAGTTATAAACCCGGCACGCTGCTAATTAGTGAAATAAGTGTGACCCATGGACCTCGGATTAAGAGATACCGACCAGCAGCTAGAGGTAGTGCCAACGTTTTCCAAAGAAAATCTTCACATATCCGTGTAGTTCTTGATGGTGAGAAACGAGCGCCTAAAAAACCTGCCACAGCCAAACAAGCCGCTAAGACCGAAACTAAGAAGGAGGACAAGTAACATGGGACAAAAAGTTAACCCAATAAGTATGCGCCTCCAGGTATCAAAGGACTGGCGAAGCAAATGGTTTGTAGACAAAAAGGACTTTGCGGCCTTTCTTAAAGACGACCTTAAAGCTAGAAAGCTAATTATAGACAAGCTAGGTTCACGAGCCGCTATTAATAAAGTCGACATTACCAGAACGCCGAACCTAGTAACGGTAACTATCTCTACAGCAAAGGCCGGTGTGGTTATTGGAAGAGGCGGTACAGGTGCGACAGAGCTTAAAGAACAGATTGAAAAAATCTATGGTATTCCCGTTCGCGTTAACATCGAAGAAATTAAGAAGCCAGACTTGTTCGCTAAGCTAGTAGCTGAAAATATAGCCCACCAGCTAGAACGAAGAATAAGTTTCCGCCGAGCTATTAAAAGTACAGCTGCTGCTACTATGCGAGCTGGCGCTAAAGGCGTACGAATTGAGATTGCCGGTCGACTGAATGGTGCTGAAATGAGCCGAAGAGAAAAGGAAATAGCTGGCTCAGTGCCCTTACACACCCTGCGTGCTGACATTGACTACGCTTTCGTAGCTGCTAAGACGCCAGCCGGCGTAGTCGGCGTCAAAGTTTGGATATATAAGGGGGAGGTCCACTAGATGCTTTTGCCTAAGCGACAAAAGTACCGCAAGGTACGTAAAGGAAGGATCAGGGGCGTTGCTACCAGTGGTAACTATATAGCTTTTGGTGACTTCGCACTTCAGGCTCAAGGCCAGGAAAGACTTACTTCCCGCCAAATTGAAGCTGCTCGTCAGGCAATGACCAGACACATTAAAAGAGGCGGCAAGATCTGGATAAGAATTTTTCCTCACACCCCTGTTACTAAAAAGCCTCAAGACGTTAAGATGGGTAGTGGCAAAGGCAGCCCTGAGTACTTCGCAGCTAAAGTAAGACCCGGTACCATACTTTTCGAAATGCAGGGCGTTAGCGAAGAAACTGCCCGAGAAGCCATGCGTCTGGCTGCCAGCAAGCTACCGATTAAAAGTAAGTTTTTAGTTAGGGACGGAGAGTAGACATGAGAGTAGTTGAAATCCGAAAGCTTAGTACCGCAGACCTAACCAAGGAGAGCACTAAACTGCGTGAAGAAATCTCAGACCTTAAGCGCCGTTTAACACTTGGTGAAATTCAGAACAACCGAGCAATTAAGAATAAAAGACGTGATCTAGCCCGAGTACTGACCGTATTAAGCGAAGAACTAATTAAGGAGACCAGGTAATGGCAAAAACAATCATCGGCATAGTTACCTCAGACAAGGCAGATAAGACTATTGTCATTACAGCTCACGAGCGAAAGACTCACCCGCTTTATAGAAAGCAGTACAGTGTTAGTGCTAAGTTTATGGCGCATGACCCTAAGAATGAAGCATCAGTTGGCGACAAGGTCTCAATTATTGAGTGCCGCCCTATTTCCGCTCGCAAACGCTTTGTTTTAGACAAGATTATTGAGAAGCCTAAACTGCGCCAAGAAAACCTGGAAGCCGTTAAGGTTGATGACAGCGGCCATAAGGACAGCAAATCCAAAAAGACTGACGAAGAGCCAGAGGTAGAAAAAGCTGAAGCTAAAGCCAAGGAGGAGAAAGTCAAATGATTCAGCAAGAATCTAGACTGTTCGTAACAGACAACTCCGGTGCTAAGGAGATACTTTGCATACGAGTCTTAGGCGGTAGTCGTAGGCGTTATGCTGGCGTTGGTGACATTATTGTCGCTACCGTTAAAGAAGCCAGCCCTAACGGTCAGGTTAAGAAGAAATCTATCGTCCGAGCCGTAGTTGTTCGCACCAAGAACCAGATTAGGCGACCAGATGGCTCAACCATTAAGTTTGACGATAACGCTGCTGTCATTATTGACGAGGGTAAACTACCCAAAGCTACCAGAATATTTGGTCCAGTCCCAAGAGAACTTAGAGAGAAGGGCTACTCGCGAATAATATCGCTAGCTCCGGAGGTACTTTAAGATGCTACTGACTAAGATTAAGCTAAAAAAAGGTGACCTAGTGGTAGTACTTGCTGGTAAACAAAAGGGTAAGACCGGAAAAGTTACTAAAGTTCACCGTAAGGACAATAAAGTAACTGTGGATGGCATTAATGTCGTTAAAAAAGCAATTAAACCAACCCAAACCCATCCCCAAGGAGGCATTGTTGAGATTACCAAACCAATCTGGGTTAGTAAGGTGGCGATCGTAGAACCAACGACTAAATTGCCTTCCAAGATCGGGTATAAGGTCGACAGCACAGGTAAGAAGGTCCGGATATATAAAAGGAGCGGAAAGGAGATAAAGTAATGGCTGAAACTACTAAAGTAAAGACTACTTATTCTCCTAGGCTTAAAACCCTCTACAATACTAAGATCCGGGCTCAGCTTAAGGACGAACTAAAGCTTAAGAATATCCACGAAGTACCTAAGCTTGAAAAGATCGTCATTAACTGTGGACTGGGACGAGCTAAGGACGACAAGCGCCTAATGGAAGCGGCTACCACTACTCTTAAAAAGATTACTGGACAGCAACCTATCCAAACTACCGCTAAACTCTCTATCGCTAGCTTTAAGTTAAGAGAAGGCAATAAGATTGGCATTAAAGTTACTCTTAGGGGTGACCAGATGTACGAATTTTGTGACCGCTTCATAAACCTAGTATTGCCTAGACTCAGAGACTTTCACGGCGTTAGTAATAAGAGCTTTGACCGTCAAGGCAACTTTGCCATAGGCCTAACCGACCAATCCGTCTTTCCAGAGCTCAGTTTTGAGGAAACCTCACTGCCCCACGGTCTTCAAGTAGTTTTTGTAATTAATTCACTAAATAGCGAACAGGCTAAGGCTTTACTAGAAGCCTTTGGTATGCCGTTCGAGAAAGAGGAGGTTAAATAGTGGCTAAGAAATCTATAGTAGCCAGGGACGCCAAGCGAGCCCGCATGATCGATCAGTATGCGGCTAAGCGAGCTGAGCTTAAAAAACTCGGTGACCAGGAAGGACTAGCTAAGCTACCGCGCAATTCTTCGCCAACCAGGCGAACTAACCGCTGCGCAGAAACTGGTCGACCTAGAGGATACATGCGTCAGTTCGGGCTTAGTCGTATCAGCTTTAGAGAGCATGCGTCCAAAGGCGAAATTCCCGGCATAACTAAATCAAGTTGGTAGAAAAGGAGAACATATGAGTACAACCACAACAGACCCAATCGCAGATATGCTTACGCGTATCCGTAACTCTATGCTCGTTAGAAAAAACGAGATTGTTTTGCCACACTCCAACTTAAAGGAATCTGTCGCTAAGATTCTTAAAGAAGCCAAGTTTATTGACGACGTATCCAGCGAAAAAGATGGTCAGTTTAAGAATCTAAAGATTAAGATAAACGCCGACGGCACTAACCCTAGAATCAGTGAAATTGTTAGAATTTCTAGCCCAGGACGCCGAACTTATGTTAATTCTAAAGAAATCCCAACCATTAAACACGGCCGAGGCATAGTCATTATCTCTACTTCTAAGGGGCTAATGACCGGTGATCAAGCTAAGCATGCTCACGTCGGCGGAGAGTTAATTTGTAAGGTATATTAAGATGAGTCGAGTAGGAAAACAACCAATTAATTTGCCTAGCGGCGTAAGTGTCGTAACCAAAGACGCTGAGGTTAGTGTTAGCGGTCCTAAAGGAACGCTGTCTCGTCCTACTCTTGAAGGTATTAAGATCAGCCAAGACGGAGATAAGCTAGTCCTTACTCGAAAGAACGACGAAGCCTTGTATAGAGCCAGACACGGTCTTATGCGCTCTCTCGTAGATAACATGGTAACTGGCGTAAATGACGGCTTTTCTAAGAAGCTAGAACTAAGCGGCGTCGGCTACCGAGTAAATCTGGCAGGACAAGAGCTCAAGATGAATCTAGGCTTTTCTCACGAGGTTGTATATAAGCTGCCTGAAGGCATAACTGCAAGTGTTGACCAGAACACCATTACTGTTTCTGGAATCGACAAACAACGTGTTGGCCAGACAGCCGCCGAAATAAGAGCCCTCAAGAAGCCAGAACCATATAAAGGCAAAGGCATACACTACGTTGGCGAGCGAATCCTTCGTAAAAGCGGAAAGAGCGGTAAGGAGAAATAGCTATGAGTACACGACTTGCTAAAAAGAACTTCAATAAAGTTCAAAGAAAGAGACGAATTAGGTCTAAAATTCATGGCACCAGCGCTAGACCCAGACTTAGTGTTAACTTCTCGCTAAATAACGTTAGCGCTCAGCTAATTGACGACGATGCCTCTAAAACCCTAGCTTACGCCACAACCCTAGGAGATAAGACAGCTAAAGGCTCGCTAACAGAGAAGGCAACATTTATTGGCAAAGATATAGCCCTTAAAGCAAAAGCCAAGAAGATTAAGACGGTTGTTCTGGATAGAAACGGCAAACTCTACCACGGCCGAGTTAAAGCTCTAGCAGAAGCTGCAAGAGCAGAAGGATTGGAGTTCTAATTATGCCCGAAGCTACTAAAGCCAGCACTAATAGACCAAGGACAGCCGTACCACAGGCGTCTAGCGACGAAAAGCCATACGAGGAAAGAACTCTTCAAATTGACCGAGTTGCTAGAGTTGTTAAGGGTGGACGTAGATTCCGTTTCCGAGCTCTAGTTGTCGTTGGCGACAAGAAAGGTAAAGTTGGCATTGGTTCAGCTAAAGGTGCAGACGTAACACTAGCTATTAATAAAGCTAGCGACGTAGCCAAAAAGCACATGGTAGAGATTAGTTTGTATAACGAAACAATTCCTCACGAAGTCGAAGCGAAGGTATCTGGCGCTAAGCTGCTACTTATGCCTGCAAGACCCGGTACCGGCCTAATAGCTGGAGGAGCTATCCGCTCAATCCTTGAAGTTGCCGGAGTTAAGAATGCCCTATCCAAGTCTCTTGGTTCTAGCAACAAGACTAACACCGCCTATGCTACCATTAAGGCTTTAACAGAGCTTGTCCCAAGAGAAAAGTGGGTAACTTATGTACCTAAGAAAACAGCCGCTAAGAAACCTACTACCAAAGCTAAGAAGGCAGTAAAATGAAATATAACGAGCTAAAAACTTCTACACCTGACAAAAAGACCAGAGTTGGCCGAGGTATCTCTGCTGGACGAGGTAAAACTGCCGGACGTGGGACTAAGGGTCAAGGCGCTAGAGCCGGTTGGTCAAAAAAACCAGGCTTTGCTGGCGGTTCAAATCCGCTTATGCAAAAACTACCAAAACTACCTGGCTTTAAGAGCCACCGAATTAAAGACGAAACTGTCTACACAGGTGAGCTTAATGACCTTAGCACTAAAACTATTGACGCTAGCGCACTATACGAGGCCAAACTGGTCGCTAGCCCCTACTCTGGCATTAGATTAATTGTTAAGGGCGACATAAGTAAAAAATTAAGCGTTAAACTACCTGGTGCTAGCGAAGCCGCTATCGCTCAAATAGAAAAAGCTGGTGGAAGTTTTGAAAAGGTTGCTAGGGCTAAAAGGCAGCCTTCGGCTAAAAAATCTGAAAAGAAAAAATAGAGCCTTTGTGATTAAATAGAGGGTAATTAAATGAACTGGAAGGTAATAGGGCGTTCACTATCTCACCCGGATATGCGAAAGCGTATCCTGGCAGTGCTTGGCATGCTTTTGGTCTTTCGTATCATGGCCCAGCTGCCCGTTCCAATTGCTAATGCTCAGACCCTCCACCAAGTATTGTCCAATCTATTTAGTTCTAGCTCGGCTCCCCAGCTACTAAACTTTATTAACGTTCTATCTGGCGGCGCATTGGCTAACTTTTCCATCATGATAGCCGGTCTAGGCCCATACATTAACGCATCCATCATTATGCAGCTTCTTACTAAAGCCGTACCTCAGTTAGAAGCGTTGCATAAAGAAGGCGAATACGGCCAAAAGAAGATAAACCAATATACGCGAATCCTAACCTTCCCTCTGGCCATAATTCAGTCCATTGGTTCCATATTCCTAATTAGACAAGCCGCAGAACAAATCGGTGGCGTGGGCGACATTACTGCCCATACGTCTCTTATGCAGTGGGTAGTTATGGTTTCGGCTCTAACTGGCGGCTCTATGTTGCTTATGTGGCTAGGCGAGCTAATAACGGAACAAGGTATAGGAAACGGAATATCTTTAATAATTACCGTAGGCATTGTTTCTAGATTGCCAGCTAACTTAGGTGAAATATGGAAGGCAACTGTTCAAAGTGGCCACCACATCCATCTAGCTGGCCTTAAACTGCCCTTTAACCGTGAGGCCACCTTCGCTGCCATTATTATTTTAGGATCGATTCTAGCTCTAACCTGGGCGGTTGTTATGTTAAATGAGGCAGCTCGCAATCTGACGGTTAATTACGCCAAACGTGTCCAGGGTAACAGAGCCTACGGGGGCATCACTACTACACTACCCGTAAAGCTTATAACTGCTGGAGTTGTGCCAATAATTTTTGCTGTGGCGTTCTTAAGTGTGCCTAGCTTTGCCGGCCAACTTATGACGGGATCTCACGACAAAACCCTAAGCCACCTAGGCACTAACCTGGTTAGCTGGTTCCAGACACCTTCAGCGACCACCTTCGCAACAGAAGGACTAAAAGCCTACATTTATCCCTTAACATACTTTATTCTTGTCTTTGCCTTCACTTTCTTCTATACCGGCATAACATTCAACTCTAGTGAAATAGCTGAAAACCTCCATAAGCAAGGCGGCTTTATTGAAGGAGTTAGAGGTGGCGATCAAACTGAGAAATATTTGTCTAATATTATTAACAAGCTAACTCTCTTTGGTGCCACAGCCCTAGGTCTACTAGCCCTAATGCCAATTATTGCCCAGGTCTTTATTAACACCTCTATTACCATTGGTGGAACCAGCATATTAATCCTGGTATCTGTTTCTCTGCAAACCCTAAGAGCAGTCGAATCTAGAGCCCTAATGGTCACCTACGACCAATATTCACAGCCCGACTTCTTTTATGACGCTGGCAACAGCGGCGAAGCTGCACTAGGAGTGCGTAGGCTTAGATTTATTCCTAGGATTGGCAAGAATAAAGATAAAGATAAAACGAAGTAGACAGACGCGCTAGTAGCGGTTATAGTATAAAGACTATGAGCGACTTTACGTCGATAGAAACCAT
>DATJNI010000012.1:0-7190 GCA_035508275.1 Candidatus Sulfotelmatobacter sp.
GGTATCGCTAACATATTCGCTTAAGTACTGCTTGATTGCGTCTGACCAGGGTTCGAGATCATGAAAGCCTCTAACTTCAGCCGTTTCTCTAAGTAGCGAGCCGAAGTAACCAGCAAAGTGAATCCTTCTCCATATAACTGCCGCCCAGCCTGAGCCTACTGGAATAACTGTGATCGGCTTCTTGGCCTTATATGAACGTAGAGTCTTGCCTGAGACGAGTCGTTTAAGGTTGCTAGCTACAAAGGTCCCGTCGTACAAGGCAGTTTGAGCCATGCCACTATATGGCGTGTTAGCGTTGTCGCCTATAACGAATATGCCTGGCTCAGCTTGAAGGTAAATGTCTACTGCTACCTTGCCTCTGCCCATTAGCGCGAAGTTGTTCTCGCCGTAGAAGGGATTGTTGGTAACACCGGCTGTCCAGATTACTGTGTGGGTTGAGAGTTCTTTATCTCCTAGCGTGAGCTTATCCGCTGATTCGCCTTTTACTGCTTCGCCTAAGTAGAGTCTGATGCCGAGTTTGTTAAGTCTACGCTTTACCTTTTTAGAAATATCCTTAGGCATGTTTGGAAGAAGCCTGGGTAGAGCCTCAACGATGCCAATGTTAACCCGCTTATTATTTATGCCGTGCCTACGCATAACTTCTCTTAGATAGTCTGGCAGTGCACCAGCTAGTTCGATACCGGTGGGCCCAGCACCAACTATGACGTAGTTTAGGTCGGGCTTGCCTTCGTCTATTAACTGCTCGTGAAGGTGCTTTTTAAATTTGGCGGCTTCTTCCGTAGACTTGATGCCATAAGCATATTCACTTAGTCCGGGGATGTTGAAGTAGTTAGTGACTACGCCTAGAGACAAAACCAGGCAGTCATATGTGTAGACAGTTCCATCGACAGTCGTTATGGTCTTAGCTTTGCGGTCCACTGCCTTTGCTTGGCCGTAGGCTAGGTTAACGTTGGAGCCTTCAAATATTTTGACTAGAGGAATAATGGAATTGGCTTTAGAAACACCAAGCGCTTCCTTATATATTGTCGGGTAGTATTTCATGTCGTGGTCGTTGGAGAGTAGCGTGACAGAAAAACGAGGGTCATTAGCTAGCTCAAGGGCAGTCTTTACTCCACCAAAACCACCGCCCACAACAACAACCTTTTCAATTTTTGGCATATTAACCTAGATTATACCAAGCAGAGAAGACTTTTACTAAGAGCATGGCTGACTTACTTTTTATTGCTTTAGTTCGATGCGATTATAGCAAACGCCATGCCGGCAGCCATGAAAAGGCCGGCTTCCACTAGCGCCGCGTCAAGTGCGGAGTCTCCGACTATGTTGCCAACAGTCCTATCGTGACTAAGTTGAGCTGTAGCCAAATCCTTTTGCTCCTTGACGGTATGCGATAAGTCTCTTCTAATTGCTCTAGAGTCGTCTGCGTAGGATCTTAACTCGCTTGCGACTACAATCGGGTTATCTGCGCAAGGTTCTGCCGGGTTTGACACAATATTATTGACTGAAGCATCAAAACTCTCTCTATCTAGAAGGCCTCCTGGACCATACGCCCTGACTAAGGCAGTACATTTTTTACCAAGTTCTTTTTCTAGGTCGCTGAGCTTACTTTTATCGTCGGCAAGTCGTTCTTGTCCTTGAGCTAGGTAGGTCTTTTGTGCATTCACCTGCGCTTCGCTATCTCTATCGAGCGTTCGCGTCCCTGCCCAAGCGCCGAAGATGCTTACATAGAGCACACCGACGCCTATAGTCCACTTTCTTGCAGTTTCGTGTCCCTGTAACATTACCGTAGATTAAAGCATATACAACACATGTTTGCAAGATGCACAAAACATTTTTTGGCTATGTCTTTTTTGTGCTTGCTGGGCCAATTCAACTTGCATTAGACATAGAGTTACACTTAAGCTTAATAGGTATGGATGAAATAAAAAACAAGCTCAAAGCTTCTGGCTTTGACGGTGATATGGACGATTCAGCTGATACCCTGGAGTTTTATTCTCATGACGCTTCGATGTTTGAGTTAAAACCAAAGCTTGTAGTTAGGCCTAAAGACGGTAGTGACGTAGAAAGGCTCGTTAAGCTTGCAGGCGAAGGCGGCATAACATTAACCGCTAGAAGCGCTGGCACCTGCATGTCGGGAGGCGCTATTAACGACTCAGTTATTGTCGAGTTTGTTAAATACTTTAATAGAATTGAGGAAGTTAGTAGCACCAGTGCACGGGCTCAACCCGGCGTATATTACCGGGATTTTGAGGTAGCAACTTTTAAACATGGCGCCCTTATGCCGACATATCCAGCTTCTAGGGATCTAGCTTCAATCGGCGGCATGGTTAACAATAACTCTGGTGGCGAGAAGTCGCTAGAGTTTGGTAAGACACAAAATTTTGTGCAGCATCTTAAGTTTGTTTTTGCAGACGGCGTTGAGCGAGACGTTAAGGCACTCAATAAGAAGGAGCTGGAAGCAAAGATGGCTCAGACGGACTTTGAAGGCCAGGTATATAAAGGGATCTATGAGCTAGTGGAAGCTAACTACGATAAGATTAAGAGTGCTAAACCAAAGGTAACAAAGAATTCTACTGGGTATAATCTTTGGGATGTTTGGGATAGAGAGACGGAAGTTTTTGATCTAAATAAGCTAATTGTTGGGGCTCAGGGCACGCTTGGGTTTGTTACTGACATTACCTTTAAGCTGGTGCCAAAAAGTAAACATTCTGGGCTGCTTGTATTGTTCTTACGAGACATAGATGATCTTGGGGACATTATTAATACAGTGCTAGCGACACATCCGGTCACCTTTGAGTCTTTTGATGACGCAACGCTTTATCTAGCGATTAGGTTCATGCCTAGCTTTCTTAAAATACTTGGGCCAAAGCGCTTTATTCACTTGCTTCTAACTCTAACGCCTGACGCTTTGCAGCTTCTTAAGGGTGTGCCAAAGCTTATACTGATGGTTGAATATAACGGTGACAGCGAGGACGAAGTAAGAGACAAAATAAAGTCTCTGCACGCTCAGCTTAAGCCTAAAAAAGCACGCTATGAGATTAACGGCTTTGAGGAGGATCCGACGGAGGGGGCAAGCGAGAAGTTCTGGATTATGCGCAGATATAGCTTCCAACTTCTCAGAAGTAAGGTTAAAGATAAGCATACAGCGCCCTTTATTGATGATCTTGTTGTGCCACCGGAACATCTAACTGAGTTTTTGCCACGCCTTAGAAAGATTATTAAAAAATATGCTCTTAATGCCACCATTGCTGGACACATGGGCGATGGCAATTTCCACATTATTCCTCTTATGAAGTTAGAGGATAAAAAAGATCGCTCTAAGATACTGCCGGCCATGAAAGAGGTTAATAATCTGGTCTTGAGCTACCACGGCTCATTGAGCGGCGAACATAACGATGGGCTAGTCAGAGGACCTTGGCTGGAAGCTATGTACGGACGCGAAATGCACCAAATCTTTAAAAAGGCGAAGAATATTATGGATCCAAAAGGTATATTTAACCCCCATAAGAAAGCCAACGCTACCTGGGACTTCTCGTTCAGCCATATTAGAGAGCACTTCTAGGGTTTAGGTAGCAGTAGGGTTACGGTCGTGCCCTTATTTTCCGTAGAGGTAATGGTGATGCTGCCACCATGAATGTCGGCGATCATTTTTGCTATGCTTAGCCCTAGCCCGAAACCTTCTTGATCGCCTTTGTTTCTGGACTCGTCAGCTCGGTAAAAGCGGTCAAATATGTTGGATAGGGCTTCCGGTTTAATACCTCGGCCCTCGTCTTTTATGCGAATTGAAACGAATTTATCTCTGTTGTTGGCTTTAATATCTATATGTGACTTATTTGGGCTATATTTTATGGCGTTATCTAGGATTATGACCACAAGCTGAGTGAGTGAATCTTTGTCGCCGTAAATATTTCCGTCGTGGACTAGTATATCTATTTCCTGCTTCTTAGCTTTAGCCTGCGCTTCTACCGTCGACTTGGCTTCCTTAATGATTTCGCTGGTTTTTACTAATGAAAAGTTTTGTTGTAGCTCATCGGCTTCTAGTCTAGTCAGTCTTAGAATGCTATTAATTAGCTGGTCTAGCTTGCCTACCTCTTCTAGGTTGCTTTTAATGGTTGCTTTTAGCTCGCTGTCTTTAGCCTGCTTATTTAAAAGGGCTACTTCGCTTTCCATCTTGATGGCAGTTAGAGGTGTTCTTAGTTCGTGAGAAACATCTGCAGTAAAGCGTTTTTGTTGTTCATGGGCAGCTTCTATTGGTTCCAGAGTTCTTTTAGCAAGCCAGTAGCTAGCGAGACCTGCACCAAAGAAAACTATTATGTTAAATACAATTAGTTTGATTAATATGTGATGCGCGCTGGTGTCGTAATACGGTTGCGAATGTAGGTCGAAAAACCGGTCATTGTCGAAAACCGGGAATTGGTTATATATCCTCTGGCTTTCACTGTTCAGCCCATTACTTAGCTCATTGGTCGTGACGTTATATAGGGCGACGGAGAATAATAGGCTAATAGCCATAACTAGCGCTAGATACCACATGGTCAGTTTGAATGTTGCGGATTTAAACATAGTTATTAATTTGCCTTAAGCCGAGCTGCTCAGCTTGTAGCCGAACCCTCTCAGAGTATGAATTAGTGGAGGCTGCTTAGGGAAAGGACGGTCGATCTTATTCCTTAGGTAGCCAATGTAGACTTCTATGGTGTTAGGTAAAATGTCGGCGTCTTGGTCCCAAACATGCGAGATAATCATATCCTTAGTTATGACTTGTCCGGGGTGGTGCATAAAGTATTCTAAAAGCGCGTATTCCTTGTGCGACAGCTTAATGTTCTTTTCACCTCTAGCTACGCTGTAATTGTTGGTGTCGAGTGTTAAATCGCCAACTTTTAGTTTGGTGCCAACCTGTTGCTTGGGTCGCCTCAGTAGAGCCTTTACTCTAGCTGTCAGTTCATCAAAAGAAAATGGTTTAACTAGGTAGTCGTCTGCCCCGCTATTCAGTCCTTCGACGCGGTCACCGATAGTCCCTCTGGCCGTCAGCATAATTATCGGGGTACTAACCTCGTTTTCTCTTAGCTTTTTACAAAGCTGCGCGCCGTCAATGCTACCAGGCAGCATACGGTCGAGGACGATCAGGTCGTAATCTGGGTCAGAGGCATGAGACAGACCGCTATCGGCGTCAAAAACAGCATCAACTGCGTAGCCCTTGATCTCTAGACCCTTTTTAACAGCCAAAGCAATCTTTTGCTCGTCTTCTACTACAAGTATTCGCATAACTAGTGTTTATTATATAAAAGCTTATGAAAAATAGCTGTATAAAGTTGACTAAAGGATGGAGCTAAAACTGTCAGCGACAGACTCGCCTAGGATTTCTATAGCCGCCTCTTCCAGGCGTAGCTGAAAGTCAAGCAGTTCGTCGGTTAAGTCGGCAGCAGTTCGTCCATCGCCTCTGTCGGCATAACTCGATTCAATAATTGTTTTTTGAAGAATATTGAATAGAAGGCTGGCTCTAGCTTCATCCCGTACTTTATACGTAGAGGCTGAACCTTCACTAAGAGCCAAGTGGGTCGGGAAAAACGACAAATGGTAGGCCAGGTTCCCAATATTGTATCGCAGCACACTCATGTCAGCGGCGCTGGACTCCCTATCCAACTCTTCAAGGCCATCTGCACCGAGGCGACACCGGACTTCATCCTGAAAAAATTCTACTATATCTGGACTAAACCGGAAGAAACCTATGTCTTTATGTGTTTGTCCTAAGAAGCGGCTTATCTGTAGAGACTTAGCTATAGTTAAGCTGCCGTTAAGAAGGCCAAGGAAAAATTCACCATTAGACAGTGTCTCGTCGGTGCGAAAAAACTCTATTGGCGCTGAATCTTCGCCCATCTGTTGATATACGGCGAGCAGCCCATTGTTTATATAGTCATCGCTAGGGATAAACGCAGCACGTGCACTGCCATTTTCTGGGTTCTCGCACAGAGTCCCGTAGCCCAGCACTCTATATAGCGCGCTAAGACGCATCTGCCACATGTCGCCGTAATTGTCTAAAAGCTCTTCTGTAGCTTCATAGGAAGCGACGTTGAGAGGACTTTTATTACTAATTTGCGGCTTACCCTGCCCAACGTTCCTTGGTAACCCATTTAGGCCTAGAGAAACGGCGGTAAGTTCGCCAAACTCGGTAGCCAGCCGACAGGAATAGTAAGGACGTCCTTCTTCATCGTTGGTCGTGCATCCCGTTACTACATTAAATCCATGAGCTCGCCCCTGGTCGATGGGGTCAAGAGCTGTGTCTATTCTTTCCACAAAACATACCCTACCATAATATATATTGCTTAACAATGCTGCTAAAGAAGAATGTATAGCTGTTTCTCAGCAAATAACTAGATAATATATTTGGCACTTAATGTATAATGAGGTCACGCTTATCTATGCCAGATAGATCAATAAATAGAAAAAGAAATTCCAAAGCTAAAAGACCGACTGTCAACGAGAAAGTACTGAACAAGCAGGCGGCTAGTTTCCCTGTTATGGGAGCCAACCTCAGTGGTTACGGTAATGGTGGCAATGCCACTAAGTTTGCCGGTGCGGCTTATGAAGAAAAAGTTCCTAAGAGGAAACGTTTCTTTAGTAGAAAAACTCTTAAAAGAAGTTTTATAAGTGTTTTGATAGCTATTTTGATAATAGGGGGTTACGTTGGTGGGAAGTTTGCCTACAATCTAAGTAAGACCTTTAATGGCAATATATTTGGCCTTCTTTTTCCTACTAAACTAAACGGCGAAGACTCCGGTCACGTTAATATTCTTTTAGCTGGATACTCAGCAGATGATCCTAATCATCAAGGGGCAGAACTAACGGACTCTATTATGCTAGTTAGTATTGATACCCAGAACAATACGGCCAGTATGCTGAGCATCCCTAGGGATTTATGGGTAAATATCCCTGGGAACGGCTATAACAAGATAAATGCGGCTTACGAAGATGGTCAGGCTGACAATTTTAGTGCTAGCGGTTATCCAAATGGTGGTATGGGTCAGTTGGAGCAGATTGTCTCGCAGAAACTAGGCATCCCAATAGACTACTACGGCCTAATTGACTACACTGCTTTTAAAGATTCTGTTAATGCGGTCGGTGGAATCCGCGTAGATATACAGAGCTCTGACCCTAGGGGACTATATGACGCTTATACGCACTTAAATCTGCCAAAT
>DATJNI010000013.1:0-4741 GCA_035508275.1 Candidatus Sulfotelmatobacter sp.
GCAACAGCAAAAAAGCAAAAAAGCTTCTAAGGTTTTAGAGCTAAAACAGATAAGGATGGGACTTAAGATTGGTCCACACGACCTGTCGATCAAGCTCAATCATGCACAGAAGTTCCTCGAGATCGGGCATAAAGTTAAGATTACGCTAGTCTTTCGAGGTAGAGAGCAAGCCCATAAGGAAATTGGTTTCGAATTAGCACAGAGAATTCTACAAGAATTAGGTGATAGTGTAATCGTAGACCAAGAGCCACAGCTAGCAGGACGACAGTTATCAATGGTCGTAAGACATAGCGGCAAGAAGACCACTAAGCAGCAAGTCGAAGGAGAAGACAATGCCAAAACTCAAGACTCATAGCGGAACAAAGGACCGGGTTAGAGTAACCAAGACCGGTAAGGTTCGAGTTGGCAGCGCTAACTTAAACCACTTTTTGGGCAAGAAAAGCGGCAGTAGAAAACGAGCTTTAAGAGGTCTGAAGACCAGAAATGGTACTTTTGCAAAGAACGTTAAGAAAAACCTCGGTGTATAGGTTACAGGAGAAATTATGAGAGTAAAAAGAGGCGTAACTAGTCACAAACGTCACAAGAAGATAAGAAAAGCCACCAAAGGCATGACCCACTCTAGTCGAGTAAGTGTTAAGCGTGGTAAGCAAGCTGTAACTCGTTCACTGCAAAACGCAACCAGAGATCGACGAGGTCGAAAAAGGACTTTTAGACAGCTCTGGAATGCCAGAATAAATGCTGCTGCCAGACTAAACGGCACTACTTACAGTAAGTTTATTAACGGTCTTAAAGAAAACAAGATAGATTTGGATCGTAAGATTCTAGCTGAGCTAGCAGTTAACGAACCAAAGACGTTTACGAGTTTAGTCAAAAAAGTAACTAAGTAGATTTAAGCTAAAATAAATACCCCTCTCTCACAAAGGGGTATTTATTTGTCAGATTATCTATAAGCCGGGTTCTGTCGTGGCTGGCCATCTATCTAGGTTTAGCGTTGCCACTAAACTCGAGCGGTTATATGATGTGATCCTAGTCGGGAAACTTTGAGCTTTAGGCTCAAAGGATCCATCTCCTTGCAGTAGACAGGGTTTACCTTTCTGCAGTGTCACCACTGTAGATTGTGGGCTCTTACCCCACTCTTTTCACCTTTACCACACGAAGTGCGGAAGTATTGTTTCTGTGGCACTTTCCCTAGGGTTTCCCCCGGTCGCCGTTAGCGACTGTCATTCCCTTCACTGCCCGGACTTTCCTCGCAGGTGTTTAAACCCGCGCGGCCAGCTAATAATCTGACGTTAGCATTATACCACCTCTGTTGAGTCTGGTAAAGTTCCTAGGTGATCGTCTAGTGCTCTATTAACCGCAGCGTCTGCCTGCTTATTGAACTCTCGAGGAACATGCGAATAGTTTATTTTCTTAAAATTCTTAGCAATCTTTTGTATGGAGTCGTGTAGCGGCCACAAATCTCTATTCTTTACCTTGTATATCCTATTAAGCTGGTTAATAACTAGCAGACTATCCATATACACTTCTACTTCCTTAACGTGCATCTTTTGACAATTCTCAAGGGCTAATTTAAGCGCTGTATATTCGGCCTGGTTATTTGTTGTTATGCCTAGGTATACTCCTTTATCTACTAGGATATTGTCCTCCATGTCTGTAATAACGTAGCCACAGGCGCTTGGCCCAGGATTACCTCTAGAACCTCCGTCAGCAAACACCTTTACGTTTTCGACGTGATCGACTTCTTTTGTATCGATCTCCTTATTCTTAGAGTCCACAGCTTCATCTATAGCTTTGGCTAGTTCTCTATCTTTATCTGTAATGGCGTTCTTGGCATCGTGTGTAATTAGCCATATTTGCACTACGTTCCATTCATTCTCCCACCTGGGATGATGTTGATAAGCTTCGGCTAATTCCGCAACTTTCTCCATAAAAGCCCAAGCCTGTTTGAAGTTTTCAAAGTTAAATTGTTTGTATAGTCCGTGTTTCGTTTCTTGCCACATGATAACTATCTTAGCACGGCTTATTTAGGATAAGGTCAGAGTATTTTGGTGTAAGTCTGGTCGGGGTGACAGGGATTGAACCTGCGACCTCACGGCCCCCAGCCGTACGCGCTACCACTGCGCCACACCCCGAATGTATAAATATAGTCGGGCACCGAGTTTGATCACCTGAGGATTCCCAGGTGGGTGTCTGCACGCAGCAGCCACGGCTACTGCAGGTATTAGACTCCCTTATGATTAGTATCAGATAATCATACGCTCGGCGGAGAGGCTTCAAACCCTACCCGACTTAACTCTAATTATACTACGGTAGGTTCTGAAGGATAGCGTTATCTATGTTAGCAATAATTGGTGTTATTACGCCTGTTAGAACAAGTGCAAAAACTATAAAGATGCCGTAAGGTTCGATGCTTCGCATAAAGTCCTGTACAGCTTCAGGTGCAAACGCATATAGCACTCTGGACCCATCAAGAGGAGGTATAGGAATAATATTAAACACAAAAATAGCGACGTTTATGATGACAAAAGTCTCCAGAAAATCTACAACTTGAGTTGATGCCCCCACGTGAGCCAAAATTAGCGCCCCTATAAACGCCATTAATATGTTTGAGAGTGGCCCTGCGATAGCAACCAAGGCGGCACCGAACTCACCAAATTTTAATCTGTCGGGATTAAAGGGCACTGGCTTAGCTGCCAGTATAGGAATTTTAAAGATAACGTACGTGATTATGGGTAGAACTACCGTGGCAAAAGGATCTATGTGCTTCAGTGGATTTAAACTTAGTCTGCCTCTCTCCTGAGCTGTGGTATCGCCGAGTAAGTGGCTCGCATAGGCATGCATTGCCTCATGGATCGAAAGAGAAATGACAATAGCGACAATTACATAGATGATGTCAGTTATGGAAGAGCCTCCTAGCATGAGAATAAGTATAACCTCTAAACATTTTCAAGCATATACCTCTTGACCCCACCCCTAAAAAAATGTAGAATAACACCTTAGTATTTAGACAAAGTAAGGACTCTTTGATGCAGAAATGCGATATTACCGGTAAAGGCAAACAATACGGCAACAATGTTAGCTTTTCTCAAAGGCATACCAAAAAAGTCTGGAAGCCAAACCTGCAGAACAAGACAGTTGTTGTTGACGGTAAGAAAGTCCAGATGAAACTTAGTACACAAGCCATAAGAACCCTTAAGAAAAAGGGTCTAATTTCTAAATAGTTAAACCTTCTCTAGGATAACCAGCTGAGTTACGTCGCTTAGATCAGTTGGCTTTAGTTTAAGCTTAGCCAGAGTCTCTTTTGGCTCCATACCCAGCTCAGTCAGGGCTTCGCTCAGGCTTTTTTGAGGAACAGGGTACTTAATGCTCTTATCTTCGAAGTGGGTTGGTATGACCAGTTTCGGCTCAACAGATTTAATTAACTTCAGTGCACCAACCGAATCGGTACTATAGCCATTGCCACCCACTGGCACTAGCATAACGTCAACTCGGCCAATAGCTTCTATCTGCTCATCGCTGAGTTCAGGGTAAATCCTCCCAGTAACCAGTATGCTTTGATCGCCCGCAATCAACTTAAACATCGTAGTTGAGTGCTTGCCTTCCTCATCCATCTGCCCACGAGCCGGGATCCCGATAATTGAGACCTCGCTAACTTCGTATTCACCTGGTGAATTAAAGTTAAGCCTACCGGTCTTGCTTCCTTTGCCATCTGTCGTTAAGGAGACATCCTCGGCTTTAGTTATACTCTTTAGCCCCAGTTCGCTCAGATTATCATCAACGAGTATTTTCGAACCCTTATGGCTAACTGTTATGCAATTTGCTCCGTGATATTGTATGTCCATTTATTTTTTTTCTTCCTCCTTAGGTTCTGGTAGCAATAAATAATACTCGTCAACAACTATCTGTTTTTTTGCTCTGTCTAGATCCTGCGTAAATCTATCTCTTATAAGTCGCCTGTAGCGGAAGTCGTCAACACTCATTACGGCGTATCTTAAACTCTTATTCTCATTCTTCTCAAGGTCTTCTATGTACTTAGCTAGTGCATTGGCGTTAACGTCCCCAACTATCAATATGTCCACCCCACTAGAGCTATCCCTAGTGAACTGACCAGTGTAGACTAGCAGACCAATATGTCCAATGCTCTTTAGTTCTGGGTCTATCTGGTTGCCTGAACCTCCAGTAGATGAAACTTTCTTGGCCTTACCGAAGATTTGCTGCAGCGGTTTATAGTATTCATACTTTTGGTTTACCTCATAATACAGTTTGTTATTGGTGTTATCTGAAGTAATTATGCCGATACTAAGCAGGTTGCTCAGTTCTCTTCTAACCGAGTTTATCTGCTCGTCTATTTTCCTGGTTATCTCACGAACATAAAACTGCCTATTAGGATTACTGTAAAAAAGCTGCAAAAGCTTTACGCGAGTTTTTGACCCAAACAATTGCTCAATCATATTGAAATTGTACCAAATATTGATTCAATGCGTAACAGTGTTGTCTAAAAATGTAGTTACCAAGTCTACAACATTAGCCACATTAACAGGGGCACTTTGCCAATGAATACGTTTATTTCTTCTGAACCAAGTCATCTGCTTTTTGGCTAAGTCCATGTTTGCTTTGACTAAATTATCCTTAAGCTTTGGGTAATCTTCCTTACCTAGAAAGTAGTCCCGCCACTGAGCGTAATTAACACCCTTGAGAGCCTCACATTCCCAGCCATACATCTGAGCAATATTGAGCACTT
>DATJNI010000014.1:0-4219 GCA_035508275.1 Candidatus Sulfotelmatobacter sp.
TTTACTTATACTAATGAGCAAATGAGCGCGAAAAGTCAGCTAAAGAAGCTACTACCAACAAAAGTCTTTAGGGCGGTAGAACCATATGGACACCTAGTAGAGGCTTTTGTCGTTAACCTATTAAACGGCTTCCCAGGTAAAGGGCTAAAAGTAATAGGGGTAACCGGTACCAACGGTAAGACTTCAACCTCTATGCTGATATATAAAATGCTGGATAGTAGTGGATATAAGACAGGTCTCATGACAACTATAGAGTGGGGAATAGGCGGAGAGCTCTATACTCAGGAAGAGCACTACACCAATGTTCCAGTGAGAGAGCTTATGGGCAGGCTTAAACAAATGAAAAAAGCCAAAGTTGATTGGTTAGTGCTAGAAACTACCTCTCAAGGCTTGTCGCAACACCGGGTTTTCGGTATCGACTTTTCAGTGGCAGTAATAACTAACCTAACTCACGAGCATTTGGATTATCATGGGACATTTGCAAATTATCGCAGTGCTAAACAAAAGTTATTTAAATTAGCTAACAGAAACCGTTCAGGCTTGAGAACAGGGGTCGTTAATGCTGATGACGACAACTACGAATACTTTGCCGGGGTTGTAGAAAACAAGATCCTATACGGTATCAACAAGGGAGATCTAAGGGCTAAAGACATAGATCTTAAGGCAACTGGCTCAACCTATGTAGCTGAAATTGACGGAGACAAATATAAGATAAAGTGCAATCTTCCAGGTTCATTTAATGTATATAACTCCTTGGCAGCAATAGGAGTAGGCAGGGCTGTTGGACTTAGTAAGGAACAGATAGAATCAGGCATTGCTTCGCTTAAGTCGGTTAAGGGCCGCATGACCGAAATTAATGAAGGGCAGGACTTTGAAGTAATTGTCGACTTTGCTCATACCCCAGACAGTTTTGAGAAGTTATTTAAAGATATCAAGCCCTTAGTAAAGGGCCGACTTATTGTAATGTTCGGATCTCCTGGTAGGCGCGATGTGGCGAAACGTGCAGCCCAAGGAGATTTAGCAGGTAAGTACGCCGATCTTATAGTGCTAACTGAAGAAGACGACCGTGACGTCGATGGCATGGCCATTATTAAGCAAATCGTTAGCGGTGTGGAGAAACATGGTCGGAAACTAGATAAAGACTATTTCGTAGTGCGGGATCGAACCGAAGCCATTAGCTTCACTTTTAGGCTTGCTAAAAAAGGCGATGTAGTTCTACTGCTTGGTAAAGGACACGAAAGAACTATAGAGAGCAACGATGGTACACATCCCTGGGATGAAATACGGACCGCTCACGATGCTCTAAAGGCTATTGTTAAGAAATAAGACTTACGCTTGACCATTTATTGGCACTCGTATATATTGAGTGCTAGAATTAATTGGTAACTAGGTTTACCTAATAATAACCACTGAATTTTATAAGGAGGTATTGATGAGTTCACCACTTCAGCCTTTGAATGACCATATCATTGCTATAGGCGACGAAGCAGAGACTAAAACGGCTAGCGGACTATATATACCAGATAAAGCCCAAGAAAAGCCTAAAACTGCCAAGGTGGTAGCGGTTGGCAAAGATGTTAAACAAGTCAAAGTTAACGACCGGATTGTATATAAAAGTTTTTCAACCACTGAAGTTAAAGTCAGTGGTAAAGAATATATTGTAGTTAAAGAGGAAGACGTCCTAGCGACTGTTAAGTAGAAAGGATATTTCATAGATATGGCAAAGAAAGTATTTTATGACGAAGATGCTCGAAAAAGAGTATTAGATGGTGCGGAAGTTTTATATAACGCCGTTAAGACCACTATGGGTCCTAAAGGTAGGAATGTAGTTATTGGCAAAGGTTATGGTGCGCCGACAGTAACACATGACGGCGTAACCGTAGCCAAAGATGTTGAAATAGCCGATGTTGACGATGAAACACTTGGCCAAAAAGTAGGTGCTGAGTTAATCAAGCAAGCTGCCTCTAAAATGAACGATGTTGCTGGTGACGGAACTACAACCGTAACCGTACTCACCTATCATCTATTAAATGAAGCCAACAAGCTCATTGCTGCCGGGCATAATCCAATGCTATTAAGGAAGGGTCTAGAGAGCGCTTCCCACGAGGCTGTAGCTAAACTAAATAGCTTAAGTGAGGATATTAAAGATAAAAAGACCCTAGTTGCTGAAGTAGCAACTATTTCAGCAGGCGACAAAGAGATTGGTAATCTAATTGCTGACGTAATAGATAAGGTTGGAAAAGACGGAGTTGTAACAGTTGAAGCAGGTCAGGGACTACAACTTGAATCCGAAGTAGTAAAAGGCTCGACATTCGATAGCGGTTTTGTCAGCCCATACATGGTTACAGACACTGCCAGAATGGAAGCAGTTTACGACAAACCAGCCATCGTTGTTACCGACAAAAAGATTACTAACGTCCAGGAATTCTTGCCAATGCTAGAGAAACTAGCTCAGGCTGGCAAAAAAGACCTAGTGCTAATAGCCGAAGACGTAGAAGGCGAAGCTCTCGGTACCCTAATACTTAACAGACTTAAAGGCGTATTTAACACTGTTGCAATCAAGGCTCCAGCTTTTGGTGATCGCCGAAAAGACATCCTAAATGACATTGCTGTGCTAACAGGCGCAGAGGTAATTAGTGAAGACACTGGCATGAACTTTGAGAATGTCGAACTAGATGTAGTTGGTTCAGCTCGCAGGGTAATCTGCGATAAGGACAAAACTACAATTATTGAAGGCGGGGGCAAGCAGATTGCAATAGATGCCAGAATAAAGCAGATTAATTCTCAGATAGAACAAGCAACCAGTGAGTATGACAAAGAAAACCTCGAGAAAAGACGAGCTGACCTGTCTGGTAAAGTTGCCGTTATTAAAGTCGGCGGTGCTACAGAAACAGAGATTGAAGAAAAGAAATTTAGAGTAGATGATGCTGTGCACGCTGTTAAAGCAGCACTGACAGAAGGTATTGTCCCAGGAGGTGGGGTAACGCTCATTAACCTATCAAAAAGCATAAAGTCTTCACCGAAAGACGATGACTCAGTCACTGCGGGGCGACAACTTTTGCTTAAGGCATTGGAACAGCCATTCAGGATATTGCTATCTAATGCAGGGCTAAATGCCGATGAGTGGCTACCCAAAGTCAAAACTGCCAAAGCTGGACAAGGCGTTGACGTTAATGATCCTACTAAGCTTGTCGACTTAAAAGCTGTTGGGATAGTTGACCCTACGAGAGTAACAAAAGAGGCAATTCAAAACGCAGTGTCTATTGCCGGCACATCAATGACTATGGGTGCACTAGTTGTAGACGTACCAAAGGAAGATAAAGCTGCCGCTATGCCAGATATGGGTGGCATGGGCGGAATGATGTAACGACCAACCTAGCTGTCGCTATGCGGCTGGGAGAAGTAGTTAATTTCGTTAAGAATATCTAGTAGGGCTTGAGCCTTAGCTTTTTCATCGTCAATTTTATGAGCGGCATCGTAAGCTGCACTTATTAAGGTCTGATTGTCGGTTGCCTGGATCATCATCATTAGAGTTTTAAAGTGTTCGTCAGGCGGTTGGTCGAGCTTGTCTATTAATGGAGCGAGCTCGCCAATTACTTGTTGCTTTATGTCGGTTAGATCAGCAGGGGTTTGTGGCGTAGAAGCATCTTTATCTGTAGAGGGCGATGGCATAGGGTCGCTAATAACCATGTCGTTAGAGTGAATCTGCTGACTAGCTGGCTTAGGATAACCACCAGCCGGCGAAAGGACATCCTTATCTTCAACTGGGGGCGCAGAACTAGCTTCAACTTTAGGTGCATCTGGTTCGTTACCAAAAGTTTGGCTTACTTGACTACTATAGTCAGGTGCGGTTGCAGCCGAAGCTATTGGATCAGAATTGCTATTGCTGGTTGGCGTACCGTCATCTTGCTGCCCAAACATCTTCCCCCCTATAAGATACGATTAATACGATATACTATATATTAATAAGCATAAATGCAAAAGGGGGTAAAAGACAGTGCTCGATGACCTTAAAATGATCCACGAAAGAGACGCAGATGATGCTTTGGGAGTTGCCGAAAAACAGTGGCAGCAACTAGGTCACGACTTTAATGTAGACACCAGCTCAATCCACGACATAGACAATATAGTGCTGGCTGGTATGGGTGGTTCCGCATTCCCAGCCGTTTACCTAAGTTCTTGGCCGGGGGTTAACAGACCTCTAGAAATAGTCAGGAAC
>DATJNI010000015.1:0-41694 GCA_035508275.1 Candidatus Sulfotelmatobacter sp.
TAGAAAACTAAGCTATATGATGCGAGAAAAAGCCCTTAGAGATGTCTGGAAAAGCTGGGCAAAGACTTATGTTAAACAGTTTAGCTACCCAACTGTAGTAAAAGAGTACGAAGACTTCTACCGCGATGCACTTAAGGAGCATCATGGCGAAAACCGGGCAACAGCTTAAAATAGGTTTTGTTTTAGACGGCGGACTAGAACGTCCTGATGGTGTTCAGCAATACATTCTATCTCTTGGCGAGTACTTTAGTTCACTTGGTCATGAAGTCAGACATATTGTGGCTGGAGAGGTTCCAAGCAACATCAAAAATGCCTATTCCTTTGGTAAGGCTATAGGGGTAAACTCTAACGGTAATAGATTGAAAATACCTTTGTTCTCTAGCGGCCGTAAAATTCGAAGCTTTTTGAGTGAAGAAAAGTTTGATGTTTTGCATATTCAGACGCCGTATAGCCCGATGATGGGCGAAAGATTTGTATTTAAAGCGGGCAAGAACGTAGCAGTTATAGGAACTTATCATATAATCCCATATAACTTTATTTTATCTGTCGGCAATAAGCTGCTAGGAGCCTGGTGCCATTTTTCCCTTAAACGCTTCGATAAAATGCTTTCCGTCTCAAGTGCTGCTCAAAAAGTATGCCTTAGTGACTTCAGGGTTAAGTCCGAAGTTTTACCTAATGTAATTGACTTTAATAAGTTTTACGCCACTAAGCCTGCCGCAAAGAACGAATCTAAGGTCAGAATATTATTCTTAGGTAGACTTGTGCCTAGAAAAGGCTGCATGACTCTTCTAGAGGCAATCAATTCAATGGATAACGTTAAGGACCGGATTGAGGTCGTAATTTGTGGTCAGGGGCCACTTGAGGGAAAGCTTAAGAAATTTGTTGCCGATAATGACCTAGGAAGCATAGTAACTTTTAAGGGGTTTATTTCTGAAGAGTCTAAACCGGCAATGTTAGCTAGCGCAGACATTTCGGTGTTTCCAGCCAGTGGGGGTGAAAGCTTTGGAATAGTGTTGCTGGAAGCTATGGCTAGTGGCAAGGCGGTGGTGCTGGCTGGTAATAACGCTGGTTACGCATCTGTTATGTCGCCAAAACCTGAGCTTTTGTTTGACCACTCTGACCCTAAGTCTCTCGCGCAGAAAATAGATTATTATCTAAATAATGAAAGTAAACGGCGTGAAGATGCAAAGTGGTGCAGTGACTATGCACGAGGCTTTGACGTTAAGGTCGTAGGAGATAAATTGCTAGATATTTACCGCTTTTACGTGTATAAAAGGAACCAAGATGTTTAAATGGACTAAAGAAGGTAGTGACGAAGTACACGTAACTGTTACGACTAAGACGTTTATTAGGTTTGCAGTCTTTGTTATTTGTTTGTACGTTCTGTACTTCGTTGCCCGCCGGGCTTCACATGCCTTGCTACTAATATTTACCGCTTTCTTCTTAGCTTTAGCACTGAACAGCCCAGTCTTCTGGATAAGCTCTAGACTTCCGGGAAAAGGTAAAAACAGCAGATTTTGGGCAACCTCAATTGCCTATCTGATTGTTATTGTCGTGCTTGGGCTGTTTTTAGCTAGCATTGTTCCACCACTAATTCGTCAAACCGATAGTTTTGTAAAACAAGCGCCACATCTAATAAAAGAGTATAAGACTGAGAGTGGCCCGATTGGGCATTTTGTTAGAAAGTATCACTTGCAGAATGATATAGACAAGCTGTCTCAGCAGCTTCAGGCGAGGATTGGTCACATCTCCGGCAGTGCCTTTAGTACTGTTGAAAAGGTTGGTTCTAGCATCTTCTCTACCCTAGCTGTACTAGTTTTAACTTTTATGATGCTAGTAGAAGGGCCACGTTGGATCAGGTTTACTAAGAGGGTCGTACCGAGCAAGCACCACGGACTGTTTGAACAGATGTCTAACGACATGTATAGCGTCATAAAGGGTTATGTTAACGGACAGGTGCTGCTGGCAGCTATTGCAGCGACAGTTATGGCGCCAATATTGATCGTTATGCATGTGCACTACGTTGCGGCGCTGTGTGTAATTATCTTCTTTTGTGGCCTTATCCCGATGGTCGGACATACAATTGGTGCAATTATTGTAACTGCAGTTTCGCTATTCCACTCTCTAGAGTCGGCCGTAGTGGTGCTAGCCTACTACTTACTGTACATGCAGATCGAGGCTTATGTGTTGCAGCCAAAAATACAGGCTAATTCAACTAATATGTCGCCGCTGCTGGTATTTATGAGTTTAGTCATTGGGCTTAGCTTTGGCGGGCTACTGGGCGGTCTGGTCGCTATTCCAATAGCCGGCTGCCTAAGAATAGTAGTACTCGAGTACTTTTATTCAAAAGAAATTATTGAAAATCCTAAAGAAAAAGCTAAATTATTGGGTACCAAGTAGAGCCGCCTGGACTATCGTTTAGTCCTATCTTCTGCTTTTCCAGCTCTTGCCTTATAGAATCAGCTTCTTGCCAAGAATTCTTTTCTCTTGCCCCAGTTCTTTTAGCGATCAAGGCTTTTTGTTCCTCAGTTATGTCCGAAACGCTAGACAGAGACAGTCCTAGAAGATTATCTATGGCGCTCAGCATGGCTTCAAAGTGGTCGATCATATTGGTTTGAATATGTGTTGTCAGTAGCTGAGTTGTCACATCAGATAGAAAAGCAAGAGCCGCGGGAGTGTTTAGGTCTTCTTGAATGGACTTAGCTATCTCGGTGCCAACATCCTCAAGGGTAAAGGTCGGCAGGTCGAAGTCCTTATCCCTTGCCTGGTAACGCAGTGCAGCCAGGGCTTTAAGGTCACCCAGTCGGTTTTTAGCGGCTTCTAGACCACTCCAGCTAAAAGTAGATTGGTTCCTATAACTAGACTCTAATATGTGAAGCCTTAGTACTTCTGGGGAATAGCCTTTTTTTATTACATCAGCAATAGTTATTGAGTTGTCTAAACTTTTAGATATCTTTTCACCCTTAATAAGTACATGGTTGGAGTGCATCCAGTAACTAGCTAGTGGCTTATTGGTTACTGCCTCGCTTTGGGCTATTTCGTTTGTGTGATGGACCGGTATGTGATCTATGCCTCCAGTGTGAATATCTAAAGTTTCGCCAAGGTATTTCATGCTCATAGCTGAGCACTCTATATGCCAACCCGGGAAGCCGTTGCCCCAGGGGCTTTGCCATTCCATGTCTCTTTTTTTGTTGGCAGGCGAAAACTTCCATAGAGCAAAATCGCTAGGGTTCTTTTTCTCTGGATTGTAGCTTATTCTGGCGCCTGGCTGCTGTTCATCAAGGTCAAGTCTGGCGAAGTCGGCATAGCGTGGAAACTTAGAAGTATTATAGTAAATTCCGTCACTAATCTTATATGTAAAACCTTTGGCCTCTAATTTTTTAATAAGTTCAATTTGATCACTTATGTGATCTGTTGCTTTGACAATAAAGTTTGGTTCTAGAATGTTTAGCTGCTTCATGCCTTTAAGAAAGTCATCGGTGTAAAACTGTGCAACTTCCCAAGCTGTTTTCCCTTCCTTTTTTGCGGCACTTGCTAGTTTGTCTTCGCCATCGTCTGCGTCCGAGGTTAAATGACCAACGTCGGTAATGTTCATGACCCATTTTGTTGTTAGTCCACTGGAGATAAGCGCCCTTATTAGCATGTCCATGCGGACATAGGTAAACCAGTGTCCAACGTGTGTGTAGCTATACACTGTCGGGCCACAGGTATATACGGTCACTAGAGGCGGCTTCAGAGGCTCTATGGTCTCTACTTGCCTAGAATAGGTATTAAATAGTCTCATTCTGCCTCCGCTAATAGCTTTTCGGCCTCGTTTAGGCATTTTTCAACGTCTTGATCCGGATCTAGAGATTTAGCTATTTTAAAACCGCTTGCATAGCTGTGCCCGCCGCCGCCTAAGCTCTCGGCTAGCTTAGCGGCTATTGGTGCGCTTTGGTTGCAGCGAATGGCTCCTGTTAGTTTGCCGTCGTCATAAGACTTAAAAACTATGGCTACTAGAACGTTCTCTATCATGAGCATGTCGCCTTGTATTAGTGGAGCTGGGTTATATAGCGGGCTAAATTTATTGATTTCTTCCTGATTAATACTAACGTAGGCAATTTCTTTAGAAGGATTATATTGCGTGCGCTTAATTAGATCTGCTTTAAAGGCGTATATCTCGGGAGCCATCTTAGAGTATTCTCGCCTACTCTCTTCGAGCTTAGGTCTGTCTACGCCGGAAGCAACTAACTCTGCCATAATCCTGTATGTTTCGGCTGTAGCTAGGCTGTTAGATAGCCCTTGGGTATCGCCTAGGATTGAGTTCATGATGTATTCTTTGGCGCTAAGAGGAATCTCATAACCAATTTGTTTGAATAATGCATAGATAAGCTCGCCGGTGCTGGAGCGTTTGGCATCGTTAATTTTGACTACAGCAAAGGGTATCTCGTTTTCTACGGACTCGTGGTGGTCTAAGATTATGACAGGCTTAGTCTTTATTGAGTTTATTTGCTCGGAGCCGCTTAACTTTTCTGTGAGGGTAAGGGTGGAGACGTCGACAAATATAGCTAGGTCAAAGCTCGCCGGCAAGTCGTCGCTAACTCTGTCCCAGCCTTTTAGATATTTTAAATAGTTAGGAATGTCTACACCACAAAGCATGAACGTCTTTTTACCTTTTGATTCAAGAATTTCCTCGAGTGCTAGGGAGCTTCCTAAGCTATCGGCGTCTGGATTGTCGGCTTGAACTATTAGTATCTCTTTTGCCTCATCAATTATCTTAGCTATGTCATCGGCTTGGTCATACATAGTTTTAGATCTCAGTCCTATTTTCCAGGGCTCTAGTAAGTGTTATTTGATCGGCATATTCCAGGTCTACGCCAATTGGTAAACCTCTAGCTAGTCTAGTGACTCGAACACCAGGCTTTTTAATCTGGCTCTGAATATATAAGCTAGTGGATTCACCCTCTACCGAAGCATTTAAGGCTAGAATTACTTCCTCTACTTTATCCTCATTAATGCGCTTAATTAGGGCAGATATGTTGAGATTCTCTGGGTGAATGCCATCAATTGGTGAAACCAGGCCGCCTAGTACGTGATAAGTACCGGAAAACTCATTAGTTCGCTCCAGCGCGACAATATCGAAGGGTTCGGCAACTACGGCTATTACTTTCTTATTTCTTCTTGGATCGGTATAGAGGTCAGAAAGTTTTTGACCTTTTGGAACAAGAGCGAAAGTTTTCTCGCAGTAGCCAATGCTGCCTGAGAGGTTTTTTATTTTGTCAGCCAGGACAGCGGCCTGAGCTGGCTCGTGTCTTAGTAGATAGTAGGAATAACGTTCAGCAGTTCTAGGACCTACGCCTGGTAAGCTACCAAACGCGTCAATTAGATCGCTGAGCGCGGGAGGTAGTATTTGCATATTTCTTTTGTCGTTTCTTTTAAAGGCCTAGGCTGCTTAAAGCTCCCATCATAGGTTGCATTTTTTCGGCGGCAACTCGCTGGCTTTCAGTAATCGCTTCTTTAACAGCGTCTTCTAGCCATCTCTCTAGCTCAGATATATCCTCAAGGTCTACTTTCTCTGGATCGATATGGATCTTTTTGATCTTCTGTTCGCCAGTAATGACTACGCTTACGGCGCCATCGCCCTTATCTACTTCAATAGTCATTTTTTGAAGCTCGTTCTGGATTTTTCTAGCTTTCATTAACATCTTAGCTTGATCAAATTTACTCATTGGTTATTCCCTTTCTTTCTCTATAAAGTATTATACAACTAATTTAAGTGATGACTAAAGGTAGCTTTAGTCGTTGGGTCGTAGCGCCAGGCAACAAAGTAGGCTCGGTAGTTATATAGACAGCTAATAAGCACGCCTAGGGTAATTAAACTTATTCCAAGACGTCTGGCTAAGGGGTTTTTAGGAAATACTTGGAACCAAATGTGCAGTAAATAGGCCATGCCGGTTGCAGCAAAGACGTAGACTAAAGGCACTAGTAGGCTAAGCGGGATGCTGCCACTAAACGAAACTAGAATGTATGAACAGACAAACATTGCATAGAGAAGCTTGGAGCGGTTACTGGCAAAGTGCTTAAAGTAAAAGTAGATGCCAAGTATAGCTAGGACTACCGTAAAAAAGTCTAAAATTGGACTTTTGCCTAGCCATATATCTGGGTACTCTGGGCCTCTGATGAACAGATGTACGCCAACGGCAATAAAGTCTTTTAAGTAGTGCGATAGCGTAGGTATTGTTGCCGGCAACCCGAGATAGTTGCGAATGTTGGCGGCCGAGTTTATAAGGTGGTGGGCTATAAGTGGCACCCAAAGAAGTAGAAGCACAAAACTAATAAGCTTTGCGCTCCAGCTTTTAAGATCACTTAGGGCGTCAAGGATTAGATTTCGCTCTATTGCATAGAAAAGGATAAGAAGATATAGAAAACCAGGAATTGTTAGTAGTAGGCCCCAGATAAAAAAACTACCCATGGTTACAAGCGCGTTGCCGCTATATTCGCTTAACAGTACTTGGGTTAAAATAAGGCTAATTATTCCCCAAAAAAACATGATGTCATTGGTTGCTAGCCGAGAAACATGTAGCCCCCAAGCGGCGGTAATAAATAGTAGCGTTGATAGTAGGCTGGTTCTTTTGCCGTGCCAAATGTAGATGATATAGCTAAAGCTAACTACGCTAAAAAGGCCAAACAGTGCGCTAGGTAGTCTAGTTAGAGTCTGTCCGTGATTGGGAAACAGCTTAAAATCTATGCTTCTAATTAAGTTAATAGGAAGATAAAGAATGTTGCTGGTTAGTCCGTGCCAACCATAAATTCCGTGTGCAGTAACTATTTCGCTGGTGCTCATTCCGCCAACTAAACCGCCAAGACGGTAAAGTAGTAAAAATATTAAGGCAATGGCGGCAAGGACGTAAAGATACACGTAATGATTAAAGTGAGAAGTACGATGCCTTAAACGTTTAGACGGTGAGGTTTTTGATGGCATCTTAGCTGTCAAAAGGGTTGTTATGCTTAGTGTCGACTGAGTAGAACTTTTGCTTATCTTTTTCAAAGAGTAGCTCTACTCCACCGGTGGGACCGTTACGATGTTTTTTGATGAATATGTCAGCCAGTTTTTTGCGGTCGCTGTCGGGGTTATAGTAGTCTTCGCGGTAAATAAACATTACGACGTCGCTATCCTGCTCGATACTACCAGATTCTCTTAAGTCTGCTAGCTGAGGAATTTGTGGGCTACGACTTTCAACTGAACGGTTAAGCTGACTAAGAGCTAGTACTGGCACATTCAGCTCTCTAGCTATACCTTTTAGACCACGGCTAATTTCGGAAATTTCTTGTATACGGTTACCGTCATTATTTAGCCTAAAGCCGCCACTCATAAGCTGCAAATAGTCAACAATTATTAAACCTAACTCATGCTTATGTGCCTCACGTCTAGCTTTAGTTCGCAGGTCACTAATAGTAATGCTGGGGGTATCATCGATAAATATTGGAGCTTCGCTTAAAGCACCCATAGCTTGCCCAATTTTTTCAAAATCTGCATCCGTAAGGTTGCCAGTTCGTAGCGCCCAGGCGTCAACACCAGACTCTATAGACAGTAGTCTATCGACCAGTTGTTCCTTGCTCATTTCTAGACTAAAGAGCAAGACTGGCTGGTTGGAGTCCACAGCGATATTGTGAGCTAGGTTAAGAGCAAGTGCTGTCTTTCCCATGCTTGGTCTGGCGGCAATAATAATTAGGTCAGACTTTTGAAAGCCTGCTAGGTTTGAGTCCAGATCTTTATATCCCGTTGGCACACCTCTAATTTTCTCTTTGTCCTTGTGTAGCTCATCGAGTCTATCGAAACTCTCTGCCAGTATGGCGTCAAGACTAATAACGTCTTGCTTGACATGCTGTTGAGAGACGTTAAATAGCCTGGTTTCGGCTTCCTCAATAAGTTCGCGGAGTTGCTTAGACTCATCGTAGCCTAGGCCAGTTATTTCCTTGGAGGCGGTTATTAAGCGTCTTCTGAGCGCCTTTTGCGAAACAATGTCGGCGTATTGCTCTACGTGCGCGACTGATGGCACAAAATTAGTAAGCTCTGTTAGGTAGGCTGGTCCTCCTATGCTATCTAGATATCCGGAATTCTTAAGTTGGTCTGATAGCGTTAAAACGTCTACTGCCTGATGATGTTCGTATAGGCTAAGAATGGCTTCGTATATGCGCTCATTCTTTTTGTCGTAAAAATCGCTTGGTTTTATTCGGTCGGCTATCTTAACGATAGATTCTGAATCAATAATTAAAGCGCCTAATAGGCTAGCTTCAGCTTCTGCGTTCTGCGGCGTAGTGTCTGTAACTTTAGCTTGCTTAGGCTCCATGATGACCCTCTAGTTAGTTATTCGTCGAAAGGCTCAGCGCCACCGAATATGTTATTGATGGCCTCCAGCTCTTTGTCTTTAGTAGAATCTTGTTTATGTGTAGGCTCTATTTTAACATCTTTTTTTAAGGTATTTGCGCTCACTTTGTACTCGATTTCAATATGTTGTCCACTTAAGGAGTCGACAGTCTCGCTTAGCATCTTAAAGTTATTAGCTTCACTAATTCGTTTGACGTGGAACTCAAATTCAAAGGTAAGTGTTAGCTTATTATCCTTTATCTCTGGTTTGGCCATCCTTACTACACTGTAAAGTGTGTTGTGCTTAGACTTTAGGTCCGAAAGAATGTCTAGCCAAAGATCATCGTCTAGATCTTTCTTTTCTATCTTTTTTGGCTTTACTTCTACTTCTTTCTCTTGGATAGGCTCAGACTTCGAAATGGCAAGTGCAGGTGTTTCTAGAGAGCTGGCAGTCTCAATTAAGACAATCTCTAGGTAGCGGTTTGGGTCAAGAGAACTAGGTACTGATAAAAGCTTCTTTAAGAGGTCTAGTATTAGCGGGTTTTGTTTTGGCTTGTTATTTTTTAGTACTATATCGCGCAAGTTAGCGCTTATATCCTTAGCAATATACGCCGGTTGGTAGCCTTGGTCGTATAGACTTGAAAGTTGTTGGCTAAGTCTTGCTACGTTAGGCGTAGACAATGTTAGCTCAATAAGTTCTTCGATTGACTCCTTTGGTGGCATGCCGAGCATCTCGATAAGAGTACTCTCCGTTATTTTCTTGCTTTGTGATCTGGCCTGATCAAGCAGGCTTAGAGCGTCTCTTAGGCTGCCGCTACTATGCTGGGCAATTAGCTCAGTTGCTGGTGTGTCAATATCTATCTTTTCCTTCTTTGCTATGGCCCCAAGTTGATCAATTATAGCGCTAGACGAGATTGGCCTAAAGGAGTAGCGCTGAGTCCGGCTAATAATGGTGTCGGGAAGCTTTTGTAGCTCAGTTGTAGCTAGAATAAAGATAACGTGGGCTGGTGGTTCCTCAAGGAGCTTAAGAAGAGCATTAAAAGCCTCCTTAGTTAACATGTGGACTTCGTCGATGATGTACACCTTATACTTAGAGCTGACCGGAGCCATATACGCCATTTCTCTTAGTTCTCTAATTTCGTCTATCCGGCGGTTGCTTGCAGCATCTATTTCAACAATGTCTATGTCTGAAGCGTCGTCTTGGTAAGCTAATTCGTTAACCTCGTGTGCTAAGATTCTAGCAACACTAGTTTTGCCTACTCCTCTCGGTCCGGTAAACAGATAGGCATGACTAATTTGGCCCTTAGTTAGGGCATTTTTTAGAGTCGACGTAATATGGTCTTGGCCGGCTACCTCACTAAGCTTTTTTGGCCGGTATTTCCGATAAAGAGAAGTACTCATAGCTACTTATCTATTATACGTGAGCAGCACTTGATTATCTGTTGTACTTATTGCTAGAGAGCCGCTTCTAGGGCAGCCCACTCGGCATTTGATTCGTCTTCTGGTACGTTGACGCTAACCTGGTCACCAGGTTTAGCCTTAAAGTAGGTTACGCTAGCAAGTAGTACTCGGTAGCGTTTTTCGTTAACATCTACGAAATAGTGTCCGTTCTCTAAGATGAGTGTGCCAACCACCTGTTTTCTGGGGATTGGACCGATTTGCTTGTATAGGAAGGCGCCGTCGTCCGCGATAGTAAGCTTTAGTATGTCGCCTTGAACTAGCTTAGACTTGGAGGCATAGTTAGCTGGAACTGGGTAGGTTTTGCCGTCGCTACCTACCATGTTTTGACCGTCAAAGACACCTTCAATAACCTTACCCAACGCTTCTTCTCGGTTTACGGGCTTTATCTTTTCGTCGTCTCCTACCAAACTTATTAGTAGCTCATTGGCAGCAGCTAAGTTTGTTTCCGCCTCTTGGATTAAGGTTCTGAGTCGTTTTACCTGTTTGTCTGGAACGTCTGGCATCTTTTGTCTCTCTATTAGTAAAGTGTTTTTATTGTGAGGTACACTTTGCCCCATAAAAATACCACGAACACTTGACAAAGTCAAAGTATTGACAAGGGGTGTGGATAAAGGAGCTTTAGCTTAATTCAACAGTTGCGCCAGCGTCTTCTAGCGTCTTTTTGGCTGCTTCGGCGTCTTCCTTCTTAGCCTTCTCTAGAACTGGCTTTGGTGCACCGTCTACTATAGCCTTAGCTTCGCCAAGTCCAAGCCCAGTAATGTCCTTAACAGCCTTAATAACGGCTACTTTTTGGGCACCTGGATCCTTAAGTACAACGTCGTACTCAGCCTTTTCTTCACTAGCTGCACCTTCTTCGGCTGCGGCTGGTCCGGCTACGGCTACTGCAGCGGCTGCGGCTGGCTCAATGCCGTACTCATCTTTAAGTATGTTAGATAGGTCGTTTACTTCTAATACAGTTAAGTTAACTAGCTGTTCTGCGATCTTCTTTAAGTCTTTTTCTGCCATTTCTTGTCCTTTCTTAAGTTATGTTAATTACTTGCTTTAGCTTCTAAGCCCTTAATTACGTAGCTTAGGTTGTTAAGTCCGCTGGTAGCGGAACGTATGGGTGAGTTTAAGGTGTTAATTACGCCTGCAATAAGCTGATTCTTGCCAGGTAGGCTGGCTAGAGACTTGACGCTATCGGCATCCAGAAATTCACCCTGCTCGTTAATTGCCCCGACAAAGACCAGATTAGGGTTTTTCTTAGCGAAGTTATTTAGTGCCTGGGCGGCAGCAACTTCGTCAGAATCGTTAAAAGCGTAGAGTATCATGCCCTCTAGCGGTGATGTGTCTATATCTTTAAGTTTGTCGGACTGTTTTAGAGCCTGTTTTACTAATCTGTTTTTTATAACTTTAAGCCTTGTGCCGTTTTCTTTGGCATCACGTCTTAAAGTTTGAAACTCTTTGACCTCTATACCTTGGTATTTGGCAAGAACTGTCATCTTAGAGCTATCTAAAAGCTCTTTAGTTTCATCTATTACTGATGTCTTCTTTGCTTTAGTTAAAGCCATAGACTTTATGCTCCTATTAGTTTCGCTCTAAGGTTACTTTCGACCTTAAGATACCTTATTTAGCTGCCTATAAATTAAAAAATCTCTGGATAACCAAAGACTTTATGCACTTTAGATACATTTACCTTGGCGACATAATTAAGACTTTTGGTCCGTCGCTGTCTTCGGCAACTTAATAAGTATTTTACACTACTTCGGTGGAAGTTTCAAATACAACTACACCTAAGTGCCCCAACTTCTCTAGAGGTATGTCTCTTTTTAAAGCATTTGCTACTTCATCTTCCCTATGAGATTCAGTTACACCGTTATCTCCGGAAAGTATATGTATCGTTTTGCCACCAAGTTCTTTTATGGTTATTTCTTTATGTATAACTCTAGCATCTACTGTGCTAGTAGGATCCAATTCGCTAGTATCGAATACGTAGCGAAGTATTCCTTGCGCGTCCCGCATTACGTAAGGATTGCCACTGCCATCTCTTTTTAGACGCCTGTTCTCAATGCGGCTTTTTGCGCTAGAAAAGTTACTTGTGCGCTCTGGTTGAAATCTTCTTGGTAACAACTTAAAAAGTCTCCTTATAAATAAAAAAACCCGCTGTTTTTTGTCAGCGGGACGTTGATTTAGTGCTAAAAAAATACAATTCCCGCGTTTAGCGGAGAGATAGCCCCTTTAGAATCATATCTATTTTAATCACGATTCTTATTTTGCACTACGAATGCTTTGCTTGTCAAGAAGGAGGAGTTAGCTGGCTATTTCTTAAGCTTGCTTAACTTGTACTGGGTGTACCTCTCGGCAGCTAGTCTAGTTAGCTTAGGGTCCTCATCTGAATTTACAAAAATCATTCCTTCTGCTATTAGTGGATGAACTTCTGCCAGTTTTTCATGCATTTGTCTTACTAGTTTGCGGTATCCGGGGTGTCCCTGAGGAGTTGTTCTTAGTTCGTGAAGGTGAAAGGCTTCTCTAGCGTTATATGTAATCTTCCAACGCATCTTGTTGCCTAACAGGGTCGCATACTGGGCTTCTAGCGCATAACCGGCATCATTTAGCACGCTGTGCAGTTTCAGGGATATGTCGAAGCATTCCTCAAAGATATCGCTGAGTCCAGCGTCTTCAATCAACTTCGGTATTTCGTAGCCGTATCTTGGTGTTAAGAACTGCCACTGTAAGTCATCAACCATTCGGTGCCGCTGTAAATCTCTAAAGATGCCATAATCGCAGATAATGTCCCAGCTGTAGTGGGCTTTTTCTAGGGCTCGACCGGGTTTTTGCCTTCTGTTAAGACGTTCGCCAAAGTATGTTTTAAAGGCTTCAGCTTTTTTGTCGTATGTCCAAGTATTTACTTCGTTCTGTATTTCCTCTAAAGAGAGGTTGCTGTGCTCGTATAGCATGTCGGCAACTAGTAGCATTTCGTTCTTTGGCCAATAGTCGATTAGGTTGATTGGCTCTTCAAAGTTAGAGGAGTGTACGGCTTTAATATTGTCGGCCGTAAACTTCCTAACACTTGCGTAAGTGTTCGCTCGGTAAGCAATCATGGCGCCGCCGCGTTCAGGCTTGTCGGCCCTTTCTAGATACATGGGTATGACTTTTCGGGCTTCTTCTAGTATCTTAGCGCCAGTTTCACTGGCTTCAAGTAGCTCGTCGCTCGTCAGATGCATTATTAGTGACTCTATAGCTTGACCCGAGGCATATATGCCGACAGTGGACTTAGTTGCAACCGGTAGAACATGCCTAGCAGCGTCACAAGCCTGAGCCCGAGTTGCGCCCTTCCAGGCTATGTCTCTTTCTTTTTCAGGAGTGTCAGAGTTTTTACGGACATAGTCAGTTAGCTGCCGGACCATCTTTGAGTAGTTATCGAAGATTAAATCTATGTCGGCAATAAACTGTCTCTTAATTGCGGGCTTAAGGTTCTTAGGTACAAAGTATTTATACTTACCATCCTTGTCTTTTTGATCAAAGTAAATATAGCGAGTAGATTGTTCTAGATAAGAGGCCAGACGGCCCCATTCAAGCTTTTTAGTCAGTAAGTTAGAAGCATTCTCAACGACAATATGTATACCGCCAAGTTGCTGAACAGAATCATCGCCATAGGCGGTAATAATGCGTTTTAGTAGCTCGCTGTCCTTTTCTGCTTTACCGGCAAATTCGTCTAGGATAGTTACCCGCATATCGTCGCCTCGCCGACTTAACCTAGCCATGGCAGCGGCTATTGTTACTGGACTGAGGCGGTCGTTAAAGCCGTAAACATTGCTTTCTGGGTTAGTCACGGAACTACGCAAAAAGTCCCAGCCCTTTTCGGTAATCGTAATCTGGTCCTCGTCTTTCGTTAGATATACTTCGTCAATTTGGTTTTTGTCTAGCTTCTGGCTTTGACTGCTAATGATTTCTTTTATGGCTGTAGGTTCAGAGGACTTTTGCGGCAAGGCTTTATCCCTCCTAGCTAGAGTCTTAGCTACTAGGTTCCAAATTTCCTTGGTTACCTCTTCCTCTGGAGCTGTAGCAAATACCACTGGGTAGCCACGCTGTTTCGCCTCCCAAAGGTAACCCGCTCTGACTCTTTCCAAAAAGGCATCATCAAGTTTATCGAAGCGCTCACCAGTTAATCTTTTCTTTAGTCTTTCTCTAAGCACATTAACAGGAGCATCGAGGACTATGGTTAAATCTGGCTCCATGTCACCAACGGCAAAGCTAATAATTGAGTTTATGGCGCTGTAGTCAGGCACATCGCCGCGCCCATAGTATTGAATCGCTAGAGTTGTAAGGTAATTGCGATCTACTATGCAGTTTACGCCGGCGTTAAGACTTTCTTTAATGACGCTAAGACTTTGTGAGCGGGCAGCATTGTATAGTAATACCTCGGTTTTAGTATTCATGGGATAGTGAGGGTCCTGCGTTAAATGCCTGATTGCTCTAGCCGTTAAATCACTCTGACTATCGGGCTCGCGTAGGTTTCTAACCGGTAGATTGGCTTCATGAAGCCTCCTAACTAACTCGTGTAGTTGCGTGGTCTTGCCAGCGCCCTCTGGACCTTCAAAAACAATATACTTGCCTCTAGTCATAAGCCAGTCCTTCTATCTTTTTTGGCATTGAACGCCTATCTCTGTAGGCTTTAGGAAGCATTAAGTCAGGTGACCAGGTTTGAATGATCATATCGAGATTGGAGCCGGTCTGGTACTTGCCGCTAAAACCGTCGTGCCTACCTTCGCCGTATGTACCTTCAACTTCTCCTGTTTCTAAAAAGATAGCCTGAGCTATTCTTTCGCCGACAGGCAGCAAAACAGTTTCTCTCTCGTTTAAGTTATAGATCTCTAGAGTAAGTCTATTAATGTAGCCTGGATCAACCCAGCCGGCATCAAAGCAAACGGCAATGCCATTTCGGCCCCAACTGGAGCGTGACTTTATTTCGTAAGCGCCTGGTGGTTTAATTCCGAAAAATTCGTGGGTGTGCCCTAGTATCCTCTCTCCTGGTTTCAAGCTAATAACTGGGTGGTCTGGAGGAATATTATTAACCATCTGAAAGTTATTTAGTCGGCACCACTGTTCATGAGGCATGGCTTTATATGGGCCATCAAAGTAGCGCTCAACGTCTTGAGGATCAAAGGGATTGTAAATTGTTTTTTCATTCATCCGCTCAATACGGTAGTAGTAATATCCCAGCGTAACGTCGAGGCTAGCGTGAGAAATGTGCATTGGGTCAAAGGGGTGGCAAACAATATGCCCATTTTCTATTGCCCCTCGTATTTGTTTATTGCTATAGACCGACACTGGCTTTTGACACCTCTCCCTCGCTCAAATCTTTACCATTATTCTAAAGAGTACAGACAAAATGAGCAAGCATAATAATATTGTAATTTTTTTTGCAAGAATTGGTTATAAATAGCTTTTTAGCTTATGCTTTAATTTAATAACAGCAAATTTTTAGGTATAGTATCTAGAAGAAATGGTTAAAAACGAAACCCTTAGAAGCCAATTTAGAGTTAGGCCGGAATTTGCCGTACAGTTTATTTCAATTCTGGTGGCTTTTTTCGGTATATATATTATTGCTGACTCGCTGTTAAATCACATTCTAGATCATAGAGCCTACCATTTGAACGACTACCTGATCGAGTTACCAATTTTAGTTGGGATTAGTGTAATTTACCTTGCAACGCTTCTTAGAAAGCGTAAACGTACGGCTTGGACGGTGACAGTGGCCACAATGGTGTTCTACTTAGGTTTTGGCGTTAGTGAGTACTTAGGAAGAATTGAACATTTCCGCTTGGGTTGGCTGGAGGTAGTAAGGGACATTATATTCCCAGCCATTGTTTTGGCCTTTCTATTTCGTTACCGTGATAGATTCGTCGTTAAAAGTGATATTGCCGGTTTTCGCTTTGCTCTCAGGTTTATCCTAGTTCTTATCGTCATTACTCTAATTTACGGTACCGTTGGCTTTGAGCTAATGGACGATAGCGACTTTCATCAGGAGATTGGAGTAACTACAGCGGTTCACTATACAGTTGACCAGTTTAATATAACTACCGAGAAGCCGATCGTTGCTTATACTAAGCGAGCTCATCTGTTTTTGGACTCACTTCGCTTCATTAGCGTAATCTGTGTGCTTTATGCCCTTTTAAGCCTGTTTCAGCCTCTTAAAGCCCGTTTTAGCGACCAGACACTAGCTAGAGACAATATTAGGAACTTACTTGATCACTACGGCGGAGAAAGTGAGGAGTTCTTTAAGTACTGGCCAGAGGATAAGCAGTACTATTTTGACGAAGAGGGTCAGTCGGCTATTGCCTACCACGTTATGCACGGCGTTGCTCTGGCTCTTGGTGATCCGATAGGAAATGAGGCCAAGTTTAAAGAACTAATTGAAGGCTTTTTAAACCAGTGTTTTTATAACGATTGGCTGCCTTCGTTTATTCACGTTGGCGGGAAATACTTAGACTTTTACGAAAGCGATGGCTTTACTCTGCAAAAATTAGGCCAAGAAGCGATGGTAGATATGGAGCATTTCCAAACTAAATTAGCTGAAAGTAAGTACTTTCGTCAGATTCAGAACAAGTTTAATAAGCAAAACTACAGCTTTGAGCTACTAAATCCTCCACATCAGCAGGCAGTTCTAGATCGCCTGCGCTTTATTTCTGATGACTGGCTTAGTAAAGATGGGCGTGGTGAGCGAGGTTTTGCAATGGGGTATTACTCAGATCGTTATATGCAAATGAGCCGTATTGGAGTAGCTAGAGACGGTGCTAGTACTATTCAAGCTTTTATAAATATTCTTCCGACCGACTTTAATAGGGAGGAAGTTAACTATGACCTCCTTAGGCAAAGTTCACAGGCTCTTGGGAATGTTAACGATTATTTGCTAATGAACGTAATAGCCACCACTCACAAGGAGGGTTTCAGGCTGCTTAATATGGGGTTAAGCCCACTGGCTGGCATTAAGAGCGAGAGCGAAGAAAAAGAGCAGACGCTAGTAGATAACGTACTTAAGTTTGCATATAACAACGGCGATAGGTTCTTTAGTTTTAGTGGTCTTTATAGGTTTAAAGCGAAATACGAGCCCATGTGGCAAGATAAGTACGTAGTCTATAGAGGGGGCCTTAGAGGCTTTTCTAGAACAATGGCTGCGCTGACTCGGTTAATGAGTAAAAGCGTTAAAAAAGCTTAGAGGTTAGCAATGTCTATTTTAATGGACGGACCCATTGTCGAGGTTAGATAAACAGATTTAATGTAAGCGCCTTTAACGCTTGCTGGCTTATTGCTTTTTATGCTAGTGAGGACTGCGTCAATGTTAGAGCTTAGATCGGCTTCACTAAAGCTTACCTTGCCTATAGCTAAATGAACTATGCCGCTGCTATCAACGCGGTACTCTACTCTGCCGGCTTTAGCTTCAGCAACAGCTTTTGCGATGTCAGTAGTTACGGTTCCGCTTTTTGGGCTGGGCATAAGGCCTCTAGGACCTAAAACTCGGGCATATTTGCCTAACTCTGGCATGATGCTTGGTGAGGCAATAAGAATGTCAAAGTCTAGCTTGCCTTTATCCAGTAAAGCAAAAATATTTTCCTTACCAACAATATCTGCTCCAGCTTTGGTGGCTTCGCTATCGTTGTCGCTTAAAACCGCTACGGTCTGCTTCTTGCCGGTTCCAGAGGGCAAACTAAGTGTGTCTCTAATGTTTTGATCGGCATGTTTAGGGTCAATGTTTAAGTTGATGTGAACTTCTACGCTAGCATCAAACTTGGTAGTGGATGTCTTTTTGACTAAAGCTGAAGCTTCACTAAGGCTGTAGACTTTGTCTTTTTCTAGTAGTTTAGCCTTTTCTCTATACGTCTTAGAGCGTCTTTCTAGACGGCTCTTTGCTGGTTTAACAGTTTTTACTGGCTTAGCTTCTTGCTTTTGTTCAATCGCAGTAGCTTTTCGTGCTTCTTTTTCTTCCTTTTCAACCTGTTCTTTAACTGCCTTGGCGCTTCTTTTGCCGGCTTTGGCTAGAGGTTCGTCCTTTACGCTCTTAACGGGCGTTTTTAGCTTCTTTTCTACCTTGGCAATCTCTGGCTTTGGTTCAGTCTCTTTTTTAACTGGCATTATCTTGCTCCTTACTTGGTGCAAACGCTCTTTTTGCTAAAGAGCTCCCAAATATATTAAGTGTTACTTATTCTACTTCTACGCCCATACTTCGGGCTGTTCCGGCAACCATCTTCTCTACGGCATCAATGTCTTGAGTGTTCATGTCTCTAGCTTTAGCTTCAGCAATCTCCTTTAAAGCGCTTTTGGAGAGTTTTTTGTCGATCTTCTCGCTGTTTGGCTTACCTGAGCCTTTATTGATTCCTAGTTTCTTTCGAATAAGCTCGTCGGTTGGTGTTGAGACAACTCTAAAGTCCATACTACGGTCGTCATAGATAACAATGTGGGCTGTGACCTCTTGTCCCTGCAAATCTTTGGTTGCTTCATTAAAGGGGTTAATAAAGTCCATCATATTGACGCCGTATTGGCCTAAGGTACTACCAACAGGAGGAGCAGCCGAGGCTTGACCGCCGCGGATTTTCATTTTCAGATTTGCTTTAACTACTTTTGCCATAATATTTGCCCGATTATACCTTATTTATCCCTGTTAGTCTAGACTCGCTTAACCTGTAAGCCGTCAAGCTCGACAGGAGTTTCTCGGCCGAACATGTTTACTAGTACTTTAAGCTTGCCTTTAGCAGCGTCTACCTCGTTAATACTGCCGTCAAAGCCCTTGAATGGTCCGTCAATTATGTTAACCACTTCGCCAATCTTGAAGTCCAGTTTGTGCTTAGGCTGCTCTAGCCCCATTCGCTTTTGGATCTTTTCGATTTCATCTTCCTCGATTGGAGTCGGATCAGTGCCGCTGCCGACGAAACCAGTCACGCTAGGAGTGTTTCGAACTATGTACCAAGCGTCCTCACTCAGCTTCATTTGAACCAGTACGTAGCCCTGGAAGATGCGCTTTTCAACAACTCGCCGCTTACCGTTCTTAATTTCTATCATTTTTTCTTTAGGAACTAGTACTTGGAATATCTTGTCCTTCATATCCAGCGAGTCAGCTCTTTGACGGATACTCTCAGCCACCTTCTCCTCATAGCCGCTATAAGTGTGAATAGCATACCAGCGTTTGGAGGTGTCATAACGTTTCTTGGTGCTCTTTTCCGATGGGTGCATTAGTTGCCTTTACTTTAATAAGATGTTCTTAAATATCTTGCCTAGGACTTCGTCAACAACTGCTATTGCGGTTCCAAAAACTACTGCAAAGATTATTACCGCGTAAGTTAGGCGTCGGCTTTGTCGCCAGGTTGGCCAGGTAACTAGTTTTAGCTCTTTAAAGCTGCTTCTTAAGTACTTTGGCCAGACAATAAGACCAATGTAGTGGAAAGGTCTTAGAATCTTCTTAACTGTTTTGTTTTTGCCCAACTCTTTTATTGGTTTGACTATTGGGCTTAGGAGCTTGCCTATGCCGCTTCTGGCTTTATGTGAACGAGGTTTAGCGTCTCTCTTTTCCTCGCTAGCCTTAAGGGCTCTCTCGCGAAATGACTGAGGGTTTTTTAAAATCCTTTTTTTAGTCGAGTCCTTATCTGGCATATTTTCCTTATTACCCAAATTAAAAAAGCCTAAAGAATTAATTCTTGGCTTTCTGCTGTCAAGTATAGCAGGGTTAGCTTAAGGGGTCAAGGACAAGGGTTTGCTATAGTAACTGTAGTGATAAACCTTACGCTTTATTTACTTATTGCTAGCATTCCAGTCGAGCTGAGCATGTGGTTAAGGCCGTTTTGGCGGCTAAGAAAGCTAGTATCCTACTTTATTATTGCCGCTAGCCTTATCTTAAGCCTTTTGCTACTTAAAGAGAGCTTTACGCTTCTGAGTGTAATTGTACCTATTATTACCTGCTATAGGTGTTTTAATCTGCTTAGGCTAATAAAGGGTAGAACCAGCTCGGATTATCTTTACGGTGTGTCGTTAAAAAGCTCCTTAACCTTAAATGCGGCCCTACTTTTAAGTATTGGTATTTACTTTTTAAACCTAAAACTTAATATTGACGATGGACACTGGCTAGCGATGGCTATAACTCTTGAAAGTTTACTACTACTTGTTTTACTCTTTTCTACACTTCGCCACATTAAAACTACCAACTTTGTTACGCCAAAACTAAGTTATGAGAGCAGACATTTACCGACCATTAGCGTGCTAATTCCGGCCAGAAACGAGACAGTTGATTTAGAGCAATGCCTAACTACCTTAGTTGCTTCAGACTATCCTAAGCTCGAGATAATTGTGCTTGATGACTGTTCTCAGCAAAAGCAAACACCTCAGATAATTAAGAGTTACGCTCATAGTGGCGTTAGGTTTATTGCTGGAAAAGAGCCGCCAGAGTACTGGGCAGCCAAAAACTGGGCTTACCAGCAGCTTCTGATGGAATCTAGTGGCGATTATCTGCTATTTTGCGGTGTAGACACTCGCTTTTCTCCAGAAACTATCTCGCTGGCTCTAAAGGCACTGCTAGAGAGAAAGAAAACTATGGTAAGTTTTATGCCGCTTAATTCTCCTCCAAGCACTAACAAGTCACTAAGTCTGGTTTTTCAGCCTAGTAGGTACTTTTGGGAGCTAGCTATACCAAGGAAGCTACTAAAGCGTCCGCCGGTACTAAGCACTTTTTGGCTGATCCAAAGGACTATGATTGAAAAAGCGGGAGGCTTCAAGTCGGTTATGAAGAGTGGCTCGCCAGAAAGTTACTTCGCTAGAGAAGCCATAAAGTTTAATGATAGCTACTCTTTTCTTAGATCAAGTCCGGCTCTTGGATTATTTTCCATAAAACCCTTTGATGATCAGCTTAATACTGCCATTAGAACGCGCTACCCTCAGACTCATAGACGGCCAGAGATCGTATTTTTGCTATCTCTACTGGAAGTTTCCCTGTTAGTTTTACCAATCTATCTTCTAGACATCGCTATTCGTGAATCGTTAGTTGTTCTAATAGTGGTATCTGCACTTAACTTGCTGGTGCTAGTAAGCTTATTTATTGATTACGTCAGCTTAACTTACGGCAAGTTCTATCTTAGAAGTATTTTGCTGATGCCGGTTGCTATTGCTATAGACGTTGGTCTTATGAACTACTCAATGTATAAATACGAGTTTAGTGAGGTTATTTGGAAAGGCCGAAACGTTTGCTTACCGCTTATGCGGATTCCTTCTTAAGATTGGGAATGTAGATAGAGAATGTTGAGCCTTTATTTAGTTCGCTAGATAAGGTGATCTGGGCTTGAATGAGGTTGGCTAGTTTGTGGGTTACGTAGAGCCCTAGTCCTGTACCGCTAGACTTTCTAGTTCGGTAATCTTCGCTTCTAAAGAACTTCTCAAAGACTTTTTCTTGGTCGGGCTTACTGATGCCAATACCAGTATCATGTACAGATAAAATTACTCCCTGGTCTTTGGGTTCTGCGTGTATTACCACCTCCCCTTTGTCAGTGTATTTGATGGCGTTAGTAACGAGGTTTTGTAGCATCTCTCTAACGTAAAGTCGGCTAGAAAACAAATGGTGAATTTCAGGACTAACAACGGCTTTAAGTTCCAGTCCTTTTTTGCTTGCGTCAGCTTTGTACGATTCAACTAATTCGTGTGCTAAATCACTAACGTTGATGTTTTCTACCTCTACTTGCAACTTACCTCTTTCGGCTCTTGAAAGGGTTGAAAGATCATTGATCATATCCGCCAAAAAAAGTACCTGATTATGTGCCTCTTCCAGGGCCTTTTTAATGGCATCCTCTTGTCCTTTTTGGTTCATAACGAACTGGGCGTTAGATATGTTGCCCTCGGCAATTGTTATTGGAGTACGAAGTTCGTGCGACACTACGCTAATAAACTCGTCTCTCTCCTCTTCTAAACTTTTTTCGCGGGTAATGTCTCTTAGAACGATAACAAAGCCTTTTTGGCCTTTTTCGCCGTAGCCTAGGTGGACTGGGGCAATGGAGATAAACAGATTAATTAAGGAACCATCTTTGTAGGAAAGGCGCAAGTCGCGGTTGGTAATAGGCATCGTTGCCGACTTAATGAGAGCATCAATATCTGCTGGATGGTAGTCTTTGTCTATCGGGTTAAATACGTCCCTTATTGGCGTCTGCAAAGCTATGTTGTTGATATCTAAAATGTTTAGGGCGGCAGAGTTAAACAGTACAATATTGGTATTTTCATCAATGGCAATAACAGCATCAGCCATGGAGTTGATGAGGCTAATAAGACGTTCGTGTTCTAGTTGTTCATCCTTAGGGTTGAACGTCTGCTCAAGCGTTAACGACATAAGCTAATTATGGCATAAGCGGATTGTATGTTCCAACGACAACCGGGTTGTGTGTGTTTAACTCTTTTCTTAGAGCTTTGGCCTTTGGTAAGTAACTACTTAGTGTAGCCCAAAATTTGTCGTTATGTTTTAGCACTTTAGTGTGCGTAAGTTCATGCAAAATTACGTAGTCGATTAACTCCCATGGAAGCTGCATTAAATAGATATTTAACACTATGTTTTTTCTTTGATCGCAGCTGCCCCATCGACTTTTTAAAGGTTTGACCTTGATGGACGAATAGTTAGTGTCACTCTTTGCTGCAAGTTGAGCGACCCTCTGAGGTAAAAGTTTCTCGGATTGCATTCTAAGCGCCTTAATTGATCCTCGCCTCGCAGCGGTTTGAGCAGGTGGCGACGTTGGCTCAATGTCTTGCGGCACAAACACTAGGACTTCTGTATCGCTAACTCTTGTTGTGACCTTGTTTGAATTTGTGCGATTAAAGTATAGATGGTGGGACTTACCAACTGCTTGACCAGACGCCAGAATGTTTTTCTTTGGCGTCTTATCTTCAATCCAGGTGGAGTGCTTCTTAGCAAACTGTAGTCCTGCTTGGTAAGGTGCCCACGTTGGGATAGATACCTTTATTTGACCGTGAGCATCTACACTTAAACGAATATTGCGAGCATTTCGGCGTTTGTATATCTTAATTGTTTGTTTTGGTTCTAAATAGAACTCTTTAAATGGCATGTCACCTAATAGATATGTTTCTGCGACTTAGGTCAACGCGGCCAGATGAAAGATTAGGTACGAGATTGACCATACCGGGTTTGGTTACTTTTGAGTCAGCTGCTGCGCTTGAAAGCACGCCCATGTTTCTTAGTTTAGCTATGACGGCACTTTGTTGCATGTTAAAGACATGCTTGCCGCTAACCACCAGGTAGTTTTCGCTTATTTTAGGGTTTTGCATATTGCCGATGTAGGATTCAAAAGTTGTGCGGTCCCAGGCGGCCGCATACTTGTCGTCGGCTTTTCTTCGGTCCCTTTTGTAGTTTCTGTAGAAGGCGGTATCTACGTCCATTTGGAACCAGATAATAATTGGCGTGACATGGTATCTGTGGGCCATAGCATATAGTGCTTTTCTTTGGCCGCTTCTTAGTGCGTTTGTGTCATAAACTACGCTAAGTCCAGCTGCTAAAAACTCTTCGCACATGTAGTTCATAAGCTGAGTTACTATGGTGTTTTCTTGTTTGTCATAACGAGAATCTTCAAATAACTCGCTTCTAATGCGGTCAGCTTGTAGATGAGCAGAGACTACATTCTCTGAAAACTGCCTGGCAAAGTAGGTTTTACCGCTTCCTGGATATCCATAGAGCAACATCAAAAAAGGCTTTAGGGGTTGTATCTTAGCCATATCCTATAATGTATAGCAGATTACGAGTTAAATTAAAAGGGTAGGAACTAAGGTGACAAGTAATCTACTTTCCCTTATTATGTAGCTCTAGGCGAGCGAAGGGGTGTCCGTTAATTGGTAAGCGGCGACTCTCCAAAAGTCGTGCTGTCGGTTCGAGTCCGACCACCCCTGCCAGTTAAAGAGTCGAATAGATTTTTTCCTTAACTAATATACCCTCGTTTCCGTAATGCTGCGTCTAGTCTTTTCTTTTGATTTTTTGTTAGTTTGTTAATCCGGACGTTAGCTGGCAAGTCTGCCTCTGACATTATTGACTCCACTGTAGTAAAGGCGCTAGTATGTTTCCCACCTCTTCTCGTGTGCGACCTAAAAGGCAAGCTAGATACTAGATCCACAACTTTCATTTCAGACACAAGCTCATCTTTAAAGGCTTCTTCGATACCAAGTTGCTCTTTTTTTAGCTGCGCTTTAACCTTTGCCCAGTGTAGTCTTATTTCGTTAGCTCTTTCTAGCGATTTTTTTAGTTTTTCAGGGTCTCTTGTGGGTTGTGAACCGCTCCGCTTATAAGGCTTCTTTGGTAAAAGGCTTATTATGCGTTCAATCTCTTCTTCGCTTAGTGCTCCTGTTTGGGTTCGCGGGTTTATATTTGCATTATTTAAGATCTTGTCTCTTTTTACTTTGCCAATTCCGGGAATACACCTGAGAATTTGTTGCACTTGCACCCTTTCTGCTCTTGGGTCCAACAGCCCAGAGAGTGGTGACACGATTCCAGTTTTTATCTCTTCTTTTAGCCTTACAGCAGGTATCCGCTTTCGGTTTGCAAGGGCTAGGTTCCTCTGGCGCGCATCCGCGTACACAACACCGTCCTCGAACTCAATGTCGGCTGATTGTGGTTGCACTCTCTTTGCCACCGGTCGACAGAAAGTTTTTTTCTGTTCAACAGGGACTTCTTCTGATGTCTCAGCTTCGTCAGGTATGTCTGGAAGTTTAGGTACAAGTTCATCTATTCTAGTTTCTTCGGCGACTTGCAGGGGCTGTAAGGCTTCCTGCTGCTCAATTAATTCTCGAAGTGAGCGCAAGGCTTTTTCCAAAGATTGCCTTACAGCTTCTCGCGTTACCCCTGTTTTATTTCCTATTTGTTCGAGCGTATGCGTATCCTCTCCTTCAAGACCAAATCTCATCTTTACAAGCAAGGCATAAGGTTCGTCTAGCTGGTTAACTATCTCAACAATAGAGGAATTGTAAACGTTATCTATGGCGGTGTTTTCGACATCGACCGTGGGGTCAGGTATAAATGCTCCATATGTTGCTTCGGAATCCTCTGCTAGAGGAGCATCAAGCGAGCGAGCCCTTATAAATGCTCTTCTAACACTTATAATCTGTTCAGGATCAATGCCGGTTCGATCCGCTAGTTCCTGATCTGTAAGAGTAGTTCCTGTTTCTTCTAATGCTCTACGTTCTTCTTTTTTTATCTCTCTCAACTGATTGTGTGCGTGTATTGGTAGACGTATGGCTAAGCCTTGATTTTGTATTGCGCGTTGCATCGCCTGGTTTACCCAGTAGGTAGCGTACGTCGTAAACCTAAACCCCTTATCCGTGTCAAACTTTTCTACTGCTCTATTTAGACCTATTACGCCTTCCTGAATTAGCTCATTAAGGTTAAGGCCATGATTAAGTTTCGGCCAGGCAAGCGAAGCAACTAAACGTAGGTTGTGCAAAATCAACTCGGCTTTGGCGTCTTTGTCGCCGTCTCTTGCCCTTATAGCAAGGCGAAACTCTTCTTCAGGGGACAAAAGGTCGTGATTCGTAAGTCTTTTTAGCGTTGACTCGTCGTCAGTGCCTTCTCCTAAATCTACGCCTGGGTATCTTCGTCTAACTCTAGGACCACGTCTTATCGCCTGTGGCTTTGGCATGCCTTGGTGATCTTCGACCTCTTCAGGTTCAACCAATTTAAGTACGGGTTTATTTTTGGCAGCTTCCTGAAACCCCCGCCCTACTGCTTCTATTATCCCGTCTATGGATACATCTTCACCTTGGTCTATTCTCTCTTTTAGGTACTTCTCAAGAGTTTTCTGTCCCAATCTGAAAAGTACCAGTTCGTCGCTGCAGACATCTGCATGCTCTAGCGCAATCATTGCCACATAGCCGTCGACGAAAGCGGTAGCGGCTTGAAGTGTTGTCTCTTGATCGTCAACTTGTGATGAAAACAACCTATGTAGCTCGTTGTCTATCAGTTCGTCGTCAGCGCCCGTCCTTACTAGCCAGGCCTCATAGACGGAATTTAACACGTCTGGCTCGTGCAGAGGTTCTTGTTTGCCACCTTCAATCTGCCGTAGGTGAGGCGTTGACTCCTGGGTCATATTGTAAGTAACTTTAGGATTTTAGCGCACTTCTGTCAAATGTAGATGTCATTTGGCTTTAATGCCTCAAAAATCACTCTTGTCATCTCTTTACATAAAGCTTATACTTAGCAACAGGGATAAACGTAAAAACAGAAAATTAAAAATGAAAGTATTGATGCTGGGGTGGGAACTGCCCCCGTATAACAGTGGTGGTCTCGGTATTGCTTGTTATGAGATGTGTAAGTCTATGTCTAGGCGAGGCATAGATATTGAGTTTATTTTGCCATACAGAGCCGATCACAATGTAGATTTCATGAAGGTTACGCCGGCTAGTGATCAGAGCGCGGAAAGTTTTTTGGCTTCCGGTTCAATTTATGACAGTTCGCTCTATGAAAATGGAGTTTTGCAGCTCAATAAACTCAGCATAAAAGACCAGCAAGAATATTATTCTCATGCAGTAGCGACCCTGGTACAGAACCAAGAGTACGATATTGTCCACGCTCACGACTGGCTAACCTTTAAAGCTGCGCTAAGAGTTAAAGCTATGAAAAACTGGCCAATTATTCTTCATGTTCACTCCATTGAATCTGACCGAGCTGGCAGTAAGCAGGGCAACCCAATCGTTAGAGAGATTGAGAGTTCCGCTTTGCATAATGCGGATAGAATAATCGCCGTCAGCGACCATACAAGACAAGCTATTCACGAGGACTACGGCGTACCTTTGGACGATATTGAAGTAGTCCATAACTCTATTGATGTTTCTAGCTTAGAACTGCTTGACGACGATAACGCCTACAAATACTTAGCTAAAATGAAGGAATTTGGCTATAGAGTGGTGGTTAATATTGGGCGTTTAACAGTGCAAAAAGGTTTACCGCATCTGCTTAATTCAGCGCGGAAGGTTTTAGAAAAAGCTCCTAAGACTGTGTTTTTAATTGTTGGTAGTGGCGAGATGCATAACGAGCTGGTTAATATGGCAGCCGAGCTTGGTATTGGTCAAAATGTTATGTTTGCTGACTTTCAGCGGGGTAAAAACTGGCGCGATGCTTATGCAGTCGGCGATCTATTTGTTCTGCCTTCAGTTTCCGAGCCTTTTGGCTTGACGCCACTCGAAGCTATTGGTTATGGAACGCCCGCCCTAGTCAGCAAGCAGTCTGGTATTAGCGAAACGCTTAAAAATGCCCTTAAAGTCGACTTTTGGGATGTAGATGAAATGAGCAACCTAATTGCCGGTGTAGTTCAAAATGATGCTTTGCGAGATGAACTATGGAAAAACTCCTTTAATGAGCTTGGTAAGCTGTCCTGGGATGAGTCTAGCCAGAAGATAATTGACGTCTACTCACGTCATTTGTTAGGAGCCGTGGCATGAAGAAGGCGATCTCACTTTACCTTCACGTACACCAACCCTACCGAATTAGGCACTACACCGTCTTTGATACAGGGGCTAATCATGATTACTTTGATGCGCCTTATGACTCTAACTACTCCAATGAGCGAATTTTAAAAAAAGTTGTTGAGAAATCTTATCTGCCAACAAACAAAAGGCTGCTGGAGCTACTTGAAGCTAACGACAACTTTAAGCTTAGCCTGTCGTTAACCGGGACTGTACTAGAGCAGCTAGAAATGTGGTCACCAGAAGCACTAGACTCGTTCAAAAAGCTAGTCGATACAGGTCGGGTTGAGATTTTGGGTGAGACCTTTCATCACACCTTAGCCTTCTTTTATTCACGTAACGAGTTTGAGACTCAAGTGCAGATGCATAAAGAAAAGATTGAAAGTCTGTTTGGTCAAACCCCCAACGTCTTTCGTAACACTGAGCTGGCCTATAACAACGATTTAGCTAAGTGGGCCGATCAAAAAGGCTATAAAGGAATCCTAGCTGAGGGGTGGGACCCAATACTAGAATGGCGATCACCTAACTACATCTATAGGCCGGCAGGAACGGACAATATTTGTTTACTTTTAAAGAACTACAAGCTTAGTGATGATATTGCCTTTCGTTTTGGCGATAGCGACTGGGCAGAGTATCCCCTAACAGCCGACAAGTTTTCTCATTGGCTTAGCGAGGACACTGATGCTCAAGTATTTAATCTATTTATGGACTATGAGACGTTTGGCGAGCATCAGTGGCATGAGTCTGGCATATTTAGCTTTCTAGAGCATTTACCTAAGGAGTGGCTAAAGAACCAAGAGCATAGCTTTATGAGCGTAAGTGAAGCAATAGATAGTTTTGAAAGTGTTGGCGAGATAGATGTGCCGAAAACTGTCACCTGGGCTGATACCGAGAGAGATTTATCGGCTTGGGTGGGTAACTCCATGCAAGCTAATGCTATTTATTCGATCTATCAGCTAGAAGAAAAACTTATGAGTGCTCATGACTTAGCTTTAATTGAAGACTGGCGCAGACTGCAAACTAGCGACCATTTTTACTATATGTGTACTAAATACTTTAATGACGGCGATATACATGCCTATTTCAGCCCATATGAGACGCCTTATGAGGCTTATTTAAACTTTATGAACAGTTATAGGGATATTGTTTACAGATTGGCCGCTAAGGGAATAATGGTATGATGAAGCGATTAAAGGTGGGTTATGAGTCGACCAGTAGTACTTAGTAACGGCCAGCTGTTTATCGGGCTAGACGAGAACGGTCTAGTTCATGATTACTACTACCCCTACGTTGGCTTAGAGAACTTAAATGGTGCTAGGGTCTTAGCCCATAAAATTGGTGTCTGGGTTGATGGCAATTTTAAGTGGACGGATGATGGCTCTTGGAAAATTAGCCTAGATTTTGAAAGTGACGCTATGGTCAGTGAAATAAAAATGCATAGTGATGAGCTAAATATCTCACTACTACTTCAAGACTATGTAGATATTGACACCAACTCTTTTGTTAGGCACATAACCGCTACTAACCACGAAAGCGACGAGCGTGACGTACGGATTTTTATGCATCAGGTATTTCAGATTTCAAGAACTGGTAGATCAGATACGGCGATTTATGTACCGGACGAGAACTACATACTGGACTACAAGGGTAGATTTTGTATATTAGTGGCTGGAAAGTTTCAGGATGGTCAGAGCTTTGATCAATACGCCGTTGGTAACTACGCAATTGAAGGAAAAGCTGGAACCTATTTAGACGCTACTGACGGTGAGCTATCTAATAACGCGGTCGAGCATGGCGGCGTCGACACCGTTATACGTTTCTCTAGACATATTGAAGGTGGTCAATCGGCAACGCTGGATTATTGGATAGTTGCAGATAGTTCTCAGCAGGACGTACAGGAAACGCATACAGAGTTTAAACGAATAGACATGGAGAATAGACTTAACCACGTCAGGCAGCATTGGCATGCTTGGCTAGCTGGCGGAAATGTTGAAATACCTCACTTTAATCGTAAAGTGCTAGAAAAAAGCCTTCTTGTAATTAAAGCTCACTGCGATTCACGTGGTTCGGTGCTTGCAAGCGGTGACTCTAGCATATTTAACTTCGGTAGGGATTATTACTGCTACTGCTGGCCCAGAGATGCCTCTTATGCGCTTTGGCCACTGATTAGACTAGGTCACTTTACCGAGGCTAAGCTGTTTTTTGAGTTTGCTAGGGATACTATGCATAAAAACGGCTATTTAATGCATAAATACCAACCGGATAGAGCTATAGGTAGTACCTGGCATCCACTGGTTCATGGCAGAAGTAAAGAACTAGCTATTCAGGAGGACGAAACAGCCATAACCGTCTTTATGATTGGCGAGTATTACCAAGCCAGCAAAGATAAGGTGTTTGTCGAGAATATTTATAGAACTTTTGTCCAGCCCTGCGCTAAATTTATGTGCACTTTTATTGATGAGGCAACGGGACTGCCGCATGCTAGCTACGATCTTTGGGAAGAGAAATTCTTAACCTCAACTTACACCGTTTGTTCGGTGATAGCCGGCCTAGAGGCCGCTGCAAGACTGGCTGAAGTCTCTGAGGAGCCTGCTGATGCTGTACGCTGGGAAAAAGCAGCAGAAGGCATTAGAAGTAACTTAAATAAGCTGTATAGCCCAGACAACTACTTTACAAAAGGCTTTTTACTTTTGCCGGACGGTACGCTGCAGTACGACAATACCATGGATATCTCTAATCTGTATGGTCCATATATGTTTGGTGGTTTGGAGCTGGACGATGAGAGACTAATCTCTACAGCTAAAGTGGTTGAGGCTAGATTAATGAATCAATCCCCTATTGGCGGTGTAATCCGACACGAACAAGACTACTACTTCCTAGCTAAGCACCAATACCAGGGTAATCCATGGATAGTTTGCTCGCTTTGGATGGCACAGTACTACGCAATTAATAACCGGTTGGATGAGGCCCAAAAATTACTTGACTGGTCGCTAGCTAGACAAATGCCTAGTGGTGCTCTAAGTGAACAGTTTGACCCGGATAACGGCATGCCAGTAAGTGTTACTCCCTTGGTTTGGAGCCACTCTGAGATGGTTAATACGCTTCTAGATATGTCGAAGTATAATAAAGCTAGCGCTTAGGTGCTTCGTTCCGGCCTAAACTTTTCTTGGTCTCGGTAAACTCTACACGTCGTCTTAGTTTAGGTGAGTATTTCTTTAGGGATAGTTTATCTGGAGTATTCATGGTGTTTTTGGTTGTGTAATAAATACGCTCACCACTCTCTTCGGAGTAGAGTCCAACAATTTTACGTTTATCGCCTTTTGCCATTGTAGGTTATAGATTAACAGATAAGAATGGATTTGTAAACGGATATGGAGCCGGCGAAGGGATTCGAACCCATGACCCATTGTTTACAAAACAATTGCTCTAGCCACTGAGCTACGCCGGCAGAGTTGAAGCTTTACGATTGTAACAGATACAGGTGGTATTATCTAGCGTGCATTTGCTTATATAATAAGAATATTACGATATATATAAAATATCTTTTTTAAGATGCTTATTTTTGCTATAGTAACTACGACTAATCGCCGCGATAGCTCAGCTGGTAGAGCGCATCTATGGTAAAGATGAGGTTCCCGGGTTCGACTCCCGGTCGCGGCTCCAGTCGCGAATGCAGGGATAGTGAAGCGGTCAAACACGGGTGACTGTAAATCATCTGGCTTAGCCTTCGGGGGTTCGAATCCCTCTCCCTGCACCATACTAAACCTTTCGACTTTGGCGTTATACCTTGGTCTGGTATGCTGAGTTCAATAGATTATAAAAGAGGAATTTAATTTGGCTAAAAACAAACGTGCACTATCTAGGCATTCAGAGAATAAATGGGTAATATTAACGCTCTTAGTGGTTGCTCAGTTTATGGTTATTCTGGATGTAGCTATTGTTAACGTAGCCTTGCCAACTATCTCTCGTAAACTTCACTTTCAACCTAATGATTTGCAGTGGGTAATAACGGCATATACTTTAACTTTTGGAGGTTTTTTGCTACTTGGCGGTCGAGCATCAGATCTGTTCGGCAGAAGAAGGATTTTCTTGAGTGCAGTATGCCTGTTCTCTACGATGTCTCTGTTATGTGGGCTTGCTCAGTCCGAAACTATGCTTATTATTACAAGGGCTTGTCAGGGGTTTGCAGCGGCCATCATGTCGCCGGCAGCTCTATCTATTGTTTTAGCCGAATTTAAGGAGGGTAGCGAGAGAAATAAGGCTATGGGTGTTTGGGGTGCGGTTGGAGCCGGTGGAGCAGCAGCTGGAGTATTACTAGGGGGCATCATTACCCAGTACTTGGGATGGCGATGGAACTTTTTCGTAAACGTTCCAGTAGGTATATGCGTTGTCGTAGCGGGCTTGAGCCTACTGCCGCGAAAGATTGGCGAGGAGAATAAGAAGATTAAGCTGGACCTAATTGGAGCAAGTCTAGCAACAATTGGTCTTATATCTCTAGTTTATGGGTTATCAAAGGCACCAACACTGACATGGGGCTCTAAAACAGTTTGGGAGTTTATAGCAGCTGGCCTTATTCTTCTAGTCCTATTTGTTATTAACGAAAACAGAGCTGAACAACCTCTCATGCCTCTTCGAATATTTAAGATAAGAAACGTGGCTGGCGGCAACCTAGCATTTATAGTTATTGCCTGCACCTTGTTCTCTATGTTCTTCTTTCTAACTCTTTACGTTCAAGATGTGCTTGGCTACTCTCCGGTAAAGACAGGACTTAGCTTCCTTCCTATTACCATAATTATTGGAATAATGTCGGCAATTGTGGCTAACCTGGTTGGAAAAATTGGCTACAAGCCACCGATGGTTGTTGGTCCAATTGTTCTTGCAGGAGGACTATATATACTTAGTCATTCACTAAAAGTAGGCGGAAACTACTGGGATAACGTCTTTCCAGGCTTAGCTACTTGTGCAGTTGGTATGGGACTAACTTTCGTCTCTGGAACTCTAGCGGCTACCTCAGGAGTACCGAAGCACTTTTCTGGACTGGCTTCAGGCATTTTAAATACCTCTCAGCAAGTTGGCGGAGCTATTGGTCTTGCTATTTTGTCTGCCGTTGCCTACTCAACTATTAAGACTGAAACACTGGTGCACCACTCGGCTCCCGCAGTAGCGCAGGTACAGGGATACAAAGACGCTTTGAAAGTAGGAGTAGGACTAGCTCTTGCTGGAGCTGTAGTTGTTGCAATTGTGGTTAAAAACCAGATTGTCGACGCAAAAGAAGCTATGGCGGCCAGCGCAGGTTAGCTAGTTTTGCACATGGGTCTCTTTACCTCATCTGTTTTAGTGCTATAGTTAGGTTTTAGAACGCTTAGCCATGACAAGTCTCGTCGAAAGAAGGCATGTGCCTTCAGAAATAACAGTAAGGCGCAGGTATGGCGCCTGTGCCTTAGCTGGCTTAGCAATTGGATCAACTCTTATTGGTGCAGACATTGAACTGTTTAGGCAGGTTGGAACTGTAGTTGGTGCTGTAGCTGCGTTACCGTTAGGCGGATCGGGAATGATACTGGTAGCTGAAAGCTGGCCTTTGGGGTGCGCTGCTCTTTCAAGCGGTAATTACGAGGAAGACTACGCCGCTCAGACACCTCAAAACTTTGACGAATGGCGCTAGGTCCTTTTTGATATACTAAAGCCATTATGACTGAGGGTTACTCGGATTTTACTCTAGAGGATTATCAAAAACTTATTAAGGGCTTGGTGAAGGAGCGAGGTTTTGATAAAGAAACTGTGCCTGAAGTTTCTGGTCTTTTTGTCGAGGAAACTGGAGAACTTGCTAAGTCTATTCGTAAAAGTATTGGTCAAAAGTACGGCGCTCATTCAAAGAATAGACTAGTAGAGGAAGAGATAGCTGACGTTTTTTGGTTACTTATAGATCTATCTAATAGACTGGGCGTAAATTTAGCTGAGGCCTTTGAGGCTAAAGAAAAGCTAAATAAAAGCAGAAAATGGCAGTAGTTTAAAAAAGCTAAATTACTACTCTTCTTGGACGGAGAATGCGTCTAGCTTTAGGCGTTGGGGATTTAAGGCGCTTAATTTTACTAGCAATAATATCTGCGTCTTCACTTCTACCATGCGTGGAGTACGCTTTGTATAGCAGAGTGTATGTCTCGCGGTTTGGTTCAAGTTCAGCAGCTTTTTCAAGCTCTTGGAACATTAGTTTTTCGTTACCGAGCCTTTCTTGAACTTTAGCATAGGCTACGTGGCGTGCAGCTAGAGTATCTTCCATTTTTAGAGCTTGCTCAAAGGCAACAGCTGCTTTCTCGTAGTTTTCTGTCTCATAATAGATAAGACCGAGGTTATGTAGGCTCGAAGGTGTGGCTTCAAAACTGGAAGCAATTTCAAAGCAGTCAATAGCGTCTCTATACTCCTTTTGTTTGGCATAAAGTATACCAAGACGGTTGTAGGCCGCGGCGTTCTTTTCGTCTATCTTTAGGATAGTTAAAAGAGCTTTTTCAGCTCTTAGAAAGCGGTTTTCTCTCATGCCCTGGTGAGCTATGTCCCAGAGTTTACCAAGACGGTTGCCCATTTTTCTTGAGACGGCAGCAAACTCATCTTCTCTTATCTGAGCGTTATATATTGCTAGTCCACCAAAGACTAAAATTATAAGTGCTGCGTACATAAATTATTGCTTAATTATACCACTAATACTTCTTGTTCTAGAGGTTTAGTATCAAGTTTTCTAAAACAAGTTTACTCTGAGCGCTTTTGGCGAGGTCCTCTTTAGCTTTTAGGCTCGACTTTAAGACTTTCACCCAGGCGCTTTTACTATTAGTCTTTACAGCGTGCTCGCTCATGTTAATTAGCACGTCTATGACAAGTTTGAGTTGGTCTGAGTCCTTAGTGAGTTCGCTTACCATATTAAGACGTCCGTAAGTATCTTTAGAAAGAAGCTGCTTGGCTAGATCTGCTGCAGCATTAATTGCGTCATCTTCAGAGGTAAGTAGATCGTTAATGAGAGTTGGATCACCTGAGCCAAGCGCATAAACTCGCTCAAACTCGTCATTTCTTACCTGATTAAAGTGACGCTTTAGCTGGTCCTTTGAAGGTTTTAAATATGACACCTTCTCTAGCCTAGATAAAACAGTTGGCAATAAACTTAGCTCACTATCTACGCTCAGCACTATGACTGTACCTTTGGGCGGTTCCTCAAGGGTTTTTAATAGAGCATTCTGAGCTTCAGCTCGCATAGACTGAGCATTCTTTATTAGTACTGCTCGGTTAATGGGGTTTGGGGAAACAACTTTAAGGCTTAGAAATTTATCTAAGCTCCTTATGTCTTCAATCTTTATAGGGGTTGAGTCTAGAATTAGTACGTTTGGGTCATTATCTAGAGAAGTGAGCTGCAGTAAGTCTTTTACCAGTTTGCTAGCGGCTAGGTCACGCTGATCACCAATGCCAGTAACTAGAAAACCATGAGCTGCACTCAGCGGCGCTTGAGTAAGCTGCTTTTTAGTGCTGGGATGAAGAAGTAACTCCATTATCCAAGTATTTTATTAAATTTAGGCGGTACTTTACTAATAAATTCTTTACGGGTTTTGTCTGGCAGAGTAATTTCTAGCTTGTGGGCATGAAGATATAACCTGTCAGCCTTAGGTCCTTTATATAACTCGTCACCGACAACCGGATGAGATAGGTTAGCTAAATGTACCCTTAACTGATGAGTTCTACCCGTTAGAGGAGCAAGCTCAACTAAAGAGTACTTATCACCAGATTTTAACGTTTGGTACTTAGTGACAGCGTTTTTACCGTTAATGCCTACACGGAAAGTTTGAGGTTTCTTAGGATTTCTCTCTATTGCCATGTCTATTACTGCGGTTTCTGGAGAAAGGCGACCGTTAACAACAGCTAGGTAGGTTTTCTTGGTCTTTCTAGTTGAAAACTGTTTTTGAAGCCAGGCTTGGGCTTCACTATTTTTAGCACAGATCATAACCCCGCTGGTTGCTCTATCTAGGCGGTGCACAATTCCTGCCCTATTACCACCACTAGCCTTGGTTCTACTTGCAAGCCAAGTAGCGACTGTTTCTTCCTCGTTAAAGTCCCCCTTGGAGTGAGCCAGAACACCAGTTGGTTTGTCTATAACCACAACGTCTTTATCTTCATAAATTACCTTAAGATCCAGTTTTTTTAGCTTTTTGTGAGAAGAAGTAAGCTTAACTCTAACTTTATCTGTTGGCTTAACTAAGTAGCGCGGTTTGGTCACAGTTTCTCCATTAACTGTGACATTGCCCCTGTCAATTAGCTTAGAAAGGTAGGAACGGCTAAGACTGGTGTGAGAGTTTTTTAAGTACTGGTCTAAGCGTAAATTAGATTGACTATTCTCTTCCACTTAGGCCCTTAAACCCACCGCTTTTTGGACTTTTATAAGAGTTTCGTTGGCTTGAGTGTTCATAGCCGACTCAGACGATTCAAGCTTAGCTTTAATGGCGTTTTCGTCAACTGAGGACAAACGTCCTTGAAACTCTTTTAGGAAGTTCTCAATTGCAGTTGCTACATCGCTTTTTAGTGAGGCATAGCTAGTTTGGTCTTTGTATTTAGCAATCACCTGATCCAGTGGTGTATCTGTTAATAAAGCCACCAGGTCCATTAGATTACTAACCCCAGGTTGCGTTTCTTTGTTGTAGTTAATGGCGTTTAAACTGTCGGTTGTTGCACTTAGAACTTTTGCTTTTGCTTCGTCAATACTATCCGTTAGAAAGATTACACCTTTGCTACTTTCAGAAGATTTACTCATTTTTTTAGTTGGATCGCTTAAGTCCTTTACTCTTAAGCCCTGGTCCTTATTAAAGAACTCATGCTGTTTAGCAACAGGGAGAGGTACGACAAATATATCCCCAAATTGCTTGTTCATGCGCTCAGCTAGATCACGGGTAAACTCTAGGTGCTGGGTTTGGTCATCGCCGACAGGAATATAATTAGCGCCGTAAAGCAGGATGTCTGCCGCCATTAGTACCGGGTAGTTAAGCAGTCCCATACTTATCCGCTCATTACCAACGCTTGCTGACTTATCTTTAAACTGCGTCATACGCTGAAGCTCTCCGTAACCGGCAAAGCAGTCTAGTATCCAAGTTAGCTCACTGTGGGCTGGGATATAGCTCTGGCGGTAAATATATACGTTTGGTTTGTCCAGCGGCAGGCCAGCGGCAACGTAGAGCTTTAAATTGGTTGTTATGCTTGCAGATAATGAACCATGCTCAATTGGTGTAGTAAAGCTATGCAGATCCGGCACAAACAGATTAATCTGGGTACTTTCATCGGCGTTCTTAGCAAGGTCCACTATTGGCTTCAGTGCACCAAGGTAGTTGCCAATATGTAGATCGTTATTGGCTCTAAGACCAGTTAAAATTACCGTTTTTGGCATATCTAAGTCCAAGTATATGACTTTTAGAGTTTTTAGGCTAACGCTTGGTGAACTGTCGCTTCTTCCTTGCGCCCTTTAGTCCAAATTTCTTTCGCTCTTTTTCTCTTGCGTCACGACCTAGTAGACCAGCTCTTTTGAGTGTACTTTTGTTATCTTCATTAACTTCTACAAGAGCCTTAGCAATACCAAGTCTAATAGCTTCTATTTGCCCTTGGTGACCGCCTCCAGAGACTTTGACGCTAATATCGTACTTATTAACGTTATCTAGGGCCACAAACGGCTCCTGAAGCTTACTAAGTAGGTACTTAGATGAAGAAAAGTATTCTTCAGCTGTTTTGCCGTTTACTGTGGCTGCCCCTTTGCCGCCGCTAAGCCTAACTCTAGCCGTAGAGCTTTTTCTGCGTCCCAGTGCGTAAAAGTAACTATCTTTAGCCATTACTTCTTTTCTCCTCTTAGTTCAATAACCTCTGGTTTTTGAGCTTCATGGGCATGATCGCTGCCGGCGTATACTTTTAGCCTTTTTAACCGCTCGCTTCTTAGCTTGTTAACAGGTAGCATGCCTCTTACAGAAATCTTTATTACGCTCTCTGGGCTTTTTGCCATCTTTTCTCTTAGAGTCGCCTGTTTCAGACCACCAGGGTAGTTACTGTGACGATAATATATTTTCTTGCCCATCTTATCCCCGGTTACTACTAATTTGTCGGCGTTAATAACAATAACGTAGTCACCACAGTCAATGTGCTTAGTAAACTGAGGTTTTTCTTTACCAGTAAGTAGGGTTGCGGCTTTGGTTGAGAGTCGACCCAAAGGATAAGTGGAAGCGTCTAGAACGTACCACTTTCTTTCTACGTCGCTGGGTTTAGCGCTATAGGTCTTCATTTTGCTACCGCCTCTTTTTTAGCCTTAACAGCTGGCTTCTTTTTAGCAACTGGTGCGGCTTTAGCTACTTTAGGCTCTTCAGCCTTCTTAGGTGCCTCTTTTAGGTCGTCAACAAAGCTAACTCTAGCCATTTGGGCGTTATCTCCACGCCTCATATCTGACTTTTCTATTCTTAGATAACCGCTAGTCCTATTCTTAAGCTTGGGGGCTATGTCATCTACTAGTTTATGGGCGTTTTTTAGTGTTGCCATAGAGCTAATTACTTGGCGACGACTATGCAGATCGCCTTTTTTAGCCTTAGTTATTGTCTTTTCTAGGTAAGAGGTCACTTCTTTGGCTTTAGGTAGTGTGGTTTCTATTGACTCATGTTCAACTACAGCGTCAGCTAAGCCCTTAATTAGGGCGCTACGTTGATCGCGCTCGCGGTGCAGTTTTCTACCTTTGTAGCCGTGACGATGCATTGTTTAAAGCTCCATCTCCGCTAGCTTATCCTTAACTTCGTCTAGAGCCTTAGAACCGAAGCCTTTAAGGTCTTTTAGTTCGGCGTCGTTTAGGGCAAATAAATCGCGTATAGTGTGAATTTCGTTATTAATTAGTGCGTTGGTAGTCCTAGCAGACAAGTTAAGGTCTTCAATGGAAGTGTCTAGTGCGTTAGACTCTTCGCCAGGCATTTCACTTGAGAACTCATCGCTTGAACTCTCTGCGCCAATTGCTTCACCAACCGGGACTCTAGTTTTTCCAGCTAGAACCGTGTATTGGTTAACTAGGATAGCAGCTGCTTCTTCAAAAGCCTCTTGAGGGGTAATAGAGCCATCGGTGTCGACAGTTAGCAGCAGACGATCCAGGTCGGTAGCTTGCCCAACACGGGTGTTCTCAACCTTGTACCTAACTCGTAGTACTGGGCTAAAGATAGCGTCTATAGCTATCATGTCGGAAGCTTTCTTAGCTGTTCCTTCTTCAATAGTTCTATAACCTCTGCCAATTTCGACCGTGATGTCTATAACTAGCTTGGTTTTAGCGTCATCAACTGTGCAGATAACGTGCTCTGGGTTGACTACCTCTACGTCAGCATTAGTTTCGATGTCTTTTGCGGTAACGGCGCCTTTAGAGTTTTTTACTATTCTAAGATGCTGAGCTTCTTCACCGTAAACCCTAAAGCGAATGCCTTTTAGGTTTAGCATTAGGTCGACAACGTCTTCCTTAACACCTTTAATGTCAGTGAATTCGTGGGTGATGCCTTCAATCTTAAAGGCGGTAATTGCTGCTCCGGCAATTGAAGAAAGTAGTACTCTTCGTAGTGAGTTACCCAAGGTCATGCCGTAGCCTGAGTGTAGAGGTTCAATAACGAAACTAGCACTAGTTGCGGAGTGTTCGTCGACCTTTACGAGAGTGGGGGTGTGTATTGTGTTATTTGCCATGGGGTATCTCCTTATCTTGAGTAATACTCAACTATTAATTGGTCATTAATGTCAGGTTCGGCATCGTCACGGGTTGGCAGTCCAACGACGCTAAAACTAACTTTCTTCCTATCTACTTTCAGCCAGGCTGGTATTTCACTGGGTGCGGGTGAGGTATCGTCTAGAGCCTTAAAGTATTCATTCTTGCTTGAAGCTGCACGCAGGGTAATCTTGTCTCCAGGCTTTAGTCTTATCGAAGGAATATCTACTCGGGTGTCATTAAGCATAAAGTGACCGTGGGTGACTAGCTGCCTAGCACTACGTCTGCTTGGTGCGAAACCAGATCTATAAACTGCGTTATCCATTCTTTGTTCAAGCATTTGCAAAAGGACATGGCCGGACTCTCCAGCTTTTCTGTCAGCTTCTTTCATTAGGTTAGAGAATTGTCGCTCAAGCAGTCCATAAAGTCTTTTAACCTTCTGCTTTTCCCTAAGCTGCAGAGAATACTGAGAAGATTTTAGTCTAGAGCCTTGGGCTGCGTTCTTGCCTGGCTTAGATGTACGCTTAACCAGCACTTTATGTGCTTTAGGATGAAGAGCATACCCTTCTCGGCGGCTCATTTTAACTATAGATTGACGATCTCTTGCCATTTTAGACCCTCCTAGCCTTTCTAGGCCTTACGCCGCCATGTGCTTCACCGGTAACATCTGCTATGGTTTCTACGCTAATATCTAGGGAAGCCAGGGCTCTAACAGCGGAATCGCGTCCCAAACCAATGCCTTTAACAAAAACGTCGGCCTTATTTAGGCCAAACTGGGCTTTGGCGGCTTGAACGGCCTGTTCGGCAGCTACCTGAGCCGCGTAGGCTGTGCCTTTTTTAGAACCTCTAAAACCACAAGCTCCAGCGCTACTTCTAGTTAGTACATTGCCTTTAGAGTCTGTGACGGTAACGATAGTGTTATTAAAAGTCGCTTTAACGTGAACCAGACCACTTGGTACGCTTCTCTTGGCCTTTTTCTTTTTAGCTGGCTTTTTCTTAACGTCTTCGCTGGCATCCTCTTTAGCAGCGTCAGCAATAGGGGCTAGTTCCTCATTAACTTCTTCTTTTACTATAGTATCTTCAGCCATATATATCCTTTAGGTCTTGCTAGCTACCTTCTTAGCTGTACCACCAACTGTTACCTTACGGCCTCTTTTAGTTCTGGCATTAGTCTTAGTTCTCTGTCCCCTAGTAGGCAGGCTCAAGGTGTGTCTTTGGCCACGGTAGGACTTGATGTCTTTAAGGCGTTTTATATTGCCGGTAACAATACGCTGCAGTTCACCTTCTACTATGTAGTCAGCGTTGATGGCTTCCTGAATGCGAGAAATCTCTTGATCGTTTAAGTCTTTAGTTCTGGTGGTCTCTTCAACTCTAGCTTTAGTTAAAATGTCTTTAGCGCTCTTAGGTCCTATACCGTAGATGTAGGTGAGTGACACCCATACCTGCTTATTGTCCGGAATAGTAACGCCTGAAATTCTTGCCACTAGTCTATCCTTGCCTCTGCTTGTGCTTAGGCTTAAATTTATTAATAACATAGACACGTCCTTTTCGGCGGACTATCTTGTCGTCTGGACTAATTTTCTTGACACTTGCACGCACTTTCATGCGGATCATGCTCCGTTTCTAGCAATGACACTACTGCCTTTTAACTTAGTTCTTGCGATACGTGATTCTTCCCTTAGTAAGATCATAAGGGGTCAACTCGACCGTAACGCTGTCTCCGGGGACGATACGAATGAAGTGCTTACGCATCTTGCCGGCGACATGAGCTATGATTTGATGTCCGTTTTCAAGTTCAACCTTAAACTGTGTCCCTGGTAAAGTCTCTACGATTTTACCCTGCAGTTCGATTACTTCCTTGTTGGCGGCCATAAATATAACTAGGGGTCAATTATATCAAACCCCACAGATCATGTAAAGAGGTTTCATCCCTTTTATGCTCAAGTGGATAACTTAGCTTTTATTATATTCCCGACCTAGACATAAAGTCAATTTGCTTTATTTAAAGCTGGGTAGCACTACTCATTATAAAAATCTAGTTCATCTAGTGCGTCTAGTACTCTTCTCCCAACTTGCCTCGCACTGAGTGAGCAAATCGCCAGTGCTGCTTCAAACACTTCACTACTACTGTCGCTAAGGCGATAAATTTTTTCAACATCAAAATACCTCGTCGATACTCCCTCTTTAACTAGCAAAACAATACTTCCGCCACGAAGCAGTACCTTTTCAATTGGCGAAACCTTTATAGCGTCTCTGATCTCTCGTATTTCTACCCCAACACCTCTACTAATAACTCTAGGGGTATAATTGCTCGCTATCATAGCCTGGTCAGCAAAGACGTCACTTGAAAGCGATGCAGGAATTCGGCCACTGTGCATATTCTCTATGAAGGACCGCTCCACTTCTTCTCCTGTCCAGATGGCTCCAACCCTGCGTTCGTCACTAGCAGACTCGATTTCTAAATCTGCGTCACGCATAGTAGTAGGGTCAAGTATTGTTGCTAGCAACACACTTGAAACATGCCCAGGAATAATGTACATATGTTTGGCATCCTCTATCTGTTGCCTGATTGTAGCACCAGTCACTACATCGCTTTCGAATACGTCTGCGAGTGTAGCATTGTCCCATAATCTTTCGGCTATTTCATCCCTAACGAGAGGATCCCACTGCTTGTGCATGCCATACTTGGCAGCCATGGTTTCTA
>DATJNI010000016.1:0-86149 GCA_035508275.1 Candidatus Sulfotelmatobacter sp.
AGCTCTAGTCTTGGCTCTAGCGGCAGTTTCGTAGTCTTCGCGGTCGAGAGCTTCTTCTTTGCGTGCGTTAGTCAGTTTAAGCTCTTTTTGCAGAGCTCTAATTTGCGGACTAGTCTTGCCTTTAGCAACCTTTAAATGGGCGGCAGTCTCATCGACTAGATCAATTGCTTTATCTGGCATGTAGCGGTCGTTAATGTAGCGCTTAGCAAAAGTAGTAGCGTCTTCTAGTACTTCATCGCTTAGTTTTACGCCGTGAAATGATTCGTAGTGGGGTCGTAGGCCTTTTAGTATGGCTAGAGTCTCACCTGGCGTAGTCTCTGGCACCTGAATAGGCTGGAAGCGACGTTCTAGTGCAGCATCTTTTTCGATGTGCTTAGTGTATTCGTTAGTAGTGGTTGCGCCAATTAGTTGGATCTTGCCTCTTGCTAGAGCTGGCTTTAGGATATTGCCTGCGTCCATAGCGCCTTCAGCAGCTCCGGCTCCAACAATTAAGTGAAGTTCATCAATAAAGACAATGGTTTTCTTGTCTTTTTCTAGCTCGTTCATAACCTTCTTTAGTCGGTCTTCAAATTCACCACGGTACTTAGTGCCAGCGATCATGCCGGCTAGATCGAGTATAACAATGCGCTTTCCTAGCAAAGAGTCAGGTACGTCTTCGGTAATAATGCGCTGGGCTAGGCCTTCTACTATGGCTGTCTTACCAACGCCTGGTTCGCCAATTAGGACAGGGTTGTTCTTGGTGCGTCTATTTAGAATGGTAATGACTCGCTTTATTTGGTTGTCACGTCCAACCACTGGATCAAGCTTGCCTTCCCGTGCTTGCTCTGTTAAGTCGCTGCCAAAGAAATCTAGTGCTGTCTTCTTGCCGCCTCGTTTAGTGCGAGCGCGAGACTCGCCCATCATCGTGGAGTCGTCGTACTGCTGATTATCTAAGAACCTCTCAAGTTCGTTATTAAGATTGTCTATATTTACATTCATGTCGCGAAGCAAAATTGTTGCTCGGGCGTTCTTTTGCTTGAGGATGCTATAGAGAATGTGCTCGGTGCCACAGTAATCTTGGGCGTATTCTTGGGCTGTGTCGTATGCCATTCTTAGCGTTAGCTTAGCCGTTTCGCTTAGTCCCTTAGCACCAACATTTACGACAAGAGTCTTAGGAGTTAGATTAAGAGCTAGCCTGGCCCTATCTAGAGTTACGCCGGTGTCAGCCAGAATTCGTGCTCCCATGGAGTCTTCTTGGGCTAGTACGCCAAGCAGCAGATGCTCGGTACCAATGTAAGCGCTACCAAAGCTCCTAGCTATGGCGTCGGCATGTTTTAGACTCTGAGCAGCATTGTTAGTTAAGTGACTAAAAAATTCTTGAAAATCCGGTGACTCTGGAATCATATATCCTAATTATCCCCTTGGTAATATTAGTTTACAAGCTGAACTTAAGAAAATACTGTAAGAAAAGTAGCTTATGTATACATAATATCTACTTGGCACTCGCAAGTCAAGAGTGCCAATTTACTTGTCTTTAACTTCTTCGCCGTGTTCTTCTATAGCTTCAAGTAGAGAGCTTTCTAGTTCGTTTTTCTTCTTTAATTTAGGTGTCTTTGGCAGTTCCTTGGTCTTAACCTCGGCAACTCCAGTAGCCTTTTCTTCGCCTTCGTTTTCGCTGCTACTTTCCTTTTCGCTCTCTATGTCTAGTTCGTAACCAGTTAGCTTGGAAGCAAGTCTTACGTTTTGTCCTGACTTACCAATGGCAATAGATAGCTGATCTTCGTCTACGTAAACAGCTGCCTTTTTATTCTTTTCGTCAATTACTACTTTATTTACCTTGGTTGGACTAAGTGCCTGAGTAATGTACTCCATAGGATTGTCAGACCAAACAATAATGTCTATCTTTTCCTGTTCGCCAACTTCTGAAACAACGGCATTAACTCGAGTACCATGACCACCAACAAAGGTGCCGACCGGGTCTACGCCTGGTACGTTGCTAGCTACAGCAATCTTGCTTCTGACGCCAGCTTCTCGCGCAATGCCCTTAATCTCTACTGCACCGTTTTCCATTTCTGGGACTTCGGCACGGAATAACCATTCAATAAATTCTTTGTTGGCACGAGAGACAACTAGCTGCGGCCCACGGTAGCCACGCTCCACGTCCTTTAGAAAGACTTTGAGTCTTTGGCCTGGGTAGTACCTTTCTCCTTGGATCTGTTCGCTTCTAGGCATAATGCCTTGAGCTTTACCTAAGTCGATACGGCAGATATTGCCTTCAACTCTTGAAACAGTAGCGTTAATAACGGTACCGATCTTGTCCTCATACTCGCTCATAACAATTTCTCGCTCGGCTTCACGTAACCGCTGCAAGATAACCTGTTTGGCGGTTTGTGCAGCCACACGGCCGAATTCCTCGGCTTTTTCGTGGACTTCAATTTGATCACCGACTTTGGCATCTTTCTTGCGCACTTGTGCTTCAGCTAAACTAATCTCATATTTAGGGTGCTTGGCTTCTTCGACGATATCCTTAGTGATGTAAACGTCAATATCTCCGGTGTTTAAGTTCATAGCGACCCGGATGTCTTGTTCTCTTTCGCCGTAGTCTCTACGGTAGGCAGCAGCTAGAGCTTGTTCAACAACCTCTTTGACTGATTCCTCTGGTAAATTCTTCTCTTCAGCAATAGACCTTATGGCTACTGCTAGTTGTTTCATGTCTAAATCCATATACGTTTTCCTTGTTCTTTAACACGTTCTTTTAACTAAAAAATCCGACCTTGCTCGGCCGGATAACTAGTTGTAAGTATACACTTTCAAGAAGATAGAGTCAATTACTAGTGTGCTAAACTTGTTGCTATGGCAAACAAGAGCGGTAGATTGTATGAGCAGTTTAGGCCCAGCTCATACGATCTTTTAATAGATATAGATAAAGATAAAATGGCTTTTTCTGGGTCGGTTGTAATTGTTGGAGAAAAAGTCGGGCGACCATCAAAACGTATTACGCTCAACTCGAAAGCACTTAAAATTGGCACGGTAAAGCTGGAAAAGCTAACTAAGGCAGGCTATGAGGAAGTTGAAGTCGAGAGAGTAAATCATCATCGAAGTTTTGACGAACTTAGAGTGCACGCTAAGGACAATGTCTACCCTGGCGGCTACAGAATTAGTCTTAAATTCTCTGGTAAGATTAGCATTCAAATGCATGGTATTTACCCTTGCTTCTATAAGGACGCAGGCAAGAAGAAAACTCTCATCGCTACTCAGTTTGAAAGTCACTCCGCTAGAGAGGCTTTCCCCTGCGTTGACGAGCCTGAAGCTAAAGCCACATTTAATTTAACGCTTATAGCGCCCAAAGGTGAAAAAGTTCTATCTAATACTCTGCCAGAAAAAACTACTGTGGCTAAAGGTCGAACTACGACCGTTTTTGAAACCACTCCGAAAATGAGTACGTACTTACTGGCCTTTGTTGTTGGCGATATGCACTGTGTCGAAGCTAAGAGCAAGGACGGCGTAATGGTCCGAAGCTGGGCCAGTGCTGTGCAGCCCTTAAGTCACTTGGAGTTCGCAAATAGCGAGGCAGTTAAAGTTTTGGAGTTCTTTACAGATTACTTCGCAACACCTTTCCCTTTAAAAAAGATAGACCAGGTGGCTCTGCAAGACTTTGAGGCTGCCGCCATGGAAAACTGGGGCCTTATAACCTTTAGAGAGTCGTACATACTAACTGACCCGGCTAATAGAAGCGTCTCCGCGGAACAGACCATTTCCCTAGTTATTGCCCACGAATTATCTCACCAATGGTTTGGCAATCTCGTGACGATGAAATGGTGGGATGACCTTTGGCTTAATGAAAGCTTTGCATCTCTCATGGAGAATATAGCGCCGGACGCACTGCATCCGGAGTGGCACCAGTGGGAAGACTTTGCTACTCATAGAGTCCTAGCTTGTTCGCATAGAGACGTATATAAGGATGTGCAGCCGGTTGGGGTTAAAGTTAAGAACCCTAACGAGATTCGGTCGCTATTTGATCCGGCCATAGTTTACGCTAAGGGTGCACGAATTCTTAGCATGCTCTATGAATATATGGGCGAGAAGGACTTTAAGAAAGCTCTACGAATCTATTTTGATCGACATAAGTATGGCAACACTACCCGGCATGATCTTTGGAAAGCCATGGAAGAAGCATCCGGCATGGATATAGATAAGCTTATGACGCCGTGGGTAGAACAATCTGGTCAGCCCTTACTGAGCGTGAACAATCTCGAGAACGAAATAGATGTTCATCAGCAAAGGTATTTACTGGACGGCGAAGATAAAACTAGTCTCTGGCCTATACCGTATCTGGCAAGTATCGACCTTAAGCCTAAGCTACTAGATAAAAGAAACGGTGTAATTAAATACTCTTCCAAGGAAGCTCCGGTATTTAACGTTAATGGCTCTGGTCACTACATCGTTCGCTACCTCAACGACAAAGTCTTTCAAGAGATATTAAAGGATTTTGTCGATAGAAAAATAGGCTCAATTAGTCGTATTACAGTTATAAATGACATGCTGCTACTAGCTCGCAGTGGTGAGTATAGCTTAGTGCCAATAATAGAGATGGTTAAAGAGTCTTATTCTGAGCCTAGAGACGCAGTCTGGTCATTGATGTCTAGAACACTGTCCCAGGCGCAAGTGTTAACGAGCGGTGACGATAAAACTGAAAAAGATGTTAGGCGCTTTAAAGACGAACTATCTAGATATTGGCTAGATAAGCTCGGCTGGCACGATAGGAAAGGTGACGATGTTAACACCAAGCACCTTAGAATAACAGCTCTGGCTCTCTCTATAGCTGGCGAAAATGAGGCCTCTATTAAAAAGGCTCTTGAGCTATACGAAAAAGCTGTCTGTGTTGAGAAGTTGCCGGCTGAACTGCGTCCTATTATCGCCGGTGCAGCCGTCAGGTTTGGCAAAAAAAGCTATGTCCATAAAATGATGGATGAATATATTTCAACTCACAACCCAGACGTTAGGCAGGCTATAACAGTAGCTCTTTGCTCTACCAGAGACAAAGATGTGGCTATGAAGGTCATTGACTGGGGCCTTAAGAAAGATGGGCCAGTTAAGCCTCAAGATATAAGCTATTGGTTTGCCTACTTTATGGCTAACCATAGGACAAGAGACCTAATTTGGAAGTGGTTTAAAGTCAACTGGCTATACCTAAAGCACCTCTACGCCGGCGGGATGACGATGGACTCATTTGTCTGGTACTCAGCTAGCCACGTTTCTACACCGGCCGAACAGAAGCGCTTCAAAGTGTTTTTTGAAGGTAAAAAGGATACGCCTGGGCTAGGTCGAAGCATAGATATTGCTTTTGGCGAGATCGACGCACGAGTTGCTTGGCGAAAAAGAGAAGAAAAGAAGATTAAAGAGTATTTTGCTAATCAGTAGTTAAAACTGACTACCTGCTTGGTTTTAGGATCGATGACAATCTCAGCAAGTTTATATGGCCTAGCGTTTTTATTCTCTACCATCCAGGCTTCTGCTGCTCGCCTTAGTGCAGAACTATTCTGTGATTCACTGTGATCTGGGAAAGGCTTAAGAGTGCTTAGTTTAATAAAATATATATCTGGGTGTTTTATGGCTATGATATCTACCTTATTTCGACTAAGACTCCAGTTTTGCTCCAATACTACAAAACCACGAAGATCGAGATAAATTCTGGCTGCTTTTTCGCTTTGTTTATCCTTAGGCATAGATAAAGTTCTTTATTGGTTTAAAGCTGGTCCGATGTAGATCGCAGATGCCAAACTTTTTTATAGCCCTCATGTGAGACGCTGTACCGTAACCAACATGAGAATCAAAGCCATAGTTTTTATATTTAGGGCTTAGGCTACTCATAATCTCATCCCTTTTTACTTTTGCAATAATACTAGCGGCACTGACTGAGGGAATCGTTTGGTCAGCCTTAATTTGGTAGTTAATATGAATGCCTTTATATTTCTTTATTGGTCCAGGCAGACCGTCAACAATTATCTCGTTAAACCCCTCTATTTGATCCAGAGCCCTAGTAATTGCCAGTGTAGTCGCCTTACTAAGCCCAAGCTCGTCAATCTCTTTACTAGAGACACTGCCAAATGCGTAAGACAGAGCCTCGGACTTAATTTGGCTAGCAAGAGATTGTCTTTGTTTTTTAGTCAAAAGCTTCGAGTCTTTAAGGCCTTCTATTGGGCTGCTTAAGATAACAGCTCCGACTACTAACGGTCCAGCCCATGATCCCCTACCTACTTCATCAACCCCTACTGCCACTAATAAGTTAGTGTAGCAGACTATTCCTCTTCGTCTTCTTCGGTTTTGTGGTGGCGAGCTTCAACTTCAGCAGCCTTTTTGGCTAATTCTTCCTCTTCTTTGGCTTTTTCTTCAGCTTTAGCCTTAGCTTCCTCGGCTTTTTGCTGATGGATCTTTTCCTCTTCAGCTTCTACAGCTTCGTCTACTACGTCATTAACGGCTTTAGCGTCAAAGTCTACACCAGTCATTCTGGCGGACTTACCGGTCCGGCTTCTCATATAACTTAAGTAGTTTCGTCTAACCTTGCTTCTTTTAACTACTTCAACTTTTACGACTAGTGGGCTGTGAAGTAGGAAGCTCTTCTCAACACCGACACCGCTAGATATTCGCCTAACAGTAATTCTTCTCATATGGGAGTTCGGTTGGCTGGTTTTGATAACTAGGCCTTGAAAGACCTGGATTCTCTCCTTGTTGCCCTCTTTGATTTTTTGGTGAACTTTAACAGTGTCGCCGCTTTTTACGTTAACAACGGCGCTCTTCTTATATTGCTCGCTTAGTTCATTGACTGGACTTGGCATAATCCAGACAACTTTACACCATATCCCCTGTTATTGCAATATATTTGTCTATAGTATATGATAATCAAATAAGTTTTAAGTCAAGTTAGGAGAGAGTATGCCTCAGGGAGGAAGCGGTGGTATCGTCATCAAAGAAGGATGGCCAACGGATTATAACGAGATATTTGAGAGACAGGGGATTCCCGAAGCTCTAAGAAATTACAATTCTTACTTTTTTTATAGAGTTACAGCAGAAGACTCTAAAAACCACGAGGGTGAACTTTACGCGATGCCAAGAGACATTAGCGCTCCTGAAAGATACGAATACCCAGGTTTGGGGGAAAAGGACCCGGAACGACCAAAACCTAAGCTCGTACCTTACCGTTTGTTTGAAAGCGGCGCAGTGATCGCGCTTGACTCACTCGCGACCGTAACTAGGGTAAGCCTAGGTCCCCGTACAGTCTTAGAAGGTCAAGTTAGAGCACTAGATGCCGACATCGGCTCAAGCGTTATTGTGGGCGCCAATAGCATTATAGAAAACTCCACTATACGAAACTGCTCTGAGATTGGGGAAGACACTTTGATCCGTGGATCAAAAATAGGGTTTGATGTATCAGTGGGCAAAAATTCACAAGTTAGGGCTTCGCGTGTTGGAGACGAGACGATGTTAGGCGAGCGCAGCCGGCTGGAGCAAGCAAGCGTAGGTTTGAGCGTTATCATAGGAGACGGCGTCGATATTTGGAGAGCTCAAGTTGATAACGACGTTGAGATATGCCACGATTCAGTTATCTACGCCCACGCCCATATAGGAGAGGGCTCTTATGTATTGCCACGGGTAAGCGTAGAACAAAACAGGAAAATCAAACCTGGCTCAGTCGTAGTTAAAAGAGGCATACGCAAAAGATTGGTGACGGGCTAAGGGAGCGGAAGCTGTTTGGATAATAGTCGATTGAGTCGTCCAATAACCCTATAAGTTTCCCAAGCATAGTTATGCGACTTTTTGTTTTAGAGTTTGGATTTCCTGCTCGTGTTCTTTCAGCACATGCTCAAAGACAGTAAGTCTGCCGCTCATGTCGTCGACTGCAGCGTGAACCTGATGCAATTCTTCCTGAATCTTTGGTACATCCTTAACGTATTCACCTATAGCTTTTAGCTCATCTGCCAAGACTTCACCCAATACGTCTCTCCGTTCATCGTCTGTAAGATCCTGCATGCAAATATTTTAGTCAGTGGACTTAAGAAAGATCAATAACAAAATTACAAAATTTAATATTTATAAGTGTTGAGGCTACCCAATTACCCTATAAAGCTCATCTAACGTAGTCAGCCCACTTAGAACTTTAAGCATGCCGTCTTGTTCTATGGTTAACATGCCGTCTTTTCTTGCTTCAGCTTCAAGGGTTTGGGCGGTAATTACTGAGTCGGGGTTTTCTAGCATCTTTCTAACGTTGTCTGTCATGGTCATTTGCTCTCTAATGGCTAGTTGTCCTTCATATCCGAACGGATTGGCTTCGCTTTTGCCTGCCTGAAATATATGTAGATCATCAATATTAGGTCTTTGAACTCCCTCCGGTAAACTGTCGACGATACCTCTAATCTTATTCATATCCTGCTCTGTTGGGGTATATGGCTGTTTGGTGGCGTCGTCTAGCTTTCTAACTAAACGCTGGGCCATAATTAGCCTTATTGCCGAGATAAATAGCGGGTTTTGGCCAATAATGTCGGCAATTCTGGTCAGAGAGGCAGCAGCGGAGCTAGCGTGGAAGGTAGCCAGCACTAGATGGCCAGTTAGAGCAGCCTGTAGAGCAGTTTTAGCAGTATCCATGTCTCTAATCTCGCCAACCATAACAATGTCTGGATCTAGCCTTAGAACGGCCCGCAGTTTGTCGGCGAAGCTATTGTCGTTACCGGCTTCACTAGACTTAACAGATATCTGGGTAATGCCTGGGAACTGGAATTCTACTGGGTCTTCAATGGTTATTATTTTTCGCTCTTCAGTGTTCAGCGAGTTTAGCATTGAATAAAGGGTGGTAGTTTTGCCTGATCCAGTTGGACCAACTACCATAACTAGACCTGATGGCTTAGCTATTATTTGATCTACAATCGGTCTCTCGGCGTCAGATAGTCCTAGCTTATCCAAGGTATACATATCTGCGTCCATGTTAAACAAGCGCATAACAACGTCCATACCATTAATTGTTGGCACGGTTTCTAGGCGCACATTGACGTCAACTTCGTGGCCGTCTGCCATTTTTACTTTCTGGGCAATGTGACCCTGCTGGGCTTCATCGCTGCTGGTCGAAACGTTGCCAGCTGAGGCAATAGCGCCGATCAGGACTCGGTATTTGTCTGGCTCTATTTCGGCTACCGGGTGAAGGACGCCGTCTATCCTTAGCCTGATCCGGGCGTGGTTAACTTGAGTTTCTATGTGTATATCAGAGGCATTTAGTCTGTGGGCCTGGGAGACTAGGTAGGCTAGCATGTCGTCAGCATTGACTTGCTTTAGGATGTTAGAGATGGAGGAAATTTCTTGCTGAGAAGCCTGCTTAATGTCTATATCCTCGTAGACAACCTTCTTTGGTGGATCATAAAGGCGCATATATTCTCTAAAGCCGGCGTCGGAGATAATTGAGAACTTAGTAACGTAGTCGGCAAACTTCTGGGTTAGTTGAGACATAATTTGCTGGGAGGTGGTGGTAGTTATACCAAAGAGTAGGTTACGATCGGCAACGCTAAGTGGAACTACTTTTAACTGGTACATTTCAGGGATTGACAGTATTTCCTTATATAGCTGCTTGTTCGGAATTTGCGAAGTATCTGTATAGCTCATACTTAGCACCTCTGCGCGGTGCCGAGTAGCCTGTTCTTCGTCTAGTCTGGCGTCCTGGCTCATATACCTATGTAGTATAAAGCATAAGCTGCTTCCTGAGATATACTAGGGCGGTGAAGGAAATTATTGTTGTTCTACATAACGTTAGGAGTGCACATAACGTTGGTTCAATTTTAAGAACCAGTGAGGGGCTTGGTGTTAAGCAGGTATATCTAAGTGGTTTTACGCCCTACCCTAAGCAAGCTAGGGACAGCCGACTGCCTCATGAGATTAAAAAGACAAATTCGGCTATTTCAAAGACTGCTCTTGGAGCAGAGAAACTGCTGCCCATTTCTCACCACGAAGATATTTTTAAGCTGATGTTTGAGCTAAGAAGTGCTGGATACGAGCTAATTGCGCTTGAGCAGTCACCTGATTCAACTACGCTAACTAGCGCCGAGATATCTAATAAGGTAGCTCTTATTGCTGGACGAGAAGTTGAGGGGGTTGAGAAGGAAGTACTGGAGGCTGTCGATATGGTTTTAGAGATTCCAATGCTCGGAGCAAAAGAAAGCTATAACGTCAGCGTGGCTGTCGCTATGGCGCTTTACCAGATAAGGTTTATGGTATAATTCAAGGTGAAATAACCTAAAAAAACAAATGTCACTAACAGCTCAAAGAAAACCTAAATCTTACCAATTAAAAAAGCATGCCGGGCATCATCGCCACTCCCGAGTTTATCTAAAAACCTATTGGCCCTACATCCCCATTGTCTTAATACTGACTGCTGGCATTGGACTTAATTCCCTGTATCAAAGCTCAAGGAGTTCAACTAGTCTTAGTTCGTTTAGTAGTGCGTCTCTACTGAGCGTCACAAATGCTAAGCGCTCTTCTAGCGGAGTTAGCCCTTTAAGTATTAGTTCTGAGCTAAGCAGTGCTGCTCAGGTTAAAGCTAATGACTTAGTTAATGAGAACTATTTATCTCATACTTCACCTGTTGGTGTGACACCTTGGAACTTGGTGCAAGCAACTGGATACAATTACCAGCGAGCTGGCGAGAACCTAGCTTCAGGCTTTACCAGCTCCGCTACTGTTGTTCAGGCCTGGATGGCCTCTGGTGCCCATAAAGCTAATTTGCTTAGCCCTAGCTATAGCAACGTTGGCTTTGGTGTGGCTAAGAGCTCTAATTACCTTGGCAAGGGGCCAGCCGTGGTAGTAGTTGCAGAGTATGCTCAGCCTAAAGTAACGCCGGTGTCTGTTCCGACTAACAACTTCTATGCTCCACCTCTTGCTTCGGTTTCTAGGTTGCAGTTAGCTAACTCTACGCTCATTGAGCTTAGCGTGCTGTTTATTACTATCCTATCCGGAGCAGCAGTGTTTATGCTACTAGCTCATAGGTTTAAGAATCTACCCAAATACGCTAGATCAGGAGAGTTATTCGTTCTCCACCACGCCTCTCTAGACATTATTGTCGTAGCCCTTCTAACATTTGGACTAGTTATGACTAGGAGCGCCGGAATAATTAGCTAGGTTATCTAACTACTAGATTGTCCTTGCCGACCAGCTCTTCTAACTTTTTTAGACTCGATTCGTCTTTGTTGATGCCATTTGGTAATTTTATTGCTTGCTTACCTTCATCTTCGCCTAGAACCAAGACTACTGGTGTTTGGCCTTTATCGCTGTCGATAGCCGACTTAAGGGAAAGCAGCATTTGCTCATCTCCCGTACCTTTGAGTCGAATATATACCTTCTCATCGCGAGCTATCTCAGGAGCAGGAGGTTTACGCGTACTTGGTATGGAAGGCTGAGTGGTAGTTTTTGGTAGCTTATATGTTTCACCGCTAACTCGGTAGCTCTTGAGTGTTTCAGAGCTTAGTAGTTTTGCTTGCTCAACATTTATTTTAGCTTCGTCGGTCAGCGTGCCGTTTTTATCTCGGGCGTTTATTCGTCCCCTAATAAGAACTATGGCGTCGCGTTGCCAGGTTGGGTCGGCTGAATCATATAACTTTGGGAATAGTACTATTTCTGTCTCTCCGCTTAGGTCTTCAAGTTTAATGAAGGCCATTTTTTGGCCATTGCGAGTTACTATTTCGCGTTTGTCGATAATTAAGCCGCCAACGTTTACTAGTTGGTTGTCGTAGCTTTTGGATACTAGCTTAAGTGGCATAGTGTTTTCGTTTAGATAAGTGCTGTACTCCTCTAGTGGATGCTTGGATAGATACAGCCCTAGTAGTTCCCTTTCCCACTTCAGTTGCTCTTCTTGACTAAGTTGCTCGGGGGCTTCTTTAAGCTCCAGCCTATTTTGTTCAATGTCTTTAGGGCTATCTCCAAATATGTCGGTTTGTCCGGAGTCTATTTGCTTCTTTAACCGCGAGGAGTAGGCCAGTATGGCGTCGAGGTTGTATAGCAAGGTCGAGCGGTCAGAGAATCTATCGAAGGCGCCGGCTTTAATTAGACTCTCCATGGTTTTACGGTTAGTTACCTTAACTGAGACTCGCTTTAGGAAGTCTTCCATTGAAGTAAAGTGTCCTGATTCCCTAGCCTCAAGTATCTCTTCGACCACACCGGTGCCTACGTTTTTAATAGCGGCCATACCGAAACGTATTTGATCAGTTTTTGGTACCACGCCAAAGCCGACAAAGGATTCGTTGATGTCTGGCTGTAGCACCTCAATGCCCATGTGCCTACATTCGCTAATTTCTATAGCTAGACGATCAATGTCATCAAGGTCGCTGGATAGTAGGGCGGCCATGAAAGCTGACGGGTAGTGGGCCTTTAGATATGCCGTCTGGTAGGCGATGGTTGCGTAACAGGCAGAGTGGGACTTATTGAAGCAGTAGTCGGCGAAGGATTCTAGTTGGGCCCAGAACTTCTCGGCAAAGCTTTTGCTGACCTTGGAGTGGGTAATCATGCCGTTGATGAAGTCGGCGCTCATTTTTTTCATGGTGTCACGCTGCTTTTTGCCCATAGCTTTTCTAAGCGTGTCAGCCTGTCCTCCAGTAAAACCACACATGTCCTTAGCAATTTGCATGAACTGTTCTTGGTAGATTAAGACGCCGTAAGTGTTTTCTAGGGCCGCCTTTAGTCCAGGGTATTCATAAACTATCTCCTTGCGTCCCAGTTTGTGGTCGAGAAAGCTTTCTATAAACTGCATGGGCCCAGGACGGTAAAGGGCGTTCATGGCAATAAGATCATCGAATTCGGTTGGGTTAAGCTCTTTTAGGTAGCGTTTCATGCCACTACTTTCAAACTGGAATACTCCGGTTGTATCACCTCTTTGGAAGAGTTCATAGGTGGGCTTATCATCTAGTGGGACGGCGTTTATGTCTATGTCTTTATGATAAACAGCTTTAATTATTTTAAGAGCGTTATTAATAATGGTTAGGTTGGATAGGCCTAGAAAGTCCATCTTAAGTAATCCTAGTTCCTCGATTGGGCCCATAGAGTATTGTGTGGCTATGACGCCCTTCTGGGCCAGTTCTAGCGGCGTGTAGTAAACAATGTCTTCGGGAGCAATAACTACTCCGGCAGCGTGGACACCGTGTGAGCGAATGGTGCCTTCTAGTTGAAGAGCTAGATCAAAGATAGTTCTCGATGTTTCGTTAGTAGCGTATTCGTTTTTTAAATCTCGGTCTTCTTTTAGTGAAACTTTAAGAGGGATATGTCGGCCTTGGAATGGAGGCGGGATCATTTTAGCTAGCCGATCGGATTCGGCGTAAGGGATTTGCAAAACGCGGGCAGTATCTCTTACTGCGTTTCTGGCTGCCATTCGGCCAAAAGTAACGATGTTAGCTACCCTATCTTTGCCATACTTATCGATACAGTACTGAATGACTTCTTCTCTCCTGCTATCCTGGATATCTATATCAATATCTGGCATTGAGATACGGTCTGGGTTTAGGAACCTCTCAAACAGGAGATCGTATTCTAACGGGTCCAGCTCAGTTATTCTAAGCCCGTAGGAGATAATAGAGCCGGCAGCGCTTCCCCTGCCTGGGCCGAAGACAATACCTTTGTTTTTACCCCAGTTAATAAAGTCAGATATTATTAGAAAGTAACCATTAAAGCCCATGTCGTTTATGACGCCGAGCTCATAGTCGGCTCTTTTTAGTATGTCCTTAGATAGAGTCTTCTTAGCTTCAGCGAGAGACAGCTTGGCGGCCTCTTTTTCGCTCTTTTTGCCATAACGGTGTGCTAGCCCTCGGTAAACTAATTTTTCCAGGTAACTTTGCTCGCTCTCGCCTTTAGGAACTGGAAATTTAGGGATTAGAATTTTACCAAGTTCAATGTCGACCTTACACAGCTCAGCGATCTTTTTGGTGTTAGTAATAGCCTCAGGATGGCTTTTGCCCCAGCGAGCAATAATGTCTTTTGGGTCGGTAACGTAAAGTTCAAAGTCTTTGAGCGTCATGCGGTCCTCATCCGTTACGTAAGATCCGGTTTGGACACAAAGTAGTACCTCGTGGGCTTCTTGGTCGTTTTTCTCTAGGTAGTGAGCGTCACAGGTAACAACCATGGGGATATCTAGCTCCTTGCTGAGCTTCATAAGTCCTTCGTTAATTGTTTGTTGTTCGTCCCACATGGAGGTGTGCTTAGGGTGACCGTGATCTTGCAGCTCTAAATAGTAACGGTCTTTAAAGACGCTCTTGTACCATTTAGTGGTTTCTTTAGCTAGGTCATATTGGCCTTGGCTAAGGGCCTCTCCGATCTCACTGCTGGCGCAACCACTAAGACAGATTATTCCTTGGTTGTGTTTTGAGAGAATGTCTCGGTCAATTCGGGGTTTATAGTAGTAGCCTTCTAGGTTAGCGATAGTCGATAGGGCCATTAAGTTCTGATAGCCCTCGTTATTCATAGCCAGCAGAATTAGGTGGAAGTTTAGTTTGTCCTTGCCTGGTTCTTTATCTGTTAGCTTGCGGGCTGCAACGTAGGTTTCTATGCCAATAATTGGGTTAATGCCTTTGGCTTTGGCTTGCTTATAAAAGTCGATAGCGCCACTTAGAGTGCCGTGATCGGTTATAGCAACAGCTTCCATGCCCATTTCGTCTACTTTATTAACTAGGTCAGATACTTTCGTCAGTCCATCTAGTAGACTGTAGGTGGTATGGGTGTGAAGGTGTACGTAGTCTTTGGCACTTAGAGTGCTATCTTTTTTTGCCAATTTTACCCCTTTAATTTACTGCCCGTTTAGGTGTATATTATACCAGACCAAAAGAAAGGTATCTAGGAGATAGCGCTATTGCTTAATTATTAGTTTTGTGCTATTGTATATGTTCATATGAGTGGATACGTTCCGGTATTAGAACTTGCGAGTCGGGTAGATTTTCATGACTTTGCTGATGGAAAGAATCTTGCCCAAGCAGTGGATTGGCAAGTTAGTTTGCCAGAATCCGTTGAGGGAGATATTGAACTTGAAACTTCACTAGTGCGTGACGTGCTTTGGCTCGCTGGAGCTAGCGGCTGCAGAATAGTCTCGTATAACGGGCCTGAGGATGCTGCTAAAAACTTGCCTTCTCAAGACGATCCACACCTTGAGACGAAGGTGCATTACATGGAAACAGACGAGCACAAAGATAAACCCTTTGGAGTTACTCTAAAAAGGCCTCTGGGACCAGTTACCTCCACGGCAGGAACAGCAGTTTTTGACATACTGCTAAATAAGCCGGTTCTGGCTAGCAACGTAGCTGAGCAAGTTCGCTTTGGTGAGAGCGAAACCGATGCCTGGGCAAACGAGTTAAGCGTTGTACTTCGTGCCGCCTTAAGGCGTTGCTCAAAAATGCAACTTCTTGGACGCGCCTCGACTTCTGAAAAGCTTATTAGCCAGTACACCGTGCCTTATCTAATCGGTGCCGAAGCGATAGCCCATAGCACAACCGGGCTAATTGCCGGTTTAGGAGTCTTTAGCTTGAAGCATCTTCAATCGTATTGGAGAGACCGCAGGGTAGACAGAGAAGCACATGCGCATATGCGCTGTAGGGAGTCGCTTTTTCCTGGGTGGCAGATAGATAGATACCTAGCAGCTGTCTTTTTTACCAGCAACTTTGTCAGTAGCCAATTAGTCTGCACAAAAGAGGCTGTTGAAGCTGGGCAGCCTGCGGCTAGACGAACTTCTACTTCTTTAAATAATCCTTAAGGTGGTCTATTGCTGAGCTGGCGTTCTTGACTGCCTTGTCTAGGTCGTGGTCTTCAGCGTCGCCTTCATGAATCGCGGTTATGACTTCTTTTATCTTTTCTTTTGTGTCCAGCGCCTTGTCCGTAAGTTTGCTAGCTTCACGTTGAGCTTTAGTACCGGCTTTGCCGCCAGCCTTCTTAGCTTCCGCTATTAGAACATTCAGCTCTTTTTGCAATTGCTTTAGTTCTTTTTCGCTTTTAATGCGTTCCTTTTTAGCGGTCTTCTTCAAATCTTTTCTAGTTTTATCTCCGCTTTTTGGGGCAGTCATGACTCCTGCTAGATAGCCGGCTGCAGCTGCTACACCGCTGGCAATGGCGTAGCGCTTAAAGTTTTCACTGGGTCGGTGTTCGTCGCTCACTTATCCTTCTTATTCTTACTGGCCATATTCATGATGTTATATAAAACTTTAAAGAAAGAGATTTTGCCAGTATTGTCCTTTATTACCTCGCTAACGCTCTCGGCGTTATCTACCACGTGTTCGGCTTTATCTACTACACGCTTAACAGATGAAGTTATTTTAATTAGAAGCACCGTTAGAATGATGCACATTATGAAATAAAGGCTAAGAAGACAGGTTAGGATTATTAGTAGAGTCTGGTCGGTGCTGGTCATAATATTTTTATTATATAACTTATTTCAAGTTTTGTTCAATTTTTTGCTTAAGTATTCTTTCAGTGGCGGTCCGATGTCGTCGCGCATAAGAGCAAAGTTAAAGACAGTTTTTAAGTATTCTAATGGGTTGCCGGTGTCATAAAAAACTGCGTCTTTGAACTCTCTAGCATAAATGGGATGCCCATCTTCTATCATTTGCTGCATAGCGTCTTGTAGCCGGAATTCGTTGGTTTTGTCGTAGCTGGATAGTTGTTTATGCAGATAGTCTAGGATTATTGGTTCAAAGGCGTAGCCGCTAAGTGAGGCTACGGAGCTGGGTGAAGCTTCCCGACTGCCAGGTTTTTCGACTATTTTATCTAGTTTAATAAGGCCGTCCTCAATTGTTTCACCGCTAACATAGCCGTAGCGGGTATAGTCCTCGTCAAAGTCTCGCTTAAGGCAGGATATGACCGAAGCACCACGGTCACAATAGTCGTCAATAATTTGCTTGAAGCGGCTAGGTTCAGCTTGGAGAAAGTCGTCCGCATAGGTGTATAGGAAGGGTTCGTCGCCAATTAAGTGGGCAGCATCAAGTAGCGGCGCGCCGGTGCCGTATGGGCTTTTTTGTCGAATGTAGGCAAAGTTAGCTAGATCAGAGATTTTAGAGATTTTCTTTAGTAGATCGTTTTTACCATTTTCTTCTAAGTTAGCGATTAGGTCACCGCTGACTTTGTCGAAGTGATCTTCAACGCTTCTTTTATGGTAGCCGGTAACAATTACTATGTCGGTAACGCCTGCACCGGTTAGTTCTTCAACTATGTACTGGATGATTGGCTTGTCGACAAGAGGCAGCATTTCTTTGGGCATAGCCTTGGTTTGGGGCAAAAACCTAGTGCCAAAGCCGGCTGCTGCTATGACGGCTTTGGTAATTTTCTTCTTTTGCATCAGTAAGATTTTATCACGACTAACTAGAGCCCAAGTTTTTTCTTGATCATCTCCTGAGCAACATTAGGATTGGCGCTGCCCTTACTTGCTTGCATGGTTTGGCCGACAAGAAAGCCGATGGCTTTAACTTCGCCTTTCTTGACGTCTTCGGCGGCTTTAGTGTTAGCCGCAATAACTTGGTCGACGATCTTTTCTAGTTCGTTTTCACTGGATATTTGTGTCAGATTGTTAGTTTTTAGGTATTCATCAAAGTTTTCGGGCAATACATTCTCATCAAATATTAGTTTTATTAGGATTTGCTTAACGTTTGTGGAAGAAATCTTCTTTTCATAAAAAAGCTGGTGTACCTTCTCGTAAATAATCCAGCGCTCGGAGTCTTTTAAGGCACTGACGCCGCCTTCTCGACGCCTTGGTATCTCCAGGTTAACAAACCAGTTGGTTATAAACTTGGCAAGGTCTGGGTCGCTGGTTGTCCTTTCTATTAGACTAAGGTAGCTAACGCCCCCTTCCTCAACTTCTGCGTCTAGAAGTATTTCTACGTAGTCAGAGTCCAGGCCAAGGCTGGCTAGTTTGCTTCGCCACTGGTTTGGCATTAGTGGCATTTCTTTTTTTATGTTTTCTATGTAGTCAGATTCTAAAACTAAGGGAGGTAGGTCCGGGTCAGGCATATAGCGGTAATCGTCGGCATTTTCCTTTGTTCTTTGAGTAAAGGTCTTTTGTTTAATGTCGTCCCAACCTTTAGTTTCCTGCACAATTTTCTGGCCCTTTTCTATTAGCTCAATTTGTCTGTCTATTTCATACTCAACTGCTTTTTCGACACTTCTAAAGCTGTTTATGTTCTTGGTTTCAGTTCTTATGCCCGGCTTATGGTCCTTAGATACGCTAACGTTAACGTCAAAGCGCATGTTGCCGTAGTAAAGGTTAGTATCTGAAACTCCCGCGTAGCGCATTAGAAGATACAGTTCTCTTGCATAAGCCTTGGCTTCCTCGGCAGAGTGCATATCTGGTTCGCTCACTATCTCTAGCAAAGGCGTACCGGCGCGGTTAAGGTCAACCAGTGAGTAGTCTTTGCCTTCGGGATGAGTGCTTTTACCGGCATCGGCTTCTAGATGAGCTCTGGTAATGCCAACGCCCTTGGTTTTACCGCTTAGTTCAATGTTAACGTGTCCACCAATAATGATTGGCTCGTCGTACTGTGTTATCTGATAACCCATAGGCAGATCAGGGTAGAAGTAGTGTTTTCGATCGAATTTGGAAAACTTTTGTGGTGAAGAGTTTAGTGCAAAAGCCGCTCGCGCTGCCAAGTGGACAGCTTCCTTATTTAGAACTGGCAGAGCGCCGGGTAAACCAAAGCAGATATGTGAGACTAGCGTGTTGGGTGGGGCTGAGCGGGCATCGTTATCTACGCCAGAGAATAGCTTGGTCTTACTTTTTAGTTGCACGTGACATTCTATTCCAATGGTTGGTTGGTACTGGCTTCTTACCTTAGCGTTTAGCATGACCGTTCTCCAGCGCCCCAATGTCTCTTAATGCTTCACGTATGCCGGCCATTGCCATTAAAATATCTTTCTTTTTAAGAGTCCGGACATCGATTTCGTTTTCAGCTAGTTTCTTAGAAAGCTTGTGGGCAAACCAAACTTCTTCATTAAACTTTAGATCGTGCTGGGCGGCTACTAGTTTCTCTCCTGTGGCTTTGCCTTTGTAGCCTTTTCTCTTTAGGGCCTTATCCAGTAGTTTGTCGGCCTGTATGACGGCGTTAGGCCATTGTTTGCGGGAAGAGCAATTAGCGGTAATCTTAGCCCATTCGGCAGCGAATTTCTTTGGTTTAAGCTTTTTTCTAGGTAGAACTCTCATTTCAGTAACTCCTCTACTTGTTTGGCGGCAGACAGTAACATCTTATCCTGAGCAGAATTAGCCATAAGCTGCAGGCCAACCGGAAGACCGTCGGCTGGTTGAATCGGCAAGCTAATACTGGGATTGCCAACCATATTAGCAGCAACCGTCATAATGTCACATAAATACATCTTGAGTGGGTTATTAATATTCTCTCCTATTTTAAAAGCTGTAGTTGGGGCCACTGGTCCGAGTAGTAGATCGACTTTCTTAAAAGCGTCAGTAAATTCGTTAATTAGTTTGGTTCTAACAATCTGAGCCCGGTTGTAGTAGGCTTCGTAGTAACCGCTGCTGAGTACGTAAGTGCCGATCATGATACGTCGCTTTGCTTCTTTTCCAAAACCTCTGCCTCGGCTCATCTTGTAGCTCTCTTCTAGATCCTTAGCTTCTTTGTAGCTATAGCCAAAGCGCTGACCGTCGTAGCGAGCTAAATTGGAGCTAACTTCTGCTGGGCAAATAATGTAGTAGCTAGCAAGAGCCAGAGAAATGTCGGGAATAGATATTTCGTTAACCTCCACGCCGGCACTTTTTAGCTTTTCTATGGCTTGGTTGACGCTAGACTTAACGCCCTCTTCCAGGCCTTCGTCCATATACTCCTTGATTACCCCAATTTTTTTGGTTTTAAGGTCTAGGCTTAGATCTGTGTAGTTGTCTTCTCTAGCTATGGTGGTTGAGTCTAGTGGATCCTGTCCGCCCATAACATCTAGAACAAGAGCTGCATCGCTAACGTTAGTAGACAAAGGCCCAATTACGTCGGTACTACTAGCCATAGCGACTACGCCGCTTCTAGAAACTAGGCCGTAACTTGGCTTGTAGCCAACGCAGCCACAGAAACTAGCTGGTTGACGAATGGAACCGCCAGTGTCTGTGCCTAGAGCAAAGGGCGCCATGCCGAGTGTCACGGCAGCCGCTGAGCCACCGGAACTACCTCCTGGGACTCGTTCCTTATCTACTGGGTTTTTAGTGACAAAGAAGTCGCTGTTTTCTGTGGAAGTGCCATGAGCAAAGGCATCAAGGTTGGATTTAGCTACACATATGGCGCCTTCACTTTCTAGCTTGTTAATGGCGCTTGACTGATAAGGCGGGTTGAAGCCCTGTAAAATATTACTGGCTGCAGTAGTTTCAGCGCCGAAAACTAGGAAGTTGTCTTTAGCAATAAAGGGTACTCCGGCAAGTCGACCGGCTTTTTCGCCTCGACTTACTTTTTCATCAATGTCTTTGGCTTTCTTTAGGGCTGGCTCTTCTAAGGTTGAGATTATGGCACAGTAGTCCTTTTTTTCTTCTATAGTACTTAGAGATTTCTTAACTTGATCTAGCGCACTCAATTTACCAGCGTTAACTTGGTCGGCAATGTCAGCAATACTTGGCCAGTCGCTCATGATCAGTCAATCATCCTTTTTACTTTAATCTGATTGTCCTGAACTTCGGGAACATTCTTTAGTAGATCTAGTGGTTTATAGCCGTAGTCAATAACCTCGTCTTCGCGGGTTACGCTGCTTAAGCCACTTACTTGGTTGGTCGGCTTTAGGCCTTCTGTATCAAATCCAGATGACTGTTCAACGTATTTAAGAATTTCACTAAGTTCTTGGCAGTACTCTTCGACTTCATCGTCGGAGAGCTGTATGCGGGCTAAATTTGCCAATTTTAAAACGTCATCTTTAGACAGGTCAGCCATAGATAAAGCTAATTGTAGCAAAGAAGAGATAATTATTGGAAAAAATTGTCTTGTTCGCCTTCTAAAGCCTTTGACGTGGAGCTATTAACTTGGTATAATAGGCTTTATGTCAGTATATGAATACACACCTCCAGAAGGCGAGTCTGAAGCTAGGCTTAGTGTAGCTGCTGAAAGTGCTGAGGTTGCTAAACGTGACCTAATTCGTAGAGCAATTGAAAATGCTGGTTATTGTGCAGAGGATTTGGAGAAAAGTTCTACTGCTAACGCTGAGGAGTATCTACTTATAGCTGAAGGCCTGCATAGAGCTACCTCTCTTATCTGGGAAGCCGCTCCCGACAATCTGCCGATTGAGATAGTATTACCTTTGTTAGTGTGCACTGACGAAGACACCGTCATGGATAGCTCTAACGGACTTGCATGTAGCGTCTACCCCGAGGATGAACTTAAGGTGGCCTGGTCGGAAATTGGTGATCCAGAAGAGTACCATCGCTGGGACGATGATGATCCGGAGAAATATCGTTTGCTTATCAAATATGGATGCACTGCTCTCGCATATCAAGTCCAGCCGGGTCTAGCCTCGGCCTATTCAGACAGCCACACTGAACACGTATCTTTTGGCTTTTTTAATGATGACATGACTTATGTCCCAATGGCTACAATTTTAGGCGATAATCATCCGGCTAGAGCTACTGGCGTACCGCAGATCCACTAAAAAACTTTAGAATATTTACCTAAGGTCTAGCCGGTGAAGTCTTAGCCCATCCCAAGTCAATCTTTACAAAATATAGACAAGGGAATAGTATTGACTCTAGGAGTAACTTGTTCTAACAAAAACTTTTATGGCGGTAGAGCCTAGGCCTGAGTTCAAATGGCAAGAGGTACTGGAGCTAGAGACAGACACTGTAGTAGATGGGCATGATTATGAAACAAGCGGTGCGTCGATACTAATACGTCCAGAGCGTGATAGTGTCGACGCTTTTTCTTTACCTTTTGAGCTTGCCAAGGGGCTAGCAAAAGGCATTGGGCACTTTCGACGTTCTGGCGGTAGCCAGGCAGTGCGTTCTTGGCCGCACAGACATATTGAGCACATGAAGATTGGTGGAGAAATGAGACCGGCACTTCAAACTGATGCTCATCCAGAATTTCTTGATTCAGGCGAAGTTCCCAGGCGTACCTATATATTTGTTGGCTTGACTGAGATTAATGAAGGATCAGCTAATTTGCTGCATCGGGCTGAAGTTTTAGCGCATCCTGATACCAGCGTAACCACTGTTATGACACCGGGGATTAGCAGCCACGGTCCAACCTTACCTTTTTGGCAGGGCCTAACTCGCTCACTAGAGCTGACTGCTGAAGAGTATCATGAAGCCATCCTAGACCATGCCGGTGACGATAACGTACGTCTAATTGGTACTTCTCTAGGCTCGTTAATTGGCGCAAAACTAGCACTAAGAAACATGTCTGTTCACCCTGAGCATGAACTAAACCTGCGGTCACTTGGTTTTATCTCTCCAGCAGTTGGAGCTAAGGGCATTCATGAAGACATAGATGACTGGACGGGTCCTGACGTAGACGATAAACTCTTTATCCAGCGTCTAACTGCCAGATTTTTTGCTCATATGCCGGCAGATATTACTAGGATGGCAGCACTGTACCCGGAAACGGTAGCTATGTGCTCTAGCGCCCTCATGGTTTATGCTTCTCAGCCAACAAAATACCACACTCGTTTAGCAACTTTAGTTGGTAATGTACTGGGCGCTCAACAAGGAATGGAGTGGGATGAGCTTAAAGCTGTGGCCACGGAATACCCGACAAGGATTATAGCTGGGCAGGATGATCCACTTTGGAAGGTTCAGCGGGCTCAATTTGAGCAACTACTAAAATCTACTAGTAGCCACCTGGCAAATATAATGATTGGTACGGTTATAGATAGGGGTCACGCACTGTCTCTGGACGCCAAAGGGACTATAGCTCAGCTTGATGGACTATCTAAGCTGCACCCTTTACTTGCTTAATTATGTCTCGTAGCTCAGCTGCCGTCTCAAACTGAAGGTTAGCGGCAGCCAGTTCCATTTGTGAATTTAGGTCTTTAATTAGCGAGCCGTACTCGTCCTTTGGTATTTTCTTAAGGTCCAGTTTGGCTCGTTTAGCTTCTTCAGGTAGATCAGGCCGCATGCCCTTTTCGACTTGTCTGCTTATGCTCTTCGGGGTAATGCCGTGCTTTTTGTTGTAGTCACTCTGGATTTTTCGTCGGCGGTCTGTTTCCTTGATGGCTCTAGCCATACTGTTGGTAACGTGGTCAGCATAGAATATTACCCGGCCGTTTTGATGCCTGGCAGCTCTGCCGATTGTTTGGATTAGGGCTTGCTCGCTCCTAAGGAACCCTTCTTTGTCAGCATCGAGTATGGCGACCAAGGATACCTCTGGTAGGTCTAGACCTTCTCTTAGCAAGTTAATGCCGACTAATACGTCGTAGGTGCCTATTCTTAGGTCTCTTAGGATGTCACTGCGCTCTAGGGTGTCTATGTCACTATGAAGGTAAGCTACCTTGATGTTAATTTCTTTAAGGTATTCGCTTAGGTCTTCGCTCATGCGCTTAGTAAGTGTCGTTACTAGCACTCTTTGGTGTTTTTTAACGGTTTCGCTTATTTGGTTTACCAGGTCGTCAATTTGATGCGTGACCGGCTTTATCTCTATTTCGGGGTCTAGTATACCGGTTGGCCTAATGACCTGCTCGATTGGTTTAGGGCTACGGGTAAGTTCGTACTCAGCAGGAGTAGCACTAACATATATAGCCTGGTTAACATGTTTTTCGAATTCACTAAACGTAAGGGGACGGTTATCTAGAGCGCTAGGTAGCCTAAAGCCGTGTTCAACTAGAACTTCTTTTCTTGATCTGTCGCCGTTATACATGCCCCTAAGCTGTGGCATGGTCATGTGTGATTCGTCTATAACCATAAGATAGTCGTCGGGGAAATAGTCCAGTAGGGTGGCTGGCTGTTCTCCTGGGGCACGATTAGTTAAATAACGCGAATAGTTCTCTATACCTTTAACAAAGCCGGTTTCTTGGAGCATTTCTATGTCAAAGCGGGTGCGCTGTTCTAGCCTTTGGGCTTCAAGTAACTTACCCTCTTTTTTAAATTGTCTGAGCCTAGCTTCCAGTTCAGTTTCAATGCTACCAAGCGCTATCTTTAACTTTTCTTGGGGCGTTACATAGTGCGAGCCTGGAAAGATTCTGTAGCTAGATAGTTCCTGCAGTATTTCACCAGTTAGTGGATCAATCTTAGTTATACGCTCGACTTGGTCGCCGTAGAACTCGATGCGGTAAGCCAGCTCTTCGCCGGCTGGATAAATATCTACGACATCACCTCTAACTCTAAAAGTGGAGCGATGAAAGTCTATGTCGTTTCTTTGATACTGAATGTCGCTAAGTTGCCTTAGGAACTTATCTCTAACTTTTCGCTCGCCCTTAACGACCGGGATAGACAGGTTTGAGTAGTCCTCAACTGAACCTATGCCGTATATACACGAGACGCTGGCAACTATAATGACGTCGTTTCTAGTTAGCAGCGCATCAGTTGCAGCGTGGCGCAATCTATCTATCTCTTCGTTAATTTGTGAGTCTTTCTCAATATATGTATCACTTCTAGGGATGTAAGCTTCTGGTTGGTAGTAGTCGAAGTAGCTGACAAAGTAATGGACGGCATTATCCGGGAAGAAGCGTTTAAATTCGCCGTAAAGTTGGGCAGCCAGCGTCTTGTTATGCGACAAGACTAAAGTAGGCCGCTGAACTCTATCTATTACGTTAGCGGCAGTAAAGGTCTTGCCCGATCCGGTTACGCCCATAAGCGTCTGGTGCTTGTGGTGGTTTTTTAGTCCCTTAACAAGTGCCTCTATGGCTTGGGGTTGATCTCCGGTCGGCTTAAAGTCACTTTTAAGCTTGAACTTAGTCATACCTAGACATTTTATACTACCTTATTAGTAGTACTAACCGTGACGGCTGGGACGAACGTCTCTTAGGTACCAGTCGTCGTCATGTCTTAGTAGATCTTTACGTATATCCATATATTTTTCATCGAGGAATTTAACTATTTTCTCAACCAGTTTCTCGGGGTCATCGTCGTAGACGACTAGACTCTCATTAGGCGGATTTAAGATTTCCATAAGTTTTGGTATTTCATCGGCAGTACCGCCGCTGCCAGTTAATATGCCGCAGGGTTTGTGAGCTTCTAGGGCTGAAGTAAACTCGTGCAGACTGCCAAAACGCCCGCCGATGGTAATAACGGCGTCGGAGGATTGGACTAGATACAGATCGCGGCCAACGTAGTTAAGGCCGGTAAAGTTAATGAAGTCAAAACATTTGCTGGGCAAGCGGTACTTTCTTATGTGCTCAATAAGGCCAACAGCCGGGGAAAAACCAACGCTCATGCCTCCAGCCTTTTTGGCTCCAGCTGCGGCGTAGTAAGGAAGACCGACTGTTGCGCCGGTAGTTAGGATGTGGCCAGTTTTAGCTATGGCAGCACCGACCTGGCTAGCTAATAAGGCATCCTCTTCAACTGTTTCGCCGGAAGCTGCTCCAGAAACACAAATAGAGTATTTAAGCTTGGCATCTGTCATAACTGGCTGCTTTCCGCTAGTTCAGGTTGGAGTTCATTTATTAATGAGTTCTCAACCGGTTCGTGGTTCAGGTATCTAAGTAGCAATTCGTGCCAGAGCGAGTTCTTGAAGTAGTGGCTGATACGCTCTTCGTAGGATCTAGCGTTGCAGAGGTTTAAGGCTGAGTCGATTAAATTAAGTGAGACTGGGCTGTGACCGTCGAGCATGCCTAAGAAGCTTGAGCCGTCCCAGAAGCTAAAGTCTTCAACTAGGCCTTTGAGGCTCTCTTCTATGGGCGTATAGACCATGTCCTCAGCTCTTAAGTATGGTTCAAATAGCTCGTGCCTAAATTTGTCGGCAACTTGTGAGTAATAGCGGTGGACTAAGTTCCAGGGTATTGGCTGATCTAGGATTCTAGACTTAAGCTGTGTTTGGTTGTTGCTTAGCTTATATACCGTGTCGCCAAAGCCGCTTCTAACCTGAGATATCTTGAGGAAGGTGGAGGTTGCCCGTATCTGGTTGACTTCGTTTAGGGCTAGGCTCATGTCGGCCGTCACTACACCTTTAGGTAGTTCTTCTTTGGGGAGTGGCATAAGTACTATAGCGCCTGTTTCCTTATTTGCCAGAATGTTACTGCCCCTAGCCGATAGCGCTTGGGCGCTTATTGCCTTCCAGTGTGAGTTAGTAGGCTCGTATAGATAGATCATTCTTTCTTCGAAGTCCGATGGGCCAAGCTGACGGTAGAGTTCATGAAATTTCTTTTGCCAAGCTAGAGATTCAAATAAGTTGGTGGCTGGCAGGATAGCCAGAGTAGGTTCTCGCTTAAGCATTGAGTCGACTGAGCGGTAGCCGAGAGCCTTCATGGTTTTCTTAGGTGATACGACTTTAAGTAAGCTCTTTAGTTTGCTCTTTTTAACCCCAAAGCAGCGAAGCTGCTGGCTGCTAGATTTGATGGCTTCTATCATGCCGGCGACCGGGTCGGCTTCGGCATTAATCTTTTCGGCTGCTAGCTTTCTTAAGGCTTTGGTTAAAGCTTCGTCGTCACGGGCTAGCTTATTCTGTAAGGCCATATACAGCTCTTTAGGAGTGGTTTCTTTAGGATCAAGTCCTAAGGATCGGAGCTTGTCTTTAGTGGCTGCATTAATTTGAAGAGTGAAGTGTATATCGGTAGAAGGGTGGCCGTTGGCCTTCTCTAGTCCAGATAAACTTCTAGAAAAGTACGGCTCCTTAGCTTGCAATGAGTCAGACAAAAATCTTGTCATTTTTTATTTTTCTTTCACTCCCATTTTGTTCAAGAAATCTACTTTAATATTAGCATAAGCTGCGCCGTGAATTACAAATTAAATCTTAGAAACTTTGTACCAATCTGGAGCCTGTTTTAAATATTGCTCCAATTGTTCTTCGCTTAGTAATCCAGCTTGGGCACCAACCTTTTGGACAACGCTCATAGAGTTAATTGGTCCCCACTGCAGCGCCCCCTCTATATTGTTGCCTTTAATTAAGGCTGCAACAAAAGTCGAAGCAAAGGCGTCACCGGCACCAGTTCGCTCAACCGGCGGACCTGGGTCAGGATAGACAGGCATCGATAGTCTTTCCTGGCCGTTACTGGCAAAGGCGCCTTTTGGTCCATCAGTAATTACTACTGTTTTAGGACCTAGAGCATGCAGCTTGTCGAAAAGATCGTTAATGTCGTCATGGTTACCGCCGCCTACTTCTGCTGCTTCTTCACGGTTTACAATTAAGACTTCGCTGCGACTGTAAACTCTTTTTAAGCGCTCAGTCCCAGCTTCTATTTGAAATGTCCCTGGCTGGAAGGCAAGCTTAACTTCTGGGTTATCGTCTAGCCAGTCAGACAATTGGTCATGGAAAGGCAGGGCATGTTCGCTGATTGAGCTAAAGTAAATCCATTTTGGTACTTCGTCTGGTCTCAGATGTGGCCAATGGTAGTCGTACTCTTCATGTTTAATAAGTATGGTTCGCTCTTCCTTATACCAAAGCACGTAGTGGTAGTTACTCTTCTTGTCTGGGTTGATTCTAATAAAGCGGGTGTCGACACCGTTTTTATGCATGGCGTTAATTATGTCGCGGCCATAGTTATCTCCGCCAACATTAGCAACAAATGCACTGCCTAGGCCAAGTCTGGCAAAGGCGACTGAAGCGTTTGCGGCATTACCGACTCCTTCAATGACTTCAGCGTGGTCAAAGGGTAGCTTAGTGCCAAAGGGCATGGCTAACCATTTGCCCTTTTCGTTTTCATAGGTTTCTGCCTGGTCGTCTATAAGTTTAATAAAGGCATCAGTTACGACGTCGCCGACACTTACTACATCAGGTTGCTTTGCCACTTACCCACCCTTTTTATTTCTTTATGTGCTTTAGTTAGTTTAACAAGCTGTCATGTCAAACTCAAGCTTATGCTTAGGGCTGGGCCTTTCCGGCGCTATTAAAGTCATCAATTTTACTTTCTACTACCGCTTGAACCGCTTTTACCACTTCTTTGGTTATGAGCTTGGAGACAGATATTTCATCGGGATTGTCTTTTAGAACCTTCTCGAGTGTGGTGCGATAAGCGTAGCGCATATCTGAGTTAATATTTATCTTGCTAACGCCTATTGCTACGGCATCTCTAAAGTAGTGTCCAGGAGTGTCGCTGCCGCCGTGCAAGCTAATATTGCAGTCAATAGCTTCCCTAATTCTTTTCAGTAGGTCTAGGTCTAGGACTTTAGGGACAGGGTACTTGCCGTGCAAGTTGCCAATGGCAGCCGCGTAAGTATCTATGCCGGTAGCCTCAACGAAAGCTTTGGCGCCTTCAGGGGTTGAGAAAGTTTTCTTTATTTCTTCGTAGTCTATTGTTTCGTTGTGTAGATCAGAGCTACCGCTAAAGTAGTGCGGTTCGCTCTCTACGCTTGCACCAGTGAATTTAGCGTATTCAACTACCTCTTTGGTGGCCTTAATTATGTCCTCATCGCTAGCGTCATGCTTCGCCTGAGAAACGTCAATATGTATAAACTCAAAGCCGGCGTCAATTCCAGCCTTGGCAGCCTCTACGCTAGGGCTATGGTCGAGGTTAATATATATTTCAATCTGGTAAGCTCGGGCATAATTAGTTACCAGGTCACGAATGTTGTCTAGGCCAATATCGTCAACTTCGCCTTGGGACAGTTCGACCAGGACTGGGGCGTTTTTGTTTTTAGCGGCTTGGGCGACAGCTTTAAGTGTCGGCTGGTCGTCAAGGTTAAAAGCACCAAAAGCCCAGTGCTCATTTCTAGCCTGGATCATCCGCTGACGGGCTTTAGCGCAGTTAGCTCGTATTTGAGAAACAGTTAAAGGCATAAGATGCTATTAGTATAACCGCTAATGGTTTGTCTTTTCAAAGCTACTTGGCTTTCTTGTCTATAACCATGCTTGCTGCCAGCCCAATGTGCTTAGAATCCAAGCCAAAGTGCCTGATTAGCTCGTTAGGTTCTCCAGACTCGCCGAAACGGTCCTGCATGCCAACGCGCATGATTGGAACTGGATAATGATCACTAGTCAGTTCGGCAACTGCGCCGCCTAGTCCGCCAGCTGCCTGACCCTCCTCTATAGTTACTGCTGCTTTGGTCTTTTTAACACTATCGATGATTGTCTCTAGATCAAGCGGCTTAATGGTTGGGACATGAATTACTTCGGCGTCGATGCCGTCTTTCTTTAGCTCTTCGGCGGCCATCAGCGCCTGGTAAGTCATGGTACCGGTAGCTATTAAGCTGACGTCTTTGCCTTCTCGAAAAACATAGGCCTTACCGATAGCAAATGGTGTGTCTTTGGTGGTAATTATGGGTGTGGCTTCTCTAGCTAGTCGCATATATGCCGGGTGATTATGTTTAGCAAGAGCAAGAGTTGCCTTTTCGGCTTCAACTGAGTCACAAGGAGCCAGGACTATCATGTTGGGGAGGACACGCATGAGGGCTATGTCTTCCAGCATTTGGTGAGTAGCACCGTCTGGACCGACGCTTACTCCGGCATGAGAGCCAATTATCTTGACTGGCTGATCATTCAAGCAAATGGTCGTTCTAATCTGTTCCCAGTTTCGGCCTGGGCTGAAGGCAGCATAGGAGCTAACAAAAGGTATCTTGCCCATGGCGGCTAGGCCAGAGCCAGTAGTAACTAGATTTTGCTCGGCCACGCCAATCTCAACGAATCTATCTGGGAATTTTTCCTTAAATTCATTCATATGGGTAGAGCCGGTTAGATCGGCGCAACAAGCGACTACTCGCTCGTCAAGTTCGCCGGCTTCGGCTAGACCTTTGCCAAAACCTTTTCTAATTGGTTCGGCTGCTAGGTCTCGCATTATGTTAAGCAGGTGCAGCTCACTCATGTTCACTCCGAATTTTGCCGCCTAGAGTTCTTAGCTCGTGAAGGGCTTTAACAGCCTGCTCATGGTTCGGTGGGATGCCGTGCCAATTAAAGTCGTTTTCCATAAAATCTACACCTTTACCGGGGATGGTGTGGGCAATGATCATAACTGGCTTCTCTTCTATAGCCTTAGCCATATGTAGCGTGTCTATAACAGCCTCAATGTTGTTGCCGTCAACTTCCTCAACATGCCAACCAAAAGCCTGCCATTTGGCTTTAAGATCCTCTAAGGGCATAACCTCCTCAGTTGGACCGTCAATCTGGATGTTGTTGCGATCGGTAATAGCTGTTACTTGATTCAATTTGTATTTGCCGGCAAGCATGGCTGCTTCCCAAACGTTGCCCTCGTCTTGTTCACCGTCGCCCATAACCACGTAGATACGACGGCTTTTGTTTTTGTCCATTCGTAGAGCCAAAGCCATACCGTTGGCCTGACTCAGACCACTGCCGAGTGGTCCGGAGGTGGTTTCTAGTCCTGGCAGTCTTAGTCTTTCGGGATGACCCTGAAGACGGGAGCCAAGCTTTCTTAGCGTCATAAGCTCTTTGCGGTCAAAGTATCCGGCTCGTGCCATAGTGGCATATCTAACTGGTACGCAGTGACCGTTGGACTGAATAAGAATGTCTCTTTCTTCCCAGGCAGGGTTATCTGGGTCGTGGTTTAGGACCTCAAAGTATAGGGCGGTAAAGATGTCGGCTAGACCTAAGGGGCCAGCACTGTGGCCACTGCCGGCATGCTCTAGCATGGTAATAATGTCTTCCCTTATGCCGTTAGCAATGAGCTCTAGGCTCTCAACCGTGTGCTTTGCCATTTCCCCTCCCTGAGTTACATCTAGTGCAGCGCTAATTTTAGTTTAGCATAAGCCTGTTCGGGATTCGGGTCATCCTGAATAAAGCCGCCGACGTCTAGGACGCTAGCGCCGGCCTCCACTAGACTCTTAGCATTTTGATCGTTTATGCCACCGTCCCAGCTTATTTCCTTGTCTGGATAAAGTTCTTTCGCGTTTTCCAGCTTATCTATTAGGCTCATGTCGGCTTGGCCGCCGTGGTAGCCTAGGTGTCCACCAAAAACTAAGATGTGATCATAGTTAGCGGCAACTTCTTTTATTTTGCCAAGCTCAGAGTCCTTTAATAGGGCAATGCCAGTTTTTATGCCTTCGCCTTTAAGGCTTTCGCAGAATTTTTTGTGATCAAGTTCGGCTTCAATGTGGACAATAACTAGATGAGGTTTTAGTTGCCTCAGTTCATCTATATGCTCCTCTGGCTTTTGGTTCATGAGGTGTAAGTCGGCCGTAATATATTCCGGCCACCAGATCTTATTTATATCTAGCGAGGTGGTAGGTGCGAACTTACCGTCCATGAGGTCGATATGTATTCTCTCGGCAAAGCCAAGAATGTTATCTATTTGCTTGCCGTAGTCTTCTTCGTTTTCGGCTGTGATAGTTGGACAGATAACTGGGCTCATAAGTCCTGGTCTAGTTTATGGATACGCCTTAGATGCCGCTCAACATCGCCTAAGGGAGTGTCTAGCCAAACGGTTATAGCACGCTTCATTTCTCCCAAGGAAACAAAGCGACCGGCTAGGGACAGGACGTTAGCTAGATTATGCTCACGGGTAAGGCGCAGGATCTCGTATTCATCGTGAACTTGGTCACCCTCGGCATCTACTGCGGTAATTGGTGCGTGTGGGCCGTAAAATACTGCGCATCTTACGCCTTTAACACGGTTAGCGGCCATGGCTTCACCCTGACCAGAACCACCGAGGATGATGCCGACTTGGCAATCTCCGGAGGCAACGGCTTTGGCAGCCGGGAACATATAGTCGGGGTAGTCATCGCCTGGGATTAACTGTTTAGGGCCAAAGTACTCTATTTCATGGCCCAGTTCGCTTAGAAAGCTCTTTAGCTCTTCAATGTCGTTAAAACCGGCGTGGTCGGTAGTTAGGGCTATTTTCATGTAGAGCCTAATCCTTATTTCTTAACCTGTAGGATTTTGCCAACGTCAGCTACGACTTCAACTAGTCTATTAGAGTAGCCCCACTCATTGTCGTACCAGGCAACTACTTTAAGCATGTTGCCGCCGATGACATTAGTTAGTTTTAGGTCTACGATCGCTGAATAGCTGTTGCCAAGAAAGTCACTACTGACTAGTTCTTCTTCAGTTACGGCTAGGATGCCCTGATAGAAGGGTTCATTGGCAGCCGCCTTGAAAGCTTCGTTAACTTCCTCGATTGAGACTTTCTTCTTGGTAATAAAGACTAGGTCGCTAAGGGAAACAACCGGGGTTGGGACACGGATACTCATGCCACCGAATATACCTTCTAAGACTGGCAGGGCTTTAGCGGCAGCGATTGAGGCGCCTGTGGTAGTTGGGACGATGTTTTCGGCTGCATTGCGGGCTTCCCTTAGGTCTTTGGCTGGAGCGTCCTGTAGTCTTTGCGAGGCGGTATAGCTATGCACAGTCGTCATCATGGCCTTTTCGATACCGAAGTTGTTCTCAATTACATTAGCTACTGGTGTTATACAGTTGGTGGTGCAAGAAGCGTTAGAGATAATGTCGCCCGCCTTATTGAGGTCTTCTTCGTTTACGCCGAGAACTACAGTAGTTGCACCATCTCCTTTAGCGGGAGCACTTAGCACTACTTTTTTAGCACCAGCTTTGATGTGAGCTTTGGCTTTTTTGGGATCGACAAAGAAGCCGGTTGATTCAATTACTATGTCGATCGCTTCGTCCTTCCAAGGTAGTTTGGCTGGATCGGTTTGAGATAAAACTTTAATGTGTTTGTCTTCAACGATGATAGAGTCTTCGTCGAAACTTACTTTATGGTTGTAGGTACCGTAGTTGGAGTCGTGCTTTAGGAGGTGTGCCAGGGTTTTAGTATCTGTTAGATCGTTAATGGCGACAATTTCTATGTCGCTCCGCTCGAATGCAACCTTAAAGGCATTGCGTCCGATGCGACCAAAGCCGTTAATGGCTATTCGTGTAATCATAATTTTGTCTGTTCCTTTTAATGTTTTTCGTTTTACTTACTCTAAGCACTATTGTAGCGAATATGTACAGATAAAGGCAAGCTTGGAAATTCCTTTTAGCCGGTAGCGGATTCCAGTTTTGTGATGCGCTTTTCGTGGTCGTCAACATCACGGGAGGTATTGCCTATTGCAGCCATCATTTCGGGTATGATTTCAGTGTACTTTTCGACTTTGGATAGACGCTTGTCGACATGCCCCAAACGCTGTTCGACATGCCCTAAGCGTTGTTCGACATGCCCTAAGCGTTGTTCGACATCGCCTAAACGTTGATCTATATGATCCACTGTTCGAGTCAAGCTGGTTAGGTGGGATGAGATACCCCTTACTTCTGTAAGGATTAGCCGTTTGTCATCGTCATTACTGCCCATAGTGAGTACAGTATACGCCCAGTTTTTGAGCTATTACAGCCACATAAATCCAAAATTTAATAACTTTTTAACGTTCTACTTCTTGACCCGTATATTCACTCATGTTTTTTAGCTCGTCTAAGGAGTTAATTTTGCTAATAGTGTCGTAGTTTTCGGTTAGAATATTCTTCTTAAAATCTACCAGATTCTTGTACTCCTCTAGGCTCACCTGTCTTACCCGTATTTTTTCACCGGCATCGAGATTTAGCTCGGTTTTTTCGCCTGGGTCCCAGGCTAGATAGAGATAGACAAACCACTCCATTTCGTTATGTGGCTGAGTTACCTTAATTAGCTTCCAGCTATTAAAGTCATAGCCCGTCTCTTCTTTTACTTCGCGCTTGACGGCTGCAAGAGTTGAGTCGTCTTTTGGGTCGACTTGCCCGCCAGGCAGTTTCAGCTTTAGGCCTTTATGAGGCTGTTCGTCTTCGAGTAGGAGCAGCTTATCTTCAACGATAGCTAGAGCTACAACTGTGTCAGTCCTTTTTAGCATTTCAAAGGTCTCTTCACTGCCGTTAAAGACTTGTTGAGGCCAGTTGTAGACGCGAAATATTACGCCTTGGTATTTAAGCTCGGCGTTATCTGGTATTAGGATGGCGTCACTAGGAACGATCTTTTTCATTGAGGACGATTTTTGTAGCGTTCAATCGATTCGCGGATGATGTTCTTAGCAGCTTCAACATCACCCCAGCCAGTTACGTTGGTACTGCCAGGCTTTTTTAGGTCCTTGTAGTGAGAAAAGTGCTCTTTGATCTTGTCTTGCCAGCGCTGCCCGAGGTCATCAAGTGAGTTTATGCTGTCTCCAGAATCTCGCTGATCGGCTGGCACTACGACAATCTTATGGTCGTTATCTCCATCATCGACAAAGTTCATAACGCCAATGATCTTGGCCTTAAGCCAAACGCCAGTTGGGATCGGTTCAGGGCTAACAACTAGGGTGTCTAGCTCGTCACCGTCATCATCAAGGGTGCCAGGGATAAAGCCGTAGTTAACCGGCTTAGCGTAGATGCTAGGCTCTACTCTATCTAGAGTGAAGGCGGCTCTTTCGCGGTCCCACTCTATTTTTAGAATGCTACCTTCGGGGATTTCTACAACGGTATTGACTTGGCCGGCGTCAACGTCGCCTGGATCTAAGACCTTATTAAAGTCTGGCATAAAGATTTTCCTTATGATTTAACACTGCTATTGTACACTATTAGCACCATGGAAGTTATTGGTCACCGGGGAGCTAAAGGCTTAGCCGATGAAAACACTATTGCTTCAATTAAAGCCGCGTTAAATAGCCATGTCGACGGCGTTGAGATCGACGTAAGGGTTACTAAAGATAAGGCAGTTGTGCTGGCTCATGACGTACAGCTCGGTAAATACCGAATTAGCGACACTAACCTTAGTGAACTAAAGTCATTCCAGCCAGAACTCGCTAGTTTAAGTGAGGCGATCGAGGCGGCCAAGGGAACGTTTCTAGCAATTGAAGTAAAAGCAGGCGTAGATTTGCACCCAGTTGCTGCGGAGATTAACAAATGCTTAGGTGAAGGCCTAAAACTGCGTCAGTTTGGACTAGGATCAAAGCAGCAGAAGGATTTAGTTGCTCTTAAGAAGCTATTCCCTAGTGCTAAGCTGATTGTTATTGAGCCATATTTTAGAAAGCGGGCCTGGAAGAGAGCCAGGGAGCTAGGAGCCGACACTATCTTTATTAACGCTCGGCTAGTTAGTCGCCGCTACTTAAATGCCTCTAAAGCCAAAGGTTTTAAGCTGTATCCATATAGCGTTAATTCGCCAGGTAAGGCTGAGCGTCTTGTGGGTTATGGTGCAGTGGGCGTTATTAGTGATTACCCTGATCGGTTTAAAAAAGCCGGCAATCTCTGATACAATCTTATCTAGAGAGAGCCTATGAGACTTACATTTAGCCATTCTCAGGCTGAAGCGAGCAATATAAAAACATTCTTCTTTGAACCTGAGCAGGAAATAGATTATACCGCCGGCCAATATATTGAGCTAACCATTAAACATCCACGACCGGACGAGCGAGGCATAAAGCACTGGTTTACCCTTTCTAGTTCGCCTACTGACGCATTAGTATCAATAACGACAAAGTTCAGTGAACCGAGCTCAACGTTCAAAAAAGCTCTTGCTAACTTGAGTCGAGGAGACAAAGTAGACTTTAATGGTCCTTTTGGGGATTTTGTCTTGCCAAAGCTTATTCAGACGCCATTAGTCTTTGTAGCTGGTGGAATCGGTATTACACCGTTTCATAGCATTCTATCTTGGCTTATAGCTAACCACGAGCAGCGGCCAATTAAACTTATCTACGGGGTTAAAAATGAGGACGAGATAATTTTCTTAGATGTTTTTAAGCGGGCAGATCAACCGGTAAGTATAGTGGTCGAGAACCCCTCAGATTCTTGGGGGGGCGAAATGGGCAAACTAAATGCCGACTTAATTCTTGGTATCGGGCAACCCACTGAAGATAGCCTTGTTTATGTGTCTGGGCCGGAGCCTATGGTTGAAGCCTTAGAAAAAGAGCTAATTAAAAAAGGCATTAAAAAAAGCCAGCTGGTGCTGGACTTCTTCCCTAACTACACGTCAATTTAGGCTGGCAGACGGTTTTCTAGGTATTCTCTGAGCATTAAGGCGGCGGTAGCGCCCTCGCCAGCAGCTGAGGCTATTTGCATGGTGGCACCGCTCCTGACGTCACCGGCAGCAAAGACACCCTTAATATTAGTTTGGAGGTTTTTGTCGGTCTTAATTAGGCCCAAAGCATCTACTTCGATACCAGTGCCCTCTAGAAACTGGGTGTTGGGCATGAGGCCAATAAAAACAAAAACGCCGTCGACAATGAACTCAGTTGGTTTGCCGTCGGTTTTGGCTTTTACTTTAGTAACTACCTTGTTTTCGCCAATTATTTCATCTGTTGTTGTACCTAGGTGGATAGTTACCTTGCCACTATCTACGTACTCTTGTAGTTCTTTTTGTAGTACATCAGAAGCTTTGACGCTTGAGCGGACAAGTAGGTCGATGTGGCTAGCGAAACGAGTTAGAAAGATAGTCTCTTGAACGGCTGAATTGCCACCGCCAATGACGGCTAGCTTCTTGTCTCTATAAAAGGCGCCGTCACAAGTAGCGCAGTAGTGAACGCCGCGGGCATAATATTCCTGCTCGCCTGGCACACCAACTTTCTTATAATCTGACCCGGTAGCTATAAGGACGCTCCTGGCTAGTATGTCACCGCTGGTGGTAATAAGTCTTTTTAGCTTGCCCTCGTCTTTTAGGCTGCTGACTTCTCCAAGCTCAATTACTGCACCGAAGCGCTCAGCTTGTTTTCTAAGCTCTTCAGAGAGCTTTAGGCCCTCTACGCCCATAGCAAAGCCTGGATAGTTGTCTATTTTGTCGGTAACGGCTGCTAGACCACCAACCACACCACGCTCAAATAGCAGCGTGTCAATATCTTCTCTAGTCGTATAAATAGCAGCAGTTAGCCCTGCCGGGCCGGCACCAACTACTACTACGTCATGGGGCGAAGGCGTAGCAGGATCCATATTTAGTTAGGCGACAGCAGGAGCTAGTCGGGACAAGTTATAGCCAACAATTACTTCTTTAGACTCGTCTTGCTTGGTAACTACGGTAACTGGTACCGTCATAGAGCCAGATAGCTGAATAGCCTCAGCCTGCCTAGAGGGAAATTCGTCGATGTTAACTTCTTCATAAGTCATGCCCTTAGCGCCTAGGTACTTTTTGACCATTTGGCAGTAAGCACAGGTGTTAGTAGTAAAGATGGTGATATTTTTGACCATAGTTTTGGTCCCCCTTAGACCTTTTGGCTTTTGTTTCCAAGGACAATGAGATAGGCAGCCGCAGTTACCTTACTGACGGAAGCATTCTTGTCATTTCTTGGAATAAAGCTTTTAGTTTTTTGTAATACTTTATTCAGATTTATTCTGACGCTAAAAATTATATATAGTGTGTAAAACAAAAGCAATACGCTATATATTGTGCTTTTTACCCCAATTTATTCCATTTAACTACCTATCTTAAGCACAGTAACATCGAAAACTAAATTCGCGTTAGCCGGAATATTGGAACCACTTGGTGGGTTAGCACCGTAAGCCAGATTAGCTGGAATTAATAGCCGCCTGGTGCCACCGACTTTCATGCCAGGAATACCCTCTTGCCAGCCTTTAATTACCTGATTTAGCGGTAATGTTACAGGCTGTCCAGTGTCTAGTGAACTTTGAAAGATAGTGCCGGTAGAGGCTACAGCTCCGGTGTACTCAACGGTAACTGTGTCGCCAGCCTTAACGGTTTGTCCGGTGCCTGGAGTGGTGTCCTCAGCCTCCAGCGTGGGTACCGAGTCGGTTGGAGTGAAGTTAGATAGCTGGGTGCCAGCTAGCTTTTTGGACGAGCTACTGTTTTGCGAGGAGGAGGTGTTTGAACCGCTGGAAGAACTTTTAGACGACTGGGCATTAGAGACAATGGCGGCAATAGTTAGGGCGCTTGAGGTAATTAAGAAAAGTATTGCGCCAAAGGCAGCAAAGGTACGTTCACGTTTTCGAGCCATTAATATATTCCTCTAACTCTAATAGTAGTTAAATTATACCAGGGACTTTGGGTCGCTACTAAATTAACTAAATTGAACTTTTATGGCTGAGGGAGTTAGGTTAGGCGGCGTGACACCGTCAATTGATGGACCTGGAGGCGTAGTTGGGTCTGAAGCAGGAGGTGTTGGATCACTTGATGGGGGTGAACCTGGGTCAGATGGTGGCGAAACTGGAGGAACAGGATCGCTCGAGGGAGGCATTGGGCTTGGGTCAGTTGAGGGAGGAACTGGGTCAGTAGGGATTGGAGTTGGATCACTTGATGGCGGTGTACCTGGGTCAGATGGTGGTACGACAGAAGGACCGGGGTCAGTTGAGGGTGGCATTGGGCTTGGGTCGCTTGAGGGTGGAACGCCACTTGGGTCAGCCGGTGCTGGGTCTTCAAGTGATGAGTTCAATGAGTCAAGTGCTGGGTCTACCGGTGCGGCAGCAGGTGCTGCAGAGCCGACCTTATTAAAGCCAGTCTGTATGATTGCGCCGGCTATACCGCCTAGGAAAAATAGCAGTACGAAGCTTACGCCAGTAGAAAATTCGTGGTTTGTGACTTTGTCGACACCAACTGCGTACTTATAGAACCAGTACCACCAGACAATTGGTACGATTAGCAGCCAAGCAGTCGGGATCTCAGCTCCCAGTTTCTTCATCTCGTTTTTAGTTGATACAAGATAGTAAATGTAATATATCCCTAACGTTATTATGGAGAAAAGCAGCACCAAAAATGGATTTCTGTTCTTCATGATTCTTTTACCTTCCTTATTTAATTAGTCCTTACCTTGGTTTATATAATAATTGCTTATGTTTGAATATGCAATTTTTTAAACACGCTCCGCTTTTAGATTCTTGGCTACCTCCCCGGCTGCATCCTCAATTAATTTATTGACCTGCTGGTCAGTCAAAGTTCGTTTAAACGAAGTAACGCTTAGGCGGAAGCTAATATTCTTAGTTTCACTAGAACCTTCTTTTTGAAAGATGGATAGCGGAGTAAGAACAACGGACGTGTCTTTGTCTTTAACTTTATCCACAGCAGAATTTAGGCTGGAGCGCAACTGGTTGTAGCCCGTATTTGAGTCAACTTTAAGCGTTAGATCCTGATAAACACTTGGGAAGCGGGAGATTGGCCGGTACGGTGATCTGCCTATTAGTTTGGATAGAGTTTCGGTAGTTACTTCAAAGCCAGCACAAAAGTCTGGAAGCTTTAGTGAAGCTTTTACTGATTCTTTTATTTCACCTAAAGCACCGACTATTTGGCCGTCCTGAGTTAAAACATGGGCAGTGCGCTGCAAGTTAAATGGCGAAAAGACGGCTAGGGCTTCGTGTTCCTTAGTTGGAGCTTCAAACTTCAGGTCTTGGTTTACTAGGCCACAGAGATACTTTTTTGCTAGGTAGTAGCTAGAGCTAGAATTCTTAGAACGTTGTTTGGCTATAACAAAGGCTGTTCGTTCGGACTCTTTTGGCAGACCGTCGTCCGTTAAGGAATTAACGGAGTGAACTTTACCTATTTCAAACAAAGCAAAGTCGCTGAACCCGGCTTTAATATTGGGATGGACCTTTTCTAGTAAGCTAGGTAGCAGACTCAGGCGGTAATACTGCAGATTAGGGCTAAGGGCATTAGCTAGAGAGAAGGCTTGAGCCGGATCCTGGCCGACACTCTTAAGTAGTCGCTCATGAACAAAGCTGTAAGTTAATACTTCACTAGCTCCGTCTTTAGATAGCTCACGCCTAATTTGGTCTTTGGCTTCAAGAAGAGCGTTTTTGTCGGCCGGTTTTATGCTTTTAGTAGGCAGGGAGAGAGGTAGTTTGTCGTAGCCGTAGAGCCGGCCTACCTCCTCAACCACGTCTTCTCTTAGCTCTATGTCAGTTCGCCAAAACGGCGCATGGACGTTTAAAATGTCGCCATTAATCTCAACTTTAAATTCAACATTTTCTAGTATCTTTGCTATCTCTTGCGCGCTTAACTTAAGGCCAAGGATTTTATTAATGAACTCTGGGGCAATGTCGATGTTCGGATGGATTGAGCCACGCTCAAGAGCGTCCTTACCAAGTTTATTAAAGTCGCTTAGTTTTGAGGCTTGACTGCCAGCGGTCAGTGACGTTATTAGCTCCAGTGTCTTTTTTATTACGGCTGGATTAGTTAGCGGGCTTTGACCTTTAGTGAACCGGGTAACGGCATCGGAGAATAGACCATTAGCCATCGAGGTTCGTCTAATTGAATACATGTCGAAGTTGGCGCATTCAAGGAGTACGTTCTTAGTGCTTGCGTCAACTTCAGTTTCCTGGCCGCCCATTATACCTCCCAAGCCAATAAGCTGCTTGTCGGTTGCTATCATGATGGCTTCAGGTCTTGGCTGTATTGTTTTGCCGTTTAGAAGGGTCAAGTTTTCGTTTGGTTTAGGGTTTCTAACTATTAGGCCTACTGAATTTGAGAGGGCCTTAACTTTGTCGTAGTCGTAAGCGTGAAGTGGCTGGGCGGTAATCAGCATAATGAGGTTGGTGGCGTCGACAATATTGTTTATTGACCTTAGTCCGGCTTTAGCTAGCTCAATTTGTAGCCAAAGTGGGCTGTCTTTAACACTCACGTCTTTAATAGAAATTAGGCAGAATCTTCTAACTAGTTCCGGTAGTTCGTTTGTGAAACTAAAGGGCAGGTCTTCACTGGTTTCTTCAAAGCTAGTTTCCAGTGAGTACCAGTCTGGACTCTTAAAAGGTTTTCCTAGGATACCGGCAACTTCTCTAGCAAGCCCCATGTTTCCAAAACAGTCTGGACGGTGAGTGAACATCTTGTTTTCTAGATCAAGAATAACGTCGTCTTTAAGGGTAAAGGCTTCAGCTAGATCTTGTCCTGGGTGGTAGTCGCCTTCTACTATGACTATGCCCTCGTGTGAATCGCCAAAGTCCAGTTCCTTTAGTGAAGCTAGCATGCCGCTGCTTACTACGCCTCTAATTTCTTTGCTCTCTAGTGTTAGTGGTTCTTTGTCGGCAGTTGATGGCACAACCTTTCCGGGCGGTATCCAAACCGCCATGATGCCAGCCTTGACATTAGGAGCACCACAAACAACCTCTATTAATCCGTCGCTGTTTCTTTGAATGTTCTTATTAGTCCCTTTGTCGTCAACCAAGCAAACGGATAGCTTATCGGCGCCTTCATGCTTAGTGCAGGATTTAACTTCTACTATAAAGATGCCAGAGTATTTGTCTGTTAGTTTTACTAAGCTTTCAATTGCTCCAAGTTTTGAGCCTATCTTCTCAATTAGCTCGTCAGTTGAGACATCACTAATATCTGCACTGTGGTGGACAGCGTTAAAGGCTTTAAGAGAGTTAAGGCTTAGTTTCATTTAAACTGCCTCAAGAATTCTAGACGTCCTGATTCAAAGTAGCGGATATCTTCAATAGAGTATTTCATCATGACCAGACGCTCAATGCCGCCGCCCCAGGCGAAACCACTGTACTTATCTGTATCTATGCCAGCTTCCCTTAAAACATTAGGGTGAATCATGCCGCAGCCGAGAAGTTCAATCCAGCCAGTTTGCGAACAGACGTTGCAGCCTTTTTGGTCACAGAACGGACAACTTAGACTAAATTCAAAAGACGGCTCGGTGAATGGGAAATAGAAAGGCTGGGTTTGGACTTTTAGTTCCTTGCCGTAGTAGCTTTGTAGAAAGGTTTTTAGGGTGGCTATTAGGTGGCCGGTGTTTACTCCTTCGTCGACGTAGACGCCTTCCAGCTGATAGAAGGTGTGTTCGTGACGAGGGTCGAGATCTTCATTACGAAAAACACGGCCAGCTATGACACAGGCGATTGGGTCGCCATTCTCTAGGTTTGGTTTTAGTTCTTTTAGAACTCGGTTCTGCATGGTTGAGGTGTGGGCTGGAGCGATGAAAGGTTGCTTATTGGGATCAACCTGGTTAGTTAGGAAAGTGTCATAGTCGTCTCTGGCTGGGTGACCTTCTGGGAAGTTGAGACTTGAGAACATGTGATAGTCGTCGTCTATTTCGCGACTCTCATAAGCGTTAAAGCCCATTCTATAGAAGATATCTAGAACGTTAGATAACTCCTGGTTTAAAGGATGAATTGAGCCAAGTTCCTGTGACAAATATTTTGGCTCTGTGGCATTGATGTCAAAGGGGGCGCTTAGATCTATTGGTCCTTTGTCTTTAGCCTCACTTTGGCTGGCTGAAGCTTCGGCTAGTTCTTGCTTTAGGGCATTAAGCTCAGCACCAAATTTAGACCTTTCCTCTGGAGGTAATTGTTTAAGACGATCCAGTAGGCTCTTTAGTTCTGGACTTTTTAGGACAGCCGACTTATCCTCCAGTTTATTAAGCTGGTCTTTTAGTTTTTTTGATGCGTCGGCTATTTCGGGTATTTGGTAGTCCATAAGATGGGATATTGCCTCTAAGTATAACACTAGGTTTATCTGTTATTCTATAGCCAAGAACTTGGGCTATTTTGTTTAGGCTCAAATTATTTACAGATAGTTTTTGGCTTATCTAGCTTATACTATTTTTGATGGCAAAAGACGAAGTAAAATCTATCTTAGACCAAGCGGCTGACGTACTGAAAGCTAACGATTGTGGGCATTATACTCAGCCGGCCGCCCATTTATATCCTCATCAGTGGCTGTGGGACAGCTGCTTTACTGCCATCGGACTAGCTAATCTAGATATTGAGCGGGCTAAAATGGAAGTTCAGAGCTTGCTTAGGGGACAATGGCATAATGGCATGTTGCCCTGCATCATATTCCGTGATGAGGCGCAGTATAGGACGGCTAGAAACCAGTGGCGGAGCTGGGTTAGTCCTTATGCCCCAGTTGACTTAACAACCAGCGGCATTACTCAGCCGCCAATGCTAGCACAAGCTGTTTATTCAATTGGCGAAAAGCTAGAGCGACCAGAGAGACGTCAATGGTATAGGCTGATGTACCCTGCGCTAGTTAGTCACCACCAATGGCTTTACCATGACCGTGATCCACACGACGAGGGCTTGGTGCTGCAGATTCATCCATGGGAAACAGGGCTGGATAACTCGCCGCCTTGGATGAGTGAACTGCATGACCATTTAATGCCGCTTTGGATTAGGATGGTAGAAAAGCTAAAGCTAGAGAAACTTGTTACTTTAGTTAGAACCGACACTAAAAGAATCCCAGTTGAGCAAAGATCTTCAGTTGCTGAGTCTCTGGCGCTATTTGATACTCAGCTTCGTTTGCGACGCAAGTCTTACGATATTGACCGAATACTAGATCACTCGCTTTTTAGTATTGAAGACTTATCTTTTAACTGCATTCTAGCTAGAGCTAATGCACTCCTAGAAGAGATATCTAGGGCGATTGATAAGCCGCTGCCGCCTGAGCTTACTAAAAGCATGAAGAAGACTAAAAAGGAACTGGAAGAGCTTTGGGATCCGTTTTCTAATCAGTATTACTCAAGAGACTTTGTCACGCATAGACTGCTAAAAACTACTTCAATTGCCACGCTGTTGCCAATCTACGCAGGCATAATATCTAAAGAGAGGGCTGAGAATCTAGCTTCACTTTTAGATAACCCCCATTTATATGGCACAGCCTACCCAGTACCAACAGTTGCACCAGAGTCTGTTTGGTTTAATAGACAGAGGTATTGGCAAGGACCAACCTGGCTTAATATGAACTGGCTAATTATTGATGGACTAAAGCGCTACGGGCTAAAAGAGCAGGCTAAGATGCTGAGAGATAAAACTATTAAGATGGTGGAGCAAGCTGGTTTTTGGGAGTACTTTGATCCGATTAGCGGCGAAGGATTGGGGGCTGAGAACTTTTCTTGGACAGCTGCCTTGTTTGTAGATCTAGTAAAGAGTAAGTGAGGACGCTCGCCTGCTACTTTTGTCAAATTCTAGTCTTCGGTTGGTTTCTCTAGAGAGAGTGGCTTTATGCCTGCCGTCTTAGAGGATATCTTGACCATATCTTTGTCCACTTTGCCTAGTTCTTTGTGAGCGGCGTTGTAGTGGTTAACGGTTGTACCTAAGGAGCTTCCTAGTTTTTGCATGTATGTTTCGTAGGAGCCTAGGTGTCGAGCGAGTTCGCCTACCCTAGTTTGAATTTCTTGAGCCTGCTCTTCTATTTGTAGACTTCTAAGGCCTTGGAGAACAGTTTGGAGATAGGCCATGAAAGTTGTTGGGCTAACAATTATTACGTTTTTATCTATAAAGGCATACTCAATTAGGTCTCTGGCTGAGGTACCGGTAGCGCCAATCTTGTTTATGAGTAGATCATAATATATGGCCTCGCTCGGGATAAACATGAAGGCATAATCCATGGTGTTTTCTTTTGGTCTAATATACTTAGCTGTTTCATCTATTCTCTTTTTTAGATCAGACTTAAATAGCCGCTCTATGGCTTCTCTTTTAGTTTTATCTTTTTCGTCAATGAGTCGGTTGTAGTTTTCTAGAGAGAACTTAGAGTCGACTGGCAGAAGTCGTCCCTTATCTAGCATGATAACGGCGTCTACTATTTCGCCGTCTTTAAACTTGTATTGCAGCTTATATCTATCTGGCGTCATGACATTTTCTAGTACTTGAGAAAGATAAAACTCCCCTATGACTCCTCTTTGTTTGGGGTTCTGCAGGACGTTTTGTAAAGTTTTTAGCTCGTCAGTAATACTAACTACCTGCTTATTGGATTCCTTTAATTCGGTAAGGTTCCTAGTTACTTCAGAGATTATCTTAGAACTAGCAGCAAATTGGCTAGCCATTTGCTTGTTGGTGTTAATTAACTGATCGCTGAGCTGCTTATTCATGCCGTCTTTAAGATCCTGAATAGATTTAGTCAGGTTATTCATGTCGTTTTTAAGGAGTAGAGCTTCTGTTGAGTTAGATTTTCTAGAGTTTGTAATGAATATATATGATAGAACTGCAAACAGAAGAATGCTCAAAATTACCACCGCATAGATCATGGTCTCTATTCTAACAAATACTTAAGTGTTTATCTGTACGGTTGTACCAATATTTACCCAGTTGTATAGCCATTGGGCTGTAGCTAGTGGGAGCTCAACGCAACCATGAGAGGCGTTAATGTTGTTGTCCGGGACATTACCAAACAGATCACTACTTCTCCAGGTGGCATCGTGCAGACCATAAGTGCCGTATTGGTTATTTAGAAACGGCATCCAGTAGTTAACGTAGTCGGTCCAAGAACTTAGTTGGTCTGAGCCAGTTAGTGTTTGGTTGATACGTTTAGCATATATCTGATAAGTACCGGTTGGGGTAATGGTGCTAGCAAAACCACTGTAACCAGTTATTACTGGGGAGTTATATAGCATATTAGTGCCATTACATGCCCAGAGGTGACGTGCAGAAATACTGACCAATACTTCTTGGGTAAGAGTGTTGCCGGCACAAGGATTAACAGGCTTAGCGACAGCGACAACCTTGTCTGATTTGGCTGGCTTGGCGACGCCAGCTACGGCTGGGTGTAGTTTGGGAGGGCTAAGGTTAGAGGCACTGGTGTTATTAACCTTGATCATAAGTAGAGCGAAGACCATTAGTAGAGCTACTAATACTATGCTAAGACGACGGGTACGGCCTAGTTTCTTAGGTGGTTCACTAGGCGCAGCATCTTCTGTTTTGGAGTAATAGTAGTTATACCCAACAAAGTTGCCGGGTCGGACGGTTTTATTCTGAAGCGAGTTACTCATAGTTTACTAATTCTAGATGTACGAGCTTTTTTAAAGCTGTAAGAAATTATTATTTTATCTTTTTTGTTTTTGTTTAACCTAAGGCTGATTATATATAAGTAGGGTAGCATTAGCAATAATAAAAGACCCGGACAAATGTGCCCGGGTCATTTGGAAGCCTCACACTTCCAATTCCAGCTTAGTACACGTAGGCTCAGCATTCAATGTGATTTTGCGCACAATTTAGGGCTTTTCATTTTCGTATCCTGCAACTACTCGCTCAACAATTAATTTAGAGGCCTTTTTGTTAATTACATGCCTGGCTCTAACGCTGTAGTGACTAACTGCGTCGTTAGCTGTACCTATTACCTGCTCTGTGTGTCCTCTAATAACGATGGTGTCGAAACTGCCGTAGATAGCGTCTATAGTCATAGGTAGGTCCTTAATGTCTTCGGCTACTTGGTGTTTTAGAATGGTGTTTTCTAGGCTTTTAATAAACGGTGTCCAGGACTTTTTGTCTACCGAAAATCCGATCAGCTTTTGACCTAGGGTATAAGCTCTACCCAGATTCTCTTCATCAAACCTTGGTTGATAGTTAATAACCCAATCGTAATAACGGGTAAAGGCGGCTAGTCTGATTCTAGCTAAACGGTTTTCTGGTAGGCCAGAATATATTGGCATTTCAAATAGGATTAGATGCTTTACTTGAGAAGGTAAAAGCTTGGCGATTCTAGCAGCAACGATAGAGCCCATGGAGTGGCCAACTAAGGTAACCGGTTCGTTTAAGTGTAATTTGTTTATAGAGTTAATAACGGCTGCGGCGTGATCATCGACACTGTAGTTAATCCAGTCTGGTTTTGGCGAGGCCCCGAAACCGAGCAAATCAAAAGCTATGACTCGGTAGCCGGGACTCAACTCAAACTCTTTAATTACATTATCCCAGACCTCGTTGTTCCTGCCGATGCCGTGCAGCAGTATGACTGGATGGCCACTACCTACGTCCTTAACTAGCTTCAACCTGATTGGTCGTTTTAGAACTTTAAATAACAGCTTGTCGCTAAGATTACTCACTTACTCCTATTATATAAGTGTTTTTTACATTTTTGGTGGTAATGCTTTAGAATGTAGTTAGCAATGGAGCTCTTTGGGAGTTTAGACACCAACACATTTACAAACGCCTTAATAGTCCTTGAAGTAGTTGCTTTAGTTACGCTATCGGCTATTTGTTCTGGACTTAATATTGCGGTAATGAGCCTGGATGTGGGTGATCTTAGGCGCAAGGCAAAACTAGGTAACAAACAAGCAAAGCGAGTGTTGCCGCTTAGAGAGCGAACTCACTTAACTCTTGCTAGTATCCTGTTAACTAATGTAGCGGCCGTTTCGGCAACCTCTCTAGTACTAACCCAAGTTGTTAATGGCTGGGTGGCAGGAGTTATTGCAACTCTACTTATTGTTATCTTCGGCGAAATACTGCCACAGGCACTGTTTGCTAGGAACACGCTTCGTTACGCCAGCCGTTTTGCGCCGGTTCTTAAGACTATGATAGCCGTTACATATATCTTAAGTAGACCGTTGGAATCGCTTTTAAATCGTTTATTCCCTAGCATTAAAAAAGAATTGCAATCACGAAGTGAGCTGGGTCTAGTAATTAGCGAGCACCTTGGAGACGATAGCTCAGAACTAGACGAAAGTGAAATTGGCATTATGAAGGGGGCACTAGAGCTTAGCGAAAAGAGAGCCAGAGATATTATGACTGACATAAAGCATACCTATTACTTACGCCTAGATACAGAGCTGGACGGACCAAAGATTGATGAAATTAAAGAAAGAGGCTTTAGCCGAGTGCCAATCTTAAATAGCGAGCTTACGGCCTGCGACGGCGTGTTACTTATGAAAGATCTGGTCGACGTGGATTTTGATGACAACCATTATAAGGTTAGTGATATGCCGCTTCATAGAACACCTATAGTCGGCTCCATGACAGCTCTAGATACGCTTCTAAGAAAGTTTCTCTCAAGCGGCAGTCATCTTATACCGATCGAGAGAGACGAGTCAATTGTCGGCATAGCTACAATTGAGGATCTAATAGAAGAAATCTTCGGGCAAGAGATTGAAGATGAGACTGACCGAATACGTCGACCTATTTCGTTATCTTTTCCCAAGGCAAGTCCGGCTTACCAAAATGGCCATAAGCCGAAGTCTTAGAGTAGATTGGACGCCTTAGGTCTAGAGTCTCAATTATTCCTCTTACTGAGGTATCAATTAGTTTATCTTTAAATTCGTGCAGGGCTTTTTGAGAAGCTGTCTCAGTGCCAAAAGTCTCTATGGTTTGCATTAGTGGCTTTGGTTGGCCAATTACGTAGGCTAGGCCGACTTCACATTTGCTGGCAAGACCATGAGCGACTATGTTCTTAGCAATGTAGCGAGCAGCGTAAGCGCCACTTCTGTCTACTTTGGAAGGGTCCTTGCCGGAGAAAGCCCCGCCACCAACTCGTGCGTAGCCGCCGTATGTATCAACTACTATCTTTCTGCCGGTCAGGCCAGCGTCACTCTCTGGGCCTGGAATATGCCAAACGCCGGTACCGTTTACTATGATGTCTTCTTCGCTAGGCAAGTCGTATTCGAAACTATCTAGGACCGGTTTAATTATCTTTTCAATTGCTTCCGCCCTAACTTGTTCTGGCTTTTTATCCTCGGCGTGTGCTACGGCCAAAACTATTTTTTCAATTGAATCAGGCTGCCCTCCAGAATATTTAACTGTTACCTGAGCTTTGCCGTCTGGTCTTAGCCATTGTAGGATTCCTTTTTCTCTACACTCATCGATCCTTCTAGTTAGAGCGTGAGCGATAGATATTGGCAAGGGCATAAGTTGGCTAGTTTCTTTTACGGCAAAGCCAAACATCATGCCTTGGTCACCGGCACCCTCGTCGTGTTCAACGCCAATAGCAATTTCCGGTGATTGCAAGTGAACGTCATTGGAGAATTCGCTTTCCGAGGAAAAACCCCAAGCTGGTTCGGTGTAACCAAGTTTTTTTACTTTGTCCCTTACTAGTTTTTCGAAGTTAATTTCGGCTCTGGTTTTAATCTCGCCGAATAGCGCAATACGATTTGCTCCGGCTACTGTTTCAATGGCGGTATGGCTGTCTTTATCTAGAGCTAGGGCAGCATCTACTACGGCGTCGCTTATGGCGTCACAAATTTTGTCTGGATGCCCACTAGTTACTGACTCGCTAGTGAAGTAGTCTACCTGGGTTAAAGTTTTTGGCATTAAAAAATCCTTTCGGGTGCGATCAAAGAAAGGATTAAGTTATTAATATCTTCCCCTATAGCGCACTTGCTTAAATGTTAGGGCTAGATGGAGCACCTTGAAGGCTCTAAACCTTCAGGTTGCTGGCGGATCAAATGAGCTAGTTCTCTACCCGCGCTCTTTATACATACCAAATTGTTAATACCCTCTAATATACCATAAAGGTTTTTGAGATTGTGCGCTATAAGCGATAACTGGTATAATTCTAATCTGTTATTGGGGATTGGCCAAGCGGTAAGGCACTGGGTTCTGGTCCCAGGATCGGGGGTTCGAATCCCTCATCCCCAGCCAAGCCGGATTTAGCACGTCATACCATTCCTGATTGAACGTAACAACAGATACGGATTTATCTAAAATAGTGAAGTTTGAGTAAAACTTTTGCAATATTTCATCAATCTGCTCTAAGTTCTTCAATTGACCAATGTAACGTACAGCGGTATCAATGAGTTTGAAGAACTTTTCTTCACTAACAATTGATAGCTTAAGACGCTCCTGCTGCTTTTTAATTTCTGCCAGGTCTTTTTCATACTGCGGCAACTCTACCTCAATGTACTTTTTAATGTCAGCTTTGTATATGTCCGCTATATCAGCTTTATCTGGATCGGCTATAACCTGCTTAGCCCTCTCTAGATCTTGCTCGGTGTTTTTACGGTTAGCCATGATCCTGCGCTCTTGGCTTAATAAATCATACTGCTCATCTTCAACAGCTTTTTTAGCATCACTTACATAATTGGTGTAAGCCTTTTTCAAGTCAAACTGTGCCGCCGCTAGTGTATCTATGGCAGCCTTGATAACTACGTTTGACCTGACTTGGTGTCTAAAGTGCTTAGGATTATCAGGTAAGTCTGTGAATGGACAGTGTTCATTACTGCAGCGGAAATAAACATAGGTCTTACCCATTTTCCCTGTGCCTGGATTAGAGTGCATATTGCCACCACAGTGACCACAGGTAATCCTACCCTTTAACAAATTAATCAGCTTGGTCTTAGTAATAGCACCACGCTTAGTTACAATGCGATCAAGGTTATCTACCTTGTTAAGCTTCTTGTAATCATCAGCCGTAATCATTGGGACAAAATCATAGCACTTGGTTAAGTCAACTGGCTTGGTTTTCCCATAACTCATGAAGCCGGCATAGATGGTCTCACGGAGCATTTCTGATACATTCTTGTCTGTAAATCTCACCCTTTTATATTTTTGCTCACGTCCAAAGCATTGCATGTAATTTTGTTTATTAAGCCATTTAGCTATATCAACTTGTGATACTGCAGGATTACTTAATCGCATACGGAATGCCTGCTCAATAATTAAAAAGTTTTCACCATCAGGCTCAAGTACACCGTCATCCATTATCCTATAGCCATGTACCATTTTACCTAGATACTTGCCTTCATCAGTACGCTTGCTGTAGCCTCTATCAACTGACTCTCCAAGATGCTCTGAGTACTGTTTGGATAGGGCAAAGGTAATTCCAAGCATCATCTTGCCATTAGCACTATTTTCATAAGTGGCAGTGGCAAAAAGCAAATCCTTAATAATGCGCTTATCAAGCATATCTATAATCTCACCAGCTTCTTTCATATTGCGCGCCAGCCTATCCGGATGCCACGCTATTAAGCCTTGATACTTGCCAGAACGCAGGTCTGATAATAATTTAGAAAACTTAAGGCGCGTATCAGCTTGCTTAGCTGAATGCTCCTCTTTTATGATCTTGTAGTTTGTTATCCTGTGTGGGTCTAGTATTTTGGTCTTAATGTCATTAAGTTGATCACCAATGGATTTCAGCTGCTTGCCAGAGTTTTCATCTGAACTTTTACGCAAGTACACGGCATAAGTTAGCTGGGTTTTATCTACTTCAGTGTATAGATGACCGTAGTTATTTTGATAAATATCATTAAGAACGCCCAACATCTCAGCCCTAGACTGCGTATCATCCATAAGGCTATTTTATATCAATATATATCTGCAAGAAGTCCTTAGGTGATAAAATACATCCAACACCTAACCAGTGTTACAACAATTTGGTATGACCTAAACCCATTCTTAGGGCATGGTTATAAATCTACAGAAGCCCACTGAGCGACTCACTCAGGTATTGCTTCTGTAGTCATGGCTGGAAACGGCTATGGGGGATGAAAGTCTCCGCCTGATGGGTCGCTTTATGGTTTCCGTCAGGCAACTAACACTGCCTGAAAGGAGGCAATAATGAATGGCAAAATTAAAGGTAAGGGTGGCAGGATCTTAGATTGGAGCAAAAGACATAAAGTCTGGACAGCAGTAATAATCATATTTGCGCTTGGAATAATCGGAACTGCTAGTTCTGGAAATAGTACAAAGCCTGTACCTACTAATTCTAGTAATAGTTCAAAGTCTACAGCTACAAAAACTACGGCATCATCACAAGCAAAAAAGGCTAGCTTTCAAGGCTATCTATGGGCTACAGGTGACTCAAACAATATACCTATGACATTAGCTGCAGCCGGCGGCTGGGATAATAATGACGGTTGGGACAGTAGTAATGCTCAAGCTACCGTAGATGATGAGTCACCCAACGGTGTTGATCCAGCGGTAATTCAACTCAATTCTCATGAGCTTGAGATATATGTAAATGTTAAGAACACCGGAAATGCACCAGGTACACCTGAGTGTCAAGTACAAGCTTCTAGTGAATCAGGAAGTAATTTTAGTGCTGGTGCGGATTATGGGGTTAATGAGGTTTACCCAAAAACATTAAACGGAAGCACAACCATACAGCCAGGTAATTACGGCAATGCAGTTGATGACCTAACAATAACAAATAATGGTGCTGCCAACATTGTTCAAATAAAAATTAACTGCTGATGACTAGTCTCATAATTAGCGTCAAAGAAGCTAGAAAGCTTCTTGGCAAAGACTATAATCACCTATCTGATGAACAAATAGAAGATTTGATAATTAACCTGCATGAAATAGCCAAAGGCGCTCTTAGGATGGCTACAGATAGAGTGTTGAATAAGAATAGCGTAGAATAGGGGCATTATCAGACTTTAATAGTTTTGGCAAAATGCTTAAGAAAATACCTAAATTTGGCTGGGCTTTACTTGCGGACTCAGTAATCTGGCTTGTTTTAATAAGCCTTCATGCACATCATGCTAAGTGGTGTCCAAAAACAGGTTATTTTAGTTGTTACGCCGTATCAGAGGATAGACTGGCTAATTTACTAGCGCTTGTTGCAGTAGTAGCAACCATACTTATTCCGGTAGCTATAGTACTATGGGGTGATCAATTCAAGTCCAATGCTTTGAAAAAAAGCTCCTCACTTGCCAAAGCATGGGAAGGTGAAAGGACATTAATTTATGTCACTGAGATTGTAGGTGGTCTGGCAGTATTGCTTTTAATCTCATTGGTTTTACCTCTCTATATAAAAAGTAGCGCTCTTTTCTGGTGTGCTGTCTTATACGGCTTGTGGGTTCTTGCATATGCGTTCTGGGTAGCTTTTTATAAAGATCCGGTAGATGTATATAGGCTTAAGCCGCTCAACAAGGATAAAGAGCCTATTGACGTTGATATAGGGCGTGAGCTAATCACATTCACCATTGGTCAACAACCTGCGGACAAAACTACTGATAGTGACACAAGTAATCAACTATGGATGAACCAATTAAGTGATGAACGCACATTTAATGCTATCAAGAAAACAATAATCACTACACTTAATTCTGAAGATAAGCAGCTTAGGTTTCAGTGGTGGGCAATATGGCGTAGGTTTCTCATTAGCTGTGATATAGATTCTTTAATATCTGAGTTAAATTCAGATGGAGTACTGAGTGAAATTTTGGGTAGCAGTGCAGCCTACAAAAAAGACAACCTAGAGTTTACTTCCACAAGCTTCTCTCACATAGCAAGTCGGCTTGCCAAAGACAAGGCAAACGCCGACTTTATCCCTGAAATGTATAAGCTTGTCAAAAGTACCTACACAACCAGCTTAGATCCTGGTGATTTATATAACTTATTTATGCCTTCATTCCGTGCAATATTTAACGCCACCAGCACCTTAAATGATGATGCGGTACAATACTTTCCTGATAAATGGAAAGTTACGTTAGGCAACCTAAATAGAGGTCAGGGCAAAATGCCAAAAACAACCGCTTCAATATACCGTAGCTGGATAATGGATCTGCAAAAGTACAGTAATAAACCCAATGAAGATGCGGCTATTACCACTACTGAAAATATATTTCCAAAATCAAGTACATGGATAATTTCTATGTTTACAAAATTCTGGATAAATTATGCTTATTTTGACACACAACATCCAGAGTTAATAGGCAACCTGGACTTAAACCTTAGTCGCTGGAAACTCTATGGTCATGTAGGGCGTGTCAATACTGAATGGACTGACGTAGCAACAGGCGAGGTTACATTAGCTGGACGTAATGCTTTGGCTTCGGACAATGAGACTTTTGACTTACTTGAAAAGCTTGGGTGGATAAATCATGACTCAGCTAACCTTTTTGCTACAAGGATTCAGGAAGCATTGCGGCTTATTAAGGGTGAGGATGAAATACCATCATGGCAATATTTTAGTGAATTGATGAGCCAGTGGGCTGGTCAAGACACTTCACAAACACAAGCCTAGATTTTTCTATTAAGCCAGTATTTAGAGTCTAATACTTGCAAGTATCTACCAAGCCAATGCAGCGCCTTTACTAGATCTTCATGTTCTTCAATCTCACTTAGCTTAGGTCTATAAGCAGTCTTGTGTACAACCCTATTTCTTAAGTTACCAATACTAGAGCGTTGAATGACATCAAATGCCCAGCTACGCCGGTCATCATCCCTATGCTCTGGGCGTGGTTCATCAGCGTCACGCTCACCTTGAAATACAGTCAAAAATTCCTCTCTCATGGGGGCATAGGTTTTGTCTCTAATGCTTGTCTCATATGCACCTTTATCAGGATTGTAGGTACTTAAGTTAATGCCACCAAGCTCATTTCTGTAATCAGGGTTTCTGTCAAACTTTTTGTTAATGATAGCTCTAAGGAAAAAACTCTCAGCAGCTTGGCATAGAGATAGGGCATAATCCCTATAAAGCTTTTTTGTCTTTAAGACCGGCAGCTCAAATAAGAACCACTCATAAACCGCAGGCTGGATAAAATCACCTTTAAGCCACAACGCCTTGCCGCAATCACTGAATTGGCACTTGAACTCCATGCCGCTAGTGATAGCCATTGGATCAAGGTCGGTTACTCGGTTAATTACGTTCTCTCTTTTGCAGGTTGGACAATCAAAGTATATGTTTTCATAACCGGCAGCTTTAATATCCGCTCCAGGCAAGTCAGTCATACTTATCACCACTTTCAAGATATTTACCGTCTGTTATACCAACAACTTTTCCATCAATCATCAGTCCCATAGCTTCAAGCACTTTTTTAGCTGGATCTTCTCTAGGCTGCTGCCCTTCAGCCATACTTTGAGTGATTCTTATTGGCTCACCCAGCTCAGTTTTAATGTGATTAAGTATCAGTGACATATCTCTAAGAGACAGCTGTTGAGGTCTATCTAATAACTCATCAAAATATTTGAAGATCTTTATCTTGGCATAAATTAACTGCGGCAGTATTTCCCTGAATAATAGCTCAGCCTCTTCCCTACGCTCTGCCATAATTTTCCGCCTAATTTCCGCCCTTTTACTACCCCACTCAAGGATATGGCGCTGAGTATTTCCGGAATGTATCCTCTTAAAGTCCCAGCCCTTAACATCACGCAACCAGGTAGTAGCACCGTCTATATCTTCATTGGCAATAAACTCATATTCAAGCACCTGCCAATCTATGGGCTTCCTATATGACCTATTAATAATGTCAGCTGATTGCATAACCTATGACCAACTCCTTACATTTAGTATAGAATAAAAGTGATGAACACTAATCCTAATGCTAAGACCGTATTGTGCTTTGGTGATAGCAACACTCATGGAACAAAACCTGATAGATCCGGACGCTATGCTGTTAATGAGCGCTGGACTGGACTACTTCAAAAGCAACTAGGTGATCAATACTACATTATTGAAGAAGGCTTAGGTGGACGGACTACAGACTTAGAACATATCAATCCTGAAAAACCTAGCAGAAATGGCCTTGTTTATTTTAAGGCGTGTATAGACTCTCACATGCCACTTGACATCATAATCATAATGCTAGGCACAAATGACCTTAAAACTGCCTATAACCGTTCTGCTGAAGACATAGCAACCGCCCTTAAGCAGTACCCTGAATATATTAAAAAGTATTGTAATAGCCGTAACCTTAAGCTGCCTAGAATCATATTGGTCAGCCCAGTATATATAGACAGTAATGCACCGGAGTTTGTAGACACTATGCCCACTGAAAACGTCTATGATGGGGTTTCAGCTCAAAAATCACATGATTTGGCACAAGCTATTAGTGAGGTTGCTGAAGAAACAGGATGTGAGTTTATTGATGCCGGTCTGATTGCCACCGTTGGTAATGACGGTTTGCACATGGATAAAGAATCTCAACCTAAGCTAGCAAATAAGTTATTTGAGTCTATAAAGGAGGCACTTAGCGTATGAAGGCTTTTATTTTTGATCCACTTTGGGATGATTTAATTACTGATGATCTAGCAGAACAGCTTAAAGCCAGTAACCTTGACTTGGTTATTACCAAAGATATTGCTCCTCTATCTAAATGTGCTGCACTATTTGAAGGTTCTGAAGACCGTATTCTTTGTCTAAACCCAGACTATGTTAGCTGGAAGCTACCGTCTGAAGATTATAAAAACATTCCTAGCCTTAAGGGAATATTTGGTGCTGCCACATCAACTTCATGGATAGACAAAACATATGCTAATGAAAAAAATATACCGGTGTGTGATATCAAAAACTTCTCTACACAAGCAGTGGCAGAATGGGCTATCACAATGATGTTTAATGTTGCACGTCAGACACCAAGACTAATTAAGGACGGATTTCCATTAGATTATGACAAAGATTTTATGAAGTACAGAGGTGTTGAGTTGCAAGGCAAGACTGCCGGTATCATTGGTATGGGTCACATTGGTAGAGCCATAGCGGATAGATGTAATGGTCTTGGTATGAAAGTAATTTTTTGGTCAAGAAGCCCCAAAGAACAGATATATTCAGCGGTAACTTTAGAGAGACTCATGTCGGAAGCTGATGTTATATTTCCGGCTATGGAATTAAATGATGAAACCAAAACTATTATTACTGATGAACTGCTAAAGTCTATGAAAAGCTCAGCCATATTTATTAGCATTGTCCATGACCTTTTCAACCTTGAGCTAATTCTAGAGATGGTGAAGTCTGGTAAACTATTTGGTTTTGGCTTTGAGTCAGAGCCTAAATCATTTAATAAATATGATGGTAACGTATGGGCTGCGCCTTCTTATGCATGGACTACGGATAGCTCAATGCACAATTCAATGACCAAGTGGATAGAAAATATGGTTAATGCCTCTAAGGGTGACTTCCCTAATAGGATTAACTAACTGAGCTATCAGCAGATGTTATCACAAAATTGTCTGTGCTGCCGGCACTTAACTTAGTACTTAGAAGCTCAATTAGCTCAACAACGTAACCAGTAGCTGTTACTACAGTAGATGGATATTGTATATTCCTACCACCAGCATAATTACCAGATGTAGTTTGATTATGATCAGACTCACTGCTGTATTGATTTAGTATGTTGATTGAGTCAACTAGATTGTTACCCATAACGTTACCCCTTTTGCTTGTATAATCAGCATTATATTACTTTAGCGCTATCAAATGCTAGTCAGTAGGGTTTGATAACCATTAGGCATATTATAAATAAGATGTTGCTGGGACTATAAATATAGCTCAACCTTTGGCTCAAGCGGCTCAAAAGTAAAGTCCTTAAAGGTGTATAGGCAGTTTTCTAGGCTAGAATATCTATCTAGGATTTCAGCTATAAGCTCACCACGTTGAGTTTGAGTTGACCCTCCGTCTTGCAGCCAAGTCTTGACTTTTACAATATTTAGTGGTATTATACTTTTACTATAAGAGGTTTATTTTGTGATGGCCAGTCAGGAATTTATTTTACAAGATACCCTGGTTGATGAAGAGCTTGCTGAAGTTATTGCTTACGAGGTTGCTCCATATGTTGATAGAGCAATTGCGTTAAGAGAGGGTAAAACTTATTTAGCTAAGCTTAATCCGGAAACAGCTGCATTTATTGGTCATGATTTGTTAGGTGGGGTTGATACAGAAATTGCAAACATCCTAGACGAGGTCAATCACATTGCTGTGGTTATCGAAGACGAAAATGACCGAGAGAATGAAGCTAAATTGATAGACGAGTCGGATGACTGGAGCAAAGAAGAAGTGCAACAATACGCAGATGCTAGTTTTGAACGATGGCATGAGTACGACGACGATGAAAATGACAAAGCTGAGCTTCGTCATAGTTTGATTGATAGAATTCACCCAGATGACGAAAGATACTCGAAGTACATAAGAGGAATTCGAAATACGTTTTGGTACCACTGCTATGCAAGGAGTTGGAACGGAACTGACCCCAGGCGAAAACCTGAACTTGACGTGCCGCTGATCAGAATAGAAAAATTTCTTGACCAGAAATCAGTCAATCTGGCTTCAAGTTAGATAATTTGATAGGCCGAGGAACTAGCTAAAAAGTTTTAACATTGAACAAAATGGCCAGCCAAATGCATATTTTACGAACTCTTCCTGCTATCAACGATTCTTTATGAATGCCAAATAGAAAGACATATATGTTAGAACGATTCCAATGTTCGCCATTAGTCGTTCCCAGAATCGATGCCTAAAAAATAAAACATCTACAGCGACCACGGTAGCGACCATGGCTAGGATGTAAATTATGGTTAATGCTTTGTTGCTCATCGTTTTAATTCCTTACTCAAAAAACTTACGGGCAAGACTCGCAGCCAGAACACCAAGAATGAAACCGCAACCGAAGATAAGAACATGATGGAATCTACTACTACTAATCAGGGCCCACGCAAGTAAAAATACTATTGCCCAGGCTACAAAAACACCGACTACATATATCCAATATGGGTATTTTTTAATTTTGGTCATGATTACAGTATATGCCAATCAGAATAAAATATGAGAAGTCTAAAGCTTAGGGCTTAGACATACTTTTCTACGTAGGTTGTTTATGATAAATTCGGCTAACTAGGCAGTTAAAATTAATCTACGAATCAATCCTATAAAACGATGCGAGTTGAAATACTCGGCCTCTCTTGCGTCTCGGTCCCTGATTACTCCGATTCGCTCTATTACGGCTTTGTCAAAATCTGATAGCCTTATCCTCGCCGCTTCCTCCGGATGACCAGCCGCTTCTTGTGCGTCGGCCACACGATCGAATATCTCGGCAATTACCGGGGGAATGTAGGGCGGAGCTTCTGCTCCCGTAACATAGCCACCGTATGGCCCACCATTGGGGCTTCTCTCGCCTGCAACTTCCTGAGCAGCGCGCATGCTAATTTCAGCAAACGTGTCTCTATTTACCTGCCCACCATTAGATAAGTTACGTCTAAGATAGCCATCTTCCATATTACATAATTATATCAGACTAAAGGCAAAGCGTTGAATACTTATGCGGCAAGGAATTTGCGCGTTTTTATATTCTTTTAAACCTTGGTTGTTTGGTGCCATCGTATTCAATATCCTCCAGGAAGTTCTTGGCAGTTCTCACCCAGACAGTACCGTACTCAAGCGAGCGATAGACAACGCAGGGCGCTTCATTGTCTTCCAGAAAACCAGTTGCTACTATTTCGTATTTTCCTCCCTTGTAGTGCTGGAATTTCTCGCAGTCTTTTGGCCTATATAATTGGTCCCATTGAGACTCGATATCTGCAATCGATTTTGGTTTGACCATGCTTTAATTCTAACAAACCTCTGGATTGTCTTCTCTGGATAGTACTTAAGGTCTATTTAGCTTGAGTTGCGCATAAGCCAATTGGCAATCTCGTCAATTTTTAGATGATGTGTCGCCACTTTGACGGCAAAATCCTCCAGATCCTGTGGGCTAGCGCTCAGACTAACGCCATTGCGCGCTAAAAAGATACCACAAGATGTTACAGCACTACGTTTATTGCCATCACTAAAAGGATGGTCACCTATAATATTCCTTAAGTACACCGCAGCCTTATCGTATAGAGACGGGTACTGCTCTTCACCAAACGCAACTTGTTTTGGTGCTTGAACAACGGACTTAAGTCGTGTCTCGTCTCTTACGCCGTGACTTCCGCCATAGTCCTCAATTACTTGGAAGTGTAGACGGAGAATCTCCTCCAAGCTTAAGTATTTAACCTTCATTTATCTGCAAGGTTTTTGAGAGTCTGGCCATACTTAGCAACAAATGCTTCATATTCACGCAGTAATTCATTCTGCTTGTCCCCAGCACCTACGAGCTCTACCTTAAGATTAAGTGTGTCACCCTTTTTAGCACCTAGTCTGGCTAGGTCTTTTTTCGATAGGGTTACGCCCTGACTAGAGCCAATTTGTATAACTTTCTGAGTTGTTTCAATCATATTTCTATTATAAACATATTATAATCAGTGTCAAGCAAAGATGTCGTCTCTCTTTTTTGCTATTATTAACTTATGGGTACAAAAGAGGATTTGTTTGCTTTTCTTAATTCGCACATGCTGGCGGTAGTGTCTACTGTTGACCCAAGTGGAGCACCAGAGGCTGCAGTTGTAGGGTTTGGGCAAACTAAAGACCTAGAGCTAGTATTTGGTACTGAGAATACTTCGCGTAAGTATAAAAATATTATGGGTAATCCTAGGGTCGCCTTTGTTATTGGTTGGTCAGACGCAACTGTGCAATATGAGGGGACGGCCAGAGAACTTTCTGTTGAAGAGCTACAAATTATTAAAGATAATTATTGGAAGAAGAATCCTAGAGTTAAGTCACGTAACGTTAATCCTAAGGAGAGATATTTTCTAGTCAAGCCTACTTGGATCCGTTATACCGACCTTAAAACCAAACCTTGGAATATCCAGGAATTAAAATTCTAGAATTATTTTGCTGAACAGGGCTGAGGGTTGCCTTTACTCTTTAATTATGTTTAAATATGCACATATATGGAGGCCTCATAGTGTCAGTGGAAATAATGGCATGGAACATTGCCGACGGCTTTAGCGATAAAGATAGGTACGAGGGTATTGTTGAGGTGGTTACGGAACGCATGCCGGATGCCATTATCTTTTCTGAGGCTTGGCACCAAGACCAAGTAGCTTGGCTAGGAGAGGCTGCCCGACATTTTATGAGCGCTGGCTACAATTTAAGACATACAAAGTACGAAGATGATGAAGACAGAGACGATAGACACGGCCTTCTTGCCATGGTGCACAGGAGAGCATGGGGTGGCCACTCGAGTGTAGTTAGGATCTCAGGTCGGAATGCCCTTATGATGGGGATGAAGGACCCGGCAACAGGCGCTAGGTTTAATTTTTATGGTGCACATTTAAATGACAGGAGCGAAGCCAGTCGCTTAAGTCAAGTAGCAGCCATGATACGAGCATTAAATATAGTTGGAGGAGATAACCCCGTGGTCGTTGCTGGCGATTTAAATGCTTCTTATAGGAAAGGGTTAGTTCCTGGCGCCTTCCGTTTAGTGGGGCCTCTATTTAAAGACGTGCCGGTTGTTAACTATGCGCCTGGATACAAGCCAGACAGATTAACCTTCGCAGCCGATTCGCTCAGACGAGCCGGGGAGATGGCCATTGGCTCCACTATGCAAGCGTTTCGTGACGAAGGTTTTAAAGATGCTCATCCTGGGCATCGTCCAACCATAAGTCTTCTTAACTTGGACCATATACTTGTAAGAGGTCCTAGGGTAATTGATAGTGAGGTTTTGCCTAAAACGCCTCTGAGTGATCACCGAGCTATTACCGCAACTCTTGAAGTTGAAGCCTAAATCTTAGTCAAATCATATATAATACCCTTAGACATAAGCGAGTTGAGGCTTAATGGAAAAGGTGGCTATAACAAAAAGAAAGATTCAGTATGCTCTTGGCGTGCTGTGGCTACTAGATGGACTGTTGCAGCTGCAGCATCAGATGTTTAGTGCGGCTTTTGCTAATAACGTAATTCTTCCGGCTTCAATGGGGCAGCCGCCACTGGTATCTGGTCCAGCACAGTTCGGGGCAAAAGTTATTCTCACTCATCCAGCCGTATTTGATGCTTTCTTTGCAACTATCCAGATATTAATTGGGCTACTTATTCTAAACAAGAAATACGTTAGACGAGGGTTAATACTTTCTTGCTTTTGGGGACTAGGCGTATGGCTATTTGGTGAGAGCCTGGGCGGAATTTTAAGCGGTAATACCAATTTACTGATGGGCGCTCCCGGAGCAGTTATTCTCTACGTTATTTTAGCTCTAGCGGTTATGCCCAGGCTTAAGCATGAGCCTGAGGACAATCGTCCGGCCTTTTGGTTGCCGCTTGTTTGGTCTTTTCTTTGGATAGCTGGCGGAATTTACCAGCTGCTGCCAGGACAAAACACTACTCAGGATTTGTCTTCCATGATAAACACTATTGCACAAGGGGCGCCGGGCTGGATGGCAAGCACGGATACCTGGTTTGCGAACCAAATAGCCCATGCCAGTTTTTGGCTTATAGCTGTGATTGCAGCGGTTGAAATACTTATTGGACTAATGGTGCTTATTCCTGGAGTTTATAGGGGGATATCTCTTGTGCTGGGGAGCAGTTTGGCGCTTGTTTTCTGGGTGATCGGGCAGAGTATGGGTAGCTACTTCTCTGGGCTTATGACTGATCCTAATTCTGGGCCACTATTTGTACTTTTGGCTATTGCAATACTCGGCTGTCCAGCCTACTCATTCCATAAACTTAGAAAAGATGGCTGGAAGACGCTAGAAAACTTTATGACCTGATGATGTCACCCGCTTTGCAAGCATAAGTATGATATATTACTAAGGTAAAAGGTGAATATTTAAAAGGGAGAGCTTGCTTCTTTTTTAGGCTTTTAGGAGCATAGCTAACGGATGAAAAGAAAATACACACTTATATTCGTGGCGGTAGTAGTTATAGCGTTTTTAACTGTAGCCGGTATTTATCTTGCCCACAGTAATATCCAGGTCTTAAATCCTAAAGGGCCAATTGCCGAAAAAGAACGAAATCTAATATATATTGCTCTAGGTTTATCCTTAATTGTTGTCTTGCCGGTTTATGGACTGACTATAGCTTTTGTAATTAGGTACAGGGAAGGCAACAAAAAGGCTAAATATTCGCCTCACTTGCAAGGTAACTGGATACTAGAGACTATTTGGTGGCTAATTCCGACCGCCATCATCAGTGTTCTAGCAGTTATTGCCTGGAATAGTTCACATACTTTAGACCCTTACGTGCCGATAGCCTCCAAGAATAAGGCAATGGTTATCCAAGTTATTGCTCTGGATTGGAAGTGGCTGTTTGTTTACCCTAAGCTCGGCATAGCTAGTGTTAACTATCTGCAAATACCTAAAGATGTGCCCATAGACTTTAACGTAACGGCCGATGCCCCTATGAATTCTTTTTGGATACCTCAGTTAGGTGGTCAGATTTATGCTATGCCTGGGATGAGCACACAGTTAAATTTGATGGCAACTTCTTACGGTGAGTTTTACGGTTCGTCAGCTAATATTAGCGGCAATGGCTTTTCTGGGATGAACTTTATGACTAGATCATCTTCAATGGGTGGTTTTAACTCTTGGGTTAAAAGTGTCGAATCCAAGGAAAACCGCTTAACGCTGAGTGCTTACGCTCAGCTGGCACGACCATCCATGTACAATCCAGTAAGCTATTACTCCAAAGTTAAGAATGGCCTATATCTGGACGTTATTAATAAATATATGATGCCGATTGAGAAAAGTAGCTCTGGGCTAAATAGTAGCTACTCTACAAACATGGGTATGGGGATGAGCATGTGATGATGAACTATGCCTACATATTGGGTAAGCTCCGCGGCGATGTTTTTCCTCACGATATAGTTACTATTGGTGGTGCTTCAACTATGGCCATTGTTGGGCTGGGCGTACTGCTTTATCTGACCTTTTCTCATCGCTGGACGTGGTTGTGGCGCGAATGGCTGACTAGTGTTGACCATAAAAAGATTGGCATTATGTACATTGTTGTCGCCATGATAATGCTGCTCAGGGGAGGCTTTGATGCATTGCTGCTAAGAACGCAGCAGGCCACGTCGGTTGGGTCTTCTCACGGTATAGTCTCACCTAATACCTTCCAGCAGATATTCTCGGCACATGGCACCATCATGATCTTCTTTGTCGCTATGGGTCTAATGTTTGGCCTTATTAACCTAGCTTTGCCGTTGCTTATTGGTTCGCGGGATGTGGCATTCCCCTTTCTGAACCTGACTGCTTTTTGGCTGTTTGCCGGAGGTATGATCCTAATTAACCTAAGCCTTGGTATAGGTGAGTTCTCGGCGGCCGGCTGGTTGGCTTATCCGCCTCTGTCTGAGATCAACTATAGCCCAGGGGTTGGCGTAGATTACTGGATATGGAGTTTGCAGATTGCTGGTATTGGTAGTCTGCTTTCCGGGATTAACTTTCTTTCAACCATCGTTAAGATGCGTTGCCGGGGCATGAATCTTATGAAGATGCCAATGTTTGTTTGGAGTGTTATGGGCTCTATGTTATTAGTTCTATTCGCCTTCCCAATCCTGACAGCTACCTTATCTATGCTGTTTTTAGATAGAACAATTGGGACACACTTCTTTACTGCTAGTGGTGGGGGAAATTTAATGATGTACGTTAACCTTATTTGGGCTTGGGGACATCCAGAAGTATATATTCTCATCTTGCCAGCCTTTGGGGTGTTTTCTGAAGTTGTGGCAACCTTTTCGCGTAAAAGACTGTTTGGTTATACCACCATGGTTTGGGCAATTGCCGTCATTACCATCCTGTCCTTCAGTGTCTGGCTGCACCACTTCTTTACTATGGGTGCTGGAGCTGATGTGAATGGTTTCTTCGGTATCATGACAATGGTTATTGCTATTCCGACTGGAGTAAAGCTGTTTAACTGGATAGCGACTATGTATAGGGGTCGGATTAGTCTGAGACTGCCAATGTATTGGTTCCTGGGCTTTGTTGCTCTATTCACTGTTGGGGGAGTGGCAGGGGTTGTTATGGCAGTGCCGCCGGCAGATTTTCAGTTGCATAACTCTCTGTTCTTAGTAGCCCACTTCCACACCATGATAGTTGGTGGTGTTTTGTTTGGATATTTTGCTGGCATTAACTATTGGTTTCCTAAGTTTATTGGCTTTAAGCTCAATGAAACGCTCGGTAAATGTGCTTTTTGGTGCTGGGTTGTTGGGTTCCTATTAGCCTTTATCCCGCTATATATCCTGGGCTTTATGGGTGCTACAAGGAGGATTGATCACTACTCTACTTCCCTGGGCTGGCACCCGTTGTTTATTGTCGCTGGTGTGGGCGCCGGCATTATTGCCCTGGGTGTAATATTTACTTTGTTGCAGCTAATTGTTAGCTTCATTCAGCGAAAAGACAACTTGGATTTGAGCGGCGATCCTTGGAATGGACGAACACTGGAGTGGTCGACCCCCTCGCCAGTACCTGTATATAACTACGCAATTGAGCCGGTAGTTTATGACCGAGATGCTTTTTGGGACATTAAGGAGGCGGCTCGATCAGGCAAGAAGCTGCCCGCACCTGAATATGAGGATATTGTTATGCCTAAGAATGCTCCAGCTAGCGTAATTATTGGGCTTTTGGCTATTGGGCTTGGCTTTGGCATGGTCTGGCACATTTGGATTTTGGTAGGTCTATGCTTTGCCGGCATCATTATTACCCTGCTAATTAGAACTACTGGCGAGGATCCACATGAGTATGTTCTCAGAGCCGCTAAGGTTGAGGAAATTGAAAAGGCAACCCGTGCCAGAGGAGTAGCCCATGTCTGATACTGCTGAGGCTGTAATTACCTTCGTGCCTGACACGGACAAAGAGAGTAAGGCTATCTTTGGCTTTTGGATTTACATAATGACGGACTGTGTGCTGTTTGCTAGTTTGTTTGCCACCTATGCAGTGCTTCGAAACAATACCTTTGGTGGGCCAGACGGGGCTCAGATATTTAATCTGCCCTATGTTCTGGCAGAAACAATAGTTCTTCTGACTAGCAGCTTTACTTGTGGGTTAGGTATTCTCTCAGCGAGGCGGCGACATAAGAATAAGGTGCTAATGTGGTTTAGCATTTCCTTTTTCTTAGGGCTGACCTTCTTAGCTCTAGAGCTAAGCGACTTTAGGCATTTAGCGGCGATGGGTGACAGTTGGCGACGGAGTGGTTTTCTGTCCGCCTTCTTTACTCTAGTTGGTACACACGGAGCACACATTACCGTTGGTCTATTTTGGATGGCAACTATGCTGTTTAGAATTTGGCAGGTTGGTCTGACTAAGGCTAATGTTAGGCGGCTGACGCTACTAAGCATCTTCTGGCATTTCCTTGATCTAATTTGGATATTTATCTTCACCATAGTTTATTTATTTGGAGTAATGCAGGTATGAGTAAAGAAAAACCAGTTGCAGTTGTATCCAAGCACAGTACTGAGTACGGCACCCTTAGGACGTACTTTACTGGCTACATACTGTCTATTATTCTGACGCTGGGCGCTTATCTTTTGGTAGTTAACAGGCATACGATTGAGCGCAGCGTAGTACTGATTCTAATTGTTGCTTTTGCTCTTATTCAATTCCTGGTGCAGCTATATTACTTCTTGCATCTCGGTAAAGAAACTAAGCCGCGTTGGAAGCTGTTCGTTTTTGGATTTATGGTAAGCGTAGTACTAATATTAGTCTTTGGCTCAATTTGGATAATGAATCACTTGAATACCCGTATGACACCGGCGCAGGTTAATACCTATCTGTCTAACCAAGGTGGTGGCTTTTAGGCGAACCGTGATAAAGAATTACTACTACTTAACTAAACCCGGCATTATATATGGCAATGCACTGACTACCATTGCCGGCTTTTTACTGGCATGTGGATTCCATGTTGATATTAAGCTATTTCTAGCAACCATATTTGGTTCCTCGTTTATTATTGCCTCGGCCTGCGTTATTAATAACTACGTCGATAGAGACATTGATAGGGTTATGGAGCGGACTAAGGGTAGAGCCCTGGTTGTTGGGGCCATAGATATTAGAAAAGCATTAGTTTACAGCGGGGTTTTACTGATTCTTGGTTGTCTTCTTTTGATTTTGTTTGTAAATCTACTGGTTCTAGCAATTGGTCTTATAGCCTTCTTTATTTACTTAGTTCCTTACGCTTACTACAAAAGACATTCGGTTCATGGAACGATTGTCGGTAGTTTGGCTGGTGCTGCCCCGATACTTGCTGGATACTGCGCAGTCAGCGGCAAGTTGGATTTAACGGCTACTATTTTGTTCGTAATTATGCTCTTATGGCAAATGCCACACTTTTACTCGATTGCTATTTATAGGATTAAAGAATATAGAGCGGCGGGGCTACCAGTCTTACCCGTTAAAAAAGGTATTCCCGAGACTAAGAGGCAAATCTTAATCTACATTGGCCTCTTTATTGCCGCCAATATTGCTCTTAGTATTTTTGGTCCGACTGGATTAATTTATGCCGCCGTTATGAGTCTAGTCGGGCTTTATTGGCTGAGGCTAGGTCTTAGGCAAACAACGGATAATAAAAAGTGGGCTAGAAAAATGTTTTTAACTTCCCTAGAAGTAGTTTTAGTTCTGTCCGTCATGCTTTCTATAGGGTCTATTATTTAAGCCTATCTGGTAGTATATTGAAGACATGCAGGAGGATCGTCCAGACGTAGATAGGCTTATTGAACTGCAGAAGTTTTTGCTGGATTTTAGGTCCATTGAGCGCGGTATTCACTTGCCAATAAAAGGCAAGATGGTCAGGGAGAATGATGTTGAGCACAGTTATTTTTTGGCTATGATGGCTTGGTTCTTATCTCCTCATTTTCCGGAACTTGACAGAGATTTGCTTATCCGGACTGCTCTTGTTCACGACCTTGTAGAAGTCTACGCCGGCGATACCTATATCTTTGCCGACAAGGCCAGACTTGGCTCAAAGGAGAAAAGAGAGCAACAAGCTTACGATAGGATTCGGGCTGAGTGGCCAGACTTTCCACAGATGAATAAGATAATTGAGGATTATGAAGCGAAAATTAGCGATGAGACCAAGTTCATCTACGCGCTAGACAAGCTTATCCCGGAAATTGTTAATTTAATTAACGGTGGCTATACTTGGAAAACCGAGAATATTAGCCTGGATAAGCTACTTGAGACGAAAAGGGATAAGTTAAAACTGTCTGAGGGTATTGATAGGTACTACGAAGAGATATGTAAGATACTAAAACGTAACGAGGCAAGTCTCTTCCCGAGTTAACGGTGCGCTAGGTGAATCCGATCAAGCAGGCTACGTCGTCTTGATAACCCGCTCGGGCTTGGTTCAACCTCCACCAGCTTTCGTTCATCATTTTGGGTTTTTACTACTGCGCTCTCGCCAATAGCCTCCAGTGCCCTCACTACCTTTACTGCCTCAGTGCCCATAGAGACTTGGGTTACCCCTGGCGCGTCATACTCATAGGTATGACTAACGGGCTGGCCATCTCTGTCAAATCCGTCCTTAATCCCTCGTACACCGTTTAGTCCTGCGTTGTGTAAACAAGCTTCCGCCCGCTCATCAGGCTCAGGGACGATTGTTAAGTCGCCCAGGCCCTCTGCGGGGCAGCGAGGTGTAATTACGTATGTCATTTTTTTCTTTTACTAACCACCTAAGCCCTTGTTATATGCTGGAAGCATGGGTTTGTCAAGGAGTCTTCTTAGGAAGTTTCCTGGGCGAAGACTATTACCCTTTTATTAAAAGTACTGGTGCCTTTAATAACTTGGCCAGTGCAGCTTATTAAATTAAGCCCTGAGACATTTGGTGTGACTGGAGTTAGAGCAGCCTGCATGTCAACACTATTGGAGTTATATATAACGGTTTTAACGACTTGGTAATTAACTAGTGTATTGTCGCCTTTTTGGATTTGGATAGAATCGCCTGGGACAAGTTTTTTTAAGTTATAGAACACACCCTCACTAGTCCAGCTAGAGATATGTCCATCTATTAGGGTAGCTCCGGGTTGGCCTGGTTTGGCGCTGCCGGTGTACCAGGCGCTATCGTATATGTCTGGAGGTGTAGCTAGGACACCCGATGGTGTTACGCCGACTTGAAGGACTCTAGCAAAGACTCCAATGGCTGGTATGCGGATGTATCTTGGTAGACCGGCGGCAACGGCGTAGTTGGCTATAGCACTACTTGAGGGCTTGGAGGTACTAGGCACGGCACTAGAGCCCGAGTTCTGGCTATCCACCTGCTTAGATAGCTTATTAATCTGAGCTACGGCATTTTTGTTGGTTATGAATGTTTGTATACTGACGGCCATACCGATTAGAAGGACCAGACAAGCGAGCGATAACAGCACCAGCTGAGTTTTAGAGTAGCGAGGCTTCTTAAGGGATTTATGGTGCACGTGTGGTCCTATTTGGGCAGTTGGCACGAAGGATACTTGAGGCACCTGGATAACCTTGGGGCTTGGGGTCAGCTTAGCGGCTGCTTGTTCAGTGCGAGCGGGCCTAGTCAGTGGTCTTCTTTTGTATGATGGGCTGGATCTTGGCAGAGCGTGAGAAAAGTCAGGCCTCTTTAGCCTGCCGTAAAAAGCTGGATTATCCAGTCCTATCTTAGCTGTGTCTGACATTTTTTATTTTGTTTTTTTTATTACCACTAACTGAGGTTATTATATCCTCTGTTATGGGCTAAAGTCAAAGGGGTGAATCGCTAGCTACAATGAGATAGACATTTAGGCCGACCAGTACAATTATTAATCCTGAGAGGATCAGTAGGGCCTGTTCAATAGTGTGGGTTTTACCACTACTGAGTGCCAGGTAGCCAAAAGCTAGGCCACAGACCAGCCATAAGGCAAAGATAATCTGGGTTAGGTTGTGTATCCAGGTTGGAAGTTTATGGTGTAGAGATAAATAGCGCATGGAGATCGCAGCCATAAGCAGACCTAAGGCCGCCAGAGTGCTGGTTATGGCGTCTATACCAAGGCCTTGTCCGGCGATTGAGCGGCAACGTAGTATCGGGGTTATGCTGCATTCACTTGGCAATAGGGCGGCCGTAGCTGTAAAGAAGCCGAACATAACTAGGCCGAGATTGAGGAAGTCTAGAGCCCGAGGTTGAAGGCTTTTTCGAAATTTGAAGTGATAAATTATACCTGTAGCAATAAGCATCAAGGAGGAGATGACGTCGCCGATGATAAATAGCCAAAAGTAAGGGTGATTAACTTTCTCTAGATCAGAAGCCAAACCATGGTAGAAGGTTGAGCGGTCTAGCCAGTACCCCAGGGGCCAGGAGTTATATATTAGGCCTGCCAAAACACAAAGTATTAGACCAATTAGAGCTGCGTTTTTGTTTGAAAGACTTAGTTTCATCTGACTACAGTTTACTAGAAATATTTTATTGAAGCTTAAAAGAAACTTGAAAAATATCTTAAATTAGTCTAATAATATATTAGCTACGAAGATAAAATAAAAAGTACATGTTTAAATTTAAACCTCACAAAGCTAGTGGTTTTAACCAAAAGGGCAGTGGTCACACTTCCCTGTTTTATGTTTTAGCCCTTTTAACCATCTTTGCTATTATTGGCATCTTTAAGAATGTTGCCTCTCATGCTGATAGCAATATTATTCAGATTAAGTCAGGTTACGCTGGCTATTGTCTGGATGATAAAAACTCTCTTGTTGCTAACGGTGCCCCCTTGGATCTGTATAAATGTAACGGCAGCGATGCACAAGGCTGGCAAATAATTGATGCCCAGATTGTCCATAGCGGGCTTTGTTTAAGCGTTAAAGATAACTCAGTCACAGTTGGTGCAGCAGTGGTACTTGATAGCTGCAGCAATAACGACCCTGGGCAAGTTTGGCTGGTTGACGATCAAGGACTATATAACCCTAACTCTAGTTTGTGCCTAAGCACCTCTTCGGACGATCCCGGTAGCCGTGTCGTAATTTCTAACTGTTCAGATTTAGGTCAAAACGAAGAGATCTGGCAAACCAATTGGACAAGCGCCGACTGTCCAGCATCCGGTGAAGGTCAAAAGGTGGCTTGCAGCGCTATTAATGAATGGGTGTCCTGGCATGAACCTGGTGCGAATCATATGGCCCTGCTGACTAGCTACACCGATGGTGCACCTAACGAGGAGTGGTGTGCAGATTTTGTTTCTTATGTGTATAAGGAAGCAGGTTTTCCGTTTAAGGGCGGCGAAACTAACGGTTGGGACGAGAATAATGCTAATAACATTGTTAACCGGGGTTTTAACGCCCATGGACTTAAGTACCAACCGGTTGTCGGAGACGTCGCTTACTTTAACTACGCCGGTGGGCACGTCGAAATAGTTATCTCTAGCGGCAAGACGCCGACTTTTCTTTATGGTAATTCTGCTACCATCGACCCAACCACTGGCAATGGCGATATGGAGTCTAACACCATCACTTCAGTTCAAGGTTTAGGCAGTCTCGTCTATTATATGTCGCCAAAGGCTAGTTAACGTTTGAGCCGCTAGTTTGACTGCCAGAGCTAGTATTGCTGCCACTGCTTATGGGGCCACCGCCAAAGCTAGGGTTAAGTAGAATAGTTGATGCCTCAGAAGTGTTTGAGGTGTTTTCAATTATGAAGACCGTGTCGCCGGTCTTAATGTCGCTTGCAGAAACGCTTTGACCATTATCTGTAATCTGTGTTGAAGAGGTAATAGCTAAAGTCGTGTTAGAGTTGTTGAACCGGCTGGTTACTGTAATGGAGTTTGAGGTAATAGCTTCAACCGTACCAATAACCCTATCCTGGAAATGTCCTCTACCAGGGCCACCAAAACCACTGGAAGCAAATCTGCTGGAGGCTAAGTTGGTATGGTTTTTGCCGTACTGGGTACCGCCGTAAAAGCTTATGCCTAGAGCAACTATCGCAACAATTACCCAAATAATGGTTTTAGAATTATTTTTCTTAGTTGGTTTTGTGGACATTTTTGTGTGTTGCTCTCCTGAAATATATTGTTCCATAGTCTCTCCTACTTCTTTACTAACTTGCCGTCTTGAAGGCGAAATACTTTGTCGGTCTTACCAGCTATGGCTAGATCGTGAGTAACAACAATAACTGTAGTCTTCTCGCTCTTAGATAAACTGTGCAGTAAATCGAAGATGAGTTCGCCGGTCTGTGAGTCGAGATTACCAGTTGGCTCATCGGCCAGGATCAACTTTGGTTTGTTAGCTAAAGCCCTGGCAATAGCTACTCGCTGCTGCTCACCACCGGATAGTCTGGTTGGTTTTCTTAAGTGCTTCTCAGCCGTTAAGCCAACCTGCTCAAGTAGCTTCTCAGCTCTTTCTTGCCTTTGCCTTTTGCTAATGCCAACAAATTCCATAGGCAGCATAACGTTTTCTTTGGCAGTTAAGTTTGGTACTAGATTGTAGCTTTGGAAAACAAAGCCTATTTTCTCGGCACGGTATTTTATTAGACCACTGTCGTGAAGCTTAGTTATGTCCACTTTGTCGACGTCTATTGTTCCACTGGTTGGTTTATCTAGAGCACCAAGTAAACTGAGTAGGGTTGTCTTACCACTGCCACTCCTGCCGACAATTGAAGCGAACTCGCCGTCCTTTATCGTAAAGCTAACGTCATTCACGGCCATTACGACCATGTCGCCTGAACGGAAGTTTTTCTTAAGATTAGTTACTTTCAACATTATTCGCTCCTTAGTACTTCCGCCGGTCTTACCTTAGCTATTAGAAATGATACGGCACCGCTGCCAGCAATGGCGATAACAAGCGCAGCCGCTATTCCGTAAAAGATAATACTGTAGCCAACCGCTGAGTGTATGTTAGTAAAGTTGTCTCTGGCAAAACCGAATACACCTCTTCCGCCACTAACAAAGTGTGAGCCACCACCCCCTCCGCCGCCAAAGCCGCCTGGCCTAAAGCTAGTCGAAGTTGAAGTAGAAGTATTGTTAACAAGTAGCTTTGTAATTGGGTTGCCACCTAAAGCGCCTAGTAAAATACCGATGACCGCACCCATGAGTGTTAGGGTAACGGCTTCAGTCATGAACTGGCCAACAATTTTAGAGTTGCTACCGCCTATGGCTTTTAGTACGCCAATCTCTCTGGTTCTTTCCCTGGCAATCATGACCATGGTGAGAAGGATTATTACGCTGCCGGCAATTAGGGCACCAATTAAGCTATAGATTGAAATACTCTTAACTGAGTTGAGAGGTTGGACAGTGTTATTAGCTTCAGCGACTGAGCTGACAACGTCGGCTGAGGATCCGAGGGTGTTCTTTATTTCGTTTGTAGCCGTCGATAGGTTATCTAGGCTGTCGACAGTTGCCGTAGCACTAGTTACGTCACCAGTCTGGCCACTCAAGCGCTGCTCGGTTGGCAATGATACTAACACAGCATTGGCGCTTTGCTGAGTAGAGGAGGAAGACGTAAATATACCTGCAACAGTTAGCGTCTGGTCGTAGGCAGTAAAGGTGGAGCCAACTTTAAGATTATTTTTATTGGCCATCTTTTGCGACACCAGAGCATTGTTAGCGTCCTCACTGCCGTTAATGTTATTGCCGCTAACTATATTTAGGCTTTCACCATTAATGCTTGATGTGTCATTTGTGCCAATAATGCTAATAGGCAAGGAAAAGTTCGTGGGTAAACTGCCGCCACCGGCTATAAATAAGTGTGGTCCCCCACCACCATTACCGTTAAGGTTAAGTGTGACAGGTGAAGTTAGGCTGGTCTGGTTATTTGTTGAAGAAGATTGGCCGCCGAAGCTAGGAGTGGATGAACCAATAGTGGTTAGGCGATCAGTTAGGTTTTCTTGTACGCCTGTAACATGAGGTAGACTTGATACTTTATTTAGCTCGCTGGTCGTCAGTGAGTTATTGACTGAACTAAAGCCGCTAAAACCGGCCGGCGAAATTGTTACTGTATTACCGACATTAGCTTTAACGTTATTTATTTTATCTGTGACGGCTTTATTAGCGACAAGCATAGCTAAAGCCAGACCCATGCTGAGACCTAGTATCACGACGATGGACAGAGTTCTGACTTTGTTTCTGAAAGCGTTTCTGACGCCCCGGCTGACTGGATTCACTTAAGCTTCCTTAGTGTTATGTTACTAACGAGGAAGATACTCGTTGTTGCTTAGTTAAAGCTGAAAAGTTCTTATCTTATGCTTTTACTCTCCCGCTAGGTCGCGGGAATTAAAGCGGATAAGACCAATTACAAATAGAGCTAATCCTATTAAGGCCAGAGTGTAGTCGGTTCTCCAGTTGGCAGCAACAGCCGGTGCTAAAGCTACGTTATGGATGATCGAGGTATCAAGTATCCAGTGACTTATATTCAGTCCTGAGCTGACCATCTCTATTAGAAATGACCAACCTATGACTGCATAGGCGACTACGCTAGTTAGCCTGGGCACAAAGCCAAAAGCAAATACGCCTATACCAAAAGTAAGAATGGCTGGAGCTAGAATGTTAAGGCCGCTCTTCATAGTAGTACCAAAAGCTATGTGAGCACCTTGAGAGGTAGCGCTTAGGTAGGTAACTAGAGCGGCTACCAATCCGGCAGTAGCTATTACTACTAAAACTATACAGGCGCGGTAGCTGAGCCAGGCGTAACGGCGTTGAGGCCTCGTTAAAATATTGTCTAAGTATCCGTCGGCTTCATCTTGACGCATGCGACCAACGGCGCTAGCAGCATATGCCATAAGGACCAGGATATATATTAAGAACGCAATGCTTAAGAAAGTGTAGTCCAGATTAACGGAGCTAACGTTAGCTAGTTTATGAAAATATTTGGTAGTGGACGCGGAAGATTGAAGAGCCTGCGAGGCGGTTTTGGTAAGTAATCCATAAAAAACACTCAGTACGGCTGCGGCAGTTATCCAAACTAGGGCGTTTTGGTAAGTTAGTCTGATGGAAGCTGGCAAAAGACCGCCGAGCAGCTTTAGCTTGGGTTTGGCATAGGTCTTTTCTTTAATGATGCTGTCGCCAAGGTCTCGTTTGCCGGCAAAATATATTGCAAGAGCGCATATTGCTAGCGAAAAGACAGCAATTGGCGCTAACCAAATTAGCTTATTGCCAGTTAGAGACTGGATGTTTTCAATCCACCCTAGGGGCGTTAAGTACCTTAGCCAAGTTATGTTGCTTAGATCGGCCATAGCCCTCATTAGAAAAAAGACTCCAAAGATACCACTTGCTAGGCCTAGAGCCTTAGCTCTGGTAGCCATGAGTTGACTGGTTAGTGCGCCAATACTAGCGAAAATAACGGCAGCACTTAGGCAGGTTAACGACAGGGATGCGGCATCAGACGTAGAGAAGTTAACCATTTTGTTGTTGCCTAGGATAGTAAAGCCTAGTGTCATGATCACATACAGCACAATGAGGCTGTAGCCTATGCCAATTAGAGTAGAGCGAGCAGCCCGTTTGGCAGTAGTTTGTCCAGCCAGCATAATTTCGCTTCGTCCGTAGTCCTCATTGCCACGAAAAGCTTTGGTCGAAACAAAGGCTGCCCAAATGGATAGGACAATAACTACCACACCAATAACGTTCCAGGCGGTGTAGCCAGGGATACTTTGAAGATTGTGCGGCTGTCCAAGTAAAGCGCTAAGGCCGTTGTTAGAGCCAAAAGTAGCAGCAATCTTTTGCCTGGCTGCTTCGGTGTTATATAACTTGGCGTAGCCTAGTGTCTTACTAGCAGCATATATGCAGATCACTAATGCCCAAGCTGAGGCCGACTTGTAGGACTGTTTGAAAACAAAACGGGTTATCTGGCTCTTGGCATGAGCGTAAGTTTTGATCATACTTCTTCGTTTTTTATTTCTTTGTCCCCATAAAGATTTAGAAAAAGCTCTTCCAGGCTTGGTTCGCGGCTAATTAGAGTTTTTGGTTTGGCTTTAGCTAGCACACTCAGTAGTTCATCGATTGGTCCGCTGACTTGGCAGGATAGCTCATGACCAATTACCTTTACGTTAGATACTCCTTTAACGTGGGCCACACTGGGTGGTTTTTTGTCGAAGGTAGCTTGGACACTTAGTGCTGAGAGGTGCTTCATTTCACTCAACGTTCCTAGTTCAACTAGCTTGCCTTGTCTTAGGATACCCACACGGTCACAGAGAGCTTCAACCTCTTCTAAAATATGCGAGGACAGGAAAACGGTTTGGTGGTTGGCTTTAGCTTCGTCAACACTCAAGCGGAAGGCTTGCTCCATAATTGGGTCTAGTCCGGTGGTTGGTTCGTCCATAATTAACAGATCGGCTCTGGTCATAAAAGAAGCTATAATATTAATCTTCTGGCGATTACCTTTGGAGTAGGTTCTGACTTTTTTGTTTGGCTCAAATTTGAAGCGCTCTATTAATACTTTCTGATACTTTTCGTCAATTTGTCCTTGTAGCTTACCTAGAAGGTAGAGAGTTTCTTTGCCGGTTAGATTGGGCCAGAGGCTGGCTTCCCCAGGGATGTAGGAGACTAGTTTGTGAGCCTGCACTTTGTCTTTTTCACTGTCTAGTCCAAATATCTTGCAAGTTCCGCTGGTTGGTTTTATTAGTCCTAGCATTGCTCTAATGGTAGTAGTCTTACCCGAACCATTTGGCCCTAAGTAGCCAAATATTTCACCCTTTTTGACGATTAGGTCTAAGTTGTCTAGAGCCTTAACCGAGCCGTAGTGTTTAGTTAGACCATTTGTAGCAATCGCGCTGTCCATTATTTTGCCTTCCTCTTAAGTCATATTCTAGCATAAGCACAGGGTTGTATACGGAGATAGGCCGGGTAAAATTTTGTATAGTTGACTACTAGTAGCCTAATATATATTGAGACGGTTAATAACTTTAGGAGGATATATGTTTACTTTGCCAGACCTAGACTACCCTTATGACGGACTTGAGGGATACATTTCTAAAAAAATTATGCAGTTGCATCACGATAAGCACCATCAAACTTATGTAGATAATTTAAATAAAGCGGTGGACGCAGCGCCTCAGCTTAATGGCAAAACTATTGAAGAATTACTAGTTAACCTCGATGCTGCTCCAGAAGAGGTCCGCATGGCTATTAGGAATCACGGTGGTGGGCATTATAACCACTCGATGTTTTGGAAGATTATGGCCCCTAAGGCTGGTGGTGAACCAAGCGGTAAGCTTGCAGAAGATTTGAAGGCTAAATATTCATCCTACGAAAGTTTTGTTGAACAGTTCTCTGAGAAGGCAGTCAAGATCTTTGGGAGTGGTTGGGCTTGGCTAATGCCAGATCTATCGATCGAAACTAGGCCTAACCAAGATAATCCAATTATGGACGGTAAGCCTGCGCCAATTTTGGGACTTGACGTTTGGGAACACGCTTACTACCTAGATTACACCTTTAAAAGGCCGGATTATGTTAAGGCCTGGTGGAACGTTGTGAACTGGGACGAGGTTGGGAAGCGCTACTCAGCCTGAGAAGTTAAATTTTATCTGTACTTTTATTTATTGACATCTTTGAGCTCATATAATATATTCGCACTCAAATAAATACAGTTTTTTAATAACTTTTTAATATTTAGTGCGCTAATATCTATTAGTGGAGCGCTATGTCGGTTTTATCTAGGGTACTACTGGTTGAAAACGACCAAAAAACTGCCAACATACTGGCAATCGCTCTTAAGTCTTCTTTTGAAACAGATATAGCCGTAAGCGCTAAGCAAGCAATATATAAGTGTGACATCTATAGTTTTGATGTCTTAGTGTTTGATCTCAATATGCCGGATATTTCTGGCATCGACTTTTGCCAGGTCGTTAAACAGCGGGGCGTTAAAGCCCCGCTTTTATTTTTAGCTAAAGATATTAATGTTCTGGGCAAAATTAAGCTACTAGATAGTGGCGCCAGCGATATCCTAATTAAGCCTTTTAGTTTGGGTGAGCTTAAGGCCAGACTGCGCGCTGTCTTAAGGCACAGGGATGAATCCCCACGTATTCCGCACCGGGTTAAGGTTGGTGGGCTTGAGATAGATAAGAATGATCATACCTTTAAGCGCGAAGGTAAGCTAGTGAGACTAAGAAAGAAAGAGTTTGCTTTGCTTGAGTATCTATTATTCAACGCCAATAAGGTTGTATCTAGGAATGAGCTGCTTAGTGCTGTCTGGCAAGACAAGGACGAGCTTTGGACTAACACGCTTGATGTGCATATTAAGTATCTTCGAGATAAGCTTGATCGACCATTTAAGTTTGGCATCTTAGAAACCGTTCATGGCAGAGGGTATAAGCTTAATCTAAGTAAGCTACGCACAAACAATAAAAAAGCTATTAAAGGACGTGTTTAACATTTAAGTTGGTCTCTAGTAAAATAGCTTACAAAGCTTATGCCCTGGCTACGGTAAGCTAAAGTTTGTATGTTTTTTAGGAAGGCACAGTAACAATGGTTAAATCTGCTGTGAAGAGTGGTATGTATGGGTCAGTTTTTGATCTTAGAATTCTGCTGCCAGTTATTGTCGTCCTTATTTTCTGTTTTAGCTACATTGGTGTGCGATCTCACCGAGGCGATAGCTACGCTACGGTTAATAGCATGACTTCCAAACAGGCTAGCTACTCTAAGGCCAGCGGGCTTGACGCTCTAAAAGTTATTGCTGTGCCTGACGATGGAGTCAGCGTTTCCAGCTCCGGCACCACAGCAAGCCTACAAAATACACCTTCTTCATCAAGCACTAATAGCACATCGCCTTCGCAGGGTAATGCAACTACAGATAATTCGCCGCTGCAGGCCTCAAAAACTACAGGCAACCCAGACAACTTTAATATAGCGGTGCCTAGAGCGCCGACTGTGCCTGTGCATCTGAGCAATAATAAGCCTGACAATAAGTCATAGCGAGTTTTCGCTTCGCCACTTTTCTATTTCCTCATGATGGCCGCTGAGTAGAGTTTCGGGAACACTAAGTCCCTCAAAGACCTCCGGTCTGGTGTAGTGTGGGTGTTCGATTACGTTTTCGTTCTCGAATGATTCATTCTTCGGCGAAAGTTCGTTGCCCAGTACACCCGGTAGTAGTCTTACTACCGAGTCAATAATTACCATACTTGGTAGTTCGCCGCCCGTTAAGACGTAGTCACCAATACGAAGTTGTAGGTCCACCCAATTAACTATTCGCTCGTCGTAACCTTCATAACGTGGACAGATTAGGATCAGTCCAGTTTCTTGAGACAGACTTCTAGCGGTTTTTTGAACAAAGCTCTTGCCTCTTGGTGTTGGCAAGATTACTTTTGCTTTAGGATTGGTCTGCTTAGCTTTTTCTATGGCGCTAACTACTGGTTCAGGCTTTAGGACCATGCCGCTACCGCCACCGTATGGGGTGTCGTCGACTTGTTTTCTGGGGCCCAGACCAAAGTCTCTTAGATTAATTAGCTCGTAGCTGACTAGTCCTTTTTCTTTGGCAATACCTAGCATGCTAGCTGACAATACGCCTTCAAACATTTCTGGGAACAATGTAATTATTTGTATCTTCATTTTAAATAAAAACAACCCTAATACAGTTAGAAGGGTTGTTTAAACGCATAAAGCTCTCATCTTTTTTCCCAAGTTGATAACTAGATGAGTTACCAAATTTAGTATGTCAATTGTACCTTTAATGTGGCTGAAAGACTAGTGCTTATGGCTTCTTAAACGTCTAGATCGTCTAAGTCGGCTAGTTCTTCCCTAGTTTGTTTAAGGCGATCGGACGTTTCTTCCTCGGCCGGCTCCTTTGGTTTGTCTTCTTCTTTGGGTTTTTCTTCGACTGGAGCGGACTGCTCGACGGGCTTATCTTCTTCTTTAGATTCTTTTGGCCCAGCGTCTTGAGCGGGTCGAGGTTCGCCGTTATCTATAATTTTTAGGTTGTATCTAGCGTCGTTTTTAGTGCCAAGGGCTCTTAGCAAAGTTCGAAGTGACTGGGCGGTAGCGCCGCGCTTGCCGATTACTCGGCCTAGGTCTTCAGGCGCAACTGTTAATTCTAAAAGCACACCTTTTTCGTCAATGCTTCGATCAACCTTGACTGCATCGGGAGAGCCAACTAGGGACTTTACTACATATTCAATAAATTGCTGGTCTATTTCACTCATATGGCGGTCGCTCCTATAAATAAGGTTTAGTGCTTTAATTATATCAGAGTTTTTAGAGCTACTTTTATTTCTCAGGCTCTTGTGTTTCGGGTTCTTTTTCGGGTTCTGCTTCCGAGTCCTCGGGTTGTTCAGCTGCCTCACTGGACTCTTCTTCCTTAACTTCTGGTTCGTCAGCTGCTTCTTCTTTTGGCGTCTCTTCGACTGCCTCTTCTTTTACTACTTCTTTGGGTGCTTCTTCAGTTTTAGCTTCAGCTGGGGCTTCGGCTTCTGGCTTAGGCTCTTTTGCTTCTGGTTCATCGGGTCTGGTGGAGCGTCGTTTGTCTGGGTTACGGGTGTTCCCGGACTTTTTGTCTGGTTTGGCTACCCACTCAGGTAGTTTGATGCCATTAGTGCTCAGTAGTATTGCTGCCCTTGGGCTAGGTTGTGCACCATTCTTTAAGAAGTGCTCGACCTTTTCTTTATCCAAATTAAGTACTTTTGAGTGAGGGTCATAATTACCAATTAGAGCAACGACCTTACCTGAGGTTGGTGACCGTCTTTTGTCCTGAACGACTAGTCTAAACATAGCGTGGCCTTTGCGGCCAGTTCGCTGCAAACGAATAACTAGCATCTAAATATCTACCGCTTTCTTTAATCTCTTAAATTAGTAGGAGAATCTTAGTTATTCTACAGATAAGCGCCTCTGTTGTCAATCTGTTTTAGACTGCTCGTATTACTTGCTTCCGTGTTTGTGTTCATAAAACTTTAGGGCTGCTCGGGCTGCGTTTTGTTGGGCCGTCTGCTTGTTGGGTCCAACTCCTTGACCTTTGAGTTTGCCTGCAACATAGACGCCTACCGTAAAGGTCTTGTCGTGGTCTGGACCTTCTTCTTCCATAACTTTGTACTGCGGCGTGTGGGACTCTTGGCTTTGAGCTAATTCTTGGAGGTAAGATTTGGGGTCCATCCAGGATCCGGTAGCTAGAATTTCCTTGAAGGTTGAGAGGATAGATTTGGTTATGAACTTCTTTGCCTCTTCGTAGCCTTGATCAATATATATGGCACCAATGACTGCTTCAAAGGAATTGGCAAGGATTTGGGCTCTGGCTCGTTTAGTTCCTCGCTTTTCGCCTTTACTTAGAAGTAGTAAGGGTTCAAAGCCAAATTTGCTAGCAGCTTGGGAGATGCTTTCGGTTCTAACCATTGATGAACGCCAGTTGGTTAGGATGCCTTCTGGTTCTTTGAAGTTTAAGTAAAGATACTCGGTGACTATGAGTTCTAGGACTGCGTCGCCTAAGAATTCTAGTCGTTCGTTATGTTCTTCGACGACTTTACGGTTTTCGTTAACAAAAGAGCGGTGAGTAAAGGCACTAACCAGTAGGTCTATATCCTCAAATTCTACGCCCAAGTTGTCTTTAGCGAATTTCTTGTACTGCGACTTATTCACTTTCTAGTATTCACCTTTTCTTATGCGCTGCATGCCGAGAAGAATTAACTTGCCGATGTCATCGTAAGCTATCTTATCTACTGCGTCAGTGGCATCTAGCCATTTAATGTCATTGAGCCAGTCTTCCGGGTTAAGTAGGTCAGTATTGCCCCTACCTTCAACTAGATAAATATGCATGGTCATGAGTACTAGGGTATGAGCCCTACGGTAGCGAAAGTTTACTTTACCCAGCCAGGAGTAGACTTTGAGGTCTTTAAGGCCAGTCTCTTCAATAATCTCTCGCTCAGCTGTGTCTCTTGGGTCTTCACCTGGTTCAACGTGGCCCTTAGGTATAGTCCAGCGGTTCTTGGCGTCCTGCATGAGCAGGATCTGCAATTTATTTTTCTTAGGTTCAATTCGAAAAACTATGCCCCCAGAAGTAGTTTCTCTAACTACTTCGTCAATAATTGGCCGCTTTTTAAACGGTATCTTTGGTTTAATGCCGGTGATCTTGGGTCGTTTCATGTTTTCTTCTTCTTAGGTTTGGCAGTTTTAGTAGTTTTAGCTACCTTGGTAGCTTTTATAGGCTTTTTACTTTTCTTAGTCTTGGCTTCTTGGTCTCTTAAAAGAGTGCCGAGGACACCGTTAACGAATTTAGATGAGTTCTCGCCGCCAAAGGATTTGGCTAGCTCTACAGCTTCGTTGATGACCACTTTTGGTGGAACATCGGCTTCGTTTTCCAGTTCGTATAGCCCAATTCTTAAGACCAGGCGGTCCATTCTAGCTATTTGGCTTATTGGCCACTCTGGGGCGACTGGTTGCAGCTCAGCGTCTAGCTTGGCAGATTGCTTACTCACTCCCTTAACAAGCTGCTTAACAAAGTCTTTGTCTTCTAGCATCTGGTTGTAGCGGGCAATGTTGCGAGTTAATACCTCATCCAGATTAAAGCTCTTATCCTGGGCATCGCTACGGATGTCTTGCTCATAGAGAGTTTGCAGAGCTATTATGCGGCCGAGGTGACGATTGGATGCCATTACGCTATGTTAAATTCCTTATCTTAGGCTAAAAAGAGACAGTTAAGATATCTTGCCAGTTTCCTTAAGTGTGGTTTGCACTTTTACAGGAGATTTGGCGTTAACTTTCCTGGCAAGTTTAAGAACATGGTGCGAACGTCTAGTACCAGTTCTACGCGGAGTAGTCCGTTTTTTTGGCTTACCCATATATTGGTTTCCTTATTCTATTGCGGTCCCATTGTTTAATCTTAGCTATATTCTATCTTATGACGATACTTTACTCAAGGACACGGTAATATCTTACTTGGTCTTGCTTTAGCTGGCCTGAAGGATTAAACGACAAAGTTAACTAGTTTTTTGTCTACGTAGATGGTCTTCTTTATTTCGCTCTCGCCAATGTGCTTTTTGACCGACTCATTTTCTAGGGCTGCCTGAACTGCTTCGTCTTTAGGAATGTCTGCCTTTAGATTCAGTGTTGCACGAAGTTTACCGTTAACTTGAACCACTACTTCTATCTGCTGGCTTACAAGATCGTTTTTGTCGAACGACGGCCAAGGAGCAGTAGAAACTGAGTATTCCCTTCCAAGCTTCTGCCAGAGTTCTTCAGATATATGCGGGGCAAAAGGAGATAGTAGCTGGACTAGAGAGGTTAGGCTGTCTGTCCAGTTGGAAGCCGCAAAGTTATCTTCGGCTTTAATTTTATACATTTCGTTAACGCATTCCATTAAGCTCGAGATGGCAGTGTTGAAGCTAAGTTTATCTATGTCGCTACCAACTTTATTAATTGTTCTAGCCATTAGACGCTTTAGATCTTCCGATTCTGGGGCGTCATGAGGTTTTTCTAGACATTCGTGGGTAAGTGTCCAGAGTCTTTGAAGGAAACGGAAAGTACCTGCTACTCCTTCTGGGCTCCAGGGCGTTGTTTGGTCGTAAGGGGCCAAAAAAGCAATGTTTAATCTGAGTGAGTCAGCGCCGTAACCGCTGCTAATAACGTCGGTTGGGTTGACGACGTTACCTTTGCTTTTGCTCATCTTGGAGCCATCGGCAGCTAGAATAATGCCCTGTCCGCGCCGAGCGTGATAGGGTTCTTTGGTTGGAACTAGTTTTTGGTCATAGAAAAACTGGTGCCAGAAGCGGGAATACAGTAAATGTAGTGTTGTGTGCTCCATGCCGCCTAAGTAAAGATCGACCTCGCCCCAATAGTCGAGTTTGTCTTTAGCGGCAAAGGCTTGGTCGTTTTTAGGGTCATAGTAACGAAGATAGTACCAGCTGGAGCCAGCCCAGTTAGGCATGGTGTCAGTTTCCCTTTTAGCCGGTTCGTTACATTTAGGGCAGGGCACATTGACCCAATCTTCATTGGAAGCAAGTGGACTCTTACCGTCGTCACTTGGCTCATAGTCCTTAACTTCTGGAAGTAAGACTGGAAGATCTTTGTCTGGTACTGCCACCGGGCCACACTTGGGGCAGTGAATTATTGGGATTGGTTCACCCCAGTATCTTTGTCTAGAAAATATCCAGTCGCGCAACTTGTACTGAACCTGAGCTTTGCCAACACCTAAGTCCTCTAGCTTCTTTAGGATTTTAGGTCTTCCCTCGCTAAATGTTAGGCCGTTGAATTCTTCAGAGTTAGCTAACTTGTATTTATCTCTATGGGACTTAATTTCAGTTTGGTAGTTAACGAACTCGTTTTTATCTGTGGTGTAGATAATTGGCAAGTTATATTTCTTGGCAAAGTCGTGGTCACGGGCGTCTTCCCCCGGTACAGCCATGATGGCTCCGGAACCGTAGCTAGCTAGAACATAGTCGGCTACCCAGATTGGTACTTTGGTTTGGTTGACCGGGTTTATGGCATAAGCACCAGTAAAGACTCCGGTTTTGTCTTCTTTTTCTTCTAGTCTTTCAATCTCCGTTTTGGCTTCAGCCATCTTAATGTAGCCATTGACGTTAGCTTTGTGCTCGTCGGTGATAATTTCTTTAACTAGATCCAGCTCTGGAGCTAGTACCATGAAAGTTACGCCGTAGATGGTATCGTGAGCAGTAGTAAATACCTCTATTTCTTTGTCGCTGCCATCTATTTTAAATTTAACTAAAGCCCCTTCACTTTTGCCTATCCAGTTAATTTGCTGGTCAGCTATTCTTGGTGGAAAGTCGACATCTTTAAGGCCGTCAATTAAGCGTTCAGCATAGTCGGTGATCTTAAGCAGCCACTGCTTTAATATTTTCTTTTCGACAATTGTGTCGCAGCGTTCATGGCGACCATTAACTACCTCTTCGTTAGATAGTCCAGTCTTACATTTAGGGCACCAGTTAATGGCGCTCTCGTCTTGGTAGGCTAGGCCGGCCTTAAAGAATTGTAAGAATAGCCACTGGGTCCAACGGTAGTAGCTAGGGTCGGTGGTGGTTATTTCTCTATCCCAGTCAATTGAGTAGCCAAGGGAATTAAATTGTTCCTGGAAAGTAGCAATATTGGTTTTGGTAGCTTCTTGAGGAGTGATGTGAGTTTTTATGGCGTAGTTTTCGGTTGGTAAACCAAAGGCGTCGTAGCCCATGGGGTAAAGCACGTTATGTCCGTTCATTCGTTTATGTCTAGCGATGATGTCGCCGTAGGTATATTCGCGGACATGGCCAAGGTGCAAACCTTCACCAGATGGGTATGGGAATTCTGTTAGCATGACAAACTTGGGCTTGGTATCAAAATCTATGGCTTTATATATCTTGTCTGCCGCCCATTTGTTTTGCCACTTTGGCTCAATTTCTTTAGGGTTATATCTGTCCATAACGGTTTTTTAATTGTATCAGACAAGGGTAAGCTTAGTAGGGTATAATTTAGCCTTAGAGTATGAATAAAGTAGTCGTATTAGCTGGTGGTATATCCGATGAAAGAGAAATATCTCTTCTGTCTGGGCGCTACGTCGCCTGGGCCCTCAGTAGTGCTGGCTTTCAGGTTAGTTTAATAGATCCGGGTGAGGATATAGCTAACTTTATTTATGAGCTTAAGTCGGCCGTAGCCGTCTTTATTATGCTGCATGGCAAGTACGGTGAGGATGGCCGGGTTCAGAAGTTTCTAGAAGATAGCCATATCCCGTTTGTTGGCAGTAACTCTAAAGCCAGTGAAATATGCTTTGATAAATTCCAGTACTACCAACTGCTGAATGAGCATGGCATTAACCAGCCGCAGACATCTATGGTTAATAAGGAAGAGTATTTAGCGTTTAGTCGGATTGGTCGACCTTATGTGCTTAAGCCCAATAGTGGTGGATCTAGTATAGATATCTTTATTGTCCGGGACCCAGCCAGAGCTGATGTTGCACAAATTGAAAAGGCTTTCGCCAAATACGATACCATGCTGGCGCAAGAGCTTATTGTCGGTGATGAGTTAACAGTTGGCATTGTTGGACAGAATGCTTTGACGCCAGTTGAGATTATTCCTCCCAAAGGCAAGGATTTTGATTACGAGAATAAATATAACGGGGCAACCCAGGAACTGTGTCCGCCAAAAAATATACCTAAGGAAAAGCAAACGGAAGCTCAGCGGCTAGCTGAGAAAATACATAACCTCTGTGGTTGCCAGGATATTTCTAGGACAGATTTTATCCTTGATACCAGCGGTAAGCTGTACGTACTTGAAACTAATACCCTGCCTGGTATGACTGAGAAAAGTTTGTTGCCCCTAGAAGCCCAAGTTGATGGACTGACTATGCCTAATCTTTGTAAGACACTTGTTGACCTAGCGCTTAAGAAAACTGTTTAGACTTTATTTTTAGCCAAGCAGGGGTTTGCCGGACTAGTTTGTCCGCGTCAACGGGATCGGCCAGTATTTGTTTAACTGCCTCTTCGGCAAAGACGCCGTTTTGTGAGCCTTTAGCTAGAACCAGAGTTTTATCCGTTAGTTGGTCTTTAAGAAACTTGCCAGCCTCAAATGGACTTAAGAAAGTCTTTACCTGGCAGCCTTTACTCTCGGCGGCTGGAGCCAGAAATTTCTTTGCTTCAACTCCAATAGTTACTACGAGATCAAGTTTATTTGGATCACAGTAGTTACCGACTTCCTCGTGATCGGCTTTAGAGACTGGTCCGAGTTCATTCATGCTGCCTAAGATTGCTATTTTCTTGTCGGCTTGGCTAGCGTAGAGAACGTCAAGAGCAGCTTTAACTGCTAAGGGACTAGCGTTATATGTGTCATCAATAACTATGGAACTATTTAGCCCTTTTAGGATCTGCATGCGGCCGGCTACTGGAGTTATGGCGTTTAGTCCTTCCTTTATGTCCTGTGTTGTCCAGCCTAGGCAGTGAGCGCTAGCGGCAGCGGCCAGACAAATTAGTGCACCCTGTTTACCGAGTATCTTAATCTCGGTTTGTATTTTTTCTTGGTTTGGAAAAACAAACTCTACGATTTGGCCAAGCAGATGATCCTGGCTTCGGCTGGCTAGTAGGTAACTTGCGCCCGGAGTCTGGCCGTATGACTGATATTCGGTCTTTGGTAAGTATTGTTTGGGGGTGTCATCAATATTTATTAGTGCGCTTTTAGAGAAGCTTAGTGGAGCTAGTTCTTCCTCGGCAACGGCATCTAGACTAACGAAATACTCCATGTGTTCGTCGGCAATGGCACTTAGAATAACTTGGTCGGGATTAAGATAGCTAAAGTCTTTTAGTTGACCTGGTCCGTCGCTACCTAGTTCTAGTACTGCTACATCAAAGGGGTAGGTTTTTCTTAGGGTTA
>DATJNI010000017.1:0-9967 GCA_035508275.1 Candidatus Sulfotelmatobacter sp.
CAACCCGAAGGCATTCATCCTGCACGCGGCGTTGCTCCATCAGGCTTTCGCCCATTGTGGAAAATTCCCTACTGCTGCCTCCCGTAGGAGTCTGGGCCGTTCTCAGTCCCAGTCTGGCTGATCATCCTCTCAGACCAGCTACCGATCGTCGCCTTGGTAAGCTTTTACCTTACCAACAAGCTAATCGGACGCAGGCCCTTCCTAAACCGCCGAAGCTTTACTCCGAAGAGCACATGCGGTATTAGACACCATTTCTGGTGCTTATCCCTCAGTTTAGGGTAGGTTCCTACGCGTTACTCAGCCGTCCGCCGCTCGTGTACCACCGAAGTGGCCTTACCGCTCGACTTGCATGTATTAGGCACGCCGCCAGCGTTCATCCTGAGCCAGGATCAAACTCTCCAAAAAAGAATTTGTTCTTTAAAACAATTCAAAATGAACTGACGTTGATTTGCACTACCTAGTTTTTAAAGTACCTATTCCGGCTTGCTGATCGGGACAATCTAATACAGAAGCCCACATCAAGCCGTTAACATAATTCTACGCTATTCAACCACTAATCGTCAAGGGGTAAATGGATTACATGTGTTGTATGCACATCTACAATTTCTAGACAATTTTTGTGTTCGTTTCTTTGGGAGATTCTTTTTTTTCGTCCGTATCTTCATCCTCTGTCTTATCTACTAAGGCCAGAGAGACGACTTCATCCTTATCATTAAGTCGCATTATCCTCACTCCTTGGGTAGCTCTACCTAAAGCCGGTATGTTATTCAGGCCCAGCCTTATAGTTTGTCCCTGCTGACTAATTATAATAACCTCTTGGTCATCTCCGATAAGTGTTTTTACCCCGATAAGATCACCAGTTTTATTGTTGACTACTGCCGATCTAATGCCTACTCCGCCTCTAGCGTGTGGTGTAAACTGCGCTACCTTTGTCTTTTTACCATAACCGTACTTACTGATAACAAAGATGTCTGAGCCCTCTTCGACAATATCCATACCAATAACCTTATCCTCTGGGCGAAGCCTAATGCCTCTCACCCCTCGACTAGCCCGACCCATTGGCCTAACGCCACTTTCATCGAAGCGGATAGCCTGACCTTGGGCTGTAGAAATTAGTATTTCATTCTTGCCTGTTGTTGTTCTTACCCACTTAAGCTCATCGTTCTCGTCCAGATTGATAGCAATTAAACCACTGCTTCTAACGTTGTTATATTGTTCGAACGGTGTCTTTTTGATAACGCCCCTAACCGTACACATTATTAGATTTTTAGCGTCAAGAGTTTTGCTGATGTTCAGTATGCTACTGACCGTTTCCTCGGGCTGAAGTTGCAATAAATTAACTAGCGCTATGCCTTTAGCGTTAAGGCCAACAGCCGGCACTTCGTAAGTTTTCATTCTGAATACCCGACCCTTATTGGTAAAGAATAGTATAAAGTCATGAGTGGAAGCGTTAACAACGTGCTCTATGACATCCTCTTCTCTGGTAGCCATCCCTTTTCGGCCTTTGCCACCTCTACCCTGTTTCTTATACTCAGCCAGCGGGCTTCTCTTAATGTAATTGGCTGCTGTTAGTGTTACTGCCACTTGCTCATCAGCTATTAGATCCTCATCACTCATTTTGCCTAGCTCACCAGCTATGACCTTTGTCCTACGTTCATCACCATACTGCTTCTTGATGGCCTCAAGCTCTTCCTTAATGATCTTTAGTATCTTCTTTTCGTCGGCCAGTACACCTTCAAGGCCAGCTATGAGCTTGTTTAGTTCAGCCAGCTCATCTTCTATCTTCTTACGCTCTAGCCCAGCAAGCGTTCTTAGCTGCATAGCTAGAATAGCTTTGGCTTGAATATCGCTAAGCTTAAATTTCTTAATAAGGTTCTCGGCAGCCTCTTCTGATGTTCGGCTAGCTCTAATTATTTTAATTACTTCCTCTATGTGGTCTAGCGCCGTCTTAAGTCCATCAAGTATGTGGGCTCTTTCCTTGGCCTTTTTAAGCTCGAATTCTGTTCTTCGTCTGACTACCGTTCGACGATGCTTTATGTGCTCATTAATTATGTCTTGCAAGCCCATGACTCTAGGCTGAATGCCATCGACTAGGGCCATCATATTAAAGTGGAAGCTCTGTTGGAGCGGAGTCAGCTTATATAGCTGATTTAATAGCTTCTTGGGATAAGCATCTTTCTTGAGATCAATCACTATCCTTACTTGGCCCCTAGCCGTTTCGTCTCTAAGGTCGCTAATGCCGCTTATTTTCTTGTCTCGAACTAGTTCAGCAATCTTAAGAACTAGCGATTCTTTGTTAACGGCGTAGGGTATCTCAGTTATTATGATCTGGCTTCTACTTTTGACGCCTTCTACTACTTCAGCTACTCCCCTTGTAACGACTCCGCCTCGTCCAGTGGCATAAGCCGACCTAATCGATTCTTTGCCATAGATAACCCCACCAGTTGGAAAGTCAGGACCTTTAACAAACTTTAATAGGTCGTCGAGTCCAGCCTCAGGGTTGTCTATGAGGTAAATTTCGGCGTCTACAAGCTCGCTTAGGCTGTGAGGTGGTATATTTGTCGCCATGCCTACTGCAATGCCTAATTGGCCGTTTAAAAGAAGATTCGGGAGTTTAGCAGGTAGAACCGAAGGTTCCTGTGTTGTACCGTCGTAGTTGTCTCTAAAATCTACTGTCTCTTTGTCTATATCCGCCAATAGCTCGTCGGCAAGTCTAGCCATCTTGGCTTCTGTATAACGCATAGCTGCGGGGGGATCACCATCCATTGAACCAAAGTTCCCCTGTCCGTTTACTAGGGTATAGCGCATAGCCCAAGGTTGAGCCATTCTTACCATAGCATCATATATGGAAGCGTCGCCGTGGGGGTGGTACTTACCCATAACAGCACCGACAACATTTGCACTTTTACGGTGCCTGGACCCACTTCGTAGTCCTTCTTCATTCATACTGTACAAAATGCGCCTATGTACCGGTTTAAGACCATCCCTGACGTCAGGCAAGGCTCTGTCTATAATTACACTCATGGAATAGCGTAAATAACTATCTTCCATGACGTTTTCAACGCTTCTACGTTCTAATACCCTAGAGTGATCTACCTTAACTAGCTCGACCATGGTACCAGGATCTATATTCTCTGGCTCGGGTAATATATTTGCCTGCTTGTCTTCTTCGTCCATAACTAAATATCCAAATCCTTTACGAACTTAGCATTGGCTTGAATAAAACTTTTCCTGAGCTCTACTTCTGTACCCATGAGCTTGGAGAAAATAGTGTCAGCTTTCTCGGCATCTTCTACTTTAACCTGTACCAGAACCCTCTTTTCCGGGTTCATAGTGGTTTCAAATAACTGGTCAGCGTCCATTTCGCCGAGGCCCTTGTAGCGTTTTTGCTCAACAAATCCAGCTTGTTTGTACTTCTCAGTCTCATCCGATAGCTTCTCACCGCTCTTCTTTCGTTTGGCTACTTCTTTATCCAAAACCTCATCTAGCTCATCTTCATCGTATATGAAGACTTGGCTCTTGCGTCCTGGTTTTACCAGTTCAAATAGAGGCGGCTTAGCTAAATACAGGTGCCCGCCATCGATTACGCCTTTCATGTAGCGGAAAAAGAAAGTCATTAAAAGAGTTGATATATGGCTACCGTCAACATCTGCATCGGTCATAATAATTATCCTGTCATAGCGAAGGCCTTCCATATCAAACGACTCTTCTATACCGACTCCAAGAGCTTTTATTAGATTTAGAATCTCGTTGTTAGCTAGCATTTTATCCAGCCTAGCTCTTTCAACGTTTAATACCTTGCCTCTTAGCGGAAGGATAGCCTGGCTCTTACTGTCACGGCCAGATTTAGCACTGCCACCAGCCGAATCGCCCTCCACAAGATATAGCTCGGAGTCTTTGGGATCCTTATTAGAACAGTCGGCTAGTTTGCCCGGCATACTAGCCCCATCCAAAATGCCTTTTCTAAGTATATTTTCTCGTGCAGCTCTCGCCGCCTTCCTGGCTCTAGCAGCCAGCAGTGCTTTACCAACTATCTTCCTTGCAACAGCCGGGTGCTCTTCGAGATAGTAGTTAAAATATTCGTTCATAACTTGCTCGACGTTGCCTCGGATTTCCGGATTACCAAGCTTATTCTTGGTCTGACCTTCAAACTGCGGATCGGTAAGTTTAACCAGTATTACTGCAGTTAAACCTTCTCGCGTGTCTTCCCCAGTTAAGTTTTCTTCTTTCTCTTTGAGCAACCCGTTTTTCCGGGCATAGTCGTTAATTACTCTCGTTAGTGAAGCTCTAAAGCCAGTTAAGTGGGTTCCACCCTCTGGGTTAAGCACGTTATTAGCAAAAGCCTTAATTGTCTCGCTGTAAGCGTCGGTATACTGCAGTGCTATTTCGATCTGTGAGTCTTGTACTGGCTTGTCTACGTAGAAGATATCCTCGTCGACAATTTCTTTACCTACATTTAGATGCTTAACGTAGCTCTGTATTCCACCCTCAAAGTAGAAGCCATAACTTCGGCCAGTAGACTCTTCTTCTAGCCAGGTATGGATGCCTTTTGTTAGATAAGCTGCGTGCCTAAGGCGATCTAACACAAGATCATAATTGAACTTTGTGCTCTCAAATATTTTCTCGTCAGGATAAAAGGTAATTATGGTGCCAGTTTCGTTAGTTGTACCGGTAGATTTAAGGGGGCCTAGAGGCTTGCCTCTTTCGTACTCTTGATACCAAACCTTACCGTCCCTTTTAACGGTTATAGTTAGCTTTGAAGAAAGCGCATTAACTACACTACTACCTACTCCGTGTAGACCACCAGACACTTTATATCCTCCGCCACCGAACTTACCTCCGGCGTGAAGAACAGTTAAGACCGTTTCAACTGTGCTTTTTTTAGTCTTCGGGTGAATGTCCGTAGGTATGCCACGTCCGTTGTCGGTAACTGTTACGCTACCGTCTTTATGCATAATTACAGACACCTCGGTTGCATGACCGGCTAGCGCCTCGTCAATACCGTTGTCTACAAGTTCCCAAACCAAATGGTGAAGACCTTCAAGACCCGTTCCTCCGATATACATACCCGGTCGTTTACGAACTGGTTCGAGACCCTCCAGAACTGTTATTTGGTCAGAGGAATAGCTGGATTTTTTCTTTTGCGGTTCTGCCACTACTTAAAACACCTTCTACTTAAACAATAGTTTAAATTTTGATTCCCACTACATATATTTTAACAAATATTAGCTAAATTCTCAAACCTTTTAACGCTGTTTTTGCTCTAGTTTTAGCTACTTTTTTGCTTGAAAGTACCGTCGTGATCTATGAAGATAGTATCGTCTTCGCTCGATTGAAAATTAGAGTCATTTAGATTTACGCTGTGCTCGGTTTTTCTAGGCTTTTCTGCTGCTTGACTAGGAGCATTGAGCATGCCCTTCAGTTCTTGAGCCACCTGGTCAGCTTCCTTTTTTTCAACACTTTCGCTAGATATATTCTTCGTATTATCCTGTGCACTTAGGGTCATGTTAGTTTCGGGTTTCTGGACAATCTGCTGATGGCTAGCCGGGGGTTGCATTGAAGGACTTGGACTGGACGGTGGGAAAGATAACGGAGCTGCAGGAGACTGCGGAGTCTGCTTTTTAGCCAGCCACTCATCAAGGAATGATCCAGAACCGGGGCTAGCTGGCAGATTCGGACGAGCCTGCGCGGCAGGCCTCTGAGTGGGAGTCCCAAAGCCGGAACCCGGCGTATTGGGAGCTCTGACCCCAGGCACTTCCTTAGTGGTCATTCTTTCTTGTATTGCCTTCTCGACTTGAGCCCTTGGCCTACCATATTTAGCTGAAGATAACTGCTTTAGGGCGGCTGCAAGTTTTGTATTAGTCGTCCCAAGCTTGGGCATAGTGTTCATGCTAAACGGCGATGTTGGTATTCCCCCTATAAGAGTCCGGACTATGGTGTTGTAGTTGGGTATTCTAAGAAGGTCCTCTTCATCAAATGTAGGCTGGAAATATTTACCAAGTGCTTCAAGATCGTTCTGTCCTATGCGGAAGCTAACTATTGTACCCATATTGCCAAAGACGGCATCTCTAATTTCTGGGGTTAGCTGTGTCGTAAATTGGTTAGCGACTATTAGATTCAAGTGGAACTTTCGAGCTTCGGAAGTGATGGTGGCGAAGCTATCTGTAGAGAAGTTCTGGAACTCATCAACATAGAGACAGAAGTCTACCCTATCCTCTTCCGGGATATCTACTCTACTCATTGCAGCAGCTTGGAACTTCATAACGAATATCATGCCGAGAAGCTTACTGTTTAGGTCTCCAGTTCTACCCTTGCTTAGATTTACAAGCAAAATCTTCTTGTTATCCATTATGTAGCGCAGGTCAAAAGAGCTTTTTGTTTGGCCAATTATATTGCGCATCATATCGTTATTCAAAAATGCGCCGAACTTACTTACGAACCAACCGACGACTTCGCCAAAATCATTGGAGCGCTGTGAGGCAGGAATTTCTTTCGTCCAGAATTCTTTTATGTTTATATCGTCTACGTATTGTAATTTTTGCTGCACATATTTCGGATCTCTAAATAACTTGGGTATATCCACCAATGTACCTCCCTCAGGGTCTGCCATAACAGTTAGAGCAGCATGCCTAAACATATGCTCGTATCTCGGTCCCATTATGCCTTGGTGTTGTGGATCATACAATTTATATAACATGTTTATGGCTTCCTGGATCAGGAAGTCCTTTTGATCAGGACTAAAGTACTCAAATAGATTAAGACCCATCGGGAATTCCATGTCTGACGGGTTGAAATATATGACATCTTCTGTTCTCTCCTTGGGCACCATAGCTAGGAGTTCATCGACCACATCACCGTGCGGATCGACGAAGGCAAAGCCGTTGCCTCTAAGCATATCTTGTAAAGCCAGGTTTTCTAGGAATGTAGATTTACCTGTTCCTGTCTGGCCTACAACGTACATGTGTCTTTGCCTGTCCGACAGGCTAAGCCTTATGGGTTTCTTTGCACCCCTAAAGATGTTGTAACCAAGTAACAAACCATCCTCCGGTATATCTGTAGGCCCATCTACCTGTTTAGATCCCTGTCTTATAAGCTGGGAGGTAGGTAGGCTTCTCTCATCGGGGAAATGGAACAACGTTGCAAGCTCAACAGCGTTTAAGATGTTCTTGTTGTTTTGCTGGGGGAAGAATCTCATTATATATGCCGTTACAAGGCTCTCTATGTCCTTAGCCATTGTGTATTTGAAGCCATTCTTACCAGGTGCATCATATAGGCTAAAACTAGCAACAATGTTGTTGAGGATGCTTAAAGCTCTTTGGCTAACATTCGACGAAACAATGATTCTTATGGAGACTTCGAAACCTGGATGCCTAGTTTTTTCGTCAATTGCATCCAAAGTTGACTGCTCTAGATTGGATAAATCTTTTGATTTTGACTCGTTATCGTTGCCGGCACTCGGCGGTTTAGCAAAAGCCACCGCCAGATCCTTAGCCAGAGTACCAAACTCGAAACCTTTAACTCCCTTTCTCTTTTGAGAAGCCAGCTTGTTTGCTTCTTTACGCCAGTTAGGATTAGCTGGTCTAACTAGAAACTGAATTGCTGCCCCATCTTCCTTATCCAAGACAGATAGTGCGTTTAACAGAGATGCCATACCGTCTCTTTTAATATCTTGGTACGTGGCAATCGGGTAGGCATAGTTCTCTTTCAGGCTAAGCTCACCACCTATGGTGCCGCTAATCTTGCCTACTGCATTGAATACATTATGCTCTGCCACCTCCTCAAGGCGTGCAGTTGGGTACGCACTGTTAATGGCTTGCTTAATTACATCCACTAGCACTAGTGGTACGGCAGCATACATATACACCCTGCCTTGAATCCCGACGATTTCAAAAGCTATATGTCTTTGTCCATAGAAGTTACTCTTAAAGTCTTGTTTTAGCGTGCTGGCAATAATCTCATATATTGCCGTGGCTTTACTGATAGTTTCATCAGTAACGTCTCTAACGTCCCTGCTACCTACGTCTATATCATCACTCGGGGGCGGTAAATGAATAAGCATCGGCACCATCTTAAGACCGCGCTCATAGTTTTTCTGCTCCCTGTATATTCCCCTAATACGCATAAAAAGTGCGGGGGCAACAATTAAAAGTCCAAGCAGGACGATCATAGCGATTATTATTAGCAGCGTCATTATTTACTCGGTAATCTTTATAGTTTTGTTAAATCTCTTCTTCATGTAGTCCGCTTTTAGAAGAGTTAGCTCTTCACTCTGTTTATGAGGGTTGTCCCTGTTCTTATTGACGATAGCCTTGGCTTTATCTACCCATTCTTTGTCAATTAGATCTTTGTCCTGAGCAATGCTTAATCCAATTGGAGCTTGTGGCTTATCTTCGTCGTCATCTTTCTTCTGTTGAATAAACTGAGGTGCCGGCGCATCTGGTACTGGTAAAAGTACGGGTTCATGAGGCTTTTTTGTGCTTTTGTGATGATGTTTTTCCTTCTTGGAAAGATGTTTTTCGTCAACCTTAATATCACTGCTATCCTCTCCGGGTATCAGATCGTGCTCAGAAACCGGCGGTAACTCTACCCCGCCACTATTCTTTGATGGGCTCATACTTAATATTATACAGCGAAACTAATCTACTTGACGACTGACTTTCTTGTTGTAGCTGGCATAGAAATAGCCTATTACCGTAAGAGGCGCCAGAACCAAAACGTCTTTGAGGGTAAGCTCACCAATCGACTGGAGGGCTATTACTGCTGAGGTAAAGACTGTTGCCGCTATTGATAGCTTGTGGCTTTCTTTTATCTTTATTCCATAGAGGCCAAGGAGTTTGAATACCCCATAAATAAAGGCGTATACGCTAATAATTAACAGGCTGAACCCTACTATTATTACCTGTGGCGATGATTGATAAGCACTGGTATTAGAGAAAAAGATGAAGTCAGCGATGATTAACGCCAACAATAACTGGACGGAGCGGCTTTTTAGTAGTGTGAGAGCTTTCATTATAAGAATAAGTAATGGTGCCGGGGTGATAAATCCGCTACTGAATATAGACTATTGAGCGCTTATCACCCTTCGGCTAGACTGACCGCTCTACTTTGCCTTTGGTATGGCCTTAATAGAGCGATAAATACAGCAGAGGTTTCCTCACCTTTTGGTAAGTCCGTCCTTGCTTGGACTGCCGCACATTTGCAAATTGTATCGTTCGTTTTTGTTTTTGACTTACAGTACCTAACTTAGCATAAACACATAAAATAGTCAATCTACTTATGCTTATTGCCATCATTTTGAGAACCAAAAATGTCTTCATTCTTTTCAAAATTTATTGCAGCGCCAGAAAGTTATACACAGCTTTTTTAAAACTTTAAGCATAATGGTATTGACGAGGTAAACTGTATTTAATAAGATACGTATAGCGCTTGAACAAATAAAGTGCTCAAAAACAAAAAGCAAAATGGGACGACGGTTTCTCGCAAGGCGTTGTCCCACCAAGCTAACCAAAACTTAAAAGCCAAACAAAAATCCAAACCAACCAATAAAGCGCCTTGTTAGAAAACCTAACGAGGCGTTTTAAATTGCTTTCAGGCACTTATGCTACGCCATGGTTTCAGGGCTCTATCTGTTAATAGCCTCATCCGGCTACTTGCTTTTGTTTATTGACCTCTATTATCTTATCTGTTAGAATGCTTCATACGTTGATATATTATTTAAGCGATTCGGGAGACGAGCTATAGCTAAATTCACCCGCCTGAATGATCAAATTCGGGCATCTAGGTTGCGCGTCATTGATGACGACGGCAAGCAGCTGGGCATTTTGAGTAGAAGTGAGGCCTTACAGCTTGCAGAGGAAAGAGGCTTAGACCTAGTAGAAATATCCCCGAATGCTGATCCACCTGTTAGTAAAATAATAGATTGGGGCAAGTACAACTATCAACGAACCAAGCAACAGCAAAAAAGCAA
>DATJNI010000018.1:0-14579 GCA_035508275.1 Candidatus Sulfotelmatobacter sp.
TTTAAAGAGGAAGTCGTAGCGAGCATTTCTAGCCGTTTCTTCGCTAGCTTCACTGCCCAAGCTAACTCGCTCATAAACAAATGGTAGATCTAATCTTCTAGAATAGTTTTCTACTAAAATTCTGTCTTGATTGGAATCAGACCTAATGCCGTGATCTAGGTGAGCTACGACAAATTTGTGTTGGTGACTTTGCTTAGATAGGTCGCTGGCCAGGTTTAAAAGCACAATCGAGTCAACACCGCCACTAACAGCCAATACGTAAACACCGGGTTTTAAGGGCTCTAACTTCATCACTTCTTATTGTAACAATGCTAGAGTGAGTTGTGGTGTCTCTGCTGGTCAACAGAGGGAAATCATGGTATATTTTAGGTCTAAATTACATGGCGGCGTAGCTCAGCTGGTTAGAGCGCAGGACTCATAAGCCTGAGGTCAGTGGTTCAAGCCCACTCGCCGCTACCATTTCGGTTATAGTTATTTAGCCTTGCTCTGCTCGGAGCATTATGTTTGATATAAAACCGACGTTATATCCAGGCCAAAGAACTACAGCGCCTATCCGTGAGTTTACACCATTTTTAATTACCTCAAAGGCAAATGTTGCATCAGATATTGTCATAGGCCTCATTTCCAAACCAGGTATAGGAGCTGGCTGAGGTTTAACAAGATTACTTTTACCGTTATGCATCCATGTATACATACTCTCTACCCAGCCCTGAGGACCTTCACCTCTCCAAGATAGATGAAAAGCTGGAAGTATTTCCCCTTCTTCCATAAAAGTTATGCTTGAAGGCGTAAAGGTTCTTTCTGAAAATTCTTGGGCAACTTCTGAAACTCTTTCTAGCCTTTGCTCTTCCGTTAGTTGAGTTCCCTCTGGAGACAGTCCTACGGCTCTAAATGCTGCAGCAACAGGTTTAGCTACATAACGCATAGTTTCTTCAAGGGTCGCGTAGCCTCCGTGTACAGGTCCAGCAGCAGCCCTTAATATGTGCTCTGGCACTCCCTGATATCCTTCCTTGGTCATTTCCTGCTCCTTGTATCTTTGAGAGTATTATGGCTTAAAAGACGACTTATGCAAGCACTAGCCTATTCATACTTATTAACTCAGCCTTAAGCTGGTTCCATTTCGTCCAACTATGGTCTACCATTTTGCTTACAGTTAAGTTTAAGCAGGTGGAGCATCGTCCCAACGAGTATTTAGAAAGTTTCTGTCCCTGAAGGTGATACTCCCCTCTTCGATTGCAATCGCGGACAGCCAGGGGACGTGTCGACGGTCATAATGTCTTCCGTCAAGCCCTTTTTCGTCATAAAATTTTGAGCCTTTTCCTATTAAAGCATGGAGTACAGTTGCGGGCGATATATCTTCTCCAAACCTTACCGTAACAAAAGAAGATTCCTCTCCCTCTTCAAGTTCAGGCAACACATGAGTCCTAGTAGTTGCACGAATTTCCATTAAAGCTTCGCATATTGCCTCACGTCCTCTATAATCCATAAGTTCTCCGTTTCAACTAAATAATATATCTATAGTGTTAAATTGCAAGCAATAGCACAATTAATACTTGCAAACAACATATCAATACTTTATACAATATTGTTTTTTAGGATGTTTTCTGACATAATACTCAATATGAACGCTAATACTTTAAGTATGGCTGGGGTTGTTCGAGAACAAATTGACGCACAGCTAGAATCCTCTCGGGCTTCATCAGAGCGTAGTCAAGCACAGCTTAGGAAAGCTATTGCAGTCTTGAGTTTAAGCAAACTAATAACTAGAGTGTTTGATGAAAAAAACGATAGTTTGACAAAGCCGGTACTCGTTGTCCCAAGAAGAGAAATGAGAGACTTTATCCCAAAGAATTTCCGACTTGCTCGCTTATTAAGAGGTCCTCGACAGGCTGAAACTCACCCACCAGTAGCGCATGAAGCCGCAGAAACTAGAGGGATCTGGTTATTTACTGCTCTACGTACTGAAAGAAGACAACCAGAAACAAGATATGGAAGAGTTATAAAGGATTTCAGAACTTACACTACTCGCAGTTTAGTTTTTACGCCTGATTTACATTTTGCGACAAGATCTCACGCTTTATCTTCTTACTATACCGAGAATGGAGTCGGATATCGAGCAATCAATGACCTTATAGTGCCACATTCAGACGGCGTTATTTATTTACAACGACAGGATTTGCAACCAATTTACGCACTATCTGATCCTATTCAGGCATTAGATGCACTGGCCGATGAGGTAAATTGCGTTATGAATGGTGATAGGCATATAACTGATCTGCGAGCGACGGTTGAGGAAGACGGCGGGATAGCTTTTGGTAGAGCCAAGCTTGCCACAATGTAATGTTAGGTGAGTTAACTAAAATACTGCAATTAGTTAAAGCTTAATTTAGATCAATTTCGGCTAACTTTGTACGATTTTGCTTACCTTACATCTCCCGACATATCTACGCCGGCGTATTCCAATGCAATATCAGCCGCATATTTAATATCGTGCGATGCTCTATGATGCTCACTTACTAACCTTTCCCTTGCGGCAGTATTTATTTCCGGGGCTTCTAGTCTTAGCTCATTGTAAATAATTGTTGATAATATAGATAGGTCCGTATTTCGCGAACTTTCCGTAGCCATTTCGTCTATTGGTACCACGTTGAACTTTTCTCTTATTCCGTCAACTATTTGTTGCGCTTTACTTAACGTAGGTATTACGTGATTTGCTCTGTATCCGCGGCGGGATAAAAAGACTGAAGAAAGATATCTTCTGGCTGCCTCATCGCTTGGCGGTCTAAATAGCTCAGGTCCTAATACAGAACCTATGCCTATTTTTAGTTCGTGGTCTGGGCCCATATAAATGATCCGGTCATTTTGACCTTGTAAAAATGCTGCGATAGCATTATGCATATCGGAAAAGTCTGATCTTATAGGATGAGCTTCCATAATTACTTAGATCCTTGCTAAGACTATACGCTGAAATTATTGATTACTGGCTAACTATATGCAAGCACAAGCCTGTTCATATTTAGTAACTCCTGCTTAATTTGGTTCCTTTTCGTCCAACTCATGCCTATCATTACATTTATGCTTTTTGCGTCCGCCTAATTTTTAGTTTTTTGTGTCAGTATGCTGGATAAAGTTGTTGGTTTGGCCTCACTTATGCTTTTTGGTTCAAGTATAGGAACTTGGCCAAGTGGTAGGCCTAAGTCTTGTGATGCATTGGTTAATACTTTGCTAAGAAAGGAGGTCCAGGCCCACTGTTCATTTCTAACGGCTAGAGTTGATTCGCTTTGATCTTGACCGAAATCTAGAGGAGCTCTATCGAAGAGTACATCAAGAGCTCGTTGAGTAGTTTGTATTGAAGCAGTGCCCTGATCAACAACATCGCTCGCAGGGACTCTTTCTTTGCCATCACTATCTAGAAAAGTGGCTAGTAATCTACCTATATTTACAGAGTTTGGGTAGCACCATGTTTCTTTTCTGCGGTAATAGTTAGCTTGGTTGGTGGCCTGCAAATAGCGCAGCCTTCGAAATTGTCCAGATAAAAACATGAGCGCTCCAAAAGCAACTCTAGATACTAGTTCAGCTTGAACTCTCGGTGATCCGTCGACATCGTACATCCCTAACCATAGCTGCATTCTATCTATATGGCCGTTGATTTTAGGATCTTTATGATCGACTAGGTTCTGCCTCCCTTCTTCGAGATCATCTAGAACTCGATTGCTACTAGTAGAAGAGTCTTGGGCCTCAAGCTCAAGCCAATACTGAACAGCGTCACCAACGGTCATGTATTCGTCAACTCCGGTACTCATAAGCTAATAGTAACATATTTATGGAACTTTGGCAAGATATTTATGCCTGTTAACCAGTTTGCTCTAGTTCAGAGACTAACTTGGAAAATCTGAGCCATTGGGTACAATATAGCCCAAGTATTTTAAGTTTTTGTTGCCAACAACTGCTCTATTTAGTTGAAAGCTACTTTATCTACATAGAATTTATTGTTTTGGTAGCTTAGTTTAACGTAACCGGTGTTTTTAATTGATCCGAATGTTAGATCGCTGTTCTCTGGGCCAACAATTTTAGTAATGAAGGATCTGATACTACTACCGTGTGAAACTACTAATATTGTCCTGCCTAGATTGTTCCGAGCAAGACGAGTTAGCTCATTAAACATTCTTTCAGCCACTTCATGGTCGGTTTCGAAACCCTCAGCGTATCTATGATGATACAGTTCTTGAGCTGACATTTTTAGGACGTCTGGTCGTTGCCTAGCTTTGTCTAGTTTATGACCAGGCTGACTTTCAAGAGCGCCAAAGTTACGTTCCCTTAACTCAAACAGTTGGTGGTCCTTTGGCACTTTCTCGTTACTAATAACTTCTGCTGTATGCCTGGCTCTAGTTAGGTCAGAACTGTAGATCTCGTCAAATTTAACGTGCTCGAGCTCTGTCTTTGCTTTGCTGGCTTGGTCAATGCCTTTGTCAGTTAAGTTAGGATTATTGTGACCACTAATAATACTGTCACGGTTGTATTCCGATTCTGCATGTCTTACAAGGTAAATTATTGTTTTCTTCACGATCAGATATATTTTACCAGTAAAGACCCAAATGTAACTTTGATTAATACGCCTGTATATTGTATAGTATAGGTATGGAAACATACAGCGGTGAGGCTTTGACTCAAGAGACCAGCTTGACTGAGCAAGCAAGGCTTGAATCACAACAAAGAATTGAACAATACTTTAGTGGTTTTACAGATGAACACGAGACTGGCATTAAGGGGGCCGCTTATCTTTTGGGCGACACTCATCTATCTCTAGCTATTGGAATATGGATGTCTGGCTGTTTCCCGGATGTTGACCCAAGAACTATATATAGCGAAGCTAGGAAAACGTCTTCTTATAAGCCGAGGATTTATAAAGCCAATTTTGAGGTAGAAGAAGGCGGGCTCGCTTTTAGCGCGTCTATATTAGAGGCTATCAACCAGACTGGATATATAAGGACTAGCAGTGCTCAACAAATATCGAGAATACACGGAGCCCCAGTGTTCGAGGTCAATAGCACAATTGCCTCTCTTGGGCTCGAACCAGCAGTACCGGCCGGTTTAATGCCAACTAGTTATAAAATTGATGGTAAGAAGAATAATGCCAGATACAATTTAGACCAAATCGCAGCTATCAAGGAAAGGCTTGCGGAAGTTAATGAGCTCAGAGGATATTTATCTATGACTCAGATACTAACTGCTCTTAGGAAGGCAGCGCGGGAACGAGACTCGGGGCATGTATACCGAGAGCGAGAGGTTAGGCATCATCTGAGAGAAGCTGAGATAGTAACAATTACTCGTAGGAATCCGGAAACTGGTGAGGATGATCTCTACATGACTGAAGAGTCAGCGATAGAATTGCTAAATAAAATGCGAGCTCACTAGCTCTTCTTGGAAGCAAGAAACGTCATAACGACTCCGGCTGCTACCCAGTTAGGTACAATGAACAGGACGGCTGTTGAGAACCTGTTAGTGTTGTTTATGCCTATCACTAGACTAAAGACTAAGTAGGCTATAAACGGTATATAGAGCAACCAACCTTCACTGCTAGCCGGCAGGTAACTGCCTCTTACTTGAATAAACCAAGCGCCTTTTCTTGGTTTTTTATATCTTTTTGTTTTTCTTGGCATACGTTTAATATACCATTGTCCTAAACCGGTTTTGAATAGAGGCGGACAAAGTTCTTCAGTATCTTTTCTGGTTCAGTGATGGTTTCGTGTTTAGCCATTTCAATTAGTTTTTCTGCATCCTCAGGCGGAAAGTAGCCTAGGTGCCGATAAGCCAGTATTCTGACTTCTAGTCCTTTTGAATCAAGTTCAGAGTGAAACTGGGTAGCATAGACGTTAGTGGCAAAGCGTATCATCTGGATTGGGCAAGCCTCGCCGGTTACTAGAAGAGTCGTACCTTTAGGAAGTTCCTGGCAAGACTCCTTATGGCCTGTGAAAGCCTTAAAAGGACTTATTATTCCCTTTGTTAGCTTGTCTTTTTTGCCTTCATCAGTAAGGCTTAAAGATATTGAGTTAACCTCCTCGGCGTACTTGCCTTTAGCCACTTCTGCTCCTAAAAAGTCGGCTAGGATGCTAATGCCGTAGCAGGCTCCAAGAAACGGGAAGTCCTGCTCGGTAATTTGAGTTAGCAGCTCTCTAAGCTGAGCTTCAAACTTTTTTTGGGAGTCGGGCTTTTTAGCAGCGTTGTCGCTGACATTGCTTGGACCGCCGCCGATTAGGACGCCGCTATAGTCGTTCAGATCAACTTTCGGAAGACCGGTTTGCTCTATGCGAGCACTGACTAGCTCCTCCGGCGCTAGGCCGCTAAACCTCAAAAAGGCCTCTCTCTCATTATCTGAGGTCTCTTTTTCCGGACGTAGCTGCAATAGCAAAAATGGCTTTATCTTACTCATAGTTAACTCTAATTGGTATATAATACCTTATTAGATAAACATACTTTTGTCACTGTTTATACTTATCTCAGGCTTAGCAAACTCACTGGTTAATCCACGTCCCTGCTTAAACCTCATACATTTTTTCAAATAGTCCGTTTAGGCCAATTAGGACTTTAAGTCATTGGCAAATCTCTTTTATTTAATTGTATGAGGAGCGTCTTAAGGTTATGCGTGAAAAAATAAACGAAGAGGTCAGTGTTGTTATGTATTTTAGTGCCCGGCAACATATGGCCTTGCCACATTTAATTAGTTGGCAGAACAAGGAGTATCAGGTGGGCAAGATCGGTTACCACCATAAAATTACTGAGGGGGCTACACTTCACCATATATTCGAATTAGTAGATAAAGAGGAAAATCTGTGGTTTAGGTTGAGGCTGGATACTAGCAATCTACACTGGACACTTGAGGCGGTTAGCGATGGACTTGTCTCTTAACACGTCCAGTCCGCTCATGATGCACGTGGACATTAATTCCTGTTTCGCAATTATTGAGCAGCAGGCTAATCCGCTAATTAGAGATAGGCCAGTAGCGGTAGCGGCTTATGACAGCCCTAAGGGGATTGTTCTAGCTTCGTCCTATCAAGCTAAGGCACTTGGTATAAAGCTGGGGGTAAGCGTTGCCCAAGCTAGACAATTAGCGCCGGATGTCGTGGTGATGACGCCGGATCCAGATAAGTATTTTGATGCCCACAGGCGTTTTAAGGAAATTCTGCTGCGCTACACTAGTTCGGTTAACCCTAAAAGTGTGGATGAATTCATTGTAGACTTTCATGGGTCTATTGCCGATCAAACAGGTCAGGACTTGGTTGAGATTGGTCGGCAAATTAAAAGGGACGTTAAAAGAGAGATTGGTGAGTACGTCACTATTAACGTTGGTCTTGGCCCAAATAGGTTTTTAGCAAAGCTAGCGGCTGGACTTAATAAGCCGGATGGTTTGGAGGTAATTTCAGCTGAGAATTTAAGAGAGGTTTATGCTCGAGTGGAGCTTGTGGATCTGCCCGGGATTAACTTGAGGTATAAAGGTAGACTTAACTGCGCTGGGATATATACGCCACTAGAGTTTTTGGAAGCCGACCTCCCTACCCTAAAAAAGAAGGTCTTTAGAAGTATTAATGGCTATTACTGGTATTTAAGGCTTCGAGGACATGAGATAGATTCAGTAGATTTTGATAGAAAGAGTTTCGGTCAGCAGTATGCACTCGGTAATAAAACAGATGACAAGGACGAAGTTAATAGACTACTTATGAAGCTATGCGAAAAGACTGGCAGAAGGCTAAGACGTGATAACTTTATAGCCCACGGCATTAACATGTGGCTGAGATTCGAAAATGGCTCGAATTGGTCAAAGAGCGCTAGAAGCAAATCGGGAGTTTATTCTACCCAAGATATTTACCTTCAAGCGCAGCGACTTTTGAAAGGTCTGGCTTTACCGGCTAGGGTGACTAATATTTCGGTGAGTGTTTTTAATCTTAGTCCGGCTTTGCCGGCTCAACTTGGTTTGTTTGATGATAGCCGTTTAGATAATCGTTCCTTGGCTGTAGCTGCCGACATAGTAAACGATAAATACGGTGAGTTCTCAATAGTGCCGGCTATTATGGCGAACATGCAGGATGTAATTTTAAAACGGGTGGCTTTTGGTAGGACGGATTAAATAAATAAGACCTGGAGGGGGTTAATCTCAGGTCTTATTTTTAGAACTTTTAGAGCTTCTTTATAAGCTTGTCAATTTTGACAAAGTCCTCGCTGGAAGCACTTAGTTCGAAAGATAAACCACTTTCGGTTGTCATGGTGGTTAGCTCCTCGAATTATTTTTATATTTTTGTTTTGTGATCACGAAACTTTTATATATTATACACAATATTGAGGATTTGTCAATATATGTACAGGGGTTATTTGTTTCGTTTGACCTCAGTCGTAATATTAACTACTAGAGGTACATAAGCGCAATAGCAAACTATCTATTCTGTTGTAATTTTATGGGACCTGTTTATTTGAAGAGTTAGGCCAACGGCGAACACTAGTATAAGCAGTACTGCTATCAGGAGGCCTGTGTTTACATGATGAGATGTGGTTGGGGCACTTGAAGTTGTACTGGATGAACTTGCTGCGGCTGCCTGATTAAGATTAATGGCAGGTATTGCTGATTGTTTGAGCGTTAGACCACTATTTTGGGATGAGTTTAGATAAGAGCTACTTGAGTTATTAGATTGAATAGTGCCACTACTTGTAGGGTTTAGATTACCGCTGGTTACACCACTTTGCGGGCTCTGGGTATTGGTCTGAGTGCCACCATCCAGTGTGGAGGTATTTAATCCCGAATCATTCATTACTGAATAATTGTAGAGCAATTAAGCGTAACAGGCTAATGCCTAAAGAGCTAATCTAAACACACTCAGTAATAGTCACAGCGTTTACTGTGGTGGAGAATTTATTATGCAGGTTTCTTCAATTGCGCCCGTTTCAAGGTTTATAGAGCGTGTTAGTAGTGCTACCCTATTTTCTCTGTTCAAGACGCCCCATATTCTTTGTGCTGTGCTTACCGCGTCATTATCAAAGGGAAATGCATACGGATCAAGGTCAAATGAAGGCAATGGATTGTCATCCCCCAAGTAGGTTTGGATACCGAAGCCCACCCCAAGGGGTACTTTGTCTATGTCATCCACCATATGCGTTTCATATCTAGGTTCACCAGAGGATGAATCTTTGCGGACAACTGCTAGCCCAAAGGGTGTGGGGGCTCCCTCGCGTAAGTCTATTACGCCGGTTATTCTGGGTGTAAAATTTGGTTCATCGGGCTCGTATTGAGACAAGTCAACACCACTTAAGACCGGCGCCTCCTTTACTGCCGTATCTAAATCTTTACCATCGACAATTGCTTCGTGCACATATGGAGTTTGGGCACCGTTTGAGATTACGTGTACACCCTCACCGGATATCGATGCTTGATAATAGATTAATGCAGCGTTCTCTGTTTCTGCCATTTCTTCAGGAGTTTTGCCTGGCGCAACTGTGCGGACAGAACCTAGGCCCTCATCAACAAAAATACGAGTACGAGAACCTGTACTACGTCCCATGATTGCGTAGGCCTGAATCGCTAGTTGGCCGTCTATATTAACACCCATCATTGCAACACGACCTGGGTATGAGTTATCCCTTAACTCTGTCATGTTTCCGTAGATTTCCATTTGTCCTTGCTCAATTTGTAATTCTGGCATTTTGACTCCCGTTTATAAATTGTATAGCTGAAAGTATGTTCACGAATTAAACAATATGCAAGCATGAGCAAAATAAAAAGACCTCCGTCGTGAAGGTCAAAATACTTCTGGTTGCGGGGGCAGGACTCGAACCTGCGACCTCGTGGTTATGAGCCACGCGAGCTGCCGCTGCTCCACCCCGCGTTAAACAGATTAGAATTATATCATAACAGAGGTGATTTTTTCAAGAGTTATCTGTCTCTATCAAGTAGAAAGTTTACCCAGGACTCGAAGTTGCTTTGCAGTTTTGACTTCTTAGATGTCGTTAGACTTTGGTAATCGCTATTAGGTAGATTTACGGTATCTGCTAGAGCTACTTGGTTTGGTACTATTACTTCTTTCTCCCCTGGCGCTGCTAGTCCGAAGTTTTGTCTGGCGGAGAGCTCAACGAATTGGTTCGAGCTATAGTACTGGTTTTGAAGTTGTAGGTTTTCGTTTTGTAGTTTTTGCAAATAGTTTTGTTGTCCCAAAGCAGTGATCTGTTTTTGGAGAGTATAGTTGGTTTGAACTGTTTTAATCCCACTCCAGGTTATAAGAAGCATGATAACTACAAATAACGTCCGTCCTAGGAACCTAACATCGTTAAGCTGGTTCACTATAGTATTAGAGTAGTTTTTGTATTTATTTTTTGTTAGCATATCGAACTTAATACTCATTATATAACTTTTTAGAGGATCTGCTATACTCTGATCTGTTAAGATATTAACTAGTACATTAGGGGGTGTAGCTCAGCGGTCAGAGCAGTCGGCTCATAACCGATTGGTCCCTGGTTCAAATCCAGGCACCCCCACCAGATTTGAATTTTTGTCATTAGCTACCTCAAATTGCTCAATTAGCTGATATAAGTCGAGATATTTTTCAATGCTTGCTTTAAAGGGTTTGACTTAAGCGTTATAATATAAGTGTAAGAAGTAAATAAAAACTTTAAAAATTTAAAACAAACAATGACTCAACAAGAATTAATAGTGCCTCATCTGGATACTAGTTTGCCTGAACCTCCAGCGAAATTGGAGCAAGGAACTATTATTCTTGATGGACTTGAGCTGGACGAAGTTATGCATATAGGCTCTAATGCTGTTGTATACAGAGCTGAGAATGCACATGGCGAAGGGGTAGCTGTTAAAATCTTTGACGAAAGAAAGCCGGGAGGAGTTGACACCGAGCTAGCCACACACGCGACACTGAATGGTACACCTGGCCTAGTTAGGGCTCTATCCATGGGTATTACAGACACGGAGGTGCCTCAGAGATTTGTCGCAATGGAATTAGCACCAACGAATGCCGAGAAGCTCGTTCTAGAAAATGGCGTGATGCCTGAGGATGTATTGCTGTCAGGTATATCTCAAGTAGCGCCAGCGTTAAGAGAGATGCTGTCTGCGCGTTTAGCACATATGGATGTTAAACCAAGAAATATATTAGTATACCCGGAAACTAATGTCTGGCGTCTTACAGATTATGGTAGTGTCAAATATCTCGGTAGACAGACTGTTGCCAAAACTGGAGTTGATGAAACAACTGACATTGATCATGACGATTTTGGCACGCTAGATTTCGGTGACATTTCTGCAACGCTAGGGTATGCTCCACCTGAAGTCATAGAGGCGAGACCTACTCCCACGTCCGACGTTTTTGAATTAGGTGCAACCATACAATATTTGGCAACGAAAGAGCTTCCTTTTGGGAAGACTACCAAAAGTCTAAGCATTGCTGATGTGCTTGAATACATGCAGACCTTATTAAAAGGCGACCCTCAACCCATTAGCCATTTGCGTGAAGATTTCCCTGAAGAAGTCGGCAGAATTGTACGTCAAATGCTAAGCCCTACTCCAGAAGATAGACCAAGTATTACCGATGTGGTTGAAGCTCTAGACGTGGCTGCGCACAAAGTCTAACTTAGAAGTAAGATCATCAATATCTCTGCAATGCATTAGTTCGTTTCTTAGCTCTTTTGCACCCTCGAAATCGTTTATGTACACTTTGCAGAACTTATTCAGTACTACCATGGGTTTATCTTGAGGTCTCCAGGTTTTATTAAATAGTTCAACATGTTTTTTAAAGAGCCGGATTTTTTGTTCTTTAGTGTAGTTATTCCATGGACTATTTTTTGAAAATATAAAAGGATCTTGGAAAACACCTCGACCTATCATGATGCCATCAAGGTTGTACCGTTTGGCTAGTTCCTCTCCCTGTTTTCGGCTTAACACATCCCCATTGCCTACGATGAGAGTCTTTGGCGTCATTTTGTCCCTAAGTTCCCTGATGCTTCCTATTGCTTCCCAGTTAGCCTTATCTTTGCTCTTTTGTCTTTTAGTACGACCATGGATAGTTAACATATCTATATTTTGATTAAGCAAAAATTCGGGCCAGGAATAGTCTATGTCGGTATATCCAAGCCTGGTTTTAATAGATAGAGGTAGGCGGCTGTTTAGTCCTTTTTTAGTAGCCTCAATTATATCCTTAGCTAAAGCCCTGTTATTCATAAGCGCCGCGCAGGCACCAGAGTTTACTTCGTTCTTTTGGGGGCAGCCCATATTTAGGTCCACTCCAATGAAGTTACCTTTTACTCCTAGTTCTTTAGCGAGAGAGCCGTCAGCTATCTGTTTGGCAGTAGTATAGAAATTATCTGGGTTAAGACCCCATATTTGGGCTATTAGGTGTTTTTCTGAATCTGCAAACTTCAGTTTCTTAATTAGTTTTGATCTGCCCGGACTATTAAGACCATCTACATTGACAAACTCCGTAAAAGTTAGATCGGGCGGACTACATTTGTCTACGATTTGCCTAAAGACAGTGTCAGTAACATCGTCCATCGGGGCTAGCACGGCTAGGATCTTATCTTTTTTGATCGGATACATTTAGCTAGAGTATACCAACACTTTTGCCCGATTAAACTCTGGGAGCTTTGTCTATTCCCGTCACATGGGCTTTGCTAGCTAGACCCTTTAAATACTTCCTAATTTCGGATCTTTTCTTATCCCTCGTATCGCCCTCTACGATACCTCCTTGAGACTCTCTGATCGTAATAGCAAGATCCTCCATTGTGTGTCTGTAGCTAGCTCTAGCGGCTTCTCCTTCATCTCCGGAGATATCAAAGAGCTCTTTGAATTGAGGCCATAGTGTGGAGCTGGGTTCTGGTCCATCAAGCGGGTTACGTTTCTTTCGTGGATTCATACGGTGAATGGCACCAAATCCCAGTGCACCTACCAAATTAACCTGTCGTTCAACGCTTTTATATAACCTCTCTAACCGCTCCCTTTCGGCGATAGCGGCATCCTCAGGGGTTTCTGCAAATGGATGACGAGCAACTATACGACGGGCTACGTAGGAGCGACCTTCTTCTTCTAAATATCCGATGTCCGATTCTACGCTCTGTATCTTACCCATGGTATATGTTGCATCGTGAAGCAAGGCAAGGCCTAAAAGCCTGTCGCGGATTTGCATGGTAGGGCCTTCCTCAAATGTGGTTGGAACGCCGTAACGTTCACCTGGAGTGGTGTCAAAAAGAGGGGGCTGCTCTGGTGACGGACTAGCTTTTGATCTTGGACTCATGCATATATATTAACATAAGCTGGATAAAATTACAAGTTTATTCCCATTTAAATACTCTGAATGCGATGGCATATATTATGACGAACCAAACAGTAATTAATCCTAGTTGAGGCCCTATTTCGGTTAAGGTCTTGCCTTCTGTTGTTAGATACCTTAGTCCATCTATAACCGGCGTCAGAGGTAGGTAGTTGGTAATTCCTTGTAGCCACTCTGGCATTAAGTATCTCGGGAAGAAAGTGCCAGATAGAAACAGCATTGGGAATACTACTATGTTGCTAAGCGGTGCCGCCTGTCTTTCGTTTTTAGCCCAGCCACCAATCGCTAAACCGAGACCTAGAATCATGAATATGGAATAAATGACAAAAATAAATATATCTAAGTAGTTGCCGTCAACTTTTAGATCAAATACTTTTATTGCAACAATAAACTGGATGGCTATAGCCAGTACCCCAGTTATGGCTTGGCTGAACATAGTTGCGGTAAAGTATTGCCAGACTCTTAAGGGAGTTGTGTGCAGTCGTCTAAGTATTCCCTGCTTCTTAAGCTCTGGGAAGACGTTAACTGGACCGAATATACCTATACCAATAATGGAGAAGCCTACTAGGCCGGAGAATATGTAATCGAAAGTTGTTAGGCTTTTTACGCTTAGTTCTTGGCCTTCTACCGTAAAAGGTTCCTGAGTAACAACGAAGTGGTTATTTACTCCCTTAAATACTCCATTTAGTACTGTCGTCAGGGTTTGTCCGGCATCGGTAGAGGATTCATCGTACAGAATCTTGGCTTGGCCTGAAGGATAGGTTGCGCCTTGCTGTGTTTCACCAAAGTTTTTTGGCAGAACTATGATGCCGTCGAGTTGGTTTTTGTTCATTTGGTTTTCATAGTAGCTTAAGCTCCCTTTGGTCGCGTCTATCTTGAATAACTTGCTCTCTTTTATGTCCTGAGATACTTGTTTAGAGATGCTGGTGCTAGATTCGTTAACTAATGCTACGTGGAGTGAGACGCTGCCACTGTTTTTATACAAGCTGCCGAAAACAAATAGAAAGATAAGTGGGAAAAGGATAGCAAAAAACTGGGCTAGTCGGTCTCGAAAGAATCTCTTTGTGTTTATCTTAGTAAAGACCAGGACGGTTTGAAGTTGGTTTTTAAAGGATTTATTGGAAGTCATAGCCTAGTCTCTTAGGGCCTTTCCAGTGAGATCAATGAAGACATCTTCTAAATTAGCTTGTTCGACAACTTGTTCTTTCTTGAAGCCTCTTTTGATGAGTTGCTTGATTAGATTCTTTGGTGTATCTAGCGCAATAATTT
>DATJNI010000019.1:0-67727 GCA_035508275.1 Candidatus Sulfotelmatobacter sp.
CGCATAGAGTTTCAGCCTCCTCCATGTAATGAGTAGTCATAATTACGGTGACGCCCTTTTTCCTAACATCACTTATTAGATCCCAGAGGTTTATTCTCGCTTGAGGGTCTAGACCAGTAGTTGGCTCGTCTAAAAAGAAAACCTTGGGGCTATGAACTAGGGCAGCGGCAATAGACAGCCTTTGTCTTTGGCCACCAGAAAGCTGTTCGGCGTACTTGTTGGCACTATCTGATAAACTAACTTCTTCTAAGAACTCCATGGGATTCACTTTTTCTCCGTAAGAAGCTGCAAACATGTCAATAATTTCGGTTAGTTTCTGCTTATCTTGGAAGGCTGGAGTTTGCGGTTGAACGCCTATGATGTACTTAACGTCTCTGGGGTTAGCGGCAACGTCGATACCATCGACCTCAACAGAGCCGCCGTCAATTTCTCGCATTGTTTCTATCATTTCTAGCGTTGTGGTCTTGCCAGCACCGTTAGGCCCAAGGATACCGAATATTTCTCCCTCATAAACATCAAAGGAGATGCTGTCTACGGCAACTTTGTCGTCGTAGACCTTCTTAACGTTCTTTACTTTTACAATTTTCTTGGGCATTACAGATAATTAGTTTACTACAGATTAAATAGAAAAAGCACCTCTCTTAATGCTCAGGGCTTTTATAGAGCCGAATGCGAAAGAGAGATGCTTAGTTCTCTATGGACTGTATTATTTGCGCTTTACAGTAAGAAAACCGTTTCGAGGGTTTTCGTTTACTTCCATGCCGCTTGGAAGGTCAGTTGCTTCAGGTCGCTGATCCTTGCTGAAGTAATAGATAGTTTGCTTTTTGCCACCACGTAGTGTGACGTCTTTTGAGTTTAAGTAATATGTTACACCCTTTGAGTTCGTGTGCTTGTAGGCCATGGTTGGCTCCCTCTCCTCTTACAGTTAGTAATGTACCCCTAACATACTCTGGTGATATTTTGTTTGTCAACCTTTTTTTACTGTTTAACACCTTGAAATAGCGGTTTTTAAGAAGTGGCTAAGGTGTTGTGGAAATTAGCTGTATTTTGCCTTGCATAGCAGCAGTCTTATGTATTAAACTGAGTCGGTAACCATAACAGTAATAAAAAGGTGGAGCCTTATATGGATTTTTCTAATCGTAACCCTCAAGCTGAACAGATGCCGCCTGCTGGTGAGTCAGTTAACGTCAGTCGTAAGGGACATCACAGACCAAAGTTTTCTAAGAACGGTTTTTGGGGACGAGTTGCTACCGTAGCTATTGTGGCTGCCGTAGTAATCCTAATAGTCGGCTTAATCGGTGTCGTATTTGCTAATAACGATAGCGGTGGCGACTATAACGAGAGTAAGTACGTATATACAGACAAGCTCCAGGCTGTTTTCTTAAACACCGGACAGGTGTATTTCGGCAACATTAAGGAACTAAACTCTCAGTACTACGTGCTGACTAACATCTTTTATCTGCAAACTAACAACAGTAGTGGCTCATCTTCAAGTTCTAGTAGCAGTAGTTCAAGCAACAACGTAACTCTAGTAAAACTAGGTTGTGAACTGCACATGCCTTACGACCAGATGGTCATAAACGCCTCTGAAGTCACCTTCTGGGAGAACTTACAGTCCAACGGACAAGTTGCTAAGGCTGTAGCCACCTGGCAACGAGAGAATCCAAATGGTCAACAGTGTGCTGATCAGAGCACCAGCTCGTCTAACACTTCAGGCTCAAGCGTACAAAGCGGCAAGCCTAACCAGTAGACCTCTAGTCAAACTTTCTAAGATATAGCCTGGTTATAGAGCTTAGGATAAAAGCTACTACTAATATTATTGCCACAGCCATAGACCAGCCAGCTAGATCTGGTGACCACGTGGGACTAATAAAGTCGAACTCGTATAAAGAGGTGGGGACTGCCGGCAAACTGGTGTGAGACTCAATGTATTGCTCGATACAGGGTATTCGGGTGCGGCCGGAGAAAGCTCCTGGAACGGTAGCCTGACAGTAGTTCTGGGCATCGGTGTAAAGCGTAGCGTTATTGTTTGCAGCAGTCGTACTCTCTTGGTCCAGTAGCCGCTGATAGGTGTATTTCAGCTGTATTGGCGGATATATGCCATTTGAGGTGCTTAGACTAGTGTTCATGTGCCGGGTAACGTAGGCTTGAAGGTTTTGCAGGGCTTCACTCACATTAGTGTCGCTTTTGTCGGCAGCGTAGACGGCACTGCGAAGTTTAATCATGTGCTCGTTATTAGCTCGTAGAGCAAATACACAAATTAGGCCTGAGATGAGAGCTAAAACAAGAAAATACCAGGGCTTAAATTTTATACCAGTGCTAGTTTTTGTTTTATGAGTTTTTGGCATAAGTATTAATAGGGTCCTTAGCTAAAGATTATATAGCAGCTGGACTCAAATAGCCGCATGGCTGTACCCTATAAGCATGCATATATATTTTTCTGGGATAGGCGGTGCTGGTATTGGTCCACTGGCTCAGGTTGCTAAGCAGGCTGGCTACCAAGTCTCAGGCTCAGACAAACAGGATTCAGCATATATTGGTTATCTGAAAAGTAAGGGTCTGGGCGACATACATATCTCTCAAACTAGAGAAGGTATTGCAGCAGTTCATGAGGCTAATCCCATAGATTGGTTCGTCTACTCCTCTGCCCTGAGCTTAGAGAACCCTGATGCACCGGAATTGAAGTATTGTCAGGAGCAAGGCATTAAGATCAGTAAACGTGATGAGCTACTTAACCAGATTTTAAAGGAAAAGAACTTAAAGCTGATTGCCATAGCTGGAACGCACGGTAAGACAACTACTACCGCTATGGTTGTCTATCTGTATATGAAGCTGGGTCTGCCTATTAGTTATCTTTTGCCAGCTAAGACTAGTTTTGCTGAGATGGGTGAATATGACCCGGGGAGCAAGTACTTTATTTACGAAGCCGATGAGTTCGATAGAAACTTCCTATCTTTTGAGCCGGATATAAGCTTAATATCTGGGGTAAGTTGGGATCACCACGAGATATTCAAGACAAGAGAAGACTACAAGGCAGCTTTCACAGATTTCTTGTCTCAGTCTAGTAGCAGTGTTTTATGGGAAGAGGATGCAGAATATTTGGGTCTGGAAGAAGACGATAAGAGCTTAGTTGTGCTCAATTCCTCAGATAATTTCGTTCAGGAGATAATGTTAGTTGGGTTGTATAACCGTTTAGATGCCAGGTTGGCAGTTGAGGCGGTTGCTTTAAGTGAGAAAAAATCTAGAGAAGAACTAATTAAGCTCATTAACGGTTTTCCGGGACTAAGTCGAAGGATGGAGCGGATAATTAACAACCTATACTCGGATTATGCACATACGCCTGAAAAGATTAAAGGAGCCATGAGTGTGGCGAGAGAAATGGTGGCTGACACTAAACAAAAGTTGGTGGTCGTCTATGAACCACTAACTAACAGGCGGCAGCATTACATTATTGATGAGTATAAAGACGCCTTTGATGGTGCAGATAAACTCTACTGGGTGGACTCTTATCTAGCAAGAGAAGATCCGGACCAGCGAATTATTGATCCTAGCGAACTTATTGCTCATTTATCTGATCCATCGATAGCCCAGCCGATGAAACTTGGTCATGAGTTAAAGGACATTATTCAAAAGCATCTAGATAGTGGCGATATGGTGGTTGCTATGGCCGGCGGAGGTGGTGGCAGCTTAGATGACTGGGTTAGGGATAACTTCAGCAACTAGCGGTTATCTCCATCACCTGTTAAAACACCACGCTTTTTTCTGCTGGCTAGTTTATTTAGATTAGTCTCTGCAACATCATCAAGTTTGTAGCCTAGTTGGTGGGCTAGAACGGCAATGTACCAAAGGACATCCCCTAGTTCTTTAGTGATCTCCTTTTTATCTTCTTCACTTATGACGCCGTCTTTGTCACGTATGATCTTCTTTATTTTCTCGGCAACTTCACCTGCTTCACCGTTGATGCCTAGTACCCAGTGCAGAGTATCCTTAAACTTGTCTTGCTTGGTTATAACGGTAGTTAACGCCCTTTTTTGATACTCCTCAAATGTCATAAAGAGTATTTTACCATTTAGGGTCCATGTAGGCACCCGGGCGAATAACTTCTACAGCATCGTCTACTATTCTAATAATGGTCGAGGGTTCGTTATCTAGTTCTCCGCCGTCCTGGTAGTAATCTACTCTGTCTTCAAAGTATTCTTTGGCGCCCTTAATGTTCTTTGCTGGCGGCTCACCAGGTAGGTTGGCACTACTAGTTATTAAGGGTCCCGTGGCGCTTAGTAATTCATTTAGAGGCTGGTCTTTAGGTATTCGGACAGCTAGGCTAGTTAGGCCTTGGGTTAGGTAGTTAAGTTTTGGGTCGCTGGTTGGGATTAATACGCTGATGGGTCCAGGCCAGTAATCTTCTACAGCTTTTAAGTAACGGTGTTTTATGCCAAGTTCTTCAACGCCTTTTATGGTCGCTGCAATAAGCGTACCCGGTTTGCGTTCTCTACGTTTTAGTTTGTACAGCTTGGCTACTGCCTCGGGATCTTTTGCTCTAGCAACCACGCCATAAACTGTATCGGTTGGTATAACAGCAATCTTGCCAGGAGTGTTTAGAATTTTAGCAGCGTTTTGCATTTTAGGTATAACTAGTGAGATAGCTTGTAGGCATAAACTGCCATACCCATAAGGGCTATGACAATGATGACGGTTGCAAATATGGCAAAGTTAGAACTATTATCCTTAGCAACTTTAGGAGGTTTTGGTGGAGTTTTGGCTTTAACTTCTTCGTTAGTAGCTGGTGGCGGTGGAGCCTCAGGTTTTGGCGAAGGAACGGCCGGCTGAATTGGCGGATCAGTGTCTGGTGGTTCTGGCCTAACTGGTGGCGGTGCTACATCGGGTTGCATATGTAAATAGCTTAGCACGCATTTAACAGATTAGGATAGCCAAAATCTTACTTTTTTAGTGTATGATATTAACTAAGAGATGATACAGACAGCAGTACGGTTCGCAAAGCGTGCCGCAATTTTTTTACCTGGTATTTTTATTGCCTATATTTCGTTCGAATATACTCTGCCCTACTTCCATAAAAGATCACCGATTATTATTGCCATTCTGCTCACCTATGCTTTAGCAGCCTATGTATTGATCCCGGCAATAATGCGGCTTTTTAGGATAATATTTCCACCTAGCCATTTGCCTCTTTACTGTATAACGCCGGACGGACTAGCATCTGACCCACTGAATATTGGCCTTGTTTGTAGCCGGATGGAGCTAATATCTACTATGACAAAAACTGGTTGGAATTTAGCCGATAGGCATAGCCCTAGAAATACCACTAGACATGTATTGGCCATTCTGTTGGGAATGAGCTATGTTAATGCGCCGGTTTCCAGTCTTTATTTGTTTGGGCGAAAGCATGATTTGGCTTTTACAATCCCAATTAATGGAACTAACTTCAGGCGTCATCATGTTAGGTTCTGGGCAACAACTTATACCAAGAATAAACCTCTAGCGGCCAGAACTATCCACTGGGAGAACCAGAAGGCTCATGTACAAAGTGATCAATTGCTCTGGGTAGGAGCTGCTTCGCTCGATACTGGTTTAATGCCAATTAGGCATAACTTGCAGGTTTCACATACCGTGCATCCTGACACTAACCTGGAACGAGAGTTGATTGTAAATAAGTTAAAGGATAGTGACTTAGTTAAAAAAGTTGAGAAGATTAAGCTAGATAACCCGTATAAGTTGGTTAATAGAACATGGCGAAGCGAGTTAATAACCGACGGCATGATGAAAGTTGTTTGGTTGAAGTAATTTTGCGCTTCAGCTAAACACTAGTGGCTAGCGGTGAATAAATAACGGACGATACCATTGATAGGTTAAATCTTACAGGCCTAGAACAGACCTCTTTGGCTTGTCTAAGAAAATTAAATACACGTTCAGGGTCGTTACCGCTAAATGGGACTGTGGCTATTGGGATATCGAAGTCACCTTCGCCTTTGGTTGTAGGGTGACAAATTCCAAAGATACTACCTAGGCCTTCTGCCAATTTCCTTCTGTCTTCTATTAAGTGTTTCATGCAGTGCCACTCGGGCCTAAGAGCCAAAGTAAAGGCAGCATCATCTTCCACTTCTTTTACAGACCTTATGACCATTGAAGCTGCTATTTCGCTAAAGTTCCTTAGTCTATCTCCCCAGCCTTCAAGAAGTAGCTCAAAAGCAACATCCCGAATAGGAAACTTATCTGAGCAGACCATATTAAATGCATTTTGAGGAGATACGCCTCCTGGTAGCATTGCCAGGTGTGGTTTTCTCTCCGGTGAGGCTAAAAGTTCACTGTATGGCGCTCTTATGTCTGGCAGACAAGGTTCTGCAACTATTGCTCCCTGTAGTTCGTTTTGACCGAAGGCTAGATCTTCTAGTCGATCTAGAATTGGAGCTAAAGCATTACCTGTTGCCCACCTACAGATAGCATTGCCTTCAGCTAACGAAGTAGGCCCAGGGTCACTCTCAATATTATTTGACATCAGGATACTTTAACATAATATGCACTATTTAGCAATACGTTTTAAGGGGACAGTCTGTTAATGTCTCTTGGGAAAAGAGTTGCCTCTTTTACGTTACTAAGGCCTATGGTTTTTTCAACCAATCTGTCGATTCCGAAACCACAGCCCCCGTGGTTTGGCAGGCCATATTTAAAGGCTTGAAGGTAGTATTTAACCCCTGGGTGGTTGACGTCCATACCGGCCTTTTTCATCTGTTCGACCAGTTTGTCATAATGGTATTCCCTTAGTGGAGCAGTTGCTATCTCTAGGCCCCTAAACAGAAGGTCTCCCCACATGACGGTTGTTGGGTCGTCTGGGTTTACTTGGTGGTAGAACTTCATGGCTTCAACTGGAAAATGAGTAGCGAAAATAAGTTCGGAGCCCAAGTTTTGTTTTGCATAATCACAGATCCACTTTTCTTCGTCGGGAGTTAAGTCTTTTTCCTTAGTTGTGTCCGTCTTGGTAGCTTCCGTGTATTTTTCATGGATTTCTTTAACGGTAATTTTTGGTACTTTATCTGAAACGACTAAAGTCGGAGCGTTAAGAGCTTTTAACTCGTCGCTGTACTCTTCGTATATTTTTTTAAGAGCATAGGTGGTCATATCGCCTACCATGTCCAGGACCTCGTCATGAGACGAAATAAAGCCCATTTCAATATCTAGCATGGTGACCTCACTCATGTGTCTAGTGGTAGCGCTGGGTTCCGCCCTGTAAGCTGGAGCAATCTCGTAAACTCTCTCAAAAGCTCCGACCAGCATTTGCTTATATAGCTGTGGACTTTGAGCCAGAGTCGCTTCCTTACCAAAGTAGTCTAGTTTGAAAACCTCTGCCCCACCCTCAGAAGCTCCGGCTAGAAGTTTTGGAGTTTGGATTTCAGTGAAGTCATGGTCGTTGAGAAATTCTCTTAAATACTGAAGTAGGGCTGCGCGGATCTTAAATATCTTTTGTTCGTTTAGGTTCCTTAGATTAAGTGCTCGATATTCAAAAAGGGTGTCTAGGTTGTCTGGTTTATGCGGTATTGGTTTATCTATTTCTATAGGGGGTTCGTCGGTAACTGGCACTAGGATGTTAACTTTTGCGTCGTGGATTTCTACACCACCGGGAGCCCTGTCTTCTTTGGTAGCCTTGCCATCAACACTTAATACAGTGCCTATTTGTAACCCTCTTAGTTTTTCAACTTCCTGTTTGTCTTGTATCACTACCTGGGATAAGCCTTTGCGGTCACGAACATTAATAAAGGTTAGTCCGCCTAAGTCTCGTTTCTTGTGCAGCCAACCCTCAATGTGTACTTCCTGGTCGAGATGGTCTAGTAGTTGGTTGCTTAGTACTCTCAAAATGTCTCCTGTCTAATGTGTGTGGTTTAGGTGTTTAGCGTTATCTGTTATTCTACCACTTCTTGTGGTTCGCTAACAGGCTCCTCAGGTTCTTCAGCTTTATGTCTTTGTGCAGTATTTTCTCTATCGTAAAAACTGGCAGGGTCAATCTTGGATTGTTTGCCTAGTAAAATTTCAGTCACGTTTTTAAGGCTGATAATACCAACGTATTCATTTGCATTGGTTAGAACTATAAAGAGGCTTTGTCCTGTTGCGTTTAGGGCGTTTAGGGCAAAGTCTAGGTCATCATCTTCGTTTAAGAAGGACGGTTTGGACATAATATCTTTGACCTGACCTTTTGACTCAATGCTTAGATCTTTGAAGGCTAAGTAGCCAACTATGTCATCACCTTCCTTAACAACCACGTAGTCACTTTTGCTTTCATACACTTCGTTTATAAATACCGGGCCGATTGTATCGCTAGGCTTAACTACCTTTACTTTATTGGCTGGTGTCATAATGCTACCTACCGTTTTTTGACTAAGCTTCAGGGCATTAATTGCTATCTTGAGCTCATTAGCACCAATTCTATTGTCGTGTTGCTTGGACTGCTTCTTAAGTAGGTCGATGAGATCTTCTGGTTCATATAGTTTAGAGTGGTCGTCAGATTGCAGGCGGCTATTAACCATGTAGCTGCCGCGATCAATTAGCGGGTGACAGTAGTAGAGGATAAAAACTACAATCGGGTTAAACATTCGGGTAATGAAGATGTTGAAGTCGCTTAGCGGTCTAGTAGGAATGAGCGAGAAGACGATATAAAGAGACGGAGCTATAATAAGCACGCTTAGCCAAACATCGAACTCTCTTGCAAAAAGCACAAAACTTAGAGCGCTAAAAAAGCCGGTATATAGCCAAAGTAAAGCCCTCAAATTGCGGCCATAGGAAGCTGCTCTATATAGTCTTTCGGCGTCAACATCATCACCGTGGCGTGCACGTCTTTGCAACTCTTTAATAGGAAAATAGAAGTAGGTTTTTCTAAGTATTATTCCAACTAAAGCTAGTAACAGTGAGATTATTCCAAGAGCTATATTTGTCATAGTTTTATAAGCTTATACCAAGGTTGGCGTGCGTTAATTTAGGTTATACTATATAACTATACCAATTTAGGAGTAATTTTATGTCAAAACAGTTTCTTATCGTGCTGGCAGTAATTGTTGTGGTATTTATAGGTGTATTTGCTCTTGGTAGTCACAAGCCTAACAATACTAATTCCAATACACCCTCTCATAACGTGATTGGTGAGGGTCAAGACGGTGTCACCCTCGTTGAATACGGTGATTTTCAGTGTCCGTATTGCGGCGAGTACTATGCAACTGTTAAGCAAGTTCAGCAGCAATATAACACTCAGATGGTATTTCAGTTTGTAAACTTCCCTCTAACCAGCATTCACCAGAATGCCTTTGCTGGAGCAAGAGCTGCAGAAGCTGCTGCTCAACAGGGTCAGTTCTGGCCAATGCATGATCTACTGTATCAGCAAAATCAGGTTTACTACGACTCCAATGAAACTGCTTCCACTTGGATTAACTCAACCAATCCAATTACTTACTTTGACCAATATGCTAAGCAGTTGGGATTAAATCTTACAGAATTTAATAGCGCCTACTCTTCTAACGCCGTAGACAATACTATTAACTCAGACATGAATAAGGGTAATAAGCTGGGTGTGAACGCTACTCCTACCTTCTACTTGGATGGTAAGCAGATAATGCCTACTAACAGCGTCTCCTCATTTGAGACATACATTAACGCTGCTATTGCTAGCAAGACACATTCTTCTTAGTAGTATAGGTATTGCCTCCAGGCTGGGCGTTTAACTTCTACCTTGATATTAACTGGGTTAGCGTTCTTTATTTTTATTTTTATAGACATAGAACTAATACCTAAAAACACACCACTTTTCTGCAAACAGATAGCCGGGGTAAAGACTAGATTGTTTGCTTTTTAATTTTTGTCTCTCTAAACGTAGTTACTATGCTATTAAAAGCACTAGCGCTTGTCAAGACTGATGTAGAGCCAGTTCTTACTTGAGTAGCGTTCAACACTTCTTAGAACACCGGCAATACGTATGTTTGCTCTTAGAGCGTCTCTTACTTTTGAAGAAGAGACATCAGGCAGATAGCTGCTGACTACATACGTCTGTTTTGGCAAAACTGGCAATCTGGCAACTGTTTTTCTTAGTGTTGCTTCATCTACGCTATCTCTTAAGCCAATGACCAGCTCGATACTACTTAGCATAGACTTAACGCCTGGCCATTTAGGTAGGCCTTCTAGCTTGTCCGAACCAATTAGCAGCACTAGTTGATCGCCGGGATATAATTTTCTTAGTTTTGGCAGTGTATGTTTAACGCTAAAAGATATATCTGGAAGTTCAGTTACAGCAAACTTAGGATGAGGTTTAATCGCTTGTTTAATCATGGCAACACGGTGACCGTAGTGCTCAACAGCAGATTTATCCTTAGGTCTTCTCTCTGGCAGGAAATATATTTTGTCTAAGTTTGCCTGCTCAATCGCTTGAAGCGCAAAAGCAATATGACCCGTATGTACAGGGTTAAATGTACCGCTGAAGATCCCTATTCTTCTGGCTTTTGTTCTTCTAAGTCTCATTACCTCTATTATACGCCACTTAAGACTGTAGTAGCCTTAATGAATACTTGCTTATTATTCAATAATATGCTATAGTACAGATATGTCAGAAAAACTAAATACTCCTTTTCAAACAGAAGACTTATCTATCCCCCATTCTGTGGTTTCTGAGATCTATCTAACTCCTGAAAATGAACAAGATCGAAGGGTTGTAGAACACTATGAAAGAGAGATACTGCCTCAATCAGATATTGGCGGTAAAGAGCTTTACGCTAGTTTGCGTGGCAACCTTAAAGAATTGGAAACACTTGAAGGTTGGAAAGCGGTTAAGAGTAGAGCTGAAACAGAAGTCGACGCTCTACCTGATGATTATCTCGATCAGCTACTAGCTAGAACCGCTCCTTTAATTAGATCTCTGCCTACAGGTCATAGTAAGGGCCACTTTCTAAGAGACACTATTCATCTAACAGGTAATATTAAAGATCCGGCAGTTGCTGGTTCACTTGATAGTACAGAACTTATTGCTGGTATAACCGCAGGAATTTTTCACGATATTGGCGTGTCTATTGTCGACAGATACCAGGACCAACAAAGAGTTGGTGCACATGCAGAAGTGGGAGCAAGATTGTTTAGCAGTGTAGGCCAAGACATAGTCCCTCCAAATCTTTCCAAACTGATTCAATATTCCATAGCTGCACATACACACTACTTGAAACCTAGAGAGCTTAAGTTAATTGGTGGTGAAGTTTCAACTGCTGAGCCATATGACGACACCACTGATGGCGAGGGAGATAGAACAGCTGTTTGGCTTGCCAGACAATCAGACAGACGTGATGCAAGCGGAGTGCCATTTATTGTCCGTAATGCTCTGCTCAGAGCTGACCCTGTACAGGATTTTGATGGAGAGAAATTTATTGAATTGCAGTCTCGCGAAGAGAGCTTTAAGACTCAGTTTGGTCTTGGTCCAGAAGCCATAGATAAAGGGATCTTGCAGCACTGTTTAAACTATGCAGTTAATTTCTACAGAGATAATCCATACACCAGCCATGACACTCAGTACTTTACAGAAACTTTAATTACCCCTTCAGTTGAAGATCTGGCTCTGTTCCTTTCTGTTGTATCGCCCGATAAAGCAAAGGAGCTTGTAGATAAGGTTCGCAGTGAGAACCCAGAAATTGCTGGCAGAATTGAAAACTTTCTTATAGATAGCAAAGAGATTATAGACACTGAAAACTCAGAAACACCCACTGCAGAAGGCATTCAAGTTTCGTTAGACAAGTTTTTCGATCTTTGCAGAGTTATTGAACCTGCTAATGATACTGAAAAGCAGATAGAGTCGCTTCGTGAACAATTCGGCACTTTATCTGAAGAAGAACAACAAAGATGGTCTCGAGGTTTTAATGTGCTAACTGAACATAGCTTCACTAGATGGAAAGAAAATCTGGCGGCAAGTATTGACGGAATTAACAATACCAATTTCGAAGGTAATAACCCGGCAACTCAAAGAGCATTACGATCAGTAATTAATCAACTGTCATCTGTTGCCGGCGAAGTGCTGAGCGATATGGTATACCCTGCAGTTAAATAACAAGCATGCACAAAAATAAGTACCGAGTAGATTAGTATATTTTTAACAGCTGACACTAGTGCCACATACTTGGCAATTATCTATTAATTCTCCCCTAATACGAATGTTTAAGTGTCCGTTTGGGCACAAGAAATTCAGTGGACCAAATTGGTCTTCCTCTCCTGAACCAGATCCATTACCGCTTCTACTGCTTGCTCCGCAGTAATCCGGATCGGGCGCTGCTTGTCGCACACCTATTTCCAAGCGCTTTGCTTCAGCTGTTTTACCTTGTGCTCTTAATAAGGCAGCCTGTTCAAATCCTTTAGCTGTTTTTTCGTCAAACATAGCTCTGGCAAGTTCTGGGCTGGCTTTAGCTTTGTCCAGCAGTTTCTCTTTTAGGAAGTCTCTTATTAATGTGTCTGCAGTATTACTGTCTATTCCTTCCTTAGCCATATCAAGAATTAAATCTGTTAATTGCTCAGGGAGAGGAGCTAATTTTTTCCTCCGCTCGTCCGCATCTTCCATAAACTTTTCGTAGTTTTTGTCATGATTCTCAGGTACTTGCTCACCCATGAAGATATTCATGCCGTGTATTTTTGAAGCTTCTTCATCGAGCTCTTTTACGAATTCCATAAGACTACCGTCGTTTAAGCTTATGAATTGGGTGCCGTGAAGTTCAGTCTTTGAAGTGCTGGCCTCTTGATCCAGCCCACCCTTCCTTTTCACTACAGTTTCAATGACTTCATGATCTATATATAGACCGGATATTATCGCTTGTTCTTCCTGACGATTGCCGGTGTCATCAACATAATGCACGCGCCTAATTGCTATGCCTTCAGTTGCAGGCCTGTACCCGCCATGCGCACCGTTAGGGTCTTTTGCATAATCTCGAATTGCATAGTCAGTACATTCTGAAATAGTTGTGACTTCTATACTTATTTCAGGCGTCAATGTTTCGGTAGCAATGTTGAATTCTCTTAATGCACCCTTTAAACCTTTTCTAGATATTTGCATACCTAATGGCACATATGTTCCGATCTCTTCTACGTATTCGTTTATGCGCCTAGATTGTTCTTCTTGTTCAGTCGATGGACTTAAACCATTCTTAACCATTGAAGAAATTGAAAGCCCGTGGGAGTAATACTCGCCACTGTCTGGACTTAAAGTCTGATCCTTTTTTGCAAAATATTCCGAGACATTTTTAGTTGTTGCTTCCCCTATTAAACGCTCGCAGTCTAAATATAACCCGAGGCGAAGATCAAAATATTCGGGATCGTCTTCTCCTGTAGCTCTACTTATTTCCACTATTTTCTGTGCGGTACCCAAAACATCAATTGGTTTAGGGACCTTGTCGACTTCGCCGCTATAAAATAGATGTCTATTCCGACCCATTAACCTGGCTGCTTCTGTTGCAGCTCTTTGTCTCTCAACAGATAACTCAGGAACACTCTCAGCATCAATAAATACACTGTCCAGTTCTTCACACTGAAATGTTGCAGTGTCGCTTCCGAGACGTAAGTATAGACTTCTCGGATCTGCCACAGCGGCATGATCTTCAAATGTTAGAGCTTCGGCCAAGTTTGTCTGCATTAATATACCTTTCTCTATGAAGCGAGGCTAGCTGACAATATTGGCTTATAGCTCTTGCTCGAGAGACTTTTATTTAGCTGTATCGGACTTGCTTCTTCTAAAGCTTACCGTTGCGGCACAGTTCCTGAATCTCACAGGATTCCAGCTATGTATTTTGTTAATGTAGCCTAAGAGTAACAGTTGTAGTAATGGAATTCTATAGTATTAATTACTATGCACTAACTTTTTGTTTTAAAATCTGAAGCCGCGGCATAAAACTTTGTGCTGCAGAATCTAAACCTAAAACTTTTAGTGCCCCTATAAGGACATATAAATGGTCAATGCTATCCTCGGCTAAGTTAGCTGCGTCGGTCTCAACTTGCGTGAAGGCATTCTCTATTTTCTCCACCAGCCATTTCTCTTCTTTGGGCTGTACTTGGTTAGTTTTAACTTTAGGTGTTACCTGGGAGTAAACAACTTCTAGAGAACGGGCTGAGTTATCTCGTTTCCTGATTTGCCCTCTTTTAATTAGGTTGTCTATGAGTGTGGCGACTGAGGCAACAGAGCGATAATTAAGACCAGTCATAATTTCTCGGTAGCTCGGGCTATAGCCATGCTCGGCGATGTAGTTATCTATGAAGTCCAGCATGACTTTTTGTTTTCGGGTTGGTCGGATTGCTTTGCCTGTTTGGTATTCGTTCATATGCCTTCCATTATGCCACTTTTTTTTCTTCCGGGAAAACCCAATACTTGTACCAAAGGAAGCTCCAGACAGTGAAAAATCCGGATGAAACAAAAAAGCCAATGTACGGGGTGATACCAATATATTTAAGGCCGCCAATTATTGCGTAGTCTATAACGAAACCGATGCTCTCTATAAAGATATAGCGTCCAGCATGTTGCATCTCGCTTAGTTTCAAGTGGTCAGAGTTAAACGCCCAGTAACGCTGAGCAAAGTAGTTGAGGCTCCAGCCAACGGCATCAGCTGCCATCTTTGACCATAGCCAGTACCAGCCCAAACCGCTATAACAAATGGCAAAGACTGCATAGCCAACCCAGAAGTACAGACTGCCACCAGCCATGTATTTAACAAATTGGATTTTGGTTTTTTTAGAAACCTTAGGTCTTTTTGGCATGGTCGGTACCATTAGTCTTATCCGGGGCCATGGCAATTCCAGCTAGTCCCCACCAGGTGTAAGCTAGCGTATCATCTGCCCAGGCGTGGGAGAACATATTAACAATGCTAATCCCTATTAAGCTAGCAAATAGGGCTAGAGCCAAGGGATCATCCCTTCTTAGCCATAGCAAGTATCCAACACCGACGTTAATAAGGAGGAAGAGCACTAGTCCTAGCCAGCCTACTTCTTGCCCTATTTGAACGTAGTAGTTCTCGGCAATCCTCGCGTTATTGTTATAGACAGAGGCAGGACCGGCAGTACCAGGACCCCGCCCAAGTGGTTCACGTATAAGCTGCTTAACCCCAATCTTCAAGTTGCTCTCATGATTTTGATCGCTAGTAGTTTTAACTACCGAGTTTTTCTGGGTGTGGAGGACTAGGTTTTGGACGCCTGCATTGTTTTTGTCTAGAGAGTAGAAAATACCTCCGGCTATAACCAAAATACAAACCACTACGGCAGAGAGTTTAAGCGTTTTTTCACTAAGCTTGGCAGTAAATACGACTATAACTACACTTACAAATGCTCCGAATAGAGCGCTTCTTGAGTAGGTATAGAACAGAGTGATTACTGCGCCAACAAATAGGGCTATGTGCTTCAAGGTTTTCTTAGGTCTTACCAGGAATACGGCTAGGATACTAATTGGGATAATTAGGTAGGCCCCAAGTGGATTAGCTCCTCGTAGAGTTGAGGGGATACGTACGTACTTAGCATTAGAGTTGACCGTTTCAATAACAGGTATGGTGTTGGGGCCGTAGCCGAAGTGTCTTAAAAAGTCATGCGGAAGAACAAAGATCTGAAGTAAACCAAACGCTACTACTACCACAGCCGGCCAAAGGACAAAGGTAGGCCAGTGTCGCCTAAGGCGAGAGATTCTGAGAGCAACGCACCAAGTGACTAAAAAGAAAGCTAGGTATCTAAGATTAATTAGTAAGCCGTAAAGGACTGCCTTCCCCGTTACGTCTTTATCTAGAAAAGAGACTAGCCCAAGAGCTAGTGATAGGAAAATGTAGCCCAGTATTACCCAGACTAGGCGACGGCTTAGAGTGTTAAATCTAATCTTTTTATCTGTAAAAAGCAGATAAACTGAGCCTAGAATGACTAGTAATAGGACTACGTCGTCCCATAGCCTAACAGCGGTGTAATGCCCAACGAGACTAGATGCCCAGACAGTCAGGAAACCTTGGAATGGAACTAGTACAAAAATTAATATGACCAGCAGGCTAGTCCACGATAACACCGTGTACTTAATGTCAGAAACTCTCATAATGCTACAATTTAGTATAGCTTTCTATATTTTAAATACATAATATGAAGAACAACGCTTCCATTATATATAAGGTTACGTTGGTTGTCGGCGACGGTCTGGCAATCCTTATTGCCTTTACGGTCGCATATATTCTTAGAGTTTCCATTAGTCATAGACCCCTAAGTGCCCATGTTCATGCCACAACCTATATATCCATCCTAGTTGGGCTGCTGCCGTTCTGGATCCTGATCTTTGCTCTACTTGGGCTTTACTCTTCAAGAGTTGTAGATAGGCGCTTTAGTGAGGTTGGTCGTATTGTAGTTGGTACACTCATTGGCATTCTTTCAATAATTAGCTATAGCTATATGTTTGATATAAAGATATTCCCGGCTCGCTTGGTAGCAATCTACGCCTTCTTCTTTGCACTAGTCTTTATTCTAGTCTTCAGAACTATTGTTAGAGGTGTTAGACGTCAAATGTTTTCTTATGGTCGAGGTATTAACAGGCTGCTACTGGTTGGTGATACTACGGCTACTTGTCGGTTGGTTGAAACGCTAGATAATTGGCAGGTAACAGGTTATAGGGTTATTGGTGTGGTTGGAGGGACAAAACACGAGATCGGTAAAGATGCCAAGTTTAGCCAATTTAAAGAGTTTTCTGATGCTGTTCATTATCTTAAGAACAAACTGCCCGACACTATTATCCAGACTGAGCTATATAGCTCTAATACTAAAAATGACGAGGTTTTAACTTTTGCTCAGCAACACCATATTGCCTACGGTTTTGTGCCTGGGAATAGCGAATTGTTTGTTGGCAACATAGAGGCAGATCTCTTCTATAATGTCCCCCTTATTGCCGTACATCAGACCGCTTTAATTGGCTGGGGCCGAGTTATTAAGCGCCTAACAGATCTGCTCTTAGGTGGTGTGCTCCTAATTATTGCCTGCCCTTTTATGTTAGTCTTTGCAGTCCTTATTTGGTTCAGTGATGGCATTCCGGCAATGTTTAAGCAAGAACGACTGTCTCGGTTTAATAAGAAGTTTAGGGTATATAAGTTTAGAACGCATAAGAAAAAGTACAGCGGGCTAGAGCCTGAGGCAGCTTTTACTAAGATGGGCAAGCCAGAGCTCATAGATAAGTACCGTAATAACGGCGATTATCTGGAGAAGGATCCAAGAGTTACAGCAGTTGGTCGGTTTCTTAGACGCTGGAGCCTTGATGAGTTGCCTCAGCTTTTTAACGTAGTTAAGGGTGACATTAGTTTAGTCGGACCAAGAGCGCTAGTGCCCTACGAACTAGAAAAGTATGACCAAAAAAACCTTATTACGTCTGTTAAGTCAGGGCTTACGGGCCTGGCACAAATCTCTGGCGTTAAGGATCTAAGTTTTATTGAGAGAAGAAGGCTAGATTTGTATTACGTTGAGAATTGGACGTTTTGGGGAGATATGGTAATTCTCGCTAAAACTTTTTGGGTAGTTGTTAGGCATAGAGGGACACGCTCGTGAAGGTAGCCATAGTTTGTGATTGGCTGACTGGCATTGGCGGGGCGGAGCGGGTAGTTTATGAACTGCACAAGCTCTACCCTGAAGCACCGATCTATACCTCGCAGTACGATCCAAAATCCATAGATTGGTTCGAGGAAGCAGATATTAGAACCACTTGGTTACAAAAACTGCCAAAAAGTCTTAAGAAGTTTTTGCCGGTTCTTAGAGCCTATGCATTTAGTCGACTGGATCTAAGCGAGTATGATTTAGTTCTAAGTTCTAGTGGGGCTGAGTCCAAAGGAGTTAAGACCGCCCCTGGTGCTCTACATATCTGCTATTGTCATTCTCCAACGCATTACTACTGGACAAGAAAAGATGAGTATATGGAGAGTCCAGGTTTCCCGTATGGACTTAACTGGCTAGCAAAAATTAGTCTAAAGATACTCTTAGGTCCACTTAAAAGATGGGACCGTCGAGCTGCCAAAAGACCGGATTATCTAATTGCTAACTCCACTTTTACTAAAGAAAATATAGCTAAGTACTATAAGAGGGAGTCGACAGTTATATTTCCGCCAGTTGAAACAGATAGATTTAAGTATAAAAAGAGTGATGAGCCTAGGCATGGCTTTGTAGTTGCTGGGCGTCAAACTCCTTATAAAAGGTTTGATTTGGCAATTGAGGCTGCTAATGAAATGAAAGTGCCATTAGTGGTAATTGGTGATGGACCAGATCACAGACGACTAGAGAAAATGGCAGAGAGGAATGTTACCTTTCTGACCCAAGTTAATGATTTTGATATTGTTAATCATTTCCAAACGGCAATAGCCTTTATTATGCCTAACGTTGATGACTTTGGAATTGTAGCGGTTGAGGCTTTGTCTTCAGGTACACCGGTTGTTGCCTATTTTAAAGGTGGTTCGCAGGATTATTTGGAAAACAATAGGAATGGCTTCTTCTTTGATAGACAAACAAAGAAAAGTTTAATTGATGCACTCGAGAAAGCTAGCGCAAAGACATGGAATTATAACTCCGTCTCCCAAAGTGCAGAAAGATTTAGTACGGAGAAATTCAGAAGTCACCTAAAGAACTTTATAAATTCTAAGATAAAAGATCTAGGAGCATAAAATACATGTCGCAAGAGGATATATTTAAGGCTTACGACTTAAGGGGTAGGGTTGGGTCAGAATTAAACCCAGAAGTCATACGAAAGGTTGGCTTTGCCTTTGGCCAGTGGCTTCCTACAGCCGGCGCAGTAGCAGTTGGTAGAGACATGAGGCCTGACTCAAAAGACCTTGCTGAGGCGCTGATTGACGGGCTTAGGCAAGCTGGGAGAGATGTAATAGATATTGGCGAAGTCACTAGCGACATGATTTACTTTGCAACTGGAAAGTATAAGTTGGCTGGAGGTGCAGTAGTAACTGCTAGTCACAACCCGGGCGAATATAACGGAATAAAGTTTTGTGGAGATATGGCTAGGCCAATAGGTGAAAATTCGGGTTTATTGGAAATTCGTGATCTAGTAAAGTCTGGTAACTCGCGAAGCTCGGATAAACTGGGATCCCTAACTAAGAAGGACGTAAGCGCCGATTGGATAGAACATGTTCTATCGTTTATTAATGTGGATGAGTTAGTAGAACTTAATATCGCTATTGATGCTGGTAACGGAATGGCAGGGAAAATTTTCCCCGAGATTGAGCCCTTTTTGCCCTTCAAGGTACACGAAATGTATTTCAAACTTGATGGAACTTTTCCAAATCATGTTGCCAATCCTTTAGAACCCAAGAACTTGGTAGCGCTTCAAAAAAAGATAAGAACTGAAAAGTGTGATGCTGGAATAGCCTTTGATGGAGATGGTGATCGTGCCGTTCTACTGGACGAGAATGGCACTCCGCTAAGTGGCACAGTTATGACAGCCCTTCTGGCTGTATATTTTCTGGAGAAATACCCTAAATCCACCGTACTTTGTAACGCAATCTGTGGACGAGCTGCTACGGAGGCAATAGAAAAGAACGGAGGAGTAGCCCTGAGGACACGAGTTGGGCACTCATTTATTAAGGGCGAAATGAGAAAACATAATGCTGTTTTTGCCGGGGAGCACAGTGGCCATTATTACTTCAGGGATAACTTTATGGCTGATAGTGGGTTGATTGCTGCTGTCATAGCCCTTTTCGTCTTGTCAAAAAGCGGTAAAAAACTATCTGAACTGGCAGAGCCTTATGCTAAAAGCTATGTAGCAATCACGGAAACTAACTTTGAAGTTTCTGATAAACAGGCCGTCATAGACAATATCGCCAAAGAATTTAACGACGGCAAGCAAGACCATTTGGACGGACTAACGGTCAACTACCCAACTAGCTGGTTTAACATACGCCCAAGTAACACAGAGCCTTTGCTCAGACTCAATGCCGAGGCAAAAACCAAAAGCGAACTAGACGAACTGGTTGGCAGAGTTAAAGAGCTTCTTCCTGCCTAAGTTACAGATTCTTTTGCCTTATGGTTGTTCCATCTGTTCAGGAACATGCTGCTGGACCACTTCTTTTCTACTCCAACCCCAGTAATTATTTCTATATTATGCTTTTTGCAAGTTTCCCACTCAGGTATCGTTGATTCATCTAGCCGGTCTCCGCCTTTTGTAAAAACATCAGGTTTTAGTGCCTCCAGAGCTTTTGATACTGTTTGGTCGTTTTTGATTTCAAATGGTATTACGTAATCAACTCCAGCAATACCACTCACTATTAGACTTCTGGTTTCCAAGTTTTGAAAGGGTCGACCTTTTTTAGTAGTAAGAAAGGCATCCCCATTAACTATTACTACCAGCGTGTCACCATATTTTTTGCTATCGTAAATACAACTTATGTGGCCTGGATGTATTGGATCAAAACCGCCACTGGTTGCTACGACCTTACCAAGCTTTGGTCGGAGAGACTCAAACTCATCAAAGGACACGATTTTAGCGCCCCATTCTTTATTCATGACAGAATTATAACAAACTTATTACTAAGATTTTTCACACGACCGATAAAAAGCTATAATTAAGCAGATTATGAAGAAAATTCTTGTGACTGGCGGAGCTGGTTTTATAGGCGCCAACTTTGTCCGCTATATATACAAAGAGAGGCCCGATTGGCAGATAGTCGTATACGACAAACTAACTTACGCGGGCAATAAAAAGAACATCGAAGGACTTGACGAAAAAAGAGTAAGTCTTGTGGTAGCTGATATATGTGACGAGCAAGCAATAAACAGTGCGGTTGAAGGTTGTGATGCTGTAGTGCATTTTGCGGCTGAGTCACACAACGATAATTCCCTGCACGCGGCCTGGCCATTTATACAAACTAATTTAGTGGGCACATACCAAATACTTGAAGCGGTGAGACAGCACGGTAAAAGACTCCATCATATATCAACGGATGAGGTCTACGGCGACTTAGAGCTAGACGATCCGGGGAAGTTTACCCCCACCACCCCATACAACCCCTCAAGTCCCTACTCTGCTTCAAAGGCTGGCTCCGATCATCTTGTTAGAGCATGGGTCAGAAGCTTTGGGGTTAAGGCTACAATCAGCAACTGCTCAAATAACTATGGGCCGTACCAACATATAGAGAAGTTTATCCCTAGGCAAATTACAGAAATACTTGAGGGCCGCAAACCGAAGCTATACGGGGACGGTATGAACGTTAGAGACTGGATCCATACAGAAGACCACTCTTCTGGAGTTCTATCAATTCTTGAGAAAGGTAAAATTGGTGAAACTTATTTGATTGGTGCTAATGGAGAAAAAAATAACAAGGAAGTTATTGAATTGATACTTAAAATCATGGGAAAGGATACTGGCGACTATGAACATGTTAATGATAGACCGGGTCACGACTTGAGGTATGCTATAGATGCGTCTAAACTCATCAATGAGTTGGGTTGGCAACCGAAATACACCGACTTTGAGCAAGGACTCAGGGAAACTGTAGATTGGTATAAGCAAAACGAGGTGTGGTGGAAACCACTTAAAGAAGAAACTGAAGCAAAATATAAGGAGATTGGCAGATAATGGCAGATTTAGCTGTTAAAGAAATCGACATTCCAGGCTTTTACGTAATAGACTTGGTAGTTCACGGAGATAACAGAGGTTGGTTTAAAGAGAATTATCAAAAAGAAAAAATGGAGGCTTTAGGCCTTCCCAAATTTGATGTGGTTCAGAATAATTTCTCATATAACGCCGAGAAAGGCGTCACTAGAGGTCTTCACGCTGAGCCGTGGGAAAAATTTATATCACTGGCCAACGGTAAAGTTTTTGGCGCGTGGGTTGATTTAAGGCCGGGTGATAACTTCGGAAAGGTCTTCACTTTGGAAATAACACCCGAAGTTGCCGTGTTTGTTCCTAGAGGCGTTGCCAATGGGTATCAAACCTTGGAAGAGAATATTACATACGCTTATCTGGTAAATGCTCACTGGTCTGCTGACGCTAAGTACCAATCGGTTGACTTGTTTGATGAGGCATTGAACATTAGCTGGCCTATTGGTAAAGATCAGGCCATTGTATCCGATAAGGATAAGCTTAATCCCCTGTTAAAAGATATTAAGCCAATGGAGTTTTAACGAATGAGTGATACAGAATTTCTTATTTTAGGCGCAAACGGACAGCTCGGTAAGGCCTTGGCACAGAAGTATCCTGGTGCTAAGAGCACAGATATGGATGTTTTGGACATAACCAGTATGGCCTCATTGAATAGCTTTGATTGGTCAGGCATCAAATACATTTTAAACGCTGCTGCTTATACAAACGTCGATGGTGCCGAGACCAATGAAGGTAGAGTAGCTGCCTGGAAAGTTAACGCGGAAGCTGTATCCAATCTAGTAAACGTAGCTTTAAAAAATGATATTACACTTGTACACGTTTCCACGGATTATGTCTTTGACGGCACAAGTGATAACCACCTGGAAACTGAAGCCTTTAGTCCATTAAGCGTCTACGGACAAACTAAGGCCGCCGCCGACATAGTAGTTAGATTGTTGCCCAAGCATTATATTCTCAGGACTTCTTGGGTAATTGGGGATGGCAATAATTTCGTCAGAACAATGTTGGGGCTTGGCAAAAAAGGTATTGCACCAAAAGTAGTTGATGATCAAATTGGTAGGCTTACATTTACCGACGAGCTAGTTAAGGCTATAGATTTTTTGCTTAACCATAATTCAGCCAGCGGGACATATAACGTTACTAACGGTGGTGAGCCCGCTAGTTGGGCAGACATTACAATCGAAATATTTAAGTTGGCAAATTTTAACCTAGATGTCGGGAAAGTGACTACTGAAGAGTATTACGAGGGCAAAGATAACATTGCGCCTAGACCACTAAAAAGCGCTCTGTCATTAGATAAAATCACTGGTTTGGGTTTTGAGTTAACGGATTGGAAAGAAGCTTTAAGTGATTACGTTAAAAAGGAGCTCAACGAATGAAGGGAATAATTTTATCTGGGGGGAGTGGTACTAGACTTTACCCGATCACTATAGCCGTAAGTAAGCAACTTATTCCCGTGTATGACAAGCCAATGATTTACTATCCCCTGAGTACACTTATGAGTGCTGGTATAAGAGATGTATTGATTATCTCTACCCCTACAGATTTGCCACGTTTTGAACATTTACTAGGAGATGGCTCTAGGATTGGCTGTAAGTTTACATATAAGGTTCAGGAAGAGCCAAGGGGATTAGCGGATGCTTACATCGTTGGAGCTGATTTTATTGGAAATGATAAAGTAGCTATGATCTTAGGAGACAACATTTTCTATGGGTCTACCATGCCAGAGCTACTGGCGTCCTCTATCGATCCCGATGGAGGAATAATATTTGGATATGAGGTGGCTGATCCGGAAAGATATGGAGTCGTGGAGTTTGATGACGATAACAAGGTTGTATCAATTGAAGAAAAACCAGCAACTCCAAAGTCTAATTACGCCATACCTGGCTTGTACTTCTTTGATAACGGCGTAGTAGAGATAGCTAAAAACGTAAAGCCCAGCGCCAGAGGAGAAATAGAAATAACCGAGATTCATAACTCCTATTTAAAGCAAGGTAAGCTTAAGGTTGCTCTTCTAGACAAGGGTACTGCTTGGCTAGACACTGGGACCTTTGATTCAATGAACGATGCCAGTGAATATATAAGGGTTATAGAGAAACGTACTGGTATAAAAATCGGCTGTATCGAGGAAGTTGCATATAGACAAGGCTTTATAACTAAAGACCAGCTGGTCCAAATTGCCGAACCGCTTAAAAAATCAGGCTATGGTCAATACTTACTGCAGCTAGTTGACGCATAAGGCTATGCAGAAAACTGCTACTCTCGCCCAAAGTCTATACCGACATCGCATTGCTAAATACTTAGTTGTTGGTGGATCTACCTTTGCAATCGACTTATCGCTACTATTTATTTTGCACGGCAAAGCTCATATAGCTTTAGCTATTTCTACCACGCTGGCCTATTGGATATCCATTACTTACAACTTTATACTTAATCGATTCTGGACTTTTAGCAAAAGGGACAAAACTAATTTACATAAACATCTTATGGCGTACGTGGTCTTACTGGGCATTAACTACCTCTTTACCGTTATTTTTGTTGAAGTAGCAAGTCATAAAATTAATTACTTAGTTGCCAAAACTTTGGCCGTTATTATCCAAACGTCATGGACTTACTTTGCATATAAAAACATCGTGTTTGTAGAACGTAGTGAGGCTGGCGGTATTAACTAGTTATTAATATGGACTATTTACCAGAAGATCTCTACAAAACTATTACCGGCGCAATGCCAATTGCTTGCGTTGACCTAATACCCGTTAGAAAAGTTGAGGATGTCTACCAGATCGGTGTAATAACCAGAGCCACTGGTCCAGAATCAGGTAGACAGGCTGTGTTAGGCGGCAGGATTTACCTTAGTGAAACTATAGCTGACTCTATTTCAAGGCATTTAAAAGCCAACTTAGGTATATCTACATATAGCTTTTTGGAGGGTAATGAAGTAGCCCGACCATTTTACGTTCAACAATACTTTCGTTCGGAAACTGCCGAGCCTCCATACGGATACGACCCGACAAAACATGCGATTGCTTTGACTTACTTAATTAAATTCCAGGAAACAGCTAAACCAGTTAATGAAGCGAGTGCTTTTTATTGGATAAAGTCTGATGATGTTCCTAAGAGTTCTGCATACAACCAACACCTAGTGATGATGAAGACTTTTAAGTTCCTACTAGCTAGAGACCAGATAGCTGGTTCTTAGTTTTTCGATGGACCTAGAGCATAAAAATACCAATGAAGGTATTTGGGCAGCCAGGCCCAGAGTTTGAAGTTTGATTCACCGGCTGTCCGATCTCTCCAGGTAGTTGGTAATTCAACTATTTTTAATTTTTTTCGGAAGGCTTTGACGGTAATTTCCATCGCAACCTCAAACCCTCCCTCGCTCTCAATGGTAATGCTATTTAGAAAGTCTTTGTCGTATAACTTAAAGTTGTTGGTAATGTCGTGAGTAGGTACGCGGCGCACCCAATGGAGAGATACTCCAGCCAATCGGGACAGGCTGCGTTTTAGAAATGGTCCACCAATTTGCTTACCGCCCTTCATATACCTGCTACCACAGACTACGGCAGCTCCTTTTAGATACTCCTCATACATTTTGTCTACCATAGACAGGTCGTCAGATAAATCAGCCATGATTATTAGTACAGGCCCTTGCTTAACATAGTCTAGTCCGCTTTTGATAGCATTAAGAGCACCTCTTCCTATATTGTTCTTGTGAAGGATAATACTCTTATCATTTTTAGCAAATTGTCTGGCTACTGGCACAGTATTGTCTCCGTCAAAATCGTAGACCACTATTAACTCATGGGGGGTCTTAATATTCTTTTTAACCGCCTTGTAAAGTGCGGGGAAGCTCTTACCTTCGTTAAAGACTGGCGTAACAATGTGAAGTAAGGGTTTATCTTTCTTAGATGTTGCCATTTTCTACTTGCTCTTTAATCCAGGGGATTACCTCGTCAAGCATATCGTCAAGCGAAGTAGTAGCTTCATAGCCTAGAACTTTTTTAGCCTTGGTTGTATCTGGTATTCTCTTTTGAACATCATGTTCGAAAGCTTTGTCAGACGTATATTTAAAGGGCTTGTCTCCATTAAGTTTGTGCCATATTTTCTCGGCTAATTCTAGAACAGTAGTTGATTGAGCTGTAGAAATATTGAAATCGTTGTTTAGTGCTTCTTTCTTTTCAATACAGAGTCTAATACCCTGTGCTAAGTCACCACCATAAGTGTAGTGACGAACTTGGTTGCCTTTACCTAATATATGCAAAGGGTCCTGGCCTTTGACTATTTTTTGTACGAGATCTGGTACCACGTGGCTCATGGCCAGTTTTACGTTGCCGGAGTAAATCTCTTTGTCGCTAAGAGCACGCTTTTCGCCTATACCGACACAGTTAAAGGGGCGAATGATTGTATATGGTAACTGATATTGTTCCCAGCCGCCCCGGGCAAAGTATTCGCAGGCTAACTTTTGAAATCCGTAAGTCGAAATAGGCGGAGGTGATGTTTCTACAGCCGTCTCAGGTGAAGGAAACTGGTCAGTCGACTCATAGACCATGGACGATGACATCACGACAATTTTCTTAAGTTTCTTTTCTTTATGCGCCCAGACTGCAGTATCAAAAGCGGCCGCCGTGATACGTTCGTTCTCGGCCAAAAGATCGTAAGCAAATTCGTGGAAGTATGAAATCCCACCTATCATTGCAGCACCAGACACAATAACATCAGCATCCTTAGATGCCTTTTTCATAAGCTCTATGTCTTTTGCATCACCTTCTATAAAAGTATATTTGGGATGTTTGTCATAGCTTTTTTCTACCTTACCGTATTTTGAATAGTTATCAATGCCAACTACTTCGTGACCGTTATTAAGCAGTTCCTCTATGGTATAGCCGGCAATAAATCCAGCAGCACCTGTCCAAACGATTTTCATTATATTAATCCTCCTTGTCCATAATAGTTCCACATATCTACTAGCTCCTTATCTTCCCAAGACTCTTTGGCATAGACTTTGTGCGGTGTAGCAAGCACTATTGTGTCCGCTCTTTTGTGTATTTCCGCAAGCGAAACGAATCGTGGATCCTTAATGTGCGGATCATGGCATAGTACTTCCTCAGCCTCTATTTCTAGTCTTTTCTTTAGCCTATAAGATAAGCTCTCGCGGGGATCATCATTATCACCCTTAAACGCCATGCCAAGTACTGCAACAGTGCGGTGACTTAGATCATACTTTTGCTTCATTGCTTCAACCACAAAGTCGGGCAACCCTTCATTAATAAGCATTGCTGAATGGCCTAAGAAGAAGTTATTGCCACTAAAAGCTGATAGCTGCATTGTGTCTTTGAATAAACATGGACCTGCCGCCAGTCCAGCTCTTGCAAAGGACTTTAGTCGGGGATAGTCTTCGGTCATGGCGTTATAAATATTATAGAAGTCTAGACCTTGACTGTTGGCAATCATATAAAACTGGTTTGAGATAGCAAAGTTAATATATCTCCAGGTATTTGTGAAGAGTTTGGCAATTTCTGCTTCTATAGGCTTAGTGACAATCAACTTTTTGGTCAAAACACCGAATAGGTCCTTAGCACGTTTAGTGGCGTCATCGTTGCAGCCAGCAATTAGTTGCGGTAATTCGTGAATTTCTTTTAAGGCATGGCCTTCAACAATTCTTTCTGGGCAGAATGCTACTAGTGTCTGTTTGTCCTGTCGTTGTAAATAGGCATGAACTTTATCTGTCATTCCCGGATACAGGGTGCTTCGCAAAACAAGTAGCTGATCCCCCTTAAGGTAGCCTTCAATTTCTTTAATAGCGTGCATAATTTCTCGTGCTTTTGGATTTAAATGTTCGTCTACCGGTGTACCTATAACCATTACCAAGACAGAAGACTGACCAATCACTTTAGTGTCACCAGTGGCATGTAATTTTTTAGATTTCAGGACACGTTTTAGGGTTGTTTGACCGCCCTCTTCCATAAAAGGCATCTTGCCTTCATTGACTGTCTTTATAGCTTTTTCGTTTATGTCATATAGCGCCACTTGCTTGCCTTGTTCAGCAAACGCTATGCCTAGAGGTAGGCCTACGTGACCACAGCCACCTACAATACAAATGTCGTACTTCACTACTCACCATCCTGACCGTCAGTTGATATTTTAAGAATTATATCAGAAGATTGCATCACCGTTATATTTTATTAGTGTTTTTTAAGTATAACAGTCCAGCCGCTAGGGTTTATTGGTATCTTTAGGACTTGACCTTTATGTAATGAATTAAATTGTTGAGCGTAATAAGTATAGTTTTTATTAGGTTGGGATGGTATCTTCCAAGAACTTGGTATGCCGACAAATATTAAAAGTAAAAGAAAAATTCCGCAGATAGTTCGCATTATTAGATCTCTCGCTGCCAGAGTAACCCAAAGCAATGTCATTAGCCAGATAAATATTAGTATGAACCAGTATCTCTGCCCTGCACCTTGCTGAATTAAAACCGCCCAAACATCACTGCCTTTGACAGCCTTGAGCGAAACTAGCATCAATGCATACAGAGTTATGGCGTAAAGCCAGATATAACCCATGTAACGTGGTCCGCATCTGATTGCATAGATAATAATGAAAAGTCCCAATGCGAATATAAGATATGGCAAGGGCCCCCTATAAAATGTGTATAAGTGTTGGTCGCCCAAGATGCCCGAGGTAAACACTTGCCCTACCCACATCTCGATTGAGTCTATAAAAGAAGGGGAAGCACCTCCCCTTTGACCGGGTTCAATTACAAATAGGCTAACTAGCTGTAGGAGTGAGGTAGTTACTACTACGATAAGGTTAGTTAAGTTATTGCTCTTCCTCTCGCGCAACCATACGAGTAAAGCAACCGGTAACAAAACTAAGGACAGAGGTCCTGTAAGTCCAACTAGTAATAAGGCAGCTATATCGAATATTTTCCAATATATGTTTCTAGGAGGACCTGCAATTAAAATTAGTATGGCTGTTATACCTAGATGCCATTGTATGTTTGTGAGATTCACGAAAACTTCGGAAGAGTTGGGAATACATACCAAAATAAGACTAGCGAGTATCGCAACCAGCCTATAACGAACAATCTTTTTGAGCCTGGATGAGTTAATAAGAAACACTGGAAGTAACTGGGCTGAAAATGCGGCTATATTAAAAATTAGAGGAGCGTACTTGATTGGGAAGAGTACTGCAAAGGACCCTATTAATCGGGTAGCTAGACTGAATGTGCCAGAATACGGTAAGAAGATGGTATGCCAGAAGCCAAGATTGTAGGCTTGAGAAAACCATACAACTCCATCTTCAGCCCAGAACTGCGGAAGTGAAAATATACCCGGCTTTCTCAAAATGATTATTACTGCACAAATGAGAATTACGAAGAGCGTAGTTATAGCAGGATGGTCGTCTAGTCTTTTGTTTATTTTGTTGGCACTTAAAGAAATGTGCTTAAGACTTTTATTCATTAAAATAGACTAGAACCCTGCTAGGTGCTTTGCTTTTACAAACTCGAGCCAATTGGTCACGTTTGTAACGTCCGGGTAAGCATCTTGTTTACAGACGTGAACAGGATTAGGTAAAACTAGGCATTGTTTAACGCTGGCATAATACTTGGCGTGCTGATTTAATACGGTCATATTGTTAATATACCCACCTATAACAAACGGAAGGAGAATTGCTGCAGTGAGATAGAGACTAAACTTATCTGCCAGTATCTGCATTAACAGTAGAAGAATAGCGACAGTGTATAAAGTAGACACTATTACATACCTGCTTGCCAGGGCACCGTCGGGTCCGAAAATGCTTAACCTGGAATGCAAAGTTATTATGTCGCTAGCGAGAACGAAGATCATTATCCCTAGAGGAAAGGCAATTTTGTCGTCGGGCATCTTATCTATTACACGCGCCTTGTATACCAGTAAGACAGAAACTACGGTTATAACAACGCCCACAGTCACTGCTGTAGCTAAGTCTTGGCTAAATGACGAACCGATATATGCAAATATAAACTGTATGTAGTCGATGAAATGTACCTTTAAAGGTCCCGGGGCAAGAAATTCATAGTGATAAAAGTAAAGGGCCAGTGAGAAAACAAAGCCAAGCGTCCATAAAAGTATTTTCTTTCTGCTGTATTTATTCGCAAAAAGCGGTATATAGCCGACTAGCCAGAAAACAAAACCGTTGCCCACACTAAACGTAGCAATAAAGCACAGTAGCGCAGCTGCTATAAGTTTCAGGTTTATCGATGCTTTTTGAAACTTTCTATCGAGCAGGGCTAGAGCTAAAACACCTGCTAGTACACAGAAGAGCCATTCTATTTGCCATCCCCAGAGCCAGTTCTCCCACTGATTTGGAGAAAATAACATTAGTGCCATTATGGGTAAGAAAATATATAGAGCAGCCTTTTTTCTGGCAGATTTCTTGGCATACCATATAAATATAGAGAAAGTAGCAAGGGCTAGAACCCCATTTAAAAGCATCTCGACTTTAATATTCCATCGTGTAAATTCCCCTACTATTACGCTGAATAGGTTTGGGAAAAATGGTCTATGCTCGTTGTGTTGATACCAAAGTAATTTTGTCGCTGTTACATAGTGATGAGCGTCAAGATTCTCGAAGACAGGCACTAGAGTCCATCCGTCTTGATAAGGCATGTCGACCGATTTAGTAACAATTATAGTTTCTATAAAGATAAAAGGAGCTAAAATTACCAACACCAACAGCGCTTTGGGTAAAAACTTCTTCACTTTAGTACCAATTCTACTTTATGGATTGTTAAAAACCAAACACCCTTACACTTTGGCTACTCCTTGGTTTTTTGTTAATATATGTTAAAATACCGAAGGAAGAAAAAACAAATACCAATGGTCGCTAAAAAATCTTCAAAACGTGTTCGCAAAATATCAACGCCCCTCAAAATTGTGGTTGGCTTGCTGGCTGTTATTCTGATACTTGCTGTACTTGATCTAACAAATACGATTACTTTACTTCATAAAACGACGCCTACTACTAAAAGGGTAGTTGTGGTAGGTAAACCAGTTCAGGCCCCCGTAACTAAAGCGACTGCTGGCAGTCAGACGGCATCTCAAAAGACAAACACCAATGATAACCTTGTTGCTAATGGAACCATCACAAGTACAAATGGTACTGCCGTGCCGAATACAAACCCTAGTCAATGGGTCACTTCAGCTTCTGGCATAATAACGGTTAAGTCCCCCGTCGCTAATGAGCAGCTTGCTTCTGGCTCTACGCTCGCAGGCAGTGCAAAAGTGAGTCAGGTCGACTACACGTTGATCGACAATGTCGTGGGCGTGATTGACACGGGCTCATTAAACGTAGTTAATGGTAACTTTTCAGGTACGCTAAACTTTCAACCCCAGGGTACCGGAGGCAGATTGGACGTTTATACAACCAACTCTCAGGGTGTAGAGTATAATGAGGTGCAAATTAATGTTTCGTTTTAGAGCCAGAGCGCTGCCCAGACTATTGATAGCAAGTCCGGCTCTATTACTGATTTTTTCCCTGGTATCAATCCCTACTGTGGCTGCTGCTCCTGCCTATAATCCTTCTTATCTTATAGATGATGGTCTCTTTGAAAATTCATCAGCTATGAGTCCGAGCGATATTCAATCTTTCTTAAATAACGAGAATAGTGGGCTTCGAAGTTATTCTGATGTTGAGAACTGCAACCCTACTACACCCACACAGCCGGATCCTTGGGCAAGTTCGTATTATTCTCATTGTGGCCAAACCGAATCCGCTGCTCAGATAATTTACGATGCCGGTCAAGCTTACGGCATTAATCCGCAAACAATATTGGCTACTATGCAAAAGGAGCAGTCCTTAGTAACAACTCCCAACCCGACTCAAAGCCAGCTTAATTGTGCAATGGGATATGATTCGTGTCATTCAGATTCTGATTTCTTCGAGCAAGTAGGCAATGGCGCGTGGCAGTTTAGAACCGATATTCAGTTAATGGGTGGTAATGATTGGTGGGGCTACACGCCTTCTAGTTACGCCTGCTCAAATGGTTCTTCACTATATAGCACTGGTTTGTATCCCGGCAACACAGTAACCTTTGCCGACCCTGGCGGTACAGCAGAAGCTGTTACTCTCGCAGACTTTTCTACCGCCGCTCTTTACTGTTACACACCTTACGTGGGCCCCATTACCCAAACAGGATATTCTGGTAGCTATAACTTTGTGCTTTATTTTGAGGAGTGGTTTGGACCAACTACCTCATCAGCAGATTCGGATACTCTAAGCTTTGTCAGACTTAATTATTCTTCAGGCAATGTCCAAGATTTGGGCTATCCATCGGTTGCTGAATATTATTATGCTAGTCGTTCTGATATATCCGGCTATCCATCTGTTTCGCCCGACGGGAATGTTATTCCTTTATATAGATCTAATGGCGATCTATGTTTCGTAAGATTGAATTATTCTGGAGGTAACGTGCAGCTAGTTTGTTACAGTGAAGCTAGTAATTTCACTCAGCTGGACGATAACGTAGTTACTGGTTATCCAGATGTGGCAAATGATGGTAATGTTATCCCGCTCTTTAACGCTGCCGGTGACCTAAGCTTTGTCAGACTTAATTATTATACGGGCAATGTACAGGTTGTTAACTATAGTGCAGCAAGTAACTATAGACAGATGGATGACTATATAATAAGTGGCTATCCTGACGTGGCAAATGATGGTAATGTCAGGCCTATATATAACCCAGTTAATAATGACCTATGCTTTGTCAGGCTAAATGATTCTTCAGGCAATGTCCAACTTGTCTGTTATGGTTCTGGAACTAACTATAGACAGATGGATGACTATACGTATAGCGGTTACCCTGCCGTAGCCGGTGACGGTAATGTTATTCCTCGCTTTAAACCAGATGGTGACCTAAGCTTTATACGTCTTAACTACAGCTCAGGCGATGTCCAAGTAGTCGATTATAGCTCATCCACTAACTATACTCAGATGGATGAAAATATTGTGACTGGCTATCCTGATGTGGCAAACGATGGATCAGTCATACCTCTGTACAGTCGCTAGAGTTAAAGACTAGTGACTATTTGAGACAGTTATAGAATGACACAGTAGTTGAGGGTTCGGCTATTACAGCAAATTGATCTACCCTATCCGTAGTCTGGTGATACTCTAGGAGACTGATGAGTTGTGACCAGCTTCTAGGCAACTGGTTAATTAACAAGCCGTCGTTCGCTGTCTCCCTGACAAACCTTAGATATCTATGGGTACCGTCGGAATAGAGTAAATTAATGTTGAAAGGTCGTTCACGAACCAGTAAGGTTTTTAGTTTTTCCCTGACATTATCTTTTATGCTTATATTTACACATTCTAAGTTATTAGTCTGGGGGACAACTGCGGAACCTACTCCGATATGAACCGGCGCACCATTATCTATGAAATTGGGAGACTGGGTTGGATGGGATATACGTTCTAGTAAGATGAATTGGCTGGTGCTGCTGACATATTTATACTTTGCAAGTATTACTTTAAGTGTGTTAGGCTCGTCCCATAAATCGGTTCTGCCGTCGATACCAGATACACCGTCGATACTAAAGCTGTGCCAAATAATGAAAGGTGGACCGTTGTTTTCAAAGAAATTGGCATTATCTTCGTCAAACTGAGGTGTGTAAGACTCAAAGGAAAACGGCGACGGGCGATTATGCCAGTTCAAATTATTAGCGTATATAAGTGATGCTTCCCACGGGTATATATCTACGCCTTGGTTGCCTATGAGTTTTATCATGCTCGAAGGTAAATGAGCATTGGATAAACCAGCATTGGTTTGAACTTTCCAGGTTTCTTCTTCCTTATGAATTTCAAAAAAATGTAATAGTCCATGAGTTTGTATGTTATTTATGGGGTTGGATAAGTTAGCCTGGAATTCACTAAAAGGTATTTGCGCGCCCCAAATGGCTATTACAGCACAGCCAAGTACCAAAACGGCGAATACTCCGTCATGCCATTTATTCTTGATGTTCAACGCATAAACTAACAGCACTAGTGTTGGTAAAACTGCAACCAAGGTAAGGATGTGGCCGTCTTCCCTAACAATTGAGTATTTCCAGACAATATAAAAGACAGGCAGCAAAAAGCTATAGTTTAGCGCCTTCTCTTTGAACGTTACTACTATCCAAATAAAGAATATTATGAATCCGGCCGCGGCAAATTTTGCCCCTACGGAAGTCATGGGAGTGATAGAGGACATTGCGTCTTGAAAGCCGTTGCTCATACGTATATTGGCCACCAGGTAACTCACTATATCCGTTGTCCCTAGAATGAAGGCTATAACGGTTAAGAAAACAAGGTAAATGAAAATGACGAAAGCTAAGTTTTTTAGTCGTAACTTTATGTCCTCGTTTCGTTTCAAGTTAGCAAATGCTTCAGCAAATACAAGCGCTGCTATGGATGCAGCTCCCTCAGTAAATTTGGTGAGCATTAATAGCGCACTGGCTAGTGGCAGCAATATTCTTAAATAGTTTTTGAGTGATTGAGGAGCCCTAATATATATAAAGAGGTAGATTAAAAATGTATTAAGGTAAAACCACTCTGGTATAGCCAATGATAAGGACAGCATTAAAATTAGATTTAAGAAATACTTTACCTTACCGATTTCAGAAAGATATAGTTTTGAAAACAAGTATATGCCGACGCCAGCAGCAAATACGGCTACAATCTGCCAGATCATCGTTCTGATAACATCTTGCGGTAAGAAATTATTTACCGCGTAACTAAAAGGACCATAAGTTGCTATAAAATGGTTACCAAAGGAAATCCTTTCTAAGGCTGCTTTTTCAACTCCATATATAAAAGAAGGGTCAAGATTGCCATAAGACAGGCCTTGGAGCAAAGGTTTCAGCCAGAAGAGAGCAAGTCCTGCTACATATATAGCAGACTCAGCGATAGACCAATTAACTTTTTTATTTATAAATACACTAACATCTTGTGGTATGTGTTTTTGTTTTCTACTCCCTTTTGTCACGTTTTAGTAACCTCAAATAGAGCATTATCTCTATAAATATTTGGATTTAGATGTGGATCATTGTCTATTACGCTTTGCCATCTTTTCTTGAATAATTCTGTGGCTGTATCGTATTCTTTTGTATCGCGCTTTGCTTTATCTGAGGGACGTCCTACGCTTATAGACTCATGATGTATTAGTTGAACGCTTGGATTATATATACTGCGATAACCTTTTTTACCAAGCCTAAGACAAAGGTCGACATCGTTATATGTAACTCTAAATAGCTCATCAAAGCCATTTACTTCGTCAAAGCGATCCTTTTTTATCATCATGCACGCTGCAGTTACCGCTGATACTTCATGCCTCGTATTGGCATAAAGATGCTGCAATGGGGACAGTTCGTTATCGTGTAATAGCGATAGAGAGTTGGCAGCCAATCCGCCAAATCCAATGCCTATGCCTGCATGTTGTATGCGAGGACTACCCGGGTAGTAAAGTTTGCAGCCCACAGGTCCTACCGTGTCTCTTTGTGCGTCACTAAGTAGCAACTCTATCCAGTTGGGGGTTATTACTTCTGTGTCATTATTAAGCATGACGAGAAACTTTCCGCCAGCCTTTTGGGCCCCAAAGTTGCAAGCCTTGGCATAGCTAAATGGCTTCTCCGACCAGTATAGAACCTTAATGTTTTTGTACGTTTTTTCAAGTTTTTTATACCAGTTAATAACCTGTCGGCTGTCAGATCCTGTGTCAACTAAGATTATTTCTATATTCTTATATGTAGTCTTTTTTAGTATTGAATCAATGCAACGTTTTACTATTTTAAATTGGTTTTTGGTAGGTATAACAATTGATACTTTAGGATTACCTTTAACTGGATATACGACTGTCCAGTAGTTCTCAGACACGCCTTGCATAACTTTAGCTGTACTTGCTCCGCGTTGTCGTAAGCTCTCTTCTAAGGCTTCTTTCTGAGCATTAACTACGTATGGTTTGGACTTTGTATTAAGCGCCGTTGAGGTTTCGCTCATTCGCCAGCTGTATAGAACTGTTGGAATATGATGTATCTTCTTGGTGTTGTAGGCTGCCCGCAGAAATAAGTCCCAGTCTTGAGCGCCATCGTACTTACTTCGGAGCCCCCCTATTTTATCTACGAACGTCTTTCTAAGTACAGCAAAGTGAGTTATATAGTTAACGCTTTCCAGGAACTCTGGGTTCCAATCGGGTTTGAAAAATGGATTTTGGTGGTCTTGGCGATTATATTGGACTTTCTCTTCGTCACTATAAATAAAGTCAAGCGACTTGTCTGAGTTTAAGGCCTTTACGACTTCAAATAAGGCATTGGGCCATAGTACGTCGTCGTGGTCAAACAGACCTACGAACTCGCCTTGAGCCATTGCAAGTGCATCATTTGTAGCTTGAGAAATATGGCCATTTTTTTCACGAAATTTATACTTTATGCGATCATCTGTGTCTGCTAGCCTTTTAATCTCTTCTCTAACGTCTGAGTTAGTGGAGGCATCGTCAACTATGCAAAGTTCCCAATTTGCATATAGTTGAGTTTTGACGGACATAATACAGTCATATAGATATATTATTTCTGTGTTATATGTGGGCACTAGTATTGAAATAAGAGGTTGGTAGGTAAGCTTTTCTAGCTCCTGCTGTTTTTCGTAGAGACTAACTGCGTCTGGGTAGTGATAACTGAGCCATATTTGGTATCTTGAATCCTCTGCTTTGCTAGTAGCTAAACTCATCTGCTCAAGTACCATATTTCTGACTACTCTTTTCAATCTTGGGCTTTTTCTAATAATTGAGCTCAGTGGTTTTAGGCCATAAGTTATACTTTTTCTGACGTATTTCTTAGAATCTTCCTTCATAGTATTCTCTGTCTCTGCTTCTCCCTCAGCTCCGGTTATTAAATTATTATATCTTGATTAACTATATATATTAAGGACACTTTACGATGCAGGCTTGGCCGTTTAAGTTCTGTATGAATAGTTTGTCCTTGTCGTTTTTTATCTCGTTAATGAACTTGGCTATGCCGGGGCAGGCCGAAAGCATGCCGTAGTCGTCAAAGACGACAATACCGTATTTTGATACCTTGTCCCAAACATATTCAAAGGCGTCTTTAGTTGATTTATACACATCCAAATCTAGATAGACCAGACTAAACTTTTGATCATCTATGAAGTGGCCAGTATCTTCAGGGAATACACCTTTTAGTATCTTGTAGTTCGATACCTTTAATTTTTTGTCTAGCAATTCCTTTACACCCTCTTCACTAGCATCAGAATGTGCACCATCAACATAGTGTTCCCAGCTAGATGACTTAACAACACCTTCAAAAGTATCCGCTAGATAGACGGTTTTATCGGGCACAGTTTTAGTAAAAATCCCGGCGGTTCCTCCCCTCCACGTACCAACTTCTAATATATTGCCAGGTATTTTTTTGGTTTGCTGAGCTAGTAAATACAGGGCATAGCAACGGTTTCTATCTACTAGGGTGTGCCTTCTTATGCTCTTATAGATTCTGCTGAATTCCTTTTCATCTAGCCATGGTGAGTCGTACGGGTAGCTATGTATAGGAGCATTATCATACTTAATGAGAGCATAGCCGTTTTTTTTATATTCAACTCGTTGCTCGTCTAAACTACTTCTTTTCATTATTTAAAACTCTTCCATCAGGGCTTCTATCATATGGCAGTCAAAAACAGGGATGCCACAGTTTTTCTGAACTTCTTTTCTCTCGGAAAATGAATCATCAATAAAAATTGCCTGCTTCTCTTTTATGTATGTATGCTTTTCTTTGTCAGCGCTTATCCAAATGAGTTCGTCGAATACGCCAGTTAGCTTGTATTTACTTAAGGTTTCGTTTAAGTCATCTCGGTGCTTTGTCAGTAAATGTACCTTTACCTTCTTATTTACGCATTGGTAGACAAATGCCATGACTGCGGGATTAACTTTGCCTTCGTATATAACTAGATCATCAAAATCCAAGTAAACATGAGCATAGTTAATATTATGCTTATATAGATTCTCCAGGGCTCTATCTATGACCACATCGTAACTGTTTTCTGCTATCAAAACGTCCTGGCTAAGGAAATCGAATACGCTTAGAAGGGGTAAATTAACTCCTCGCGCACGAGCTAGACCCATAGTTCCGGCAACCCTAGGACCTATTTCCATTAAAATAAGCTCGCTTGATGCGTTCTCTTTAAGCTGAAAAAACCAAACACCTCTAAGTTTGAGCTTATCGTTAATAGCTTGGGCCAGAGTTTTAAAGCGGTCGTCTTTGATAACTTTTGAATTAACGCTGATTCCGCCGGATATACGTAGGCGTTCTCGACCCTCGCTAAAAAGTAGCTTACCGTTTCTGTCGGTAAAACAGTCTATCGTATACTCTTTACCGGGTAAGTGCTCCAAAATTAATAGCGTAGGGTCTTTTTTAGTGTAGAATTTAATATCCTCTATGCTGTCTGCTTTTACGGTACCTTTTGAACCTTGGCCAATATCGGGCTTTAAGAAAACAGGATAATCGCTTTCTTGCACCAGGTCCGCGTTATCGTAAACTTTTGGAACGGGAACTACTCCTTCAAGCGCCTGGTAAGTTTTTTTCTTAGATCGACATATTTCACAAGTTGTTTCTGGGGAAGCAATTAGCTCGCACGCCAGGTTGTTTCGTTCTCTCTCTTGAGCTAGTTTTAACAATACGCTGTCGTGAGCAGGAAATATTAAGTCAATACTGTGTTTCTTGACCAACTCATTTATATTCTGGGTGAAGTTATCTTCTTCAACATAAGGCAGATCACCACTATAGTTCGGGTATACAAACTTGCCGTGATCATCAGCAGAAGAGGCACCAACTAGATTTACGTGAGTAGAATGGCCGAGGGATCTATAGATTTCCAAGCCAATCTCTGTACCACACGGAAATACAAGAACATTTGTTTTCATTTATTTAAGGGCCTCGCAGATTTCTTCAACAGACTGTTCTTCAAGGTCAGCATAAAGAGGCAGGCACATAATACGACTGGCTATATCTTCGGATACTGGACATTTCTGTCTCTTATCTATATACGGCAGGTTATTGAGCGAAGGATAGAAGTATCTCCTTGGATATATCTCCTTGTGTCCTAGTTTGTCTATTAGCTGCGTTAGCTGTTTTTCATTTTCGGCCAGAACTGGATAATATCCGTAATTATAAATAGTGTCGGCGCTAATTGTTGGTACTTCAAAACGGCCAGCCAGTAGTTTACTGTACAGGTTATATAATTGCTTTCGCTTATTGATATTCTCGTCAATATATTTTAGGTTGCATAGGCCCATAGCAGCTTGAAACTCGGTTAATTTAGCATTTATACCTAGCATGATGTGTTCATCACCGTGATGACCAAACCTTTTTTGTAGATCTACCTTCCTATTAATTTCCTCATTGTTACTAATGGCTGCACCACCCTCTATTGTGTGGAATAGTTTTGTGGCATGAAAACTACAGGTTGATATATCTCCGTAGTCCAATAGAGACTTCCCTCTGTATTTAACTCCGAAGGCATGAGCTCCATCATAAATAACTTTTAAGTTATGCTTTTTGGCAATCTGATCTATCTCTTCAACGTTACAAGGTAACCCAAATACATGTACCGGCATAATGGCTTTAGTTTTATCGGTAATAGCTCGTTCTATTTTGTTGGCGTCTAGGCAAAAGTTTGTGCGGTCTATATCTACGAATACCGGCGTAAAGTGTTCCCATAAAATGGCTGAAGTGGTGGCAACATAGGAAAAGGGCGTAGTGATTATTTCTCCTTCGCCGAGATCCAGAGCTCTAATTGCTAATTGTAGTGCTAGTGTGCCATTAGCCACAGCTTGGAGGTTTTTCAGACCCAGGTATTCCTTAGTCTTTTCTTCAAACTCTAACAGTAGCGGACCTTGGTTTGTGAGCTGGCTGCTCGACCAAATCGAGTCTAAGTAGCTTTGATACTCCTCTATTGGAGGTAGGAAGGTTTTAGTAACATTTATCCTCTTCATACTTAGCTCATTCGCCTCCGGGGTTTACTTTTGCTATATACATTCTACAGGGTACGGTAGTAAAAAAGAATTAGGGTGAAAAAAGTATACAGTAGTATACCAAGCCAACTTACTGATAAAATTACTAAACATGAGAAAAAATAAGCTGATAGTTTTTTTTGTGCCGCCTAAGAAGGATGTTAATGGTGGCATCATATCTATTTTCTCTATATGTAAAGTCAGCCGAGAGTTTACCGACATACACAACTCAGATGTAGTTATCTCCACTTTTCCTAGTTATAAGAGTTATAAAACAAACGACTTGTTTAAAAACGATGAAGTAATATACAGCTTTGACGAAATAGTTGATAAAGGACCCTATGAATCTTTGCAGCTTCATGTGCCTGAGTACGCTTCAAAAATAATTTTTGACGGAATTAGGCCTTATTTTGATTACTTAAAATCCATACCGAATCTCAGTATTAATATACTGAATCAAAATATATTAATGATGAATGATCCTCTTCAAATTGCTAACTGGTTTATGTTAACGCCGAGCGTTACACAAACCACAGCGCATGATAGATATACAACACAGAAGCTTGCTGATACATATGATTTGCCGACAAAACATCTTTCTACGTTTGTTGACTCGTCTCAATACGAAAAAGTTCCCTACGACAAAAAAGAAAAGCTTATTGTGCTATCGCCTGACGAGAGTGAAAAGAGAGATGTCATAATAAAAACTCTTTCTCAGAAGCTCCCAGATTATAAACAAGTAGTAATCAAGAACATGCCTTATGAGGAATACAAAAAAACAATAGCTAGGGCAAAGTTTACTCTGACTTTTGGAGAAGGATTTGACGGATACTATGTGGAAGGATTTTTCTCTGGAGGTGTAACTTTTGCAATATATAACGATGACTTTTTCCCAGATAAAGAGTTTAGTAAATTTGAGAATACTTTTTCTAGCGATAAAGATATGTTGGACAGCGTAGTAGGTCGAATGGCCAAGTTAGATAATAGGCAGCTATACGAAAAGTTAAACAAACTAAACCTAGAGAGGATTAACAAACTTTATAGTTATGATGCTTATAAACAAAACATTAAAAACTTTTATTTAAAACACTATGACTTTATTCCGGAAAGAGGCGCAGCGGAAATACTTATAGGTGGTCTAATAAATGAAAGGGAGAAACTGTTAGAGGCTAAGGATAGTCACATAGAAGAGAAAAAGCAAAAAATTGTCGAACTACAAGGCTCAATTGACGGTAAGGATAAAGTGATTAACGACTTAACCAGTGCCATAGATGGTATTGAAAAATCTAAAAGCTGGAAAGTTACTAAACCGCTCAGAAAAGCTTCATCGCTTTTTGAAAAATAGCACTTGGAACCTTCTAGTTCTCCAGCCATTCCCCGTTTATGTAGAACTCTCCGTCTTGGTAAGTCGATTTATCTATAATAGTTAGTCTTGGCACTGGAGTGTCATAGGCACTGTCAACGACGTCAATCATTTGAGCAGAATAACCTGGTGTATATATGCCCAAGCCTACACTGTAATCCCCGCCTATTAGTTGTCCGGCCTTGATTCTACATGTTAGTACATGCTTGCCCTTGGATGGCTTGTAGTCTTTGCCTAGCTGCTTAGTTGAATTTATCCCCGCTAAATATGAGCTGTCTGACTTTATGAAGAAGCAATTCATCTGAATTTCTAGAGGACGATTTACTTTTATAGTGATTTTGACGTCTATGTCATCTCTCACGCTAAAGTGTTCTGATGGCTTGTCACCTAGCATTAATCTAATCTCTTCTATTTTAATTTCGGGATTAGCTGGACGTTTTAGCTTACCGGCTTTGCTGGCAGAGTCGGCGTTCGGACTATTTACCACTTCATAACGCCTAGCTACGTCTCTTGGTGCACCTATCTCAATAACCTTGGAATCTTGTAGCATGAGTACTCTGTCACAAAACTCTTGGACAGCACCCATGTCATGAGTTACTAGAATGACTGTGCTCTTCTTTCTCTTTAATTCAATAAAGTAATCAAAACATTTTCTCTGAAAAGACGCATCACCAACAGCTAGAACTTCATCAATTAGCAAGATGTCATTTTGGGCACGTATAGCAATTGAAAAAGCCAAGCGTACTTGCATACCAGAGGAGTAGTTTTTAAGCTTTTGATCCATAAAGCGTTCTAGCTCTGCAAAATCAACTATTTGTTTATACATTTTGTCCATTTCTTTTCTGTTGAAACCCAAAAGTGCACCGTTCAAATATACATTTTCTCGCCCTGTCAGCTCAGGGTTAAAGCCAACGCCTAATTCAATAAAGGGCGTAAGCCTGCCGTTAACCTTTATTGCCCCTTGGCTCGGCGAGTATATGCCAGCTAATAGTTTTAATATAGTACTTTTGCCACTACCGTTACGGCCAACTATGCCATAAAATTCTCCCTGTTTAACTTCAAAGGAAACGTCGTCCAGTACTAGCTGTTTCTCATATGTCGTATTGTGTTTATGAAAGTTTACTATGGCACTCTTCAATGAGCTGTTCTTCTCATGCGGTAATCGAAAAGTCTTGCTGACGTTTTCTACTTTGATTGCTAAAGGTTCAGACATGGCTACAGGTTCTCCGCGAAGTATTTAGACTGGGCTCTGAAGTAAGTTACTCCTATGATAATTGCTGCTATCACAATAACGAAAGGTATGAGTTCATGCCAGCCCCCCTGAAAAAGTTTATTAGGCGTTATTGTATCTTGGGTTATGAGACAATAACGTGCATCTTGTATAGCTTGAGCCATTGGATTGAGCATAATAATTTTTTGTAGTGTAACGTCGGTAATACGTGATAAAGGATAAAGTATAGGTGTGGCGTAAAAGCCTGCTTGTAATACTACCTCCCAGATATAATTTATGTCCCTGTACTTAACAAAGGCAGCAGACAGAAATAAAGACAAGCCAAGAGCAAGCAAATATACCTCAACTAGTATTAAAGGAACCCAGAATATATCCGGCCCAATTGCTACATGGCCTAGTATTAGGAATATTGCTATTACAATTAGGTTTAGTAACAAATTTATAACTGCGGATATACTACTACTGAGAATAATTATCCACTTAGGAATTTTAACTTTTCTAATTAAATCACCTCTGCCGACAATTGAGCCTAGACTTTGCATGGTCATTTCAACAAAAAAGTTCCAAATTACTATGCCGAATAAAAGATAGACGGGGTAATGCGGAATGCCGTTGCCAAGTTTTAAGAACTTAACAAACACAACGTAAAGAATGGCAAACAAAAGTAACGGACGAAGCAGTGACCACGCGTAGCCTAATACAGAGCCCTGATAACGCAGTTTAAAGTCGGTGCGCACTAGCTCACTGAGCAGTGCACGGTTCTGCTTAGAAAATATGCGTTTCATCATTTAGTATGAGGTATTATAGAGTACATGAGAACGTTCGTCGATGTATAAAACGGTTGTAGTTATACCAAACTGGAATGGTGAAAGCAGTTTGGAAGATTGTATTAAATCCCTATTAAGTCAGACCGAAAAATCACATATTATAGTTGTAGACAATGGGTCCATAGATGGTTCTCTCAATATTCTTAAACAATATGATCAAATAGAAGTTATAGAAAATAGTGAGAATAGAGGCTATGCCGGCGGTGTCAATCAAGGATTCAAAAGAGCTATTGAGCTGCGTGCGGACTATGTGGCTCCATTCAATAATGACGCAATTGCAGATAAGAAATGGTTGTGGGAGCTTACTGAATGCATGGGGGGAAACAGACAGCTTGGTATAGTAACAAGCAAAATCCTAGACAGGGGTGGAAAAAGTATAGATAGTACCGGTGATTACTACACAGTGTGGGGATTGCCCTACCCCAGAGGAAGAGGTGAACCAGACATTAATAAGTATGACGATACCGGTGAAGTATTTGGCGCTAGTGGTGGTGCAAGCTTATACAGAGTAAGTATGTTAGAAGAAATTGGGCTTTTCGATGAAGCTTTTTTTGCGTACTACGAAGATGTGGATCTTAGTTTTAGAGCCCAGTTAAGTGGATGGAAAGTTCGATACACCCCCAAGGCCATTGTCTATCATCAGATAGGGGCAACAAGTGGCAAAATAAAAGGTTTTACAACTTATCAAACTATCAAGAACTTGCCTCTGCTTTTTGTTAAGAACGTACCCGGAAAATATATATTCAAAGTTGGTTGGCGTTTTACGTTGAGCCAATGTCTTTTTTTTATAAGTGCTGTTTTTAGGGGCCACGCATGGGTAGCTATAAAAGGCAGTCTGGCAAGTGTATATTACTTACCCGGTGCATTAAGAAAAAGAAGGATTATTCAAAAGAATAAGAACGTATCGGATCAGTACATTTGGAGCGTTATAATTCACGATCTTCCGCCAAACGCTCTATCCTTAAGAAAAGCGAGATCGTATTGGTGGAGAATAAGAGGTCTTGGATGAAGAAAATTGTCATCGACGCCAGGGAACTAAACACCGGTAGCGGCCGATATGTTAATAAGCTGATTGAACATTTACAGAAGCTGGATAAAACACATAAGTACTTCTTGCTCATAAAACCAGAGGATATGGAGGGTTTTAAGCCCACTAATCCTAATTTTATGCCTGTGTCATGTCCTCATAAGGAGTTCACTGTCTCTGAACAAACAGCCCTTGCTAGGCAGATAAAAAGTCTGAAGCCTGATCTTGTACATTTTGCCTTCCCCCAGCAACCGGCTTTATATGCTGGGCCAACTGTTACTACCATCCATGACCTGACTACGCTGAGGTTTTCTAATCCAGATAAAAACCAGGCTGTATTTAAGACAAAGCAGAAAATATATCAGCAGCTGATGAAGCGAGTGGCAAAGAAGTCAGTGAGAGTTATTGTGCCTAGTGAGTTTGTTGAGGAAGATTTGATAGATTTTAGTGGTATTAAAAAGGATAAAGTAGTCGTTACTTATGAAGCAGCGGATTTAATTAAGGATGAGCCAAAGGTGGTATCCGAACTCAACAGACGAGACTTTATTCTCTACGTTGGCAGGTCTTTTCCTCATAAGAACTTGGAGCGCCTTGTTAAGGCCTTTGGTGAAATTCAGAAAAAGCGTCCAGACCTAATTCTGGTATTGGCTGGCAAGGAAGACGGTAACTACAAGAGATTAAAGCAGTTTGTGGCAAAAGCTAGAGTTCATAATGTCTTCTTTACTGGGTTTGTTAATGATAGTGAACTTAAGTGGTTGTATGAAAATACCAGAGCGTATGTTTTTCCCTCTCTAAGTGAAGGTTTTGGGCTGCCAGGACTAGAAGCCATGGCTTATGGGGCGCCGGTCGTTAGTAGTAGCGCTACATGCTTGCCGGAAATATATGGTGGTGCGGCTAAATATTTTGATCCTTATGACGTTGATGACATGAAGAACGCACTAGAAGACGTACTGTCAAGCAACACTCTTAGAAACGAGCTTATTAAAAAGGGCCACCAGCGAGTAAAGAAATACTCCTGGATAAAAATGGCAAAAGAGACCATGAAAGTATACGAGGATGTTCTAGGTAAGAGGTAGCTACTTTTCTTCTACTTTAAGAACTATGTGACGGTCTCTACCTTCACCCTCGGAGTCGCTTGTCAGACCGAATTCAGCGGCTAGTTTATGAACGACTCTTCTGTCTGCAGCATTCATGGGCTTGAGGTCCATGTCCTTTTTGGTGTCTTTGACCTGTTTGACCCACTCTTCAGCTTGATCTCGCAAGCGGTCTGCCCTTTGCTTTTTATAATCTGCCACGTCGACGTTAACCCTGGTGTTGGAAAAGTTGTTGTTCTTAAGGGCCGTGCTGGTTAGGTATTGTAATGAACGCATATTCTCGCCGTGTTGCCCTATTAGAAAACCGTTGAGTCTAGTACTTGGAACGCTTAGTTGAATGACTTCATCGTCACTGGTGGCATAAACGTCGGTGTTGAGACCAAAAAAAGATAGAAGGTCCTCAATATATTTTTTTGCATAAAGAATGGCTTCTTCCATAGATTCATTCATTTTTTCTTCCTCCTATTTTTCTTCTTTTTCTTAGGAGTAGATTTTTTAGTCTTTGTCTTTGGCTTCGATGCAACAATCTCGGCTTCTGGGATACTTGATACATCTTTAGATGGCCTGTCGGCAATAGCTTCCATTTCTTCTTCGTCTTCTCTTAGGGCAATACTCTGTTGGATAAAGGCAACTATTCCACCAGTTAGCCAGTAAAGACTTAGGGCTGAGGCCAGGTTGACGGTAAAAAGGAAGATCATGACGGGGAGGAAGTAACGAGTACTTCGCCCAACTGCTGCGTTGACTTCGGATTGATCGGCTTGGTCACCCTTGTTAGCTGATCTTAGAATCTCTCTAAGACCCTTTTGGTCTTTGTCTTGAGGCAGTAATTGCTTACTAGAGAAGTACTGCATGATGGCACTACCTAGGACAATAACCATGGCTGGCCAGTAGATATTACCGTCCTTAAGTGCTGGTTGGCTCAAATGGACAAAACCAAGAAGTGTTTCATCAAACATATGGATGTTTTTGGATAGATGCTCCATCCAACTGAGGTGCTGGAGAGGTTTGTAGGCAAAAGCGATTATCTGATAAGGGTCGTTAATAACTTTTCTAAGGCCGCTGTATAGCCCAATAAGAACTACGAACTGGAGTATTAGAGTTGGAAAGGCGGCAAAGGGGTTGATGCCCCGCTCTTTATATAGCTCCATGAGCATTTGTGATTCTTTAGCTCGGTCACCTTTTGTTTCTTTTTTAATACGCCTTATTTCTGGCTGGAGTTTGCGCATAGCTTTAGCTTGGTGCAGCTGTTTTTTAAGTAGTGGCCAAAGCAGCAAACGGATAATTATGGTGAAGATAATTAGAGCTACGCCGAAGTTATGCCCTGGGATAATGGCATAGATGAGCACGAGCAAATTGAAGATAGGCTTAACAATCAGGGTTGTAAACATAGTCGACTAATACTATAACACGTTCTAAAGGTGTTCTATAGGGGTAGATTAGTGCACTTTAGCTAGTAGGCTCTCGACTTGGTTTTTCAGCTCGTCCGCTGGCATTTCAGCAACTTGGTCACCGTATACGGTAATTATGTAATCGATTTCGTCTTTTAAGTTATATTGTCTGACGATCTCATAAATACGGCGTCTAATCCTATTCCTCTTTACCGCCGATTTGTTAACTTTCTTAGCGACAACAACTGCCACTCTGTAGGGACGATTCTTTCTCTGACCATACCTGAGGCTCAAGTATTGACCCCTAACGCTAGTGGAGTTAGCGTATACCCTCTTTAAGCTTCCGTATCCATGGAAACGGTGCCTTCTATTTAGCATATCTTCCTCTTAAGCTGTAAGTTTGGTTCTGCCTTTAGTGCGTCGTCTTTGAAGTACGTTGCGTCCGGCTTTTGAGGACATTCTTTTCATAAAGCCATGCTCTTTGGCTCGTGATCTTTTCTTCGGCTGATAAGTTCGTTTGGGCACGCTTGAGTCCTGATCTTAAAAAATTTAACTAGGTATTGTCGTGACAACTATATCTGTCAATGGACATAAAGTAAAGTGAGACCGTCGCCCTCAGTGCAGATACAAAAATATCTATCCTGGCAAAATAATATTTTGCACCCCTTTTACTGCTTTCTCCAGGATGTACGTTGGAGCCTTTTCTATATATTTCGCCCTTCTCGAACGAAAGTCGACGCTCCTTACGTGGAAAGGTAGAATAGCTCCTTTTGTTTTCGTTTTAGTTAGCTCTACTTCCTGTGGAAGCCCAATAATTTTACTAGTTATGGGACATATAACAGCTAGGTTGGTGTGGCGTGCGAGTTCTTTAGGAGAAAGTACCAGTACGGGCCTCCTCCCTGATTGTTCATGACCCACTCGAGGCTCTAGCACCATCCAGACGATATCCCCCCTTTCAGGCACGTAGTCTGCATCAGTCATTGATGATTTCTGCCCCAACATCAGGTCCCCAATCGAACTCACCATGTGCGTTGTTTGGCGTTGCTCCTTCGAGCATTTTTTTCAGAGTATACTCATCATTCGACTTTACTGGAGTGAGAATTATTGATTGCCCTTTTAGGCTCACCGTCACCTGCTGATCGTCTTCAAGTTTGGCGGCTTTAAGAATTTTTTTCGGCAACCGAACACCTGAGCTATTTCCCCACTTACGTACACTTTGTGTAGTTATAACTTCTGTCTTCATATATACAAGTGTATACATGTTTGTATGGTTGTCAACTTTTCTATCAGGTGTCTTGCTATAGCTCATTATGTATAAAGTTATAATTAGCAGCTAAAGATGGCGGGTTCGACTTGTAATCCACTACATCAAGGCCTTTGACATTCATTTCAGAGATGTTCCAAGTGCCATCAGGGCCAACGCTTTCCACAAAGGCCACATGGCCTAACCCGCCATCAACATCCGATACTTGCATAATTGCTCCGTAGCTTGGGGTGTGGTCCACTACATAACCATCAGCGGCCGCCCTAACAGCCCAAGTAGCTGCATTCCCCCAAGTATTAGGAATAGGTTCGCCAATCTGTTCTCTGCGAATAAAAACCCACCAGGTGCAATTACCCCAAGCATACAGATCGCCCGGGAATGACGTGATCGTCGACATTTGGCTAGCTGCGGAGGGCGTCTTAACATGCGTCAATGCAAATACGCTGAAAACTGGCATGAAAATCAAAAAGATTACAATTGAACATGCGACAATAATTTCTTTACGTATCGACGTGCCCGTTTTAAGAAGGAGGGGGTTCATATATAAAGTTCCTTAGGATTTGTTGTGATCAACGGGTGCTCTTTTTCTGAAGCAACTACCTTTAAGGCAACATGGTTTTGGTCTGCGATTATTAGCGCTTCACCCTTGGAACAAGTGAGGAGAAAGTCTTGCTCAAATTCACTCAGCTTAAACTCGCTTGATACATTCTTTACAGTAGTTGTGTCCTGACGCATTAGAATCCTCAGGCTACTTTGAGATGCTATAGCTCTACCATAGTCGCTATTCAGAAAGTCATTTGCGGCTTGGGTAATTATTGCTACTCCTAGATAGTATTTCCTTGCTCGCCTGACCAACCCGGAGATAAAACGTGCGCTTTCTTCTTCCTGTAATAACAACCAGGCTTCGTCTATTACTAAAAGTCTTTTCTCGGGTCTCAACTTAACTTGGTTCTGAACATATATAGATATGATCAGCATCATTATCTGTCTAAGGTTTTCTGGAACATCTTTGATGTCAAAGACTATGAGCCGGTTGTATAGATTTATATTGGTCGGGGCATTGAAGACGTTAGCTAAGCTGCCTGATATATACTTTTCAAGTCGCTCACAAAGTTTTAGTTGTCCTAAACCGTGAAGTTCTGCGTAGAAATCTTGTAAGAGCGGAGTTGCCTTGGGCGAGTTTTTATATGTATTAATAATTGCCTTGTCTACTGCAGCCCTTTCCCTAGGATTTAGTCCTTCTAGCATTAAAGCAATGATTTGAGTTAGATCCTGGGTATGTTCAGCTAAATCGTTTTTCTTTCTCTGGGTTGAGGCTATATCAAAAGGATTTATCTTTTGTTTAGACTTAATAGAAAGTTTTACGTAGCTTCCGCTTATAGACTCTGCCAGAAGTTTATATTCCCTCTCTGGGTCGATAACTATTACCTTAGTGCCTTGCATCAGTTGTCTTAAAATTTCTATTTTAGTTGCGTAGCTCTTGCCACTTCCAGATTCTGCAAAAATTATGCTATTAGCGTTATTTAGACTAAATCTATCAATAATTACTAGTGAGTTATTGGATTTATTGATTCCATATAGAATTCCGTTCTCTTGCACTAGTTCCGAGGACATGAAGGGGAACGTCAAAGCGGCGGAGGAGGAGTCTAAGTTTCTTTTTTGACTAAGCACATCCTCGGCTCTAGGCAAGACAGATTGAAGTGCTTCAATTTGTTGGTAGATGGCTGTCTTTGTATAGAAAAGGCTTGAAGCAAGCACCGATTCTAACACTTTGGTAGTCTTATTTAGTTCTTCCAGGGTGTCGGCTTTTATTGATATATAAATGGAAACTTGAAACAGTTTTTCTTGTCCCCTTTGAATCTTATCCCTCAGGTTTTTGGCTGACTCGAGAGGATCGGTTACGTCAGGCCCGAGTATTTGGCCACCGCGAATCATGGCGCGTTTTGTGGATTCTAGCTCTGTTATTTTCCTGTTTAGTTTAGGAAGCGCTTTAAACGATTGGACCTCGCTGATATGAAAGCTTATGTCGATATCTTCACTGAAGTTAACTAAATTATTTAGCCATCCCGACATCGCTTTAAGAGGATATCCGGATATTATTACTTGCCTAAAATATTTCCCGTCTATGACAATGTGGTCTTTTTGTTCTTCCAGTCCGGAGTAGGAAATTATATCCGTTAAGTCCTGTAATCCGTATTCATATAGCTGGCTATCGTCCTTTTTCTGTTTTGAAAGACGAGGTAATGCTAGTGAATTTAACATACGACCTCCCCTGAAAAGTTGAACATTAACTCGCTTAAGGGCTGGTTCTTTGATTTTTCGGCGTCGTAAAAGCCATAAAACAGATTAACAATCTCAAGATTAGTTAGCCGTTTAGTCAAAATACCCAGTTTATTAAAATTCTTGGTTAAAATGTCGCAGTAGAGATTAAGATTTTCGGTGTGATTGGCTTTATCTTTAGCTTCAAAAGGGATTATTAAATAGAACCTTCTTGTTAGAATTTTATTTTCTCTTACGAGTTTTTTAACAAATTGCTGGTAGTTTGATATTTGAGTTTTATATATTCTGTTTTCGACTGCAGCAAAGCTACTAAAACTAGCAACGTAGCTATCTATATCTATGGACCTTACTCGAACTACAATTTGCACCGGGCAAGGCAGTGAGTTTAGTAAGCTTTGGTAAATATCTATTGTGGCGTCTCTTTCGATGTCACTTTTTAGCTCAAAATTAATGGAATTAACTTCTAGAATCGCCCTGTACTCGTTGTTGTCGAGCTCAAGAATGCTATCGCTAACAGACTTAATGCTTACCTGTTTTCTAGATGATGCCCTATTATATGATGCCCTATTATTTGACCTGCGAAACATATGCCTTCAACCCTGCTTTCTTATCTCTCGAAAACTTAATTTCTATATATTCCTCTAGAGAAAGTTTATTAAGACTTTCGAGGCTATACTTAATGTCCTCCATTGGTTTATCTTCGACTACCGATTCTTGGTTTTCTATAGCTCGCTGTTTAGTGTCAAAGTTCGGACGAAAAGAAAGATCGTTTTTGTTGTATACATAGAACCTTGGTCTGGAGTTGAATCTATATATTAAGCGAGCCCAGGAATAAAGCAGTCTGCCATCATGCTTATATGCCAGGCTGGAGATTAATGCGGTTACCGCACAGCAGATTGCAACTTTAAGAGCAGATATTTTTAGGGGTCTTGGGACTACAATAAATATTAGGAAGTCGCTACATATTGCAGCAACAAGAATTAGTAGCTGCTTAAAGGATAGATTCCCTGTTATTTTATCTTCTACCGTAGTTATCTGGGCCGGTATATTAGATGTCTTCATAATTAACTCTCGCTATAGCTATAGCTAGTTCCGCTTAATCCTCTAACAAACTGGCTGCTAAGTCTTCTAATGGCCTTGGGGCCAATGCTGGCATAGTTTAGCTGCGCCAGAACACCCTGAGTTTTAATTAGAGCTAGAAGTGTGGACATACCAACTATAAGAGACATTATTGTGTCTGGCGTCGAGGCCGACCCACTAACAAGACCGGCAAAGATTGACGATGCGAGAAGAAGAATTATTACATGAATGAATAGCACAAATACCGTGCTCAGGTAGGTTTTTGCAGCATTAGAGGCAAAATCCTTGAAACTCGGTAGCAGCCAGAGGAGAATCAAGATAGGCGCTAGTACTGCCCCGAGGTAAAGAGTTACTAGGCGTCCAACGTAGTAAACAAGAAGTATGAAGGCTAGTACTAGAAATATAATCATTATTAAAAGACCGGCCAGGCCCGTGCTACCAGAACTGTCTGTTACTTTCTCGAGGACCGTCCAGACGTTTGAATAATCAAAGCCCGCCTTAACTGCGTTTATCATGCCGTTGCTCAAGGTAATAATTATGTCAATTAAGAAGATGGAGCTATTCAGGCACAAGAAAGTTACTAAAATTTGTGGGAATATGTGTTTAATGTCTAGTTCGTCTAGCCCTAAGGTGGAGGCACTCATGACATGGAAGCCCAGCAAGCCAACTATTAAGACAAATAGTGAGTCTGCCACTGCGGCAGTGATCAACCAAAGACTAAATACGCTAGGATTGTCAGCTACAAGAGGCGTCCCGGATGTAAAGTAATCCAGCGCGGATATGATAGGTCTGGCTATAGACTGAATAAGGTCTTGCAGCATCCCCGTTATGGCATCGATCAGGACTCCCACGAGCCCAGGCGATGTTGACTGGGGTTTTATGGCGGCTAGATTGGGTAGGTTGCTTGCTGTGCCGGTTGGTTGAGAGCCGTAAGCATGATTTAGAATTGCGGTTATTGTGGCAGCGCCAATAATTAGGACTATGCCAATAAGACAATCTTTCATTATCTTCTTGGAGGCTTGGAGCTTTTCTGGATTACCTGAGCTAGTAATGTATTGAAAGCCTGAGTAAATTAAGATCAGGATAAATACTAACCCGGCTATAGCAGATAGTGTCAGCACTAAAGGGCTTACTACTGAGCTCATTACGTCTTTGGCGCTTGCTATATCTGCGAATAACATCTATTGCCCTCCAAATGCGTTATTGGCTAGGCTGGTTACAATATTGCTTAAAACGAATGCCCCAATCGTTATAGCTAAACCGAGGGCCGAATATAGAATGGTTCGCTTAGCCTTGTCTAGGTGCATGGGGTTCCCGGCGCTAGTGATGTAGCGAAGTCCGCCAACAATAAAGAAGCCAGTAGCTATTAGCCCAGCAAGTCCTGCAACTGTGGTGATTACGTTCTGGAGAAAGCTTTCGACCTGTCCAATATTGCCACTGTCGGCCAGGCTGGTTGAATAAAAGTACACTGGGCTTGCGGCTATAAGAACGAGTGCAACTTTCTTAATTCTTTTCATATTACCCTCTCTTTTTCCTGGCTTCAGTTTTAAACGAGCAAGCATTTTCGGGTCAAATTTAAATACAAAAATTTAATAATTTTTTAATATTTCCAATTATTGAAATTTAAAGCCATAAATCGCTCCCACCGAGTTAAAATCGGCGTGTTTTTGACAATGTTTTATCGCAATATTAAGGCTTTTATCCACTAAGGTTTGCTATTTGTCCACAAATATAACAGGGGCGGTTTTTTGCTGTGTATAATCTCTTATCCGTTTGTAAGATTTCTAATAAAGCAATTACGGAAAGTTGGGGACTAAAATATAAATGTGTGGAAAACTTTGTATAATTTAGTTATAGTACTAAACCAAAGAGAGAGGTAAAAGGAGTGCAAGACGAGGTTTGGCAGGCTGCCTTAGGCGAGATTGAAGTTACGTTATCTAAGGGCAGCTTCCTAACGTGGTTTAAGAACACTAGTCTAGTTAAGGCTGAGGATGGTGTAGTCATAGTGGGAGTGTCTAACGTCTTTATTAAGCAGCAGCTGGAAAAGAAATATAACAACCTGATTGCCGAAACTCTGAGAAAACAAGGAATAAAAGTGGATCGACTAGACTACAAAATGGTTACTATTTCGTCAGTTAAAAGTATGTCAGGTGACGTAATGGCACAACCACCCGTTAAAACAAACGAGCCAGAAAGCCTAGCTTCTAGTGGTCATAGGGGTTACAGGCAAAGCTTAAACGAGAAATACACCTTTGATAACTTCGTAGTTGGCGCCGGTAGCGAGCTGGCTTTTGCAGCCTGTCAGGCAGTGGCTGGACAGCCAGGGACTAAATATAATCCGCTTTATCTATATGGTGGAGTTGGAATTGGCAAGACTCATCTTATCCAGGCGGTTGGTAATGCCCTTCAGGCTAAGAACCCTGACGCCAAAGTTCTATATATTGCGACCGAGCAGTTTGTTAGCGAGTTTGTTCAGGCCCTTAGAGGTAGGAACGTGGCAACTTTTGCTAATACTTATAGGTCGGCCGATGTGTTAATTGTTGATGATGTTCAGTTTCTGGCTGGTAAGGACAAGATTCAAGAAGAGTTCTTTCACACCTTTAATACCCTGCACCAGGCGGATAAGCAGATAATTATGAGCTCGGATAAACCGCCGAGAGATATTGCTATGCTTGAGGACAGACTTAAGTCCAGATTTGGTGGTGGGATGAGCATAGACATGCAGGCGCCAGATTTTGAGACCCGCTGCGCTATTATTCAGACCAAGGCCGAACAGCACGATACGGATTTAGACGAAGAGGTCGTCGAATACCTAGCTTCGACTATTCAGACTAACGTTAGGGACCTGGAGGGTGCTCTTAACCAGCTTCTAGCCTGGTGCGACGTTAGAGGAATTGAGCCGACCGTACCTATAGCTTCTAGCCTGCTGGTCAGCAAGAACAGACCAAAACATTTAAGCGCCAAGCAAATTATTGAGAGAACGGCTAAACACTACCAGATACCCATGGAAGATATAGTGGGACCACGAAGAGATAAAGACATAGTCGTACCAAGACAGGTTGCCATGTATATACTCCACGAAGAGTTAAGGCTTAGTTATCCGAAAATAGCTAGGGAGCTGGGCAGAAAAGACCACACTACCGCCATGCATTCTGTGAGAAAGATTTCAGAGGAGTCACAACTTGATGCGGCTCTTAGAAGCGCAATAACCGAGATAAAGGAGCAGCTGTATAACTAGCGGCAAACGGAGGAATATTAGTGAATAAACTATGGAAAAGCTGGTTACAAACACGGGGGTTGGGCACGGGCCCAATTTTTATTTTCTCGGGCGTGTTTAAAACTTACCTAGTTTTGCTACCTATAGTTCGCAGCTTTTCCTACCCTTCTTCCACAAACATTAAAAAAATATTAACTTCGCTAAAAATGATTTTGTCCACGCTTTACACATATATAACTATTACTACTACATGTTATTTAAATAAATTTGTTGTTATTGGAGGACAAACCACATGAAACTACAAGTAACCCAGGAGAACCTAAACAAAGCTCTAAATTCGGTGGCTAAAGTAGCGAGTAGCCGAGGGACGCTGCCGATTCTGGCCAACGTCTTGGTTAAAACCTCGAAGAACCGCCTAAGTATTTCGGCAACCAACCTAGACATAGCCATAACCCACTATATAGGCGCCAAAGTTAGCGAAGAGGGCTCGATCACTGTGCCGGCCAGGCTTATGCAAGACTTCGTCAGTAGTTTGCCAGAAGGAATTATTGAGCTGTCTCTTGAAGAAACTAAGCTCCACGTCAGCACCGACCAATACAAGTCTGTTGTAAACGGGATAATAGCTGACGACTTCCCTGTTATGCCGGCGCTTAAGGACGGCAAAGAATGGACGGTTGATGGAAAAGCCTTCAAAAAAGCCCTTCAACAAATTGTTTTTGCAGCTTCCAGTGACGAGACCAGACCGGTTCTGACCGGGGTTTTGCTAAGCGCTAAAGACGGTCAGCTGTATTTGGCAGCTACAGATAGTTACAGATTGGCGGAAAAGAAAGTCGGACCGATCAAGAGCGAGTTTGAGCTACTAATCCCCTCCTCTTCCATGCAAGACCTTTTAAGGGTGCTTGGAGACGACGTAACGACCATCAAGGCTAGGTTTGATGAGCAGCAAGTATTGTTTACTCTAGGCGACATTGAGCTAGTAACCAGACAAATTGACGGCAAGTACCCAGACTACCAAAAGCTCATTCCAGAGAAATTTGAAAACAGCGCAGTAGTTAAAAAGGCTGATCTAACAAATGTCACAAAAGTCTCTAGTTTGTTTGCCAGGGAAAGCGCTGGCAGCGTAACCATTGAGCTAAGCGAAGAAAAGAAAGAGCTGAGTATTAGATCTGTAGCTTCTCAGCTAGGCGAGAACACCTCAACCGCCAAGGGTAAGATTAAAGGAAGCGCCAGCATTACACTTAATTCGCGCTACCTGCTTGATGCGCTGGGCGTAATTGGCGGCGATGAGATTGAATTTGGCTTTAACGGCAGGCTTGAACCAACCATGCTATCGGAAACCAAGGACAAGTCTTATAGGCACGTCATTATGCCGCTAAAAAGCTAAGCGCTAGAATTAGATAATGATTAAAAGCCTAAAACTAGTTAATTTTAGGTCTTACGAAAATGCTGAATTTGCGTTTAAGCCAGGTATTAATTTAATAGTTGGCCCAAACGGTAGCGGTAAAACTAACCTACTTGAGGCCATACTGGTAATTTGCCAGGGTAAAAGTTATAGAGCTAAAGACCAGGACCTTATTAGTTTTAATAAGAGCTGGGCTAGCCTACAGTCGCTTGACGATAAAAACAGCAAAAGAGCAATCAAAATAGAGAGAGAAAAGTCACCACACAAGACCTTTAGGCTAAACGGCAAGGAGTATGCTCGGCTAAGCAGCAAGAATATATCGCCGGTTGTTTTGTTTGAGCCGGAACAAATGCACATGCTGTCTGGAGGTCCTGATAGGCGGCGGGAATATTTTGATGATTTAATTTCTGAGATTGAGGCGGGTTATTCTACGAAACTGAGACAATACAAAAGGGCCTTGGCGCAAAGAAATCATCTACTTAAAACTGTTAGCAGCGTCAGCAAAGAGAAATTTTTTGTTTGGAACGTCAGGCTTAGCCAGCTGTCAGGGCAAATCGTTAAAAGCCGAAACAAATTAATAGAGAGCATAAAAGACGAGGTTAATGCAAAGTACAAAGACATATCTGGTAGCAAGGACATTGTGACGCTTAAGTATCAAAATGAGTGGCCTGAGGAGACTTACGAAACAAGCTTTTTAAAGTACCTAGAGGACAGTTTAAGCGAAGACCACCAAAAAGGTTTTACTTCTGCTGGACCGCACCGAGAAGACTTTGTGTTTAGTATTAACCACGTTCATCACCAAAAGACAGCGTCTAGGGGTGAAAATAGAACAATAGTGCTTGCCCTTAAGCTATGTGAAGTTGGTCTGATGCAAAAGAAATATGAACGCCAACCAATAGTGCTGCTAGATGATGTGTTTAGTGAAATGGACCAAACCCGGCAAAAGAACCTGATCGACTGTTTAGCGGATTGTCAGGTAATAATAACCCTAACTAACACTATTAAAGGGCGTAAGCCTCTCATTAATCTTCACCGTTAGCAACGCTATAGGAATTAAACACCTGGGCATTGGTGGATGGATTGTATAAATATAGTTGGGCGTCTACGCCTAGCTGAGTATAGTTAACGCTCGCATTATAGTCGGTACCGTCGACGCTCACCGAGAAGGTTATTGTGCCTTGGGTACTACTGGTGTCGGCGCTATGAGGAGCAGCTGCCACGCTGGGGGTGGATATTGTTACGACCTTTGCATCCTCTTTAAAGTTAAAGAAGGCTTGCTCTAAAGTATCCACCTGGGTATCGGTGAGACCGTAATTAGTCAGGTAATCGAAGTTGTTATACGTTATGTTAGCCTTACTGTCTGGTTTCTTGGCTTGAGTTTCGAGTAGTGCTCGTTGTTGATCGGGAGATAAGTTTTGAAAGGCAATATTTTTTGGAGTGAAACTTATTGTTTGGTTTTTAAGCACATTGCCTTTCGTGTCCTGCACCCTAACAACTTTTACATAATATGGATAGCCGGCGGTAAGAGGGACTTTCAAGTCTACAAAAAGATCACTGCCACTAACTTTATATGAGCTAATAATTGAATAGCTTGAACTAAGAACTAGCCCTTTGCTGCTTAGTGTTCTATTAAAACTAATCTTCATAAAAGGAGAAATACTAGCAAAGTTACTGGTATCAGGCTCAACACCAGATATACGGAAACCTATATTTTTAAAGACGCTAAACCCAATAACTGCTAAGACAATAACTACAAGCACCAAGACTGTTCTTTTAAGCCATTTGCCTTGATTGAATTCTTGCAAAATTCCTCCTAATCCGGCGTTACGTACCCAGTTATGCCATCTACGCCGCTGAATCCGTTATCCGTATATTCACTAACTTTCGAACCATCCGGATAGCCGGCACTATCGGCATTCTGGTCACCGCCAACTAGTGTCATAGTGTTGCCACTAACCGACACCACAATGTTAACATGAGCCTCACCACTCAAGTGCACAACTATGTCGCCGGGTTTAGGGGTATAGCTGCCGGCTGGATGCCAGTGGAAATTGGCATTCTGTTCGCCAATAGCTTGAACACTTTGTACTCCAGGAACTAGCCAATTAGGATCTGACTGCAGCGGATATCCTGCTTGGTCATACACCCAACTCACAAAATCCGCACACCAATACTCGTCTAAGTTAGTCGTGTATTTGGAAAAGCTGCTCGAGTCGTTGGCCCTAAAACCTGGCTTCATGGAGCCATTATTCCAAAGAGAAAGCTCTTCCTGGGCAATGCAAACCACTTCCTGCCTGACTTGGCTCAAGTCGCTGGTAGTGCTTGGCGAGGAGCCGTTGCACTGCACAATACCGGTACAAGACGATGCTGTCCCGCCGGTACCCGAATCGCTACCACCGTACTGTTGCAGGATTTGGTTGGCATAATCTATCCGATTCTGTAGTTGAGGATCGCCAGGGTTTTCGTAGTCGTTACTAAAGACGGTCGCTGCTGCTGCAGCTGTCGTGGTTGCTTTTAAGTCTGTTAAGGCCTGACTTTCATCCGCACCCGCTCCAGGTCCATTGGTAAGCTCCAGCCAGACATAGTCTAGTTGCAAACCAAGACTAGTTACAGGCTGATTCTCCTTCTGTGCATAGGCTTGCAATGCCGCTAGTCTACTCCCATTCCACTGCGCTAGATATCCTCCTGGATCATTAGGATTCCAACCAGACTCTTGTCCAAAGTTACCATCGATGCCTGCCGATTGAGCTGGGCTTAAGCCCTTACCAATAAAGTAATTGAATATTTTCTCCTGATTATCGTTACCAACTAACGTGGTCGATGCCGTAGTGCAAGAACAGTTATTATTTGAAACAGCAGCCGGACTGGCATCAGAGGTACCAGTGTAATTTACCATTGTTTGTACCCAGCCCTGCACGTTAGAAATGTACTGTGTGGTCATGTTTTGTGAGGATGGGGCATATTCGTTAATTATGGTAAATAAGTTATTGTTGTCTATTGCTGAACCATACTGATCTCTTAGATACGAGGCTATATCTCCCCCACCAACAGCATTAATATTTTCTGGTGCTGTGTAGTCCACACTAGCCTTAACAGAAGTCCATTTATACCAAGTGCCACCACTTCCCTGAAAGTGCGGCTGGCTATTGGTTGCTGTTCTCCCAAATGAGTTACTGCCTTGAGAGACGTTATATACACTAGGATCACCAAGATTTGATTCTTCTTTAGCGATAGACACAATTAGAAAGGGATTTACATCAGCGTTCTGAGCACTTGCGACAATAATAGAGCCTAGGTTATTGAGTTCCCCGCTAGGATTCTGTTCGTGGATAAAACGATCAATGGCATTTGCCATGCTTATAGGGTCAAGGTTGGGGAAGCTTGCACCGTCTGGATCCGCAGAGGTTTGCTGATCAACCGAGCCTTGACTACCACCACACGATGTTGCTACCCAGTTGGGATACTCCCCTAGAGCTTGGAGTTCACTTTGAGGCAAGGGATCGGCAGTAGCTGGAAAGTAACTAGATATCCCCAGGAATAGGCAAAGTACCACTAAAAGAAAGCTGCTGTAGCGAAAAGGGCTTAATTTCTTTAAGCGTGGTGTGGTTAACATTGGTTACCTCCTGCTTTCGTGGCGGGATTGGTAACCCACTGCGGCCAACCCGGCGGCAAAGCACCTTCTAATGCTTCGCCCGGATGGTCATAACAAGCCTTATTCACGCCCAGGCTGGTTAGAAGCTCTTCAAAATTCTGTCCATAAGCTGTGGCGTTACCCTCTTGGTAAACATTAATGGCGGCAGCTGCCTGTTCAGTAGCATTAACGGCCCAGCCGGTTTCAATACTGTCCGGTAAAACTGTACAGAGCTGCGTATTTGGACCGACTATTTCAGTCGCGTGAACCAGCACCGGAGAGCAGCCCTCAGCAACGTAAACAAACTTACCTTTAGCCGGACCGCTAGATAATTGGTAAGTAATCCAGTCAGCATGTCCAGCGGAAGTGGTATAAAACGAACTAGACTCAGTGGCTTCCGTTACGATGCCACTACCAATTGCATATATTGGTACGCTTGAATCGGTAGCAAAGTCTACGCCTTCATCGACTCGGTTGTACACTAGGTTTTTACTGCCATGGAATGGGTCGGTGTAACCACTGCTAGAGGGAGTTGGCGCAGTACTACTAGACGACGATGAGCCATAAAGGTCAGCAAGATCATCTTTAGTTAAAAGGTCTGTGTTGTATGACCCACCGTCACTTCCGACCGCAGCCATTAGTAGTTCACAAGGATCGGTCTGGGTGTTTACTGGCTCACCAGTACTACTATCCTGTGTCCCGACCGCCGCATTATTGTAGCTATTATCTTTTTGGTAACCAGTAGAAGAGTTGTCTGTGCAATGTGCGTCCCAATAGGCTACTGGGTCGCCTATAGCGTCTAGGTCTTGCTGGGTATAGCCGTACTGTGGCACGCCAAATGGGTCGCTGACGTTGGGGCTATCGGCGCTGACTTTGGAGGTAAACAGTGAAGAGAAACCGTTAAAAATGGGACCAAATGGGTTACTAACAATGCTAGCAAAAGAGTCTGCGGATCCACTAAGAAAATCTGATGGCATATCCATAGAGACCTTGGATATTAGTGAATAAGTACTACTACCGCTAAAAAGCCGGGCAAATAGCGGTTCGTGCTCAAACTGTTCCTGTTGTTGTTCCTGCTGCGCGTTTATTATGGCAGTTGCTTGAGAGGAAGTTAATTGCTTGCCGCCAAGTCCTTCGTGCGCATAATCGTTACCAGATACGTCAGCACCGGCAGCCATCATGTCAAAAGTTCTACCGCCACTCATGTTAGTACTAAATGGATCAGGGATTAGATTGTTAGCAACATCGTTAATAATCTTCGGCAAGTATGTTTTAACGGTTTGTTCTGCCGCACAGTAAGCTGCAAGTGGATTGACGCCGCCCGGCAAAGAACAGGAGGCGTTCTCAGCGTCAGCCAGAACCTTAAAAGCGCTGCCTAAAATACTGCCAACAAGTTGGAACGGTTTACCAACGGTATCATTCCAAACACTAGCCAAAGTTGTTATGAACCCGCCGCCCTGATTGATCGCATCGTGCAGAGAGTTGGCTAGGCTATTACCTCCACCCAAGCTCTCTTCCGGACAAACTAACTGTCCGCTCGGAACGGGCTGACCGTTGTTGCACTTATAGTTACCTGATTGATAGGAATCAGTTGAGTCGGCATCTGCACTGCCAAGAAGAGAGTTGCTGAGCGACACAGCCGATGCGCTGGAGCTATTGCTATCACCAGATAAGTATTGGTAAAGAGGCGTGCTGGTTTCGTCGCCGGTACCGCCCATCTCAGGGTCAGTAGAGCTGCCACCACCCGGACCCAAAGAGCTATTCATAGAGCCCAGTTCTGTGGCAGTGACGTGTCCGGTATGCACTTCATCAGCATATGTCTGATACATGGAGAACAGACTAACAGCGGCACTCCCATTTACTATAAATCTGAATTTCTTTAGGTCGCCGCTGGCCTTATTGACTTCATTAACCCATTGAGCCAGGATATTCGCCCAGCCTATTATTGGTACTGCGCTAGCAGTGGTATCTGCGGTTTCGGTGCTAACGCCTATGTTTGTCAGGCCTTCTGTAATAACCCACTTCTGGAAACCTTTATCCGCTATATCGTTATATTTACTCTGCAAAGCTTCAAGCGCTGCCGGGTCGTCTATATCATAGCTCGCGGCAATATTTCTAAGTCCCTCGCTCACCGGTACGTCTACTGCGGGAGACTCGGTAGCACCATTCTCGGCTGGAGCTCCGGGATCAGCGTTTGTTTGGGTATCCTCTGGGTCGCAGCTGGTTGCCGTATTGAAGAAACACTCTAGTACAATGCCCAAGGTATTGTTTCTGGGACCTATGACCCTTTGTGTTAGGAAAAGTTTAGCGGCTATTTTCTGATCATCAACATGATCCCTTAGGGGGTCAGTTACACCACAGAATATTAAGCAGCGCCGAACACCGTACTTTTCTTCAAGTAAGCGCCCAACTTTATACCGTACTAGAACTTCTTTCCATTTAGTCTCGCTTTCTAGTGCTGTATTTAAGCTATCTCTTGCTGCAGCTCTAAATTCGGCTCGACTATTAAAAACTTGTCCTAGGCCGGATCCATCCTCACCAATATCTGCCCCTTCGCTACCAAGTCCAGGAGCTTTTAAGTACCAAGTTTTATTTTGTGGCTTGTAGGCAAACTCGATATGGTAATCGCTGGCCAGAGTGTTTTCTATTCTTGCCTGACTCCACGTTTGATATAGTGCAGAAATTGGGTCTGTACCAAAATTGACCGCTCTGCAAGCCCTGGATAAAGTGGTTCCACAGCTCTTATATCCGGGCAGCACATGCTGCTCAATATAGCTGTCAAAAAGATTGTCTGTTTCATCACTAACGGCCCCTTCACTAGAAGCAAAGTAATGATTCTGCAGCATATTAACGGTATTTTCTATCTTGAGTGGCACCAGCACTAAGAAACTTACTACTAAAGCGGAGATTGCTCCAACGCCTACACCACCGCCGGCGATTGCCACCCGGCGACTAATGCCAAATCTTTTTAGGCCTCCGCCCGAACGCTTTTTGGATCCCCTACTACTCTGAGAACCAGTGCCGCTATAGAAACCAGACGATCCTTGGCTTCCCGTAGAGCCGCCTGTGCTTGATGAGGTTTGTTCTTCAGGAACTGCACCACTAGACTCTGCGTCCCGAACAGAACCAAGCGAATTAGTACTTGACTTTGGTGCTGTTGTTTCTTCTGCGGCCTTGGCCGAAGGGTTTAACGTGTCATCGTCTTGGTCGTATACATTTGCCATGTTAAATATTTTTGTTTGTTAGTTTCAAGCGGCATTACCGGCGCTCCCCTGAGCTACATTACCACCAAGATTTATTGTGCCCTGGGGTTGATTAAGAACACCCTCGACTCCTGTTTCTGGTTTTTCTTTGACGGTAGGCGTGGTTGAAATCAGGCTGGTCTCTGTAGGGCTGGCAATGACTTGTATGTGTACGTGATTTGATCCGGCAAAAAATAGGCCTTGTCCGACTGGGAATTGAGAGAGGCGTTTTTTCTCCTCAGAAGTTAGTTTGAAGACATTGCTTAGTACGTCTACCGCCGTCGGGGACTGCTTTAACAGAAACTGCATGGAGGCGTTGGCTACTATCGCTCGCCCCATTCGAGAACCCATAAAGTCTTCCACGTCTTGAGTGACGGTGGTAATACCCAGGTTATATTTCCTAGCCCTCTTAGATAGAGAAAACAAAAAGTTAGCTGAATCCTCGTATTTCATGAGCTGCCAGGCCTCATCAACAACTAAAAGCCTTCTCTTTTGGTCTGTCTTAGTCTTATTCCAGATGTAGTTTAGGACTATGTACATCGCGACTGGCCTAAGTTCATCTTCTAGATCGCGTACATTAAAAACGACCAACGGGTTCTCTATACTAATATTACTAGCCTGCGAAAATATGCCTGCAAAAGTACCAGTTGTGTATTTTCTTAGCCTTTGAGCAAGCTGCGGACCGTTGCCGCCCATGTGCAGCAGGGTATCGTATAGGTCTAGAATTGTCGGGGGATCGGCAGTATGGGTCAGTGGATCGTTGGTAATCCCGGCTTTGGCATATGTACTTATTAATGCAGAATCCAAGTCTGCCTCTTCGCCAGGGGTTAGTGCTGGGAGTGTGATTTGTGAGCTGCCTTGTAGTTCAGCCTGTGCCCCACCCATCATAAGCCTAAGTAATCCATGCAGGGTAATAAGGTTAGATCGCAAGGCATTATCCGCCTCCTCGCTATCGACTACTTTTGGCAGATCAAATGGGTTAATCCTGGTGGAAGAGTTTAAGCTGAGCCGGACATAAGCACCGCCAGCGGCCTCACACATCCTTTGATACTCATTTTCTGGGTCAACAATAAATATCTCAGTACCAAACATCATGCTCCTAAGAGCTTCGAGCTTTACTAGAAAACTTTTACCGGCTCCAGACTTGGCAAAAACAACTGAATTGCCATTTTCCAGTGAGAAACGATCGAATATTACTAGTCCCGAATTATGCATATTTATGCCGTAAAGTATGCCATTTTCTTGGGTTAGGTCAGCGCTGGTGAAAGGAAAGCTGGTACTCAGTGCACCGGTACTCATGTTCCTGCGTATCTGCAACTGGTCGCTTAGTTGGGGGACTGTAGAGTTAAAGCCCTGTTCTTGCTGTGCCGAAGCAGCCTTGCTATAAACAAGTTGTTGCCCAAGCATGGACTCTACCTTATGGCTAATGAACTCCAGCTCCTCACTGCTAGAGCCGTAGATTGTGAAGTATAAACCAAATCTAAAGAACCTTTCTTCACCTACTTGAAGCTTGTCCCTAATTTCTTCGGCATCTAAAATTGCTGCTTGTTTGCCTGGGTCTCGGATTCGACCTTTTTCGCTGTCAATTTGTATTCCCGCCTCGAGTTGAGTTACCTTTTTCTTAAGGTTCTCAAGCACGATCTTACTCTCTACCGGATATATGTACATGCTAATATCTATGACTTCATCAATATTAACTAATGGGCTTAACCAGCCAGTGTAGACTTGGCGCGGATAGCCGTAGACGTAGTAGGTTCTAGCGTAGCGCGTACCAATTTGAAAGTATGTACTATTAAAAACCAAAGAACTTGGAGCAATGAAATCTCTAAGTGCAGTTAGGCCCTTTTGAAAGGCTGCTTGAACTTCTTGTTCTTCGCGAGCTTTTTGCGCTTGCTCTATAGCAACCGGATCGACGGGTTGTTTTTTAGATCGCCCAAGCATTATTCAGCACCTCCCTGTAGGTGGGGTTGTGGTGCGGCACCCTGGCCTTTGGTAACTACGTCGGCACTTAGATCATCGAAAGTCTTCAGTTGTTGTCTGGTGGCAGTGTCAGGATTATAGGTGTCATAAAATAGTTCAATTAATTCCTGAGTATCTAGAGGTAGTCCCTGGATGCCACACTGTAGTAACCCACTTAATACAGATTGCACCCTATTTCTAAGTTCGGTTTTGGCATTCTGCAAGTCATTTTCGTTAATAGTAACGTGCGTATCCTTTTTGTTGAAAAGACCACCTAGTCCGGAAAGAAAGTTTTTACTCTGGGCAACAGCAGGATTTGAAGCATCAATAATTGGGAAGTAAGGAATGACAATGTAGGACTTCTTGTCCATGATATTGGTCTGCTGACTGAGCGAGTCTATGTATGAAATGTAGTCTTCCATTAAGTACGCTAGTAGCATATTGTCTTGCTCCGTACGCAGCTTGTCCATCTTTAGAATGTAGGGCCTAAGATCCACCTTCTCGGACCTAATGAATATCTGTATCGGGAAATATAGCGAGTTAAGAAAGCCCTGGTAACTAAACTCAACAGCCTCCTGTTCCTGAGTGCTCATAAGATCAAAGTTAATACTTTTGACCATGACAACGGAGCGGAACGAACCATCATTCATTATTGCCAGCCCATCCCGTATTTCTGCTACTTGAAGAGAATTCTGGGTACTGTTGGGGTTTCCGTTTTTGGGGACTGGTTTTGATTGTTGTGCGGCCTGCTTTTTGGCCTGTGCATTGGCAGCTGTATTCGGGGCAATAATATCAAGAGGTGTTTTGTCCGGCACCTGGTTCGTGTTGGTTGTGTCTAATTTAGGTATGTTATTTGTTTCAGGATTCATTTAGAGTGCCACCCCGCATAGCTTAGGCATAATGCGCGCTTCCGCCACTACTCTAGTGTAATGATACAACTACTTCATTACCGCTAGAATTATTGCCTTTGGTTTTGTTAACCTCACTAGCAATAGTTGATATGTTAATATCGTTGCGGCTCGCCCAATTTAGTATAGCAGGATCTGGGGTCTGTGTCAGATTGGCGGGAGCCTTACTAACACTTTTTGCAGCCGGTGCACTTTCCAAAGTTCTAAGGCCACTAAACTGTGCACGCTCACTTTCCTTACTAGCTCTAAGCTGCCTTCCCAAAGCCTCCTCGTCGATCGAGGGTTGTGATGTCCCTGGCTGACCATTCTTCATGAACCATTCTTGCGGTTGAGGTGTAGCTGGTGCTTTAGCAGCCGGCCTATTATTCATAAGATCCATCATCTGCTTTCTGTGATCAGAACTACTTTTGTCTATCATTGTCTGGAAAGTTTGTGCAATTGTGCTTGTCTTCTCGTCCATGATGTCTGTGGACTGGGTATCACTAACCTCCGGCACTTGCTGAGGCAGATCCAAAGGACTTACTAGTCTATCTACATCGTCACTAACTACGGAGTTAATATATGCTCCCGCATCGTCTGCCCCTGTTGCGTCTTTGGTTGCCCAGCCCCTCGTGTCTAAGGTGTCGGCCAGCTGCTGCAGCCGGCTTCTAACTTCTTTTTGACTAAGACCATTTGTTAGATTCACCTCCATGCGTTTAGGTGCAGTAATGGTGACCATTTCCTTTATGCCGCTCTGATTCCAAACGCGCCTATGAGGCTTTAGAAGAAAACGTATTCTAGCTAGCGCCCATATTTCTGTGGGCTGATCTCTGCCGAACGGAAAAGCAAAAAAAGCGAAAAACAGGCCAGGAGGAAGAAATATGACCATGAGGAAAGGCACGTGCTTAGCATAGGTTAAAAAGCTTAGGTAAAAGCAACAGACGGCAATTAGAGCAAAGACGAATTGCCTAAATGTCAAAGGGCCAAGAATGTGATCTTCTGCTTCTATGTCTTGGATTAGTTTATACGTTGCCACCCTGATTGCCTCCTCCGCCTTGCTGGTTAGCTGCATCGTTTATAGCCCCTTCTGGAGGCAGTGCACGATAGCGGTCCATATTGCTCTTGATGCCCTGAGTGAATCGGAGTTGGGTAGCGTCCTGGGCAACACCGGGTGCCGGCTGTACTACATTACCGTTCGCGTCTATACCAGCAGCTCGTCTTATTACGTCTATCTGGGTATTCATTTGGTCAAGGTTAGACCCTTGTGCGCCACCCCGAGCTGACATAAGTTTGTCGTGCCATTCGATCAATCTCTCAGGTTGAGCCTTTCCGCTCTCAATAGCTTCTCGCAAGTTAGTCATAGCCGTCTGGATCTTCTTGTCATATTCTTCTTTACCTATTACGCTCGGTGCTTTAATTTCGTTAACTTCGTTGCCGATATCCTTGCCCATGTATTCTTTAGGAGCAGCCTTGAATACCGTTGGCTTAGCCTGAGTACCAAGCACGTAAGGTGGAGCTTTATCTAAACCTTCTTTCAGGTCAAACTTCTGGCCATTGTTAAGCCCAGCCAAATCGAATCTACCGGCGTTCTTCTCGCTAAACTGAGCCAAGTTCATGTTATTAACATAGGCACCATTATTAGTCCCAGGTTCCACACCGTGTATGTGTGAATTGCCTTCCTCGTCTTTTTCCCAGTGCAAAGTATTGCCGGTATATTTAGCGACAATGCTGGCCATGCGGTTATAACCTTCTTCACCGTCTTCCATTTGGTAGCCTGTTGCGAACAATCTCTGAGCCGCTGCAAGTTTTGAGGCGTTGTCTTGTGGCAATAAACTGGCGGCGGAGATAGCTTGCTGCCATGTGCTTATCTGTGTTCGAGCGTCCGCTCTCTCTTCTTCAGTCTTGCTTTCATCAGCTGCATCCGCCTGAGCCTTGCGTAACTTTTGTTGTGCGAAATCGCCGTCAACGTGAGCAAGTAGGGTGTTGTCATTGCTTTTATTGTTTTCCCATACACTCAAACCTTCAAGACCTTTAGCCCCTAGCACTCCCATTCGAGCTTCTCTCATGGCTGCAATATTTGCATTCCTAGCATTTCTGTTGAAAAGCGTCCTGGGATTAAGTCTAGTACTCAGGCCTTTTGTATCCCAACCTGCTTCGGCCAAAGCTCTGCCACGTCCTGCTGTTGCCTTTGCCCTCAGACTTTCTG
>DATJNI010000020.1:0-50324 GCA_035508275.1 Candidatus Sulfotelmatobacter sp.
ATGGCAACAGTAGATATAACCTCTCTAAGTCTCGAGTGACTAGAGTTTTCGGCGACCTTTGGCGCCGAGTCTTTGTCGTCATTCATATAAGAACTAACTATAGCATAACAATAAGCTTTACTGGTAAGCCCTTTATGTTTATAATATTACTTGGCAATTGGAGATGGAAAGGTTACGTCTAAGACGGCCTGGAATACAAAAACCGAGCCAAATAACAAAAAACACCTTTGACGAACGTATACCTGTGACGAAGGTGAGTTCAGCTCGTACTCCTATCCCAAGCACTGCTTTACTTGCGAGACGCCAGCCAATAGACATGTCTTTGCCTGGCGAACAGGAAGGCCTAAGGATACACGAGCTATATAATAGGAATAAGTGGCGTAGATACAGAAGAGTAACGGCAAGGGCATTCGCCCTAAGTTTGGTACTAATCCTTACCCTAGGGGGCTTAATCGTATCTCAGAAATACCTGCAGTTGCACCAAGTGTTTAGGGGTGAAGCGGGCAATGCAGCTGCGCTTAACCCGAATAACAACCCAAATCTCCTAAAAGGGCAGAGTAACGGTGAGATTAACATACTCATCATGGGGCGAATAGGTGGCAAAGGACAAAACGCTGACGTTACAGATTCAATGACTTTGGCCAGCATAGACTCACTAAACCACTCCGTTAATCTAGTTACCATTCCTGAGAACTTATGGGTAACTATCGACGGGGGTGGGGTAGGTAAGATTGACACGGCCTTTGAAAATGGCGAATTCCAGGCGCTGGGTAAGAAACAGCCGGGCAGCATAAGCACATCGGTTATAGACAAAGGATTTAGTACGGTTGATAGCTCGGTTAGCGCTGTACTAGGGGTACCAGTCGACTACAACATGCTTGTGAATTACCAAGCTTTTGAACAAATTGTTGATACACTTGGCGGCGTCAGCGTTAACGTCCCCAGCACTTTAACCGACCCAACAATAGCATGGCAAAACGCCAACAACCCGGTGATTGTTGGCTCAGGACAGCAAACGTTAAGCGGCCCACAGGCCTTGTTGTACGTCAGATCCCTAGAAACAACCTCTCAAGACAGCAGATCTATTAGGCAAAGGCAAGTATTAGAGGCAATTGTTGATAAATTCTTGAGTGTAAATACGCTACTTAATCCCGTTAAGATTAACGCTATACTGGACTCGTTTAGTAACAACGTAGTTACCGACCTAAGTATCAATAACGGCGTACGTTTGGCGGGTATTCTCAGATACATAAACCCAAACAACATTTATAGCGATGACTTTGATACGCCTTCGAATATGTTGCTGACCCCTGGGCATGAGGTCGGGCAAGCCATATTACTACCGACTCCAGGACTGTTTAACTACGGTGCAATTCATAAATATATTGCTTCGCAACTGGGTAACCCATTCCTGAAAGAAGACAACGCTGCTATACAGGTACTGAACGGCACCAATGTAACAGGCCTAGCCACAAAGTTATCTAGCACACTAACTGATCATGGATTCAACGTGTTAGTACCAGCCGATACGCCTACGGCAGGCTGGAAACACACCGTTCTCATTCAGCTCAATGCAAACGACAAATACACTGACATACTTTTGGAAAGGGAGCTAAAAGTAAAGTCAACCACCAAGTTACCAAACGGTATAATACCGACAAATAACGCAGATTTTGTTATTATAATTGGTAACGATGAGACCAATAATAGTTAAGCTTAAACCTACTGGCGGTTTTGCGTACTTTCTTCATATCCTGCTGGTATTAATTGTGCCAATTTTGGCATTAGTGCTGGTGAGTCTAAATTTCGTTCAGCTCGCGCTCAGCATAATCGTTTTAAGTAAGTGGCGTATGTTTGCTGTAAGACCTCGGTTTTGGGCTGCTAATATTAGGGCTAACGCCATCGACTTGATGGTCGGTCTATCCATAGTTGCCTTTATGAGTCACAGCGATAGCTTTGTTGTCAGGTTAGTGTGGGCAGCTCTGTACTCCGTCTGGCTGCTCTATATCAAGCCTTCGAGCTCGGATATCATGGTAGCTTCACAAGCTTTTATTGGACAGCTGTTTGCCTTAATCGCACTATATCTAACTTGGGCATCGGGGCCAATATACGGGCTAACCCTTCTTACAGGTCTTTTCTGCTATCTTGCGGCCAGACATTTTCTTGAAACCTTCGAAGAGCCTTACTCGAGATTAATAGCTTATACCTGGGGGTATTTTGGTGCAGCGCTAGCTTGGCTGCTTAGTCACTGGCTGATTTATTACAAAAACATCTCTCAAGTAACCGTATTTTTGAGCGTTATAGGGTACGGTATTGCAGTCCTATATTATCTTGACCATTTTAATAAGCTTAATAAGACGTATAAAAGGGTAATTATATCCTCCATGGTAGTAATAGTGGTTGCTATGATTGCATTTTCTGGATGGTGGGGAGACAAAGTAGTTTAGGGGTGGTTTATGCCTGAAGATATTAATAAGAATACTGGCGATAAAGAGAAGGCATTCAGCGTTTCAAGCGGTGGTGCACCAAAGCCTAGAGGGCAGAAAAGCCCTAGCATTAACTTGCCCGACATAAAGCTATCTAAAGTTAAAGACATACCACCACCCAACAAATGGAGCGCCAACATCCTAGTGGTTGCTGTTCTTATCATAACCTTGATTGGCGGATATGGGGGAGCCTGGCTGGAGAATCACGGTAACGATGGTAGCGTTACCTATGCTAGCCTTGGTTCTCAGGAGAAGATAGTTACTAGCCAAAGCCAGCTAATTAATGAGATAGCAAAGACTGTGGGTCCAAGCGTAGTTAGCGTAAACGTCAGCATCAGCTCCTCAGGCAGCAGCAGTGCTGGGTCTGGCTCTAGCAGCGGCGGATTTGGACTGTTTGGGTTCTCTCAGCCAGAGGAAGAGCAGGCTGCAGGTACTGGTATCATTATTTCCTCAGATGGGCTGATCCTAACCAACCGTCACGTTGTGCCCCAAGGAACGACCAATGTTAGCGTTACTCTAAGCAACGGCACGGAGCTAAAAGATGTGTCTGTGGTTGGTAGAACTAGTCAAAATAGCTCACTAGACGTTGCATTCCTAAAGATTAATAATGCTGAAGGACAAAAATTAACACCGGCAGTTATTGGAAATTCTTCGACTGTACAGATAGGCGACTCAGTGGTTGCCATAGGTAATGCTCTTGGACAGTTCCAGAACACAGTCACTAGCGGCATCATATCTGGATATGGTAGAAGCGTCCAAGCTAGCGATTCTTCCGGGTCGAACACTTCAGAAAACCTCGACGATCTCTTTCAAACAGACGCCGCCATTAATGAAGGTAATTCCGGTGGCCCGTTGGTAAACATGAATGGGCAGGTGATAGGAGTCAATACGGCGATTGCAGGCAACGCTCAGAATATAGGTTTTGCCATACCAATAAACGATATTAAGGGTTTAATTAGCCAAGTTATTAAGAAGGGCAAATTCAGTGTGCCTTACTTAGGCATTCGTTACATTCCATTAACCTCGGACGTCGCAAATGAATACAACTTGAGCGTAGACAACGGGGCATTCATAGCACCTAGTAGTAATGCGAGCGAGCCTTCCATAGCGCCTGGAAGCCCTGCAGACAATGCAGGACTACAAGTAAATGACATTGTTGCAGCTGTTAACGGAGTAAGTGTTGATCAGTACCACGACTTGACGGGGTTACTGGATCAATATGAGCCTGGAGACTCAGTCACGCTAACAATAGTTAGGGGCAATAGTACCAAACAAGTAAACGTTACTCTAGGTACTTATCCCGGCAGCTAGACAAGAAAAAAATAGTACTCACTTGTATTTCTTTGCATGAATTTTAACCAAAATCAGCACATTTAAAAGACGAAATTTCTACCAAAAGCAAAACTTTTGTTCAACATCTCACCAAAAATTGTTTGTTCAAGATTTGAGACTTAATGTACTAATTTTAATAATATTTGTCTGTATTTTTTAGTTTCAACACCACAACAAAATGATCAGTTTTATATAGTCTATAGCCCGATTTCTTGGCAAGATCCACTAAATCAGCGTGCTGAGAGGGGAATGCCTCGAATAATAAATACAACGGCGGTTTCTTCAGCTTTTTGACCTGAGCAAGTAGTCTAATGTAGTGCTCAAGGCCTGTTTTACCCGAATATATCGCTTGGTGCGGCTCATGTTTTGCCTCTGAATTTATACAATGCTGATCTGGTACGTAGGGAAGATTAGCTAATACTATATCGTATTTCTTTCCAGCTTGGGATAATAGGTCGCTACATATAAGATTTACGCCCGGTGTTAATTTATCTACATTGATTTTGGCTACTTTTAGAGCATTCTTATCATTGTCTATAAGCTCAACTTCAGAATTTGCAACGTTTTGTTTGGCAGTGATGCCAAGTGCGCCGCAACCAGTGCCGACGTCAACTATACGTATAGTTCTTTGCCTAAATACGTCGTCTTTAGATATCTCAATGAGTAGGTCGATGATGGTCTCGGATTCAGGTCTTGGCACTAATACATGGTTGTTGACGAAAAAAGTTGTACCGTAAAATTCTGTAGAGCCCCGTAGGTATGCAAGGGGCGTGTGGTCGAGCCGTTTGTTGAGCAAATTATTAAGTTTTCGCTGCTGCGCTTTGGTAATTTCAAATTCGGGTTCGGCCAGGAGCCTGGCTCGGTTTATAGATAAAACATCTTCAAACAAGATTAACGTGTCCAGCCTAGCACTTTTGATGCCCGCGGACTTTAATTTAGCGCTAGAAAGCTTTAGATACTGATCTACGGTCATTAGTTTTGAGCAAGCAAGTCGTGCTCGGCGTTTAGGAGCTTATCTATAATATCGTCAATCTCTCCGCTTAAGGCTCCTGATATATTCGACCTAGAATAGCCTATGCGGTGATCCGTTATTCGGTCTTGAGGGAAGTTATATGTACGTATTTTTTCTGACCTATCACCAGATCCGATAAGTTTTCGTCTGGCTTCACTTAGTTCTTTTTGATCTTCTTCAATCTTAAGCTGCAACAGTCGTGATCTTAGAATACTCATTGCCTTTGCCTTATTCTTGATCTGAGATTTTTCATCCTGATTGGCTACTACCAAGCCAGAGGGCAGGTGAGTTATTCTTACGGCCGAATCTGTAGTATTGACGCTTTGTCCGCCGTGGCCACTGCTCCTATATACATCCACTCTAATATCGTTAGGATTGATTTCTATGTCTGTCTCTTCCGCTTCAGGCAGAACTGCCACTGTAACGGTTGAGGTATGAACGCGTCCTTGGCTTTCGGTAGCCGGTACCCTCTGAACACGGTGCACACCAGCCTCAAATTTAAGATATTTATACGCGTCCTCGCCTTTTACGGCAAAGGTTATTTCCTTAAATCCGCCTAGTTCATTGGACGATTCGCTCAAGAGTTCTGTCTTATAACCATGAACCTCTGCCCAGCGGCTATACATTCTATAAAGTTCGGCAGCAAAAAGACTTGATTCGTCTCCTCCTGCCGCAGCACGAATCTCTATAATAACGTCCCTGTAATTATTCGGATCTGTAGGCATCAATGCTGAACTTAGCTGTTCGTCTATATCTTTTAACTGCGCATTAATGTCTGCAATTTCGGTTTCGGCTAGGTCAACCATGTCCTTTTCTTGGCTGTCGCTCATTTCGTTGGCAGCTGCTAGGTCGCTAACGAGCTTCTTTTTTTGGTCAAATAGAGCAATGAGAGCGTCTAGGTCGCTCTTTCTTTTGGCTATCCTCGGGTAGTCGCTGCTTGAGTAAACTGCGCTGTCTTCGAGCTTCTTGTCGATTTCAGCCAACTCATTCCTTAGCTCTTCTTCCTTGTCTTTCATGCTTGTCCTTACACTGTTAAAAGTATATATAAAATTAGACTTAATAAAAGTTAAGTCTAATGCTCGGCCTTAGCTATTTAGGGGCTGGGGCTGTGTCTTTCTTTTCTTCGCTCTTAGCGGCCTTAGTTTCGGCTCTCTTGGATTTTTTCTGAGCAGAGGCAGCCCTTTTCTCTTTGGCGGCTTCGCCAGCAGCAGCACGTGCCTTGAACTTATCTACTCGTCCCTCAATGTCGACTATTCTTTCTTCGCCAGTAAAGAAGGGGTGTGAAGCGCTAGATATGTGCACCTTTACTAGGGGATACTCGTTGCCATCTTCCCACTTTACAGTTTCATCGCTAACAGCAGTAGACCTGGTTAAAAAGCTTGTGCCGTTATTCAGGTCTCTATATACAACCAAACGGTAATTATCTGGGTGAAGATCTTTTTTCATGATTCTGACCATCTTACCATATCTGTTAACGGGGGTCAATAACACCTACGACACTTTGGCGCTTTTATTTCTCCCGTAAATACGCTAAAATACTCCTTAATACAAACCAAGCAGGCTGGAGTTTAATCCTCCTTGGCGAAACGCTCTAGCGGGTCGTTCGGGCATCCAAGCCGAAGAGAAAGGAATTAGAATGGCTACCAAACAGGTAGATATTAAAGAACTGTTAGAAGCAGGTGCTCACTTTGGGCATAAAACCGAGAGATGGCACCCAAAGATGGCGCCATATATTCACTCGTCCAGAAATGGTACACATATCATAGATTTAAATAAGACAGCCGAGGGCCTCAGTGCAGCAACTGAGTTTCTTACTAAGGTATCTTCGCAAGGCAAGCAGATTTTGTTTGTTGGGACTAAGCGACAGGCTAAGGAACTGGTAGAAAAGACAGCCAAAGAACTTAAGATGCCTTACGTAAGCGAAAGATGGTTAGGCGGCATGCTAACTAACTGGAACACCATAGGCGAGAGAGTTAAACATCTTCAGGAACTGGAAAACAAAATGGCAAGCGGCGAGCTTGCTAATAAGTATTCCAAGCTGGAAGTTCAGCGATTCCAAGAGGAAATTGACCAGCTTAACGTCCTTTACGGTGGCATAAAAGAGCTAAATAAGAAACCAGGTGCTCTTTTTGTGGCAGACATTATCCACGACAGCAACGCCATCAAGGAGGCTAATCGCCTCGGCATTCCAATAGTGGCCTTAGTGGATAGTAACGGTGATCCAACTAATATAACTTACCCAATACCATCCAATGACGACGCAATTAAGACAATTGAACTCATGCTGGATTACGTCAAACAAGCTATTATTGAAGGTAGAGCTAAAGTTAAAAAGACAGAGGCTCCAACCGAGGCTTCAAAGGAATAAATATGGCAATAGATATTGATTCAATCAAACGACTGAAGGATCTAACCGGCGTCGGATTAACTGATGCCAAAAAAGCCCTAGAGGAAACTAATGGTGATTTCGATAAAGCTCTTAAAAACATGCGTGCTAAAGGCCTAACAAAGGCAGAAAAGCGCGGTGAAAGGGAAGCTAGAGCTGGCGTAATTGGAACATATAACCACGATGATCGAATCGGGGTAATAATTGAAGTTAACTGCGAAACAGATTTTGTTGCTAGAAATGACATATTTAAGAATCTTGTTAAAGATCTAAGTATGCATGTGGCTGCAAGTAACCCGGAATATGTTTCGGTTGAGGATGTACCTGCTAGCGCCAAGAAGAAGGTTGAAGACGAATTCAAGCAAACAGCAAAGAAGTCTGGGAAAACGGCTGATGTAACTAAGAAAATAGTCGAGGGGCAAGTTAAGAAGTACTTTGACGAGAGGTGCTTACTTAATCAGCCATTTGTTAAGAATCCTGACGTTACAGTGAGCGAATACGTTAAAGAAAATGCCGCTCGTTTGGGTGAAAACATTGTTGTTAGACGCTTTGCAAGATTTGCCCTTGGCGAAGTGTCTTAAGTTAGAGTACTCTAAAATTAATATGGATTTAAGCGGTTTAACTAACGACACTAAAACTAAGCTAAGTATCGCCTTTGATAAATTCAGCGACAGCCTTAAAGGTCTCAGGACTGGCAGAGCTAACGCCAGCATCCTAGACGGGGTAATGGTTGAGGCTTATGGCACTAATATGCCGCTAAAACAGGTTGGAAACGTTATTGTACCGGAAGCTCAGTTGATTCAAATTACGCCGTTTGATCCTAGTAACCTAGAAGCCATATCCACGGCTATTCGTAACGACACTAATCTAGGTCTTAACCCCTCGGATGATGGAAGGGTTGTTCGAATCCCAATTCCACCCTTAACTGAAGAGAGAAGAAAAGACCTGGCCAAGCAAGTTGGGGCTAAGCAGGAAGAATGCATGATATCCCTAAGAAACATTCGTCACGAAGCGCTCGACACGGTGGACAAGGCTAAAAAGGACAAACAAATCGGCGAAGACGAGGCTAGTAGGCTTAGTTCGCAAGTAGAAGACCTAATGAATGAGTTCCGTACAAAAATCGAATCTGCATCCAAAGAAAAAGAACAGGAAATCCTAACGCTTTAGTTCGGGGTTGTTATAACTGTAGTGCCAATTGGAGCCCAGCTGTATACAACGGCAGCTTCATTGTCTGGTATGCCTACGCATCCGTGTGAACTGTTGATGTTCCCAAAATAGCTGGCTGGTCTCCAGTAATTTCCATGTACTGCATCACCCTCATAAAAGTAGTTTACATATTGAACATTGGGCTGAAAGTATGGAGTGCCGTTAGGGTTATAGCCTGACATATTCTGAATAGGGTACTTAGCATATATATGGAACTCACCGATTGGTGTTGGAGTTGCTGGGGCACCGGCGGTAACTAGATAGGTTTGAAAAATCTGGCCATTTTGATACAAGTACATTACTTTGCTATTTACATTGACTAAGATTAATTTACCGAATGAAGCTGGCGTGACATTAGAAAATGGCAGAGTTACTAGGGGTGCACTAACCTGAAAACCCTTGTTTGAAAACAGGTTCTTGGTAATAGTTGAAGCTTGGGCCACTACAGCGTACGGATTGGCTAGTTTTGTGCCGTTACGTCCTGCTATAGCTGTTTCGCTGCTACCGTTACTCAGCGTCGCAACCACCTGATTAACTGGGCTAGTAACGTACTTTTGGGCTAAGTTTTCTAAAGAGCTTGCTACTAATGTCTGATTTAAGTGGATATTATCTATGCCAGGTTTGGCGCTTTTGTTTATGCTCACCCAGCTCTTAATAATATTGGGATTTATGGCTACAGTCTGAGAACCCAAATTAAGTGTTGCTGGCTGATTATCATAAGCGTTTAGCCAATTAGCCAACTGAGAGCTTGGTATCGAGGTATTTAACCCGGTTAAGTCGCTAGACTTTGTCTGCAAGACAGGTACCACTGGGGTAGTCAGTAGGTATTTATCTACGAGCGGTCTCGCCACTAGTGCTATGGCTAGTACCAAAAGACAGAAGGCTACTACGCTATGTTTGTCTATTATGTCTGCAAGGCGATGTTTAAAGTTTGGGCTCGATGGCTTGGAATGGGAATGCGCTGGTTTATGATGGACATTGACAGGTATGGCAGTAGCTGATGCCGATACGTTATACCCGGCACTTACGGGCTTAAGGCTACCGACAAAACTTTCATCGGCGTGTTTAAGTCTATTTTGGTTTTTGTCCCGCATCCTTTTTCTGGTCCCTCACTCGTGTACTACACCCAAGTATATTGAAAGCATACATAATTTGTAAAGCGCTTAAGATCTAATACAATATACATTAGAGGAGTAAGGCGTAAAGCTAGCTTTCAGCTAGCTTTGATATACTAAACAAACAGATGGCACTAGCGTTATTAATCTTAGGACTAGTCCTGATAGTTGGGCTTATTGTCTTCCATGAGTGGGGCCATTTTATTGCCGCCAAGCGAAATGGAGTTATTGTCGAGTCTTTTGGCATATTTTTTCCGCCAAAGATTTTCAAAAAGAAAACTAAAGAAGGCTGGGAGTTCTCGGTAGGGGCTATTCCTCTAGGTGGTTACGTTACCCTTAAGGGTGAAAACGATGAAGATCTAGAGCCAGGTTCATTTAGAGCGGCAAGCCTTTGGTCAAGAAGCAAGATCATAGTTGCCGGAGTGCTCATGAACTTGCTAGCAGCAGTTATCTTATTAACAATTTTGGCACTAATGGGCATGCCGAAGCTGCTGCCTAACCAATTTACTGTTCCTAGTGATACAAAAGTTGTATCTCAAAAAGTTTTTATTGGTCAAATTGAAGCTGGTTCGCCTGCACAAAAAGCCGGGCTGAAAGATTTCGATCAGATTACATATATGGGGGCAGTGGGTAAGCCACTAATTAGGGTGGATAATTCCAATACTCTTCCCAATATTACAAAAAGTCTTGCTGGTAAAGATGTGACCATTGATTACACCAGGCAAGGTAAGGCAGGCACCACAACGACCGTGCTGCTTTCTAAAGAGGAAGTTCAGGCTTCAGATAACCTATACAACAAGCAGGTTAGTGAAGGCAATACCAATCCTACTCAGCCTAAGGCTTACTTGGGCATTTCACCGTCGCAGTATACTCTGCAAAGATCAACCTGGTCGGCACCGATTACGGCTGTCGGCCTGACCATTCAGGGGACAATACTTACGTTTGAGGGAATCGGTCATGCCCTTGGCGGGCTTGTAAGTCTAGTTTCTGGGGCAGTTACCGGCAATAACGTGGCGAGATCTAATGGGCAATATAACGCGACGAGTGAGCTTACTGGTCCGATCGGCATCTACAATATACTTAAAGATTTCGCTCAACTGGGCATTGAATTCGTAATCTTTATTATTGCCGTAATATCTTTAAGCTTGGCGGTCTTTAATATATTGCCTATTCCTGCTCTAGATGGTGGACGTCTTTGGATGATGCTGTTTACCGCTGCCATAAAGAAACCTTTGAGTGTTAAGACAGAAGAAATTATTAACGTAGCCGGCTTTATCTTTATAATCTGCTTGGCCATTCTAATAACTATTGTCGATGTCAAACGATTCTGAGAATGTTGCCCTAAAGGCCACCTGGAATCCTTGGATTGGCGTAATTGTCGCTCTGGTTGCGCTACTTGGCAGCCAAATAATAATAGGATTGGTACTATCCATTTACCCGGCATTTGAGCACTGGAACAGCGCAGCCGCCAACAACTGGCTAAATAATTCAATCCTGGCACAGTTTCTATTTGTCCTACTTGCCGAAGGCCTAGCTATAGGTATCGTCTACTTGTATCTGAGAAGACACAAGAACGCTCTTAAAGCGATTGGGCTAAGGCGGCCAAAATGGGTTGACCCTCTTTACGGTCTACTCGGCTTGCCGGCCTACCTAGTTATATACTTTGCGCTTGTTAATGTAGCTACAGCTCTGTTCCCGAAGATTAATACTGGCGAAAAGCAGCAGATTGGCTTTAATAATCCTCATGGGGCTGAGGCCTTAATCCTGACCTTCATAAGCCTAGTTATATTGCCGCCGATTGCCGAGGAGATACTTTTTAGAGGGCTTGTTTATACCAGCTTGAGAAAAGTCATGCCGTTTATTTGGGCAATGCTAGCGACTAGCGTACTTTTTGCTGTTGGTCACTTGCCGGAAGGCGGCGCTTCCGGACCACTCTACATTGCCGCCATAGACACTTTTTCTCTGAGCTTAGTACTGGTCTATCTAAGAGAAAAAACAGGTCGGCTTTATTCTTCTATGACCTTACACGCCTTAAAAAACTTGATTGCTTTCTTTGCTTTATTTGTACTTCACCTTAGCTAGCGTATAATTTTTTAAGATATGAGACGCAGCCAGCTGTTTACAAAAACTAGCAAAACATTCCCCGCCGATGAGACATCAAAAAACGCTCAGCTACTTATTAAAGCCGGCTTTATACATAAGGAAATGGCGGGGGTCTATGCCTATCTTCCGCTGGGTCTAATGGTGATTGAAAATATTAAACGGATTATTAGAGAGGAAATGAATAGTCTCGGTGGCCAAGAGTTAATAATGACTAATCTCCAAAGCCGTGAACTGTGGGAAAAAACAGACAGATGGGATGATAAAAAAGTTGATATATGGTTTAAAACTAAACTTAAAAACGATAGTGAAGTCGGTCTTGCTTGGTCGCACGAAGAACCAATAACGGAAATGATGAAAAGCTTTATTGCCAGTTACCGTGATCTACCAATATATGTTTACCAGTTTCAGACGAAACTAAGGAATGAGCTGAGGGCCAAGAGTGGCATTATGCGTTCCCGAGAGTTCGTTATGAAGGACCTTTATACCTACTCAAAAACTGAGGAGGATCATAACAAAATATATGACCAAGCCAAAAAGGCATATATGAATGTCTTTAATAAGGTTGGACTAGGCGACAAAACGTATCTTACTTATGCCTCTGGTGGATCTTTCACCCAATTTAGCCACGAATTTCAGACAATAACGGGGGCAGGAGAGGACACAGTTTTTGTCGATATGCAAAAGAAACTGGCGGTAAATAAGGAAGTGTTAAGTGACGAAGTTCTAAAACAGCTTGGGCTACAAAAAGGCGACTTAGAGGAAATGAAGGCTAGCGAGGTTGGCAACATATTTAGCTTCGGGGATGCTAAAAGCAAACAACTTGGACTAGTGTATACAACCGCAGATGGCCAAGAAAAACCAGTGGTTCTGGGCAGCTATGGTATAGGCGTAACCCGGCTAATGGGTGTTATTGCCGAGGTTTTTGCCGACGAGCGGGGGTTGGTCTGGCCAGAAGCGGTGGCGCCAGCACAGGTCTATCTAGCTGCTATAGGCGAGGACGCAAAAGTTAAAGACAAGGCCGACGAGCTCTATAACTTATTGACAGAAAAAGGGATTGGAGTAATATATGATGACCGCGACGAGAGGGCAGGCGAAAAGTTCGCCGATGCTGACCTCATGGGAATTCCGCAAAGGATTGTAGTCAGCGACAAAACACTCGCGGCAGATAAATTTGAGTTAAAATCTCGAACTTCTAAGGACACACAACAGTTAGATAAAGAGAATCTAATAAAAAAACTAGAAATTATCAGCAACTAAGGGGTATAATACAGCCATATTTAAGTGGCGTTTCGGATGCCGAACCTATTGTTCACATCTGTGATATAAGGAGAGATTGCCATGAAGAAGCAATTCCGACTGACTAAGTTGGGAGTAGATGAGTTACAAGCTGAACTAGACGGACTTATTGCAAAAAGAGCCGCTATTGCTGATGCTATTAAGACTGCCCGAGAGCAAGGTGACTTAACAGAAAATGCTGAATACCAGTCTGCTAGAGCAGAACAAGAAAGAAATGAATCACGAATTACTGAAGTTGAGAATATTCTTCAAAACGTAGAAATTATTAAAAAACCTCGAGGAGATAATAAGGTGCAGCTTGGATCAGTAGTTAAGCTCAAAGATGGTAACAAGACTAAACAATTCCAGATAGTTGGTACCGTTGAGGCTGATCCGCTGAGCGGCAAAATATCTGATGAATCACCTATAGGTAAGGCGCTGCTTGGTCAGCAAGTGGGTGCCAAAGTCGAGCTTGAGACTCCAGCCGACAAAGCAACATATAAGATCGTTGAAATATCCTAATTAGCGGTCTCCTGCGGTCGTAAAATTAAATCTCTAATGTATAATTTGTGTCATGGCGACTTTAAGAGAGCTTAGGGATGAACGGCTGAGAAAGCTCGAAGAGCTAAAAAAGCTGGGAGTTAACCCATATCCATCAACAAGCGTAAAAACCCATACTCTTAAAGAACTAACAGAGAACTTTGACGGTTTGTTCAACCAGGACGTCAGTGTCGTCGGGCGTATCAGCAATATACGAAAATTCGGCAAAATTGCTTTCGTAGTAATCAAAGATTTCAGTGGCCAGATTCAACTTTTTCTCTCTCCAGACATCTTAGGGCCTTTGGACGGCGACAAATCACTCTTAGGTTTTGACCAGTTATCTCTTCTAGACAGCGGAGACTTTATTCAAGCGGATGGCAAATTAACTAAAACTCAGACTGGTGAGATATCCGTCGAAGCTAAAACGCTAAAACTACTGTCTAAAAGCCTAAGACCGACACCTTTAAGCGTTGAAGGATTTACTAATAAGGAAGAAAGACTGCGACGTCGATACGTCGACATGAACGTTAACCCCGATGTCAGACAAAGGATAGTTAGGCGTAGTAAGTTTTGGCAGTCTACCAGAGACTTTTTAAATGAAAAGGCTTTTATAGAGGTAAACGTACCCGTGCTAGAACACACAACCGGCGGAGCCGATGCCAAGCCGTTTGTTACCCATATGGATGCGTTAGACCAAGACTTTTATCTCAGGATTTCACACGAGCTACCACTCAAGCGACTTATTGGTGGTGGATTCGAGAAGGTATACGACATTGGTCCACGTTTTAGGAATGAAAACTATTCTGATGAGCATCTGCCAGAGCATATTGCTATGGAATGGTACTGGGCCTACGCCGACTGGAGAGACGGTATGAAGCTAGTTAGCGAGATGTATAAGGAAGTTGCCATGAAAACGTATGGCAAAACTAACTTTAAGATCGGTGATTTTGAAGTCGACTTTGCTGATACTTGGCAAGAACTGGACTACGCTCAGGCCATTAAAGACAACTACCAGATAGACATATTCAATGTCGGTATCGATGAAGTAAAAGCTAAACTCAAGGAACATAATCTTGAGGTTGAACAGGCGGACAACCTAGCTAGAAGCATAGACAAACTATGGAAAAACGTACGCCGAACCATTAAGGGACCGACTTGGCTAATTAATACGCCACTTTTTATTAGCCCGCTTTCTAAAGTTAATCCAGATAATCCTCAAACAGTCCAACGTTTCCAGCCTATAATTGCTGGAACGGAGATTGGTAACGGTTTTAGTGAGCTTAATGACCCAATAGAACAGTTGAAGCGTTTCACCGAGCAACAAAAGATGCGAGAGGCAGGTGACGCTGAAGCTATGATGCTAGACATCGATTACGTAGAGATGCTGGAATATGGCATGCCTCCCACTTGTGGATTTGGTAGTTCGGAGAGAGTTTTTTGGTGTATGGAAAACGTTAGCGCAAGAGAAGGCGTACCATTTCCTCAGTTAAGGCACGAAATAGACCCTATTACTAAGGGCCTGTATCCGGATGTTAAGTTTTCTAAATGATTAACGTTAGTGACGAAGAGTTCCAGAGGCTAATTGACCAGGCACTTCAAGAGCTGCCGGGCGAGCATGTAGCCAACATTAAAAATGTAGCGATACTATATAGCGATGAGCCATCGCCCGAACAACGACAAAAGCTGGCACTAAGGCACGACCAAACCCTCCTTGGGCTATATGAGGGTACGCCGCTTTCGGAAAGGCAAGGCATGCGAACGACGCTACCGGACAAGATAACTCTTTTTAAAAAGCCTCACGAAGTTAGAGCCAATTCTGAGGTACAGCTGCGAGAAGATATTAAGCATACGCTTTGGCACGAAATTGCTCATTACTACGGACTCAACCACGAGCAGATCCACTCTTTGGAGTGAACATTGTTAGGAAGTCACATTCTCTTTGAAAAACATTAGAATTTTGGATATAATTGACGACGAATGACGCTAACAGAAATCTGGAACAAAACCTGGCGAGATAAGCACGGTAAAGTGGTTATCTGGCAGAATCCCAACCCGTTTTTAATAGCCTGGTTGGTACTGACAATTATCTCGTTACTTATTAATGGAACGGCCGCCGACATTTGCCAGGATATAGGTGTAGTCTCTATAGCAATCTGGAGTTTTCTCGAACTATTTCAAGGGGTTAATTACTTCAGGCGCGTGTTAGGCCTGGTCGTACTTCTCTCTACTATTGCGACGATAATAAATATTGCCTAAGTTGGTTTTAGCTCACTAAGAAATTTAGATCTTAGCTTTGCTATTTTCGGCTCAATAATTACTTGGCAGTAACCAACGCCAGGGTTGTTATTGTAAAAGTTTTGATGTTCCTTGCCAGCCGGCCAGAATTTTACTAGTGGCTTAAGCTCAGTAACAATTGGGTCCTTCCAAATAGTGGGAGCAAAGTCTTTTATCATCTCCTGAGCGATACGCTTTTGGTCTTTATTGGAGTAGAGAATAATTGAACGATACTCATCACCAACGTCGTTGCCTTGGCGATTTAGAGTTGTTGGGTCATGCATGACAAAGAATATCTCTAGCAACTGCTTATATGTGATTGTTTTGGGGTCGAAGGTTACTTGAACTACCTCTGCATGTCCGGTTTTACCTTTATAGACCATTTCGGTGGTGGGTCTCTCAACGTAACCACCACTGTAGCCGGAAACAACCTTTTCAACGCCTTTAAGTCTTTGGTAAATAGCCTCCAGACACCAAAAACAGCCGCCGCCTAAAGTTGCAATTTCCTTGCCATCCATTATTATTATTCTATCTCACTTACGCACATAAATATCTACTAAATACGTATAAAATTAATAAATGGCAACCTTCATCTTCGACTTTGACGGAACAATAGCCGACAGCCGCGACTATATTATTAACTTTATAGCCAAGGAGGCAGGCAAGTTCCCTCTAGACTCACCGGCGCAGCACGAGCTTTACGGCAAAAGTGTCGTAGGTATTGCCCGGCACCTGGGCCTTAAATGGTATCAACTTCCAGGGCTGCTTGTTAAGGGTCGAAAGTCTATGGGGCAGATGGTGAAACATATTAAGCCCTTTCCGGGTATGCTTGAGGTTATGAAAAAAATTAAACACGAAGGCCACGAAATAATAGTCGTTAGTAGCAACAGCGTGGAAAACGTTAGAAAGTTTCTGCATCACAATAAGATGGATAACTTAGTCCTAGCCGTTTACGGGGGAGTTGAGATATTTGGCAAGGCGCCAGTTTTCCGCGAAATACTGAATGAATTTAACCTGGACGCTGCTCAAGTAGTTTGTATTGGCGATGAGCTAAGAGACATTGAGGCGGCTCAAAGCGTTGATCTAAAGCAGGTTGCGGTAACCTGGGGATTTGCTTCAGTTGAACAAATAAAAGAACTAAAACCTTCTTGGGTGGTCAATGAACCTAAAGAGCTTCTGCAAGTCTTGGAAGAATTTTAGCTTGGTATAATAGCTAATACATGCCATTTGCAACAACCAGAAATCCGGCCTATGTGCCGCACCAAAAGGAGGTCTTCAAGCTATCTAGATCGAAGATAGAGCTATTCATGCAATGCCAGCGTTGCTTCTGGCTGGATGCCCGCCTTAAAATTAAACGACCATCCTCGCCTCCGTTTAACATAAACAAGGCGATCGACGAACTGTTAAAAAAAGAGTTCGATAGCTACCGAGCTAAAGCTAAACCGCATCCCATAATGACAAGTAACAAATTAAGTGCGATACCTTTTGAACATGAGGACTTAAACAAATGGCGAGCTAACTTTACTGGTGTTGGCTACTTAGATAAAGCAACCAACCTATATATCTACGGTGCGGTTGACGATGTCTGGATCGACGGCGATGAGCTAATAGTTGTTGACTACAAAGCTACTGCCAAAAATAGCGAAGTAAATTTGGATTCAGATTGGCAGATAGGCTACAAAAGGCAGATGGAGATATATCAGTGGCTGCTTAGGAAAAATGGCTTCAAAGTCAGTGATACTGGATATTTTCTCTATACTAATGCCCGAATGGACGTCGACGAATTTAGTGATCAGTTGGTTTTTAACACGAAACTCATTCCGTATATCGGTAAAGATAAGTGGGTCAATGGGGTTATTAAAAAAATGAAAGCTACCTTAGATAGCGACGATCTTCCTCCTATAGGCCTCGCAGTTATGGGTGGTGACTGCGAGTTTTGTATGTACGCCAAGGCTAGAACAAGTCTTACTATTGATGAAATATCTAAAATTGATGCTGGGCTTAAAAAGAACATAGTCTCGGCGATATCTAAGCTATAATTACTGCTATGGTAGATATCCAGCTACTGAGAGATGATCCAGAGAAAGTTCAACAGAAGGCTCTAGAGAAGGGCTACGAAGTTGATGTTAAGCAGATCTTAGGGTTTGATGAAGAGAAAAGAAAACTTCAAAGCGAAGTACAGAGCCTAAGACAGAAAAGAAATGAGCTAGCCGGCTCTAATAAAGGGCAGGCACCGGCGCCAGACCAAGTTAAGCAAGGCAAGGAAATTAAAGATAAGCTACTTGATCTGGAACACAGACTGACATCAATTGAGCTGGAGATGGACGATCTGCTCAGTAAAGTTCCCAATATGCCAAGGGATGACGTGCCGGTAGGTAAAAGCGAAGCGGACAATGTCGTTACTAAAACCTGGGGAGATAAGCCGCAGTTCGACTTTAAACCAAAGAGCCACCTACAAATAGGTGAAGCCAAAGGTTGGATAGATAGAGAAAGGGCAGTGAAAATTGCTGGCTCCCGCTTCCTATACATTAAAGGTGATCTAGCTCTTTTAGAATTTGCCCTGTGGCAATTTGCTCTTAGCGTTTTAACCAGTGAAGACACGCTTAAGAAAATAATTGCCGATAATAACCTGAACGTTAGCAGTAAACCGTTCGAATTTGTCCTGCCTCCGGCAGTTGCTAAAAAAGCGGTTTACGAAGCAACAGGCAGGCTAGATAAGGAAGAGCAGACATATAACATTGAGGGCGAAGACTTATGGCTAAATGCAAGTGCCGAACATACTCTGGCGCCCATGTATCTAGATGAGATTTTGGATGAAAAGAAGTTGCCACTAAGGTACGCTGGCTACACTACTGCCTTTAGAAGAGAAGCTGGCAGTTATGGTAAGGACTTAGAAGGCATGATGCGCCTGCACCAGTTTAACAAGATGGAGATGGAGTCCTTTACTACAAAAGATACTTCATACGATGAGCATAAGTTTTTAATTGCTATCCAGGAATACCTCATGCAACAGTTGGGCTTACCATACCAAGTCGTTAATAAATGTACCGCTGACATTGGCTTTCCTAACGCCAGTGGCTACGATATCGACGTTTGGCTGCCAGCGCAAGACAGATACCGCGAAACGCATACTGCCGATAACATAACAGATTTTCAGGCACGTTCAATGAAGACCAGAGTAAAAAGAAGCGAGGGCAAGGTAGAGCTTGCGCATACAAATGACGCCACGGCATTTTCCGAGAGACCACTTATTGCCATTATAGAAAACTTCCAAACCAAGGACGGCAACGTAAACGTACCAGAGGTATTAAAGCCGTATATGTTCGGAAGAGAGACCATTTAGGTAGGCAAGCATGTTCAAAAAACTAGAAATTACTGCAGTTCACGTTACTTCGGCTGAAGATATTAAGAAATATGCTACGAAAAAAATTGGCGAGCTAGATAACTATTTACCGAAGCATGCGAGAGAGAGCGCTCACGTAGAGATATTTCTAAAAGAGTTTAAAAACTCATCCAAAAACCCGTTTGTATGTGAAGTAAATATGTACTTGCCTAATAAGACCATAGTCGTTAAAGAGAAAGCTCCCAGCCTAAGTTCGGCAATTGACGCGGTAGAGAGTAGTCTAAAGATTCAATTTAAAAAGTATAAGGAAAAGCATGAAGGTGGCAAAAACCGCCGACATCTCCTTGGTCGACTGTCTAAGAAAAACCTAAAACGTTGGTAAAAAAACCATCGCATTTAAAGTGTTGACAGGCTATAATTAAACTAAACAAAATCCTGAGGAGCTGGCTTCTCAACTAACGTAAAACCTTTGAAGGTCGGAGATGAGACTGTTATTTAATAATGAATAGTATACTTAAAAAAATATTAGGGGACCCGCAAGCTAAAACTATCAAACGCCTTAACAAAAAAGTTAAGGTTATTAATGATTTGGCCGGCAAATATTCCAAAATGTCGGACTCGGAGCTAAAAGGCCAAACTGAAATTCTTAAAAAAAGACTCAAAAAAGAATCGCTTGACGATATTCTTCCAGATGCCTTTGCGGTCGTTAGGGAGGCCTCAACTAGAACACTCAAACAGAGGCATTTTGACGTTCAGTTAATTGGCGGTATGGTTCTTCACGAAGGTAGTGTGGCGGAAATGAAAACTGGAGAAGGTAAAACCTTAGTTGCTACTTTAGCTGTTTACCTCAACGCTTTAACAGAAAAGGGAGTTCACGTTGTAACAGTCAATGATTACCTAGCCCAGCGAGACGCTGGTTGGATGGGACAGATATATAACTTCCTTGGTATGAAAACTGGTGTTATTGTGGCCGATCTAAGCTATATCTATGACCCAAGTTTTGAGAATAAGGACCACGTAGACTCCCGCTTTAAACACCTAAGACCTGCTACTAGACAGGAAGCCTACTTGGCAGACGTTACATACGGAACTAACAATGAGTATGGCTTCGACTATCTAAGGGACAATATGGTGAGAGAAGTCGATCAGCTTAGGCAACGGGAGCTAAACTTTGCTATTGTCGATGAAGTAGACTCTATCCTAATTGACGAAGCTAGGACTCCACTTATCATTAGTGCGCCCAGTGTTACCAGTGGCACAGCCTATTCACAATTCTCTAAAGTTGTTCGTCAGTTAGTTAACGAGACTCATTACGAAACGGATGAAAAGCGTAAAACCGTTATCTTGACCGATAAAGGTGTAGAAAAGGTTGAAAAGATACTTGGGATTAGCAATCTCTATGGCAGTGAGAATATCCGAACAATTTATCATCTTCAGCAAGCACTTAGGGCTCAAGCCCTGTTCCATAAAGATAAGGACTATGTCGTAACCCGTGAGGGCGAGGTGGTTATCGTCGACGAATTCACAGGACGATTGCTGGCCGGCAGAAGGTATAACGAAGGGTTACACCAGGCAATTGAGGCAAAAGAGGGAGTTGAAGTTCAGCAAGAAAGTATGACTCTTGCTACCATTTCTTTCCAAAACTACTTTAGGCTGTACGACAAGTTAGCTGGTATGACCGGTACGGCTATGACTGAAGCAGAGGAATTCCACCAAATATATAAGTTGGCAGTAGTGGAGGTACCGAGCAACAGGCAAATAGTTAGGAAAGACCGTAGCGACAGGATCTACAGGACTGAAGGCGCCAAATTCAGGGCAATAGTTAGGGAAGTACAGACATTACATACAAAAGGCCAGCCGGTACTAATTGGTACAGTATCGATCGAAAAGAACGAAGCTCTTGGGAACTTGCTCAATAAGGCTGGCGTGGCACACCAAGTCCTAAATGCTAAGAACAACGAAAAAGAAGCCTCGACGGTCTCTAAGGCTGGCGAAAAAGGTGCAGTTACTTTGGCTACTAACATAGCTGGACGTGGTACCGACATAGTTCTAGGTGAGGGGGTTAAGGAGCTCGGCGGACTATTTGTTCTAGGATCGGAGAGACACGAGTCCAGACGTATCGACAACCAGCTAAGAGGGCGATCTGGTCGTCAAGGCGACCCTGGCATTACCCAGTTTTTTGTTAGTACTGAAGACGATTTGATGCGTATTTTCGGTGGAGACAGAATAAGTTCAGTTATGAGTAAACTCAGCGCTGATGATGATACCCCTATCGAAAACCGACTTATTTCAAAAAGCCTTGAAGGGGCGCAAAAGAAAGTTGAAGGCTTCCATTTTGACCAGCGAAAAAACGTAGTCCAGTACGACGACGTTATGAACCGACATCGTAAGGCTATCTATGCCATGAGAAAGGAAGTCTTAAAGGCAGACGATATTAGTAAGCGAATAAAAATATTTATTGATGAAGAAGCTCACCAACTAGCCACTTCGCCGCTAACGGCCACAGCAGAATTTGAAGACGTTATCCGAGAGATATTCTCGTTTAACGAAAAGACGCTAGATAAAATCTTCGATACAGATGCCGATAAGTTCGAGGAGACATTAAAAGAAGAAGCTCTTAAGCTGTATAAAGAAAGGTCCGAGCTTTTTGGAGAAGATATCCTACACAAGATCGAGCGAGATATTTACCTGCAGGTCCTAGACAATCTTTGGATGCAGCACCTAGAAAATATGGATCACCTAAGGGAAGGCATTCACTGGATAAGTGTTGGTCAGCAAGACCCACTTGTTGAATACAGAAGGCGCGGACAGCTACTATTTGACGACCTTCAAGTCAGCCTAAAGCACGACGTTTTGATGCATTTGTATCATGCAGAGCCAGTTAGTCAGGAAGACCTAGATAGAGCCTTCGAAACCGAATTAACACGAGCTGCCAGAGGATCGATCGACAATGCTTCTCAGATCGTAAATAACGAAAATGAGTTTGAGGAAAAGGACTTTGATAAGACCCGTCTAGCCCAACAACCAAAAAAGAAAAAACCGACCTCTATAAGAAAGGCTAGGAAGAGCGAGAGAAAGCGAAAAACGGCAGCTAAAAGGCGAAAGAGATAGGGTTTCCTCATGTTGAAGCACAAAGTGAGTGAAGTAAAACTTAAGAACGGCGCAAAAGGCATCCTAATTCATGTACCAGATGCCTCAGTCATGACCTTTGATATCAACTTTAGAGCCGGTGAATTTCTAGTTGATGAAAAAAAGTGGGAAGTGCCACATCTTATGGAACATGTTCTGCTAGGCGCTAATGAGTTAATACCTAAAGCTAGAGACTTCCAGGCCGAGCTAGAAAAGAATGGGGCTTACTCTAATGCTACAACCAATGTTTATGACATAAACTACGAAGCGGAATGCGCTGATTTTGAATGGGAAAGGGTACTAAACTTGCTACTGGTGGCCATAACTAAGCCGCTATTCCTAAAAGACGAATACGAAGCAGAATATGGCAACGTCCAAGAAGAGATGGTAGCTAGAAGTAACAACCATTTTAGAAGATTAAGCCTGCAGATGCGTAAAGACTTAGGTCTAATTGCCAAAACTGACAACGAAAGACTTGAACTAATGCAAAACGTAACTCTGGCTGATGTTAAGAAGCACTACGTTAAGACCCATTTTGCTGCTAACATGCGCTTTGCGGTTGCGGGTAACATTACTCAGACCAGACGCAAGAATATAATATCTATGTTTAGCGACATTGATTTACCTAAAACAGGTAAACGCTTTGAGTTGCCCGACGAAAGGTCCGAACGTCTAGAAAAACCCGTCTACATTTCTAATGACACAGTAGATAATCTCTACTTCTATATAGACACATTCATGAATCGCAGGATGGACCAGGCTGAAACAGACGCTATAAGTCTTGCCAACACCATGCTAACTGAAACCCTATACTCTAAAATACTAGGTACTGCCAGGGAGAGAGGCTTGGTTTATGGTATGAGCTCGGGCATTAACTATACAAAAGGCATAACTAATTGGTGGTTTGGTGCTCAGGTATCAGACAAAAATGCCGAAGCCTTAAATCAGATAATTGTCGAAGAGGTGCAAAAAGTTCTAAATGGCAAGATTGATCCGAAAGATATCCTAGCGACTAAACAATACACTCTTGGTAGATTCCAGCGCAGCGCCCAAACAGTTGGCGGCACCGCAGCAGGCTATGTTTCTAGATATTTCTTTGAGGATGTTATTGAGGAATACGACCGCGTACCAGAGAGAATAAGGGCGGTAACAAAAACCCAGATGACGGCAATAGCAAAGGAGCTATTTAAGGACAATATTTGGGGATTTGGAGTGTTGGGTAATTGTGGTGAAGCTTTTGTCTATGACCTACAAACAAAGCTTGCACCTTTATGGGCACGATCATTTGTCGAGCCAAAGAAAAACTTAGTATACTAAAGCCACCTATGGAGCAGACATATAACGAGGCAGATGAGCTGCTGAAACAGATTAATGCCAATCTTAAGCAACTAAAAATTGACGAGAAGAAGATCAGGCTAGATACTCTACTGGATGAATCTAAGGAGCAGAATTTTTGGAGTAATAATCTACACGCTCAAGGCGTAATGAAGGAGATTGCCAAGTTGCAGGAACAGGTGAGCCCTTGGTTAGATATTCGGAAACAAGTTTCCGACCTAAAAGAACTCTCGGTAGACGAGGACAAAGACCTAGACAAGGATATTAAGAAGCAGTTAAAGCTATGTAGCGACAAGCTTGCATCTCTAAACCAAGAACTAAAGTATGGCGGAGACTATGCTGATCATGATGCCATCGTTAGTATATATGCCGGGGCCGGCGGCACTGATGCTCAGGATTGGACACAAATATTATTCAGAATGTATAGTCGTTGGGCAGATAAACAAGGATTCGTTACGAAGGTAATTGAGGAATCCCCAGGGGAGGAAGCCGGTCTAAAGTCAGTAACTGTGGAAGTTTCAGGTAAGCATGTATACGCCAAACTTAAAGGGGAAAACGGCGTTCATAGGCTGGTCAGGCTAAGTCCTTTTAATGCTGACCACTTGAGGCAGACTAGCTTTGCTAAGGTTGAGGTGCTTCCTGAAATAGAGCGGCCAGATGAAGTCGAGATAGACGATAAGGATATAAAGACAGACGTTTTTAGAAGTGGTGGACACGGTGGGCAGAGCGTTAATACGACAGACTCGGCTGTTCGTCTTACGCACTTACCGACTGGCATAAGTGTAGCTATTCAAAACGAACGATCACAACTGCAGAACAAAGAGACTGCCATGACGATTCTTAGGTCAAAACTTGCCCAGTTGCAACTAGAACAGCACGAGGATCATGTTAGCAAACTAAAAGGACCCAACCTTTCAGCAGAGTGGGGAAATCAGATAAGGAACTACGTAATGCATCCATATAAGCAGGTAAAAGACGTGCGCACCAAGGCCGAAACTACTGACATAGATGCCGTGTTGGACGGGTGGCTAGACAAGTTCATAGACGCCTATCAGCAGCTAAACCTGGGCAGCTAGACTGTGGTATATTAGGACTATGAAAGCTATTTGGAACGACGAAGTTATAGCTGAAGCACCAAAAGAAGACTTAATTTATATTGAGGGAAATTGGTACTTTCCTCCTTCTAGCGTAAAAATGGAGTACTTACAGAAGAGCCCAACTCCTTATACCTGTCCCTGGAAGGGCGTTTGTCAGTATTTTAATGTAGTAAAAGACGGTAAATCTAGCCAAGACAATGCCTGGTCTTACCCCCAGCCAAAGCCTTCAGCAATAGACACAGTCAAAAAAGACTTTACTAATTATGTAGCATTTTGGCGGGACGTAACCGTCAGCGAATAAACTGCGTTGAATGGTATAATCTTAAGCAATGATACTGCTGGATAGAGTAACAAAAAAATATTCTAAATCTGAGGAAGAAAAGGCTCTGGACAGGGTCAGTCTTCAGGTTGATCCGAAGGAGTTCGTCATTGTCATTGGTCAAAGCGGCGCCGGTAAAACTACTCTACTTAGACTGTTAACTAGGGAAGAGAGACCAACCTCTGGCAAGATAATTGTCGGTGGGATAGATTACGACAAGCTTAAGGATAGAGACATACCATTACTACGTAGAAAAATTGGGGTAGTCTTCCAAGACTTTAAGCTGCTACCTAATAAAACGGTTTTTGAAAATGTAGCTTATGCTCTAGAGATTGTTGGCATGGGCAACCGAGAGATTAAGCACACTGTCCCTAAAGTCCTTAGTATCGTTAATTTGAGGGGTAAGGAAGAAAATTACCCTAGACAATTATCCGGAGGCGAGAGGCAACGAGTAGCTATAGCTAGGGCCATTGTCCGCCAACCACGAATATTGGTAGCCGATGAGCCTACCGGTAACTTGGACCCTAAGCATGCCTGGGACGTTATTAAAGTACTGGAGAAGATTAACCGATACGGCACTACCGTTCTACTAACTACTCATAACCAAGACATTGTCAACAAACTAAAGAGAAGAGTAGTTGTCATTAAGGACGGTAAAGTAGTGAGCGACAAAGCCAATTCGGGTTATAAAACATGAAACGAAGACTAATAACGCTCTATAGGATTATCCATACCGGCATAGTCAACTTTATTAGAAACATCTCTCTGGCAGTAGCTGCTATTGCTGTTATGGTCGTAACGCTAACAATTGTACTTTTTTCTGTCATTACGAATGCGACTTTTACGAATACGATTGGGCAAATTACCTCTAAAATTGACGTTTCAGTTTTTCTAAAAGAGTCTGTAACGGATGCACAGGCCGAATCTTTTGCTAGTGAGGTACGGCAACAGCCCGATGTCGCGAAAGTTATTTACCTCAACAAGCAGCAAGCCCTTCAAACATACATTAATGAGAACCAGGGCAATCAAGACCTAATCACTGCAGTAAATGAAACCGGTAATCCAATACCTGCGACAATAGAAGTTTTTCCTAAAAATCTTAATAATATAAATGAAATAGAAAGTTATTTAACTCAACCACAATATAGCGCTATGCAGATTAGCGGTTCGCCGTCATATAACGGCGACAAAAAGGTGGCGATAGATAACATAACTCACGCTACTGACGTTCTAAGAAAAATAGGAATTATCACCATAGCGGTCTTTGCTGTAATCTGTGCCTTAATTATCTTTAACACTATCCAAATGGCTATCTTTAATCGCCGTGACGAAATAACCATAATGCGTCTTCTGGGTGCTAGCACGGGATATATTAGAGGACCCTTTATAGTGGAGAGCATTATCTACGGCATACTCTCGGGTGTACTTTCGGTATTAATCATTAACTCCGCATTCTTAGCGGCTAATGGAGCGTTGCAGGCTAGTAGTCTGGGACTTCTAGATATTAGCTATGCTAATCAGTACTTTGACACATATTTTTGGCGGTTGTTAGCATTACAAGTAGCAATTGGTATAATCATTGGAGCGGTATCTTCAATTATTGCGACTCGCCGCTATCTCAAATTCAAAACACAGTAGTAAAAGTTTTTACAGTGGCCTTTAGCTAAAAAGGTTATGCTACAGTCCCTCTAAAAACTACTTTTAATTAGAAAGGGTAGAAAGTGTTGCATAAGGGTGGTATGATATTAGTTAGCGTAACCAAAAACAAAAATATGCTCAAAATTAGGAAGTTCGCTAACCCCAAGTATAAGATTGTTGCCGCAGTGTTTTTACTGTCGGTTGTGAGTTCTGTGGGTACGGCCATAGTTGCGCATGCCGACCAGTATGACGCTCAAATCAACTCTCTAGAGCAGCAAAACAACTCTATTCAAGGCAATGTCGATAGCTTAGCCAACCAGGCTAGCTCATATCAGGCCGAAATATCTCAGCTTCAGAATCAGGTAGACTCTATGCAGGCAGCACTTTCGGTCAATGAGGCTAAGCAGGCTAGTGATGAGCAGCAAATTGCTAGTGACCAACAGAATATTGCTACTAACAAGCAGTATCTAAGGGACGATCTTAGGACTATGTATGTTGACGGCCAACTCTCTACTATAGAAGAATTAGCTACAAGTAAGAATCTAAGCGACTTTGTTAATAAAGAGGAGTATAGAACTGCAGTACAAGGGAAGGTTACTTCGCTAATTCAACAGATCGCAGCCTTGCAGACACAACTACAAGCCCAGAAGGCTCAAGTGGACGTTTTGGTTAATACTGAAAAACAGCAAGAAGACCAATTAGCTTCTAGCCAAGCCCAGCAACAACAGCTTCTGTCATACAACCAAGCCCAGCAATCTCAGTACAACTCACAGATACAGTCTAACCAGTCTCAAATAGCAACATTAAGACAAGAACAGATTCAGGCCAATAGACGACTAGTTTCTAGTGGCGGAGGAACAGTTGATGCCTCAGGGACGTGTGGGGGCAGTTATCCTGCCTCAGCCACAAATAATTACGGCGGCCATTGGGGCTGCGATTATCCGCTAGATAACGCTTTGGACAACTGGGGTATGTACAACCGTGAGTGTGTATCGTATACAGCCTGGATGGTATATAAGACCTACGGCTACATGCCTTACTGGGGCGGTAGCGGAGACGCCAACGAATGGCCGGGAGATGCTGAAGCCGCTGGCATACCAGTTGGTAGTACTCCTAAAGTAGGTTCCGTTGCTATCTACATGGGTGGCTCTGGTGATCCTTGGGGCCACGCTATGTGGGTAGATAGCGTAAATGGCAGCATGATAACTGTCTCGCAGTACAACCTTTACTACGACGGTAACTATTACCAGACGACGATCAGTAGTGCCGGTCTGGTTTACATATACTTTGGCGGCTAGCCGAAGCTTAAGCTTATTCTAAGCATCTTTGATATACTTTAGTTAATGGGGTTAAAACAAAGGACTAAAGCCGTAGTTCGGCCTAGAAACAAGTGGGCAAGGCGACTTGTTAACTTGGCTTTTATAGCTGCTGTATTTGTCTTAGGCATAATGATTGGTGATGGGCGGATAAGTCTCAGTACGAATAATCAGCTGCAATCCGTTAATAACGGTTTGCCCAATAGGCTAAACTACAGTTCAGTTAACGCCGTCTATCAGGCCCTGAAGGCTAACTACTACGAACCATTAACTGAAACGCAGCTACTTAATGGCCTTAAGCATGGACTTGCTGATGCTACCAACGATCCTTATACAGAATACTTTACCTCTCAAGAAGCCAAAGCCTTCAACGCTCAATTGAACAATTCTTTTAGTGGTATAGGTGCCCAGCTGGGTAAAAACTCGAGTGGTGAGCTGGAAGTAATTTCTCCAATCAATGGCTTCCCGGCACAAAAAGCTGGCTTAAAACCCGGTGATGTTATCGCCGAAATAAATGGCCAAAGCACGGCAAACATGTCTGTTGATGATGCTGCTGACGCCATAAGGGGACCTGCCGGTACCAAGGTTACTTTAGAGGTTATTAGGGGTGGCACACAGGAACTTACCCTGACAATAACCAGAGAGAGCATAAGTTTACCTAGTGTTACCGAAAAGACTCTTCCTGGGAATATAGGCTACATGCAGATAAGTACGTTTGCCAATGACACCTCAAGCCTGGCCACAAAATATGCAAACCAATTCGCTAGTGCTCACGTAAAGGGCGTGATACTTGATCTAAGGGATGACCCAGGCGGCTTACTAAGTGCCGCAATTAACGTATCTAGTGAATGGCTGCCACAGGGAACTAAAATACTTGACGAGAAACGAGGCGGGGAAGTTGTCCAAAGCTACTATGCTCAAGGCGGCGATGTTTTGCACGGTGTGCCAACTGTGGTTCTAATTAACTCCGGCAGTGCTTCGGCATCAGAAATCACTACCGGTGCACTTCATGACAACCATGCAGCCTATGTTATTGGCGAGAAAAGCTTTGGGAAGGGGGTAGTCCAGGACATAATCTGCATTACAGGTCCAACTAATGCGAACGGAACTTGTTCAGCGGATGAGCTAAAAGTCACTATCGCTAGTTGGTATAGGCCAAACGGCGAAAACATTAACCATAAAGGTATTACGCCTGATGAAACGGTGCCGCTGACTCAGTCAGATGTTAGTAGTGGCAATGATACCCAATTGACGGCTGCAGAAGCATATCTTAACTCACACTAGAGCTTAACTTGCCAAAACACCTCACATAAGATAGGATAGGTCGGTAAAAGAGAGGTTGTGATCATAGGTGGCTAGACAAGCGACTAAATACGTTTTTGTGACAGGCGGAGTCTTGTCGGGACTGGGCAAGGGTATAACTGCCGCCTCACTTGGCCATCTCTTAAAAGCGCGAGGCCTGAAAGTAAACCTCCAAAAGTGCGACCCCTATTTAAATGTTGATGCTGGCCTCTTGAACCCAAGAGAGCATGGCGAATGTTTCGTAACCAAGGACGGTGCGGAAACGGACTTAGACCTTGGCCATTATGAGAGATTTGTCGACGAAGAAATGACAGGCAAGAGTAGTCTTATGAGTGGGCGGGTTCTACTAAAGCTTATTCAGGACGAACGAAACGGTAAATTTGAGGGTGACGATGTCCAGATCATCCCGCATTTAACAGGAGCAATTCAAGACTGGATAAGAGATGCTGGCGAAGGTTTCGACGTACATATTGTTGAAATTGGTGGTACAGTTGGCGACTACGAGTCACTGTCTTTCATTGAGGCTATTCGAGAACTTGGGCACAACGTCGGATTAGAAAATTGCGCCTATGTCCATGTAGTTTATCTACCTTATTTAAATGCCTCGCATGAGACCAAGACTAAACCGGCTCAGAATTCTGTGCGCGAGTTAAGAGGCCTGGGAGTAATACCAGACGTAATTGTCGCAAGAAGTGAAAATGCAGTAAACAAGTCTGCTGTAAATAAGCTAAGCCTATTCAGTGGCGTGCCAAGCGATGCTATAGCGATATTGCCTAATGCCAAGAGCATCTACCAAGTACCATTAACGCTTGAAGACTCAGGGATTGCCAATGTACTGAGCGAAAGACTAGGTCTTAAGAAGTCCAAGCCTAATATGAAGGAGTGGCGCAACGTGGTTAAAAGAGCCACCGAAAAATATAACCGCAAAGTGAATATTGGTTTTGTAGCTAAATACATGGACAACACTGATACCTATATGTCGGTGTTTGAAGCACTGCATTCGGCCGCCTGGAACAATGGCTGCCAGGTAAATATTCACTGGATTGACGCCTCTAAGTTTGATAAGACTAAGGATCTTAATAAGGAACTGAGTAAATACGACGGTATTGTTGTTCCTGGCGGCTTTGGCCAGAGGGGACTGGAAGGCAAGATTAAAGCTGCTCAGTTTGCCCTTAAGGAAAAGAAGCCATACCTCGGATTATGTTTGGGGTTACAGATGGCAGTTATAGCGGCCGCTAGAAATGCTGGTATAAAAGATGCTACAACCTTTGAACTTAAACCTGATTCTAAGCATTTAGTCATTAACACCATGGAAGACCAGAAGGGAAAGCACATGACCGGCGGGACTATGCGGCTTGGCAACTACGATTGTCACATAGATAAGGATAGCCTGGCCTACAAGGTATATGGCAAGCAAGATATAGTCGAAAGACACAGGCACAGGGGAGAGTGTGATAACGCCTACCGGGATAAATATAACCACTGGGGGATAAAAGCTAGCGGCATAAATAAGAAGAATAACTTGGTCGAGATCATTGAGGCAACCGATCATCCATTCTTTTTGGCTAGTCAGTTTCACCCGGAATTTAAAAGTAGACCCAACCGACCACATCCAATGTTTGATGGCTTTATAAAAGTATTAATGTCCTAAAACAGGTTGACATTAAAATTAGTTAAGCTAACATGATCAGTATGAACGGTGACGAAAATACAAACCCGCCAGCTACCGATCAAAAGCCTGAAAACAAGGGTCAAAAACGAATATTGCTGGTCGAAGATGACGATTCTTTAGCTAATGTTTACATAACCCGTTTACAGGGCGAGGGCTTTGACGTAAGAAGAGTTGCGAACGGCGAAGACGCTTTAAGTAGTGCGCTGAGCTACCACCCCGACCTAGTTCTTCTAGATGTTATGATGCCCATTCTTAGCGGTTTTGACGTTTTAGATATTCTTAGAAATACTCCACAAACCGCAAACCTAAAAATTATAATGCTAACTGCTCTTAGCCAGGAAAGTGATCAAGAAAGAGCCAAGGCTCTTAAAGTAGACGATTATCTAATTAAATCTCAAGTGGTGATATCCGACGTTATCGAACGGATAAAGCACCACCTTTCTTAAACTACTCTAACTTCGGTACGGCTAACACTTCGGCCGCTAAACAGTCTTACTTTTCGTTTCTTGTATTCAACCACGCCATCTTTGGCAGCATGGATAGTAAAGTTGCGGCTCATTTTTGTCCCAGGTCCAGGTCGCTTAGTCATACCAACTTGTCTGACAATAACTTGACCTACTTTAACGTTTTGGCCGCCATACAACTTAATACCCAGCCTCTGACCAGGGCTGTCGTGAACGTTCTTGGCTGTACCGCCTGCTTTAACGTGTGACATGTATTTACTTCCTTGTAAGTATGATTAGCTGTCTTGCGACTATTTGGTTGGGCCTTGCGTAGATCAACCTAGACCCAGCCCCCTTTAAACTTAAGAGATTATAGCCTAAATCGCCTAGATGGTCAATCAGGGGTAGGCTAATGTAGTGATTAGGTGAAAGTCGCCAGGCTGGAACTGCCAGACAAATACGTGTATTTTGATCGATTTGGGTGTGTAGATTGGTTAAAAATTCTTTGATCTTTTGATTGCAGATTTTTAGCTCTTCATCGATTTGAGCCTTAGTCGCCGAAAACGACAGCGGTTTTCCAAGAAATACTTCGCTAGATACAAAGTTAAACGGTGACCATTTGGTATTTAGTGCATCACCCTTAAATATATTGAACGAAGGTTTTTCCAGATTTTTAGTGTTCTTTATAAGCCAATCGATGTTAGCATTAGAGTAATCTGCCATGCGCTGGTCAATGTCAGAGCCAATCACGCTGTAGCCCATAAGAAGCGCCTCCTGGAGTATAACGCCGCTACCACAGAATGGGTCTAGAACCGTTTTTCCCTGAGATGTTATCGGGATTATTTGTTCAGGAGGTATTTCACAAACTGATTGTCTGGCTTCGTCAGGTAGTGTGCCAACAGATAGGTTAATGATTATCTGGGCAAGTTTGGGCGGAAGCATACCGACGGCTGCATCTCGATTGGGGCGCTGTTGGTCACGTCTGGCGTAGGCACTAATATCTTGAACTTTTACGCTTTGAGCAATTATTGTTTTGGCTTTGGATTTAATTAAAAGCAGCTCCCAGCCATTTGGGGAAGTCAATTTATTATGAATTACTTGGGCGCTGGATAGCTCACTAGCCTTGTTCGGCACAAAACGTACAGGTCTATCTGTGGACTGGACGGCCCTTTTAACATTTAATCCGGCTTTTATGATATTTTTCGGGGTTTGGTTAAAGCCATACTCGCTAATACCTAGGGTCATTTTTCCTTTAGGCATGCTCTCCGACTGTTTTGGTGATGCTTTGGTTATAAAGTCGACCACCTTATCCCAGTTCTGAGTATCTAATTCCAGCAGGACCTTCGCGAACTTAACTGAGCCGCCAAGACGATCGAAGGCAAGTAGGCAAGGGTCCACGTCAACAACCGCTATCTTTTCCTGGGCAAGTTGCACTTTGTCTGAACCATAAAGACTTTCAAGTTCAGCCAGACCAAGTTCTGGCTGGCGTCCGAGCACAAGTAAACTTTGCATTTTTTAAGTTTAACCTAAAAAAGCAGTTACAAATATTAAATTTATTTAAAAACTTTTTAGGTAGTCTCCTTATGGTTGATATAATATGCGGATATGAGCGAAAAGCACTGGATCAGACGTCGCTGGAAGCTAATAGTAAACGTAATTACTTTAGCGGCGATAGTTATTCTAGTTATCGCTTTGTGGCCTCAGATTAAAGATACCTACTCAGAGCTTAAGAAGGTAGATGTTTACATACTTCTGCTGATGATTCCCATTGAGGCGCTTAACTATCATGCGCAGGCTAGGCTGTATCAAAGACTTTTTAAAATAGTTGGCAACAAACTGTCATATAAGTTCTTGTATAGGGCGTCACTGGAGTTGAATTTTATTAACCATGTATTCCCAAGTGGCGGCGTAACTGGTATGTCGTACTTTACCCTCAGGCTTGGCAAGAAAAAGGATATTGCTTACGGCAAAGCTACTCTAATCCATATTATGAAGATAATGCTGTACTTCTTGAGCTATGAGGTTCTGCTTGTCTTTGGGGTGTTTGCTCTGGCTATCATGGGCAGAGTTAATAACCTAGTTATTCTAATCGCTAGCTCTTTAACCACATTGCTAATTCTAGGAACGCTATTCTTTGTTTATTTAGTGGGTAGCAAAGAACGTATCAATGGCTTTTTTACGGGTGTTTCTAGATTTCTGAACTGGATTATTCGCAAAATACTGCCTAGTTCTCCCGAAACCATTAACATAGAAGGTACTAGGCAGCTGTTTAATGACTTCCACGATAACTACCAAGAGATTAAGCACTCCCTAAACCAACTTCGGGTACCGTTCCTTTATGCGTTACTTGCCGACGCAACTGAGATAGCAGCAATCTACGTGGTATATATTGCCTTCGGTAAGCTCATTAATATCGGCGCAGTAATACTTGCTTACGGAATAGCCAATTTTGCTGGAGCCATATCTGTTTTGCCAGGAGGGGTGGGTGTATACGAAGCACTGATGACCGGAGCTCTTGCCAGTATGGGTGTCCCGGCAGCTGTCAGCCTTCCAGTTACCATTACCTATAGAGTGCTAAACACTCTAATCCAAGTTCCTCCGGGCTACTGGCTTTACCACCGAGCGCTAAAAAGTGGGCAGGAACCGGTTAAAGGTTAGGATTCGTCATGGAAGATATTGAACTTAGTGTCAGCGAGTTTATTGGTCTTGTTAACCAAACACTTGAGTATGCTTATCCAATAGTTAATATTACTGGAGAACTGGCTAACTTTCGGGTTAGCAAGAACCGTTGGGTATATTTTGATTTAAAAGACGAATATTCTTCACTTAGATTCTTCGCCAGTGTTTTTAGCTTGAAAACTCCGTTGGAGGATGGGATGCTCGTGAGTGTTAAGGGCAGACCTAGCTTGCATAATCTTTACGGCTTTAGCGTAAACGTCATGAGCGTAACTCCAAGCGGAGAGGGCAGTATAAAAAAAGCAGCTGAGCTACTGAAGCTAAAGCTAACCAAGGAAGGCCTATTTGATCAGTCCAGAAAAAGGCTATTACCATATCCACCGCAGCGAATTGGTCTTATAACATCAAAGCAGTCTGCCGCTTTTGGAGATTTTAAGAAGATAATTAATAGTCGCTGGCAAGGGCTTAGCATTGATCTTATTGATGTTCAGGTACAGGGTGAACCGTCTGAAGGCCAAATAATAGGCGCAATTAACTTGTTTAACTCAATGAGTGATCCTGTTGATGTGCTGGTAATAATTAGGGGTGGCGGAAGCCCCGAGGACCTGGCCGCTTTTAGCGGAGAGGCGCTAACTAGGGTAGTGGCCGCCAGCCGTATACCAACTCTAGTTGGCGTAGGGCACGAAACTGACATTTCGCTGGCTGAGCTTGCTGCTGATCAAAGAGCTTCTACGCCTTCCAATGCTGCTGAGTTGTTAGTACCAGATAAAAAAAGTTTAAAGTTTGAAATTATTAGCAAACGTGAGGCGATTAGAGAGGCAGCTATTTCTTCGATAAACAGAGCATCTAAACTTAGCCAAGAAAGCACAAAAGAGCTGGAAGCGCTGATAGATGAGACCATAACCAACGTCTCTCGGACGCTTAAACGTAACGAGGATATTATTGATGCATATAATCCAAGAATCATTTTAAACAGGGGTTACGCCATAGTCAGAGACAGTAGAGGTTCAATTGTTAAGAATGCTAAATCTCTAGATTTGGGTGAGGAAATAGTTACTGGCTTTGCTAAGGGACAAGCTTTATCCAGGGTACTAAAGGTCGATAGTTAAAAGGAGTATATTATGGCGCCGAAAACTAGAAAATACCAAGTTATCAAAACTGATCTAGACGAAGTCCTGGTTAAGCTAAAAGACGAAGATATAGATGTTGATCAGGCTATCAAGTTATACGAAAAAGGCCAAAAACTTATTTCTGAGATGCAAAGTTATTTAAAAACGGCCAGAAACTCCATAAAAGAGATAAAAGTGAAGAATAAAGCCAAATAACAATGCTGATACTAGTCATAATTGCACTGATCATAGCTTGCTTTTGCGGTGTCCTATTTTTCGGAGCTCCATATTTACCGACGCTAAAGAAACAGATAGAAACCATGCTAGAACTGGCTGAGATTAAGCCAAATCAACGAGCTATTGAGCTTGGTTGCGGTGATGGCAGAGTAGTGGCGGCGTTCGCCAACCGTCAAATATATGTGACTGGATATGAATTGAACCCCATTCTTTACTTAATTGCCAAGGTTAGATGCTTTAAGTACCGGCCCTATGCCACCATAAAGTTTGGTGACTATTGGCGCGCAGACTGGCCTGAAACAGATATAATCTATACTTTCTTACTTAGCCGCTACATGGCAAAGTTGGATAAAAAATGTATACAATATTCTTATAAACCGATTAAGCTGATAAGTTTCGCTTTCAAGATACCAAATAAGAAGCCCGCTAAATCCAAAAACGGACTTTACCTATACAAATACGACTAATATACAGATGTCGCCCCTTGATATCCTAGGGATATTCGGGTTAAGATAGCCTATATGGTAAAACATAACCAGGATGGGGCCGCTAATACGGCAGTTATGCTAGGGATATTCATAGTCCTGTTCGTGGCAGCAGTTGTTTTCGGAGTCTACTCCTATTCTAAAATGTTAGATTACAAAAATAACACCGATGCTAAGATCGCTGTAGCCGTTAACCTAGCGATAAATAAACAAAAATTAATAGACGCAAACAGCTATGCCCAGGAAGCAAAAAACCCTCTAGCAACCTATTATGGTCCCAGTCAGTACGGGTCAATAGTGGTTCAGTATCCCAAGACATGGAGTGCTTACGTAGATGACACCTCCAGCCAAAGCGCTCTACTGGATGGCTATTTTAAACCAGGCTATGTGCCTTCCATCTCCGACCAGAATTCAACGTTCGCTTTGCGAGTGCAGGTGCTAAGCCAGACATATTCGCAAACACTTCAACAGTATTCTACGCAAGAGCAGAGCGGCCAGTTGACTGCAAGTGCCTATGCGCTGCCGAAGGTACCAAAAACTATTGGCGTAAAACTGGTTGGTGAATTACAGAATGGTAGCAACCCGGTAAATACTACTATGGTAGTCTTGCCGCTTTTCTCTGATACACTGCTAATTTGGACTCAAGGGACCCAGTATTTGAATGACTTTAACACTTATGTTTTGCCGAATTTCAGTTTCTCGCCCTAGATAAATTGGTCTATAATCTAGCTTAGATTAAGTGCAATTAGAGGGTATATTATGGGGCGGTTGCGCCAAGAAAAAGAAACAGCCATTCTTTCACAGCAGCTTTTAGTTAATATTGCTGAAGAACTGAAAATGCCTCTTATTCGAATAGCACGGGCCAACGAGCTCAGTATGATCAATGACGATACTAGTGGACAGCAGGTTATTAAAGCTAGTACCGAGTCGGCACTTAAGCTCATAGACAACTATATCCTTGGTATTAGGTTGGCTCTCGAAGATAAGACATTTAATATAGAGTCAGTGTCGGTCTCCTCGGTGCTTTATGATGCGGCGGTCGACCTGTCTAGTCTAGCTAAACTTTATAACGTTGACTTAGAACTCAATATAGCCGGTAAGTTTGGTCCTGTTATAGCTAATCGGCAGGCTCTTCACGCCGCGCTAGTCTCCCTAGGAACCTCATTAATAGAGGCGATTCCGGCTCACGACAAAGTTCAAACCAAGTTACAGTTAGCAACACACCGAAGTAGATACGGGGTAGTAGCTGGCATGTATGCTGAGACCAAACAGCTGTCATCGACGTCACTTCAGATGGGTAGAAGACTTTATAAAAGTTCACGGCAGCCTCTTGTTAATGTTTCGTACGGCAGCGGTGCAGGGGTCTTCGTGGCCGATTCAATTCTGCATTCTATTGGGCTAAAACTTATAGCAAGTCGTCACCACAATCTTTATGGTATTGGAGCCGTATTGCACCCCCTTAACCAGATGCAGTTAGTTTGATGGACATCTTAATAATTGAACCAGATAAGGTGCTGAGCGATATATATTTAAAAACGCTTAAGTGTGAAGGATACAATGCGCGTATAGCAAGAAGCGCGCAGTCGGCGCTTGATGCAGCAGACCATATTAAGCCGGACCTTGTTATATTAGAGCTGCAGCTTGTAGAACATTCAGGCATCGAGTTTCTGTACGAGTTTAGGTCTTATGCGGAATGGAGTAATGTGCCAATCCTTATATATACAAGTGTGCCTCCTACTGAATTTAGCGACAGTTGGCAGATTCTAAAAAATGAAATCAAGATTAGCAAATATCTATGTAAAACCGACACAGACTTAAAGCGACTTCTAGGCGAGATTAAAGGGTTGATAGGTCGTCCTAGTGAAAAAGCACACCGCTAGAGCAATAATACTGAGCCGAACTGATTACGGAGAAGCTGATAGGATAGTCAGAGCTATTACGCCGGATCAGGGCAAATTGACATTGATGGTTAAAGGCTCAAGGAAAGTTAAATCAAAACTAGCTGGCGGTATTGAGCTCTTCAGCGTCAACGACATTACCTTCATTGAGGGCAGGGGCGAGATAGGCACTATGATCTCGAGTCGCCTAAAAGAACATTATCCGAATATTACTAAGGATATAAAAAGGGTTGAAACGGGCTACGAAGCTCTAAAAGTGATTAATACCAATACCGAGGACCAGCCGGGCAGTGAGTACTTTGAATTGCTTGAGAAAACCCTCAGGGCTTTAAATGATGACGATGTTAATGTTGATCTTGTGCAGTGTTGGCTGCCGGCTCAGATAGTAAGACTTGCCGGGAATAAGCCGAATCTCTATGAGGACTCTAACGGGGAAAAGCTGCAGGATTCACTAAAGTATAACTTCTCAAGCGAAGACATGTGCTTCACCCAAGCCGCCAAGGGTAGATACAGTTCAAGCGATATAAAACTGCTCAGACTCTTATATAGTGGCCACGACCCAAGCGAGATTTCTAAGATAGAAAATCTCGCTACCTACTTAGATAAATTAAAACCTCTGCTAAGAAGTATAAATAATATCTATCTCTAACTCTTACGTATTTCGTGACAAAAGCCTAAGTGCTACATATAATTAAGTGAACATGAAAAGCGAAGTAAAACTTGAGGACATTGTTAGTCTCTGTAAGCGACGTGGTTTTATTTTTCAGGGCAGCGAAATATACGGCGGATTAGCTGGCACGTGGGATTACGGCCCACTAGGCGCGCAACTAAAGAGGAATATCTCAAATCTTTGGTGGAAGAAGTTTGTTGAAGAGCGAGACGATATGTACGGTATTGATAGCGCTATCCTTATGAATCAAAAGGTCTGGCAGGCAAGCGGTCACGTCGATACTTTCAGCGATCCTCTAGTAGAGTGTTCCAACTGCCATTCTCGTTTTAGGGCTGACAAAATAGACTTAAACAAATGTCCCAATTGCGGCAAAGAGCACACCTTCGGAGAGCCCAGGGAATTTAACCTTCTATTTAAGACTCAGGTTGGGCCGGTTCAGGATGAAAGTTCAGCTACGTACCTTAGGGGAGAAACAGCACAGGGGATGTTTGTTAATTTCAAAAATGTCCTAGATAGCATCTACCCGGATATTCCATTTGGCTTAGCGCAAATTGGTAGAACCTTCAGAAACGAAATAAGCCCAAGAGACTTTGTTTTTAGGAGTCGTGAGTTTGAGATTATGGAGCTGGAGTATTTTATTCGACCAGAAACCTGGGAGCAAAACTTTGAAAGCTGGCGCGACTTTTCCCACAAGTGGTTTGATGCCCTTGGACTTAGTAGTGGCAAAATAAAAGAGCTAGAAGTCCCAGAAGACGATAGGGCGCACTACTCAAAACGAACGATTGATTTTCTTTATGACTTTCCGTCGCTAGGTTTTGATGAGATTGGGGGGCTAGCCTACAGAACAGATTTTGATCTCACTAACCACCAAAAAGCGTCTGGTAAGAACCTGGAGTATCGACCGAAGGATGGCTCCGAGGCCTTTATCCCTCACGTAATTGAGCCGACCTATGGACTAGACAGAAACGTAATGGCTGTCATCTCTGGGGCCTATACTAAAGACAACATTAATAATGAAGAGAGGGTGTTCCTGAAGTTGCCAATGGAGCTAGCACCAGTAAAACTTGCCGTTTTCCCGCTTCTTAAAAACAAGCCTGAGTTAGTAGATAAAGCCAAGCAAGTATTTAAAAGTCTCAAAGATAAGCATCACTTTGTAGTTTGGGACGACAATGGCAATATTGGTAAACGATACAGAAGACAAGACGAGATAGGTACACCATTCTGCGTCACTGTAGACTTTCAGACCCTAGGGGACGACACAGTGACACTTAGAAGTCGTGATGATACCTCGCAGAGTAGAGTGAAGCTCTCCGACATAGACTCTAAATTGGAAAACTAGCTTGACAATATCCCCTATAAGGGTAGTATTTGCTTAAAGGAATAGTCCTTAATTATGAACGAAAGAGCAGGCAACTGGATCGAGAGAAGCGCCAACCGAGTAAGCGAAATGAGCAAAGAGGTTGGAGTGGTTCTTTTGGCTGCCTCAATCTTAATCCCTGCTGCAGGCGTTTTGGCAGTGGAAGCTGCAGTGGCATGGGGAATGGCGGAAGGAGCTAGGGATTTAGCACATAGATAGAACTTAACTTATGACTATAAAGAACAACCAGAACGAACAATTATCAAGTAACGCACCTAAAAAGAAAGAGTCCAACTTTGCTTTTATTGACAGCCAAAATTTAAACCTTGGCACTCAGCGCATGGGCTGGAAGTTGGATTGGCGAAAATTTAGAAAAATGCTTGAGACGGATTACGGCGTTACTAAGGCCTTTACCTTTATTGGCTACATGAGTGGCAATGAGCAACTCTACGAATACATGCACGAGTTAGGCTATTTAGTTGTACTAAAGCCTACTCTGGATATTTCACACTCTAGTGATAAAAAACAGGACGGCACTCAGGAGAAGGAGAAGGCCCAAGTAAAAGGCAACGTCGACGTTGAACTTGTTCTATATGCTCTTAAAGAGATGCCTAATTACGACGGTGCAGTAATAGTTAGCGGCGACGGGGATTTCTATAGCCTAATAGAGTTCTTGACGGGATCTAATAAGCTCAAAAAAATCATAGCTCCGAACTGGCAATACTCGTCCTTATTAAAGCCCTATGAAGACAACATTGTTCGTCTAGACAAAATGCGTAGAAGGCTAGAATACAAAAAACGCCGACCTAGTAACGGATAGTATTTAAATAACCAAATTGACAAACACGGTAATATTTGCTATTATATATTTAATGTCAAATAAAACAAAAATAGAAAAAACTACGCTAGAAAAGATGTCTCAGTTGTCAACGCAGCTCGGCGTTCTGTTGATGTCTGTAGCAACAACTGTTGGCATGATTGAAATAAACAACCATGTAAAAACACAAGTACTTACCCCGGCCAGGGCGGTAGTTTCAAGCGAGAATCAAGTAGAGGAGAATTACAACAGTAGCAATCTTGTAAAAGACCGAGACGATGTAGCCCCTCACTTTATTAGCTACAGCGAAACACAAAGAACCCCGAGTAGGTCGGGAAGGGTAAATTGACAAAACTTAAGCATTATGATAGGATATAGACATGAATCCAGCAAAAAGTTATATACGATCAAAAGACTTTGAGCTCGAGCCAGGCGACTTTTCCGGCGCAGTACAGGCTTTTGAGGAAGCTGTTAATAGGCAGTCGGTTGCAACTGTTAGGAACAGTGCGGGTGAAGGTTACCCATGGGCGGGCAGATTTAAAAAGGGACTAGGCGCGATTGCCGTTACTGCCGCACTAGTGGTAGGAGCAAATGCGTTTAATAATGAGTCAGCGGTATTGGCACACCAAGCCGCTGCTGAGTCGGCTCAGCTTCAACACGTAGAAAAGGTAAATCACGCTCACGAGCACAAGTAAGCGCGGCTTTTTATAAAGAACGTAACATTTTAAATAGCGCTGCAAGCTGTGGACAAAACACCACATGTTGAGTTTTGTGGCGTAACTTCTTAATTTCTGTGGATAAGTGGTGTCAGATTGACCACCATTCGCAGTGTATTTGACTTGCAGTGGGTGTTAGTGGGTAGTACACTCATGGCAGTGGGTAGAAATGGAACGGCCAAATAGCGTTTCATTCAAAAATAAAAAACCACTAGTAGCTTAAAGGATACCAATGGCCACGGTAGACTACTTTGAACGCAAGTTGGACGACAAGAGGAGGTTAACCATACCCCCTGAGCTTCGTCATAAATTTGCTAGTGGAGCAGTCGTAACTCGTGGATTTGGGAAATACCTACACCTGTACCCAAAGGATGTCTGGGACAATCTGGTTGAACCTAGATTGGCTGGAGATATCCTGGATGAGCGTGTTGCTGATCTTAACGTGCAGTTTAGGATGGGCAAGATCGAACAGTCGCTCGATGGGAAGCAGGGGCGTATAACGGTAGACCAACACCTGTTGGATTACGCAGGGATAGAAAGGGATATCGTTGCCGTTGGAGTAGGAAGCTATTGGCGAATTATGGCACCAGGCGCTGTAACTTAGCCAGAATAGAGTACCTTAACAATTTAAGTGCCGATTAGCTACCTCGAGATTAGCTATTCGGCAGTCAACAAGTGGACAGTAAGTAACCACTTTAAAAAAGCGCTTCGTTCTTTTCAAAAACACCTCCCAAAACTCCACCTCACACATAAGTCTCTCAATCTTGATATGGCAGATCGTAATTTACAATTTGCTGCATCAAACACAAAAACAAAAATTTTCAATAAAAACAAAAAGTTGACTGCTGATTAGGTGACCTTGCAAAAACAAAAACAAGACAAGATGCACCAAAACAAAAACCAAAATACAAACAAACAGCATGATCCTGTACTGCTAGACGAAGTTCTAGGCTATCTGGTTCCGCAATCTGGTGAAAGTTTACTAGATTTAACGGCTGGATACGGCGGACACTCTAAAGCAATACTGGATATCACTGGAAGCCTCATAAACTCAGTCCTAATAGATAGGGACAAAAATGCAGTACAAGCACTGCATGATATGTTCCCAAAGGGCAGTGTTGAAATAAGGCAACAGGATTTCTTAGGCGCCAGCCAAGATCTCCTTAGTGCCGAACGGCAATTTGATCTTATTTTGGCAGACCTAGGCGTATCGTCACCGCACCTTAACGAGGGGAATCGCGGATTCTCAATAGCCAACAACGGTCCACTGGATATGCGGATGGACCAAAGCCAGGATCTTACGGCCGAAAAAGTAGTTAATGCTTATTCGGAAAAAGATCTGAGCAACCTTCTATTTGAATACGGCGAAGAGCCGAAAGCCAGAAGGATTGCTCGGTTGATCGTTGAGTCGCGACCACTTAGCACTACCAGTGAGCTAGCCCAATTGGCCGCAAAAGCCTGGGCCGGTAACAGTAGAGTGCACCCGGCTACAAGGACTTTCCAAGCCATAAGAATAGCTGTTAACGAAGAGCTAGTTCAGCTTGAAGAAAGTCTGCCGATTTGGCTGCAGCTACTAAAGCCCGGTGGAAGGATTGTCGTCATAAGCTTCCAATCTTTGGAAGACCGTATCGTCAAACAAGTGTTCAGCGAGCATAGCAATTCAGGATACGAATCTGACATAGAGCTTCTCACTAAACATCCGATTAGTGCCTCCTCACAAGAAATCGCCCATAATCCGCGAGCTCGAAGTGCAAAACTACGAGCCGCAGTGAAAATAAACAAGAAAGGGAACTAAAATGCCTATTAGGGTAAAAAGTAGCTCCCGAGCTTACAAGATTACTGTACGAGTAGTCTGATAAGCAAAAACCGGCTCTGCCATTTTTGACGGAGCCGGACAAAAACAAAAAGAAAGGTAAAAATGACTTACTCAAGTTCGCTCGCACTGAATCGTTCTCGGTTCTCAGCGCGAAGCCAAAACTCAGTCAGTTTTAGAACTAAAGACCGAACGCTTGGTCCTATTTCTAATACCATCATACTGATAATCCTAGCTTGCTTATTGGGTCTGCTATATCTAACGCAGGTCACTAAGACCAATGCCTATGGTTACCAGATCAACAACTTGCAGCAAACTCAGGCCGCTCTAATAAGCGAGCACCAGAACCTGGAGGTCGATTCGGCGAGACTTCAGTCTCTAGACAGGGTGCAAAATAGTCCAGTTGCTAAAGCCCTGACGCCTGTTACAGCCTCAGCTGTCGCTACAAACTAATCTTTACTAACCCCTTAGAAATATGACAGTGAAGATATATAATACTTATAATGGCTTTGCCAAACAAAAACCTGCCATCCGGCTCAGTAAAGAGAATCCGCATCTGGTATGCTGGGCTGTTTGTAGTTCTGGTAATTTTCTCTCTCCAACTATTCGACGTCCAAGTTATCAAGTATAGCCACTACAAGGCCGCTGCACTTAAAGACCAGTTGAAGCAATATGAAATACCAGCTACTCGTGGCCTAATTGAGGCGCACGAAGGTAGTGGTATCGTTCCAATTGTGCTCAATCAAGAACTATATACTCTATTTGCAGATCCACCTCTCATTAAAAACCCGGCCCAGGCTGCTACCCAAGTGCAAAAGGTTATTGGGGGAAATGTCGCTAGTTATGAGAGCCTAATGAAGACTCCCAATACGCAATACGTTGTTCTGGCTAACAAAATAACGTCAAGCCAAAGTTCCAAAATACTGGCTTTAAAGGACCCTGGTCTAGCAACTCAAGGACAAGATTATAGGGTTTATCCTGATGGTAGCTTAGCTTCACAGGTTCTAGGGTTTGTTAATACATCCGGGCAAGGGAATTACGGTATAGAACAGGCTCTGAATAGTCAATTAGCCGGTAAGAACGGCGAACTTAAGGCTATCACCGACGCCAATGGCATTCCTTTAGCTGCTAGTAAGGGGAATGTTGAGAAAGCGCCAGTTAACGGCGAGAATGTAGTTTTGACTCTTAATTTATCGATGCAAGAACAGCTAGAGCAAATTCTGAAGAAAGATTACCAAAGTACTCAGTCTCAAGGTCTGAGCGCTGTAATAATGGATCCCAACACAGGGCAGGTAGACGCAATGGCCAACTATCCTACCTACGATCCAAGCAACTATCAGCAAGTCACTAATCCCAGCCTATTTGAAAACGCAGCTGTTACTAACGCTATTGAACCGGGTTCGACTATGAAAATCATGACTACTGCAGCGGCCTTAAACCAGGGTGTTATTCAGCCTAATACCACATTCTATGATCCCGCCCACTGGGTAGTAGACGGCTTTAATATTACCGATATTGAACAAGACGGGGGCCCGAGAGTGCAGAGTATAGGCAGCATACTAAACCTATCTCTTAATACCGGCGCAACCTGGATGCTAATGCAGATGGGCGGTGGCCAAATTGATGCTAAGGGTCGTGATGCTTGGTACGATTACTTAACAAAACATTACATGCTAGGCAGGCCGACTGGCATTGAGCAGGGCTACGAAGCTGTGCCGTCTGTTACTCCGCCGCAGGACAATGGTAATGGTATCGATCTAACTTATGCCAACATGTCGTTTGGGCAGGCCATTCAGCTGACACCTCTACAGATGGCGGCTGCCGATTCAGCCGTACTTAACGGGGGTATTTATTATAAGCCAACTCTAGTCAGCTCATATATAAAGGCTGACGGCCAGACAGTTGCTAATAATCCAAAAGTAGTTAATGCCAACGTGGTTTCACCGAAAGTCAGCCAGGAAATGATTCCTTTAATGGAATACGTAGTTCAGCAACACGAATTGTCTGGCTTCTCATACCTAACTTTTCCATCTAGCTACATTGTCGGCGGTAAAACGGGGACAGCCCAAATAGCTCAGCCTGGGGGAGGCTACTATGCCAACAAGTTTAACGGTACCTATGTAGGGTTTGTTGGTGGTAACCAGCCCCAGTACGTAATAGTTGTATATAACATCCAGCCCAACGTTCCGGGCTATGCCGGCTCTTACGGCGGGCAGCCTGTCTTTAGTGACATAGCTCATATGCTCATTAACAATTCATTCGTCACACCAAAGTCTTGAGATTAACACCTAATTTCTGCTAAAATAAGAAGTTGAAAGTGATATAATAAAACAAAAATTTTATAAAGAAAATTTATGAATTACAGCCTGCATATTATTGTTAGTACACACCGACTCATCCACATTCTAATTCTAGGGTTCGCAGGTTTTGCTCTAAGTATGTTGATAACGCCCGTTTACACCAACGTTGCATATAAACATCAGTGGTGGAAGAGGCAAAGGACCGAAGCCTGGGCAGGCGGGTCTGCAGCTGTATACAAGAAGCTGCATGCCGAAAAACATAAACGCAATATCCCGACAATGGCTGGTCTAATATTCGTTATTGCTATTGCTCTAGTTACCCTGATTGATAACCTTAGCAGGGGCCAGACCTGGTTACCACTGGCTGGACTGGTTGGTGCAGGCATTATTGGTCTTGTTGATGATGCTATGAACATCAGGGGTAGCAACAAGGGTGTTGCTGGCATGAGCGCCAAACTAAAGTTTGCTTTATATAGCCTTGTGGTATTGATAGGCGGGTGGTGGTTTTATGACAAACTGGGGGTGCATTCTATATATGTGCCATGGGTAGGCCACTGGACCCTCGGACTACTCGTAATCCCTCTGTTTTGGTTGGTAGTGCTAGCTACGGCCATCTCCGTTAATATTACTGACGGTCTTGACGGTTTAGCGGGCGGGTTGCTCACGTCCTCATTTACCGCTTATGCAGTGATTGCCTTAATAGAACATAAGTTTGCACTAGCTGGTTTTTGCCTTACGGTAGTTGGTGCCTTACTTAGCTACACATGGTTTAACATATTCCCGGCCCGGTTTTTTATGGGAGACGTTGGGGCCTTTGCGTTGGGGACCGCTCTTGGCATAATTGCTTGGCAAACAAACACGGTCTATCTATTGCCGATACTGGGAGCAGTTTATGTGGTAGAGACCGGCTCAGTTATTATTAACCGAACATCCAGAAAACTTAGACATGGCAAAAAGGTGTTTAGGTCTTCACCGATCCACCACCACTTTGAGGCTATTGGCTGGCCAGAAACAAAAGTTACAATGCGCTTTTGGATACTAGGCCAAGTTGCAAGTGTGCTGGCTCTCATCGTCTTTCTATTAAGTAGGCTGAGGTAGCCTTATGCGACCGGGCTACTTAAGCGGCGGACGAAGGTCTCCAAGCCGAGATTTCAAACTGGAGCTTGGCCGGAAACATAAGCCAGACCATTGGCTGTTAATATGGTGTGCTGTGCTGCTTACCATCGGCCTGGTAGTAATATATGCGATTAGCCCCGCTCTAGCCGAAACGTATAACGTTTCAAATGACTACTACGTCTTCAAACAAATTATTGCCATCGCCCTTAGCTTAGTTGCTTTCTATATTGCCTATAGGGTGCCACTTCAGTATTGGAAAAAGGCGTACAAACCACTGTTAATTGTAGCAGGCCTAGCAACTGCTCTGGCGCTTGCTTTGCCAGTTAATCCTTCTTACCCAGCTCATAGATGGGTCAGGCTAGGTACATTTTCATTTCAATCGGTTGAGCTTGTTAAGTTTGCTGGGTTAATCTGGCTGGCTGGTTTCCTGGCTACCAGAATTAGGGCAGGGCAGATAAAGGACTTTAACGCGACCATTAAGCCTCTCCTGTACATAATACTGGGCATGGGCATAGTGGTTGCTTTTATACAAAGTGACCTCGGCTCTGCCGGAGTTATTGTGGCCATGGTCGGAACAATGGCTTACGTTGCCGGTGTGCCGCTAAAACGAATGTTTATGATACTTGGCATTGTTCTAATTGGAGCAATCCTAGCAATATCTATATCGCCATATAGGCGGGCTAGACTAGAAACATATTTGCACCCGCAGTCTAACTGCCAGGGCAGTAGTTACCAAGCCTGTCAGGCCCTAATTGCTGTAGGTAGTGGAGGAGTTGATGGTTTGGGCTTGGGCAGCAGCGTGCAGGCGTACGGATACCTGCCTGAGGCAGCTAACGACTCAATCTTTGCTATATATGCTGAAAAGTTCGGCTTTATTGGCTCAGTCCTCTTACTTGCGGTATATATGGCGCTTTTTACCAGAATGAAGAATATAGCAGAACGAACAAGTGATGACTTCAGTAAACTAATTGTAATTGGGGTGTTAACGTGGATAAGCATTCAGACGCTGGTCAATGTGGGGGCCATGATAGGAATTTTCCCGCTAAAGGGGATTACCTTGCCGTTTATTAGCTACGGAGGTACATCGGTAGTCTTTACTACGGCGGCGCTGGGTCTGGTATTCCAGGTATCGCAGTATACTTCCTTTCAGCCAGGTAGAGACGTTAAGATAGAAGATGACAAGCCGCGAGATTTTAGATCAAATACATTGAGGAGGGCCAATTATTGAAAGTAATACTTTCCGGTGGTGGTTCAGGGGGCCATGTAACGCCAATATTGGCTGTTGCTGACGAACTTAAAAAGCGCTCCCCAGGGACAGAAGTAATATATATTGGTCAGCTTGGTGACCCTTTTGGAGATATACCTAAAGAACATGGCTCGATAGACAAAGTTTACTTCGTCAGGGCAGGGAAGTTTAGAAGGTTTCATGGGGAGGGGATTAGGCAGCTTTTGGATCTACCTATCCTATATAAAAACATTAAAGACTTTTTTAACGTAATTATTGGGACCTACCAGAGCTACAAGATTGTCAAAGAGATTAAGCCAGACGTTCTGTTTACTAGAGGAGGCTATGTAAGCGTCCCCGTGGCTTTTGGTGCCAAACTAAACGGCGTAAACTACATTACTCATGATTCCGACCCGATACCAAGCCTAGCAAATAGGATAATAGCCAGAGGGGCCTCATTTCACGCCGTAGCTCTTCCTAAGGACATATATCCGTACCCTCAAGATAAAACATTTACTACTGGTATACCTCTTAGCACCTCGATTAAAAAAGTTGACGATAAGTTAAAGCGTAGCTATAGAAAAGATATTAACGCTAAAGAAAATGCCAAAATACTATTTGTTACTGGGGGCGGCCTAGGCTCACAGCGACTTAATGAGGCTGTCGGTTTTATTGCCGAGCATTTGTTGGACAAATATTCAGATCTTTATATATATCAGGTGACCGGCAACGATAACCTTGCGGAAGTAGAAAAAGTATACGATCAGCAAATAAATAGTGACTTACGGGGAAGAATTAAATCGTTCGGCTATATTGATCATGAACAATTTTGTAAGTATAGCGGAGCTGCGGATATTATTGTTTCCAGGGCGGGCGCTACTAATTTGGCAGAGTTTGCGATTCAGGGCAAAGCCACCATAATCGTGCCTAGTAAGTTTCTAGCTGGTGGTCATCAGGTAAAGAACGCCCAGTATCTTGAGGCGCAGGGTGCCTGCTTAGTGGTAGACGAAGACCGACTCTATGATAATCCATTAATTCTCGCTAAAGAGGTTTCCGATCTGTTGGATCATCCGGTCAAGATTAGCTCACTCGAGAAAAATATATCCAAATTTGCCATTAGTGATGCGGCAAACACTATAGCCGATCTAGTAATTGAGCTAGGAGAGAAAAAAGGTAGTTAATGCGTCCAAGGTTAAGAAAAAGAAAAACTACTGAGAAAACATCGAGAGGGGCAGGGGCTAGGGATGCTGCATCTGCGTCGTCCTACAGATACAGTTCAAGGAGAAAGGGTGAAACCTTTAATGTTGGGCGAAATGAGAATAAGACAAGCAAAAAGCCAAAAAATAAGGCGGGCATGGGTACTAAAGCGGCTATTCTTCTTGCCATAGTTATTGCACTCGTCTTAGTCTATAAAATCATCCATATCAGTGATACTCCCAAAATAGTAGCTGTTTACCCAAGTAATCAACCAACCCTAGCAATAACGGGTACATCTGAATACCAACAAAGTGCTCAGAAACTATTCGGTTCATTTTGGAATTCTAATAAAGTAACGGTAAATGCAGTTAATATTGAGAATAAACTAAAGAGCGAATACCCAGGCCTAGAGAGCATAACGGTTAGTATTCCTTTCTTTCAATCGACGCCTAACGTGTACATCGAGCCTGCGTTACCAAGTTTTATAGTAAAAACAAATTCCAGCCAGTACTTTCTTTTGGATATTAATGGTCGTGCTATCGCTGAAGCTAGTAGTACTCAGAAACTGCCATCTAACAGTGTCAATAACACCGTAGTAAATGATCAGAGCGGCCTAACGTTCAAGAGTGGTCAGCAGGTGTTGCCATCTTCAGACATAACCTTTATGGAGGTGGTCTTAGCGCAGTTAAAGGCTAAGAGTATAGTTGTAAGTTCTTTCACTTTACCGCCAGTCTCACAGGAGCTAGACGTATATATGGCAGGCCGACCTTACTTTGCCAAGTTTAATCTGGCTGAGTACGATCCAAGACAGCAGGCAGGGACTTTAATAGCTACTATTAACCAACTCAAGTCTCAGAACATAACACCGGCTAAGTACATAGACGTTAGGGTAGATGGGCGTGCATATTACATGTAAGTACCCCATCTCCCTGCCTTAAGTTCGGGTTTTGTTCATTTAGCAGTTTTTTATAGTCTTTCTATAAATATATATTGCTAATGTTTATTATCGAATTGTCAAATTTTAGAAAAAACACAGGAAAGGGAGGGGAGGTTAAAAGATTTAAAATTTTACGACACGAAGCTATTTTCACGATAGAACTGTGGAAAAGTCAAATTGTGTTATATCTCACATTACAAACGCTAGGCTAGTTTGGTGCTTATATAGGGCGTATATGTATCATAGAGCTTAGGCAGTACTGTGCAGGGTCCTAGCAAACATAAACGTTAGTAATAAGGCGCTAAGACAGTGATAGTCCCCTGCAATAGGGGTATTAGATTATACCCGCGTTAAGCATATATAGAGTCGCAAAAGATATATTGTGCGACGTTATGTCTTGGTCTAGTTTTGGCTCTACTCTCCAACTGCCTCCACTCTTTTTTATTTA